>NZ_JARQPL010000005.1:2935-5131 GCF_046032535.1 Streptococcus suis | reverse complement strand
ACTTCTGTTGAAGTTGGCGGCGTTTCTTCGACTGGCGGTTCGACTTCTGTTGAAGTTGGCGGCGTTTCTTCGACTGGTGAGTCTACTTCTATATTTTCTACTTTCGAGCTTGATTTCAAATTGACAACAATTTCATAAAAGGGACCATTATAATTCAAATCGCTACTAAAAATTGTAGTGAAACCTTGACTTACCTCAACAGATTCAAAATAATATGCCCTTTCATCAATACCATTACTTTCATCACGAATGACATTATCAATTGTGGAGTTTGCAACTCGCCGACTCTCTTTAACTACTGATTCACCATCTTTAAATTGAATAGTATATAAGGCTTGCCTGATAGTTGAATTATCGTAGATCACACCTTCTGGTAGAAGTTTTTTCTCAATTTCAGGCAGAGGGTTATCCGATGTATTTACAACTAGTTGCTGGTATGAACGTATTACCTCTGTTTGAGTCCGATTTCCAACAGTAACTGACCTTGAAGAGATTTGAGTCCCACCAGCACCAAGTAAATCAAATGTTACACCATGTTCATTTTCATATGTTGAAATTGCCTCACGAATCACTTGTTTCATTGCTTCAAGGTCTTCACCATGGAAATTTGTGCGAATCAATACTCGCCCACTTGATTTTTCAACAACCTCAATATTGGTTACTATTGTCGTTTCAACAACCGGATTTAAATTTTCTACATCATTAGCCTGATTGACAACAATGGTTTTCGCAGGCAAACTATCAACAGTGGATAAGTAACTCGTATTACCATAAATATCTGTCAGATATAAATATCTCAGATCATATTGTCCTGGTAAATAAGAATAGTGAATTGTTTCAGATAAAGTCAGTCTTTTTCGATTTCCCTCCAATTGCTCAATATTCGTAATATTTTCGCCAAATCGGAGTGTTCCTGACTCACTTTCAAATACGAGATTAACAGATGTGATATTCGAATTATCTTCCACTAAAAGTACCACTTCAACTGTCTCACCTTGTTTAGCTTCATTTCGACTAGTTTCTAACTCAATAAACTTAGGTGCTGAAAAATCAGTAACGATATTAGGTGAGTTGATGATAGCCTGGGTAGCAATATTTTGAATAATTTCAGGTTCTGAAAGGCTATTTGATGAACTTTCGTTTTTAGCATTCAAATATATAAAGTCCAAAGATAAGTCTGACTTAGGATAATCACTTGCTATTGGTACCGTAACATCAAAGCGATACAGTCCGTCTGCAATCTTGATTGGGTTATTACTCTCTCCTCTAAGCACATATTGACTAGACAGTTTTTTATCAGATAGACCAAAGTAAATACGCTCCATTTCCTCTTCAGACGAAACCACAAAACTAGCAGTCAGTTTTTCTCCCGGCTGGTAAGACTCTTTATCAAATGTCAGGGATTCCAATTTAGGAACAGGAATATACTGTAGAGTCAATACCGTATCACCTTCTACAAGTTCACCGTAAAGAGAAGGTTGGTTCTCATATGATAATCTATAAATTTTTCCATCTTGCTCAATTGTCCGTACTTGATAATCATAGACATTGAAATTTGGATAGCTTTGAATTGGTTCAGATAAGCTCTCTGTTCCATCTGCAAAGACCGTCTTTTCACGATAACTAATTAATGTTTCTGGAACGGCTTCAACTGATTCTTTAAGAATTTGCCCTGACCTTGTTTGATACTGAACAATCACACGGCCCGTTTTCTTTTCGACCTGCTCTGTAGATACCAAATAAGGAGTGTAAGTATAGGTTACTTCCGTCAAACCAACTTTCAAAAGCCCTTGCTCTACACCGTCTACTTTAACCTTATAATACTGCCTACCATCCATACCATTCAGAAGCAATGGAGCTTCACTACTAGTATCATATGTAATCCCTGTCGCAACGGACTCCTCCGAACCGAATGCTAACGTCGACACCACGCCTGAAATTCTCTTGTCTTCAGCTATGGCAGTCCCATCTTCAAGTTGATAATGAATCAAGACTGAACCTGAAGTAATACTATTAACCGTCATCGAAAGTGGTGCAAATGTATGTTCTGCCCATGTATTTTTCGAAGAATCATAATAATAAACAATATTACCAATCTCATCTCTTAGAGATAGATGTGTTAAATTATAAATATCACTCGGGCGATTTTCTGGAATGGAGCTAGTTAAAACTGAACGATATAAGCCATTAGCTAAT
>NZ_JARQPL010000005.1:0-2835 GCF_046032535.1 Streptococcus suis | reverse complement strand
TTTTCGACTTCGCTGGAAGAAAAATAAAGACTCTGTCTTCCATCCGAGGAGTTAAAATCTGCCGATACATAGGAAAGATTACTCTCATCCTCTGAATCAATTGTTAGAGTTACAGTCTCTCCAGCCTGATACTCTGTTTTATCTAATGTATAAGAAACCAGTTTTGGTGCTGTACGGTCGCTCACTGTACCAGTAACCGTCATCGAAAGTGGTGCAAATGTATGTTCTGACCATGTATTTTTCGAAGAATCATAATAATAAACAATATTACCAATCTCGTCTCTTAGAGATAGATGTGTTAAATTATAAATGTCACTCGGGCGATTTTCTGGAATGGAGCTAGTTAAAACTGAACGATATAAGCCATTAGCTAATTTTTCGACTTCGCTGGAAGAAAAATAAAGACTCTGTCTTCCATCCGAGGAGTTAAAATCTGCCGATACATAGGAAAGGTTACTCTCATCCTCTGAATCAATTGTTAGAGTTACGGTCTCACCGGCCTGATACTCTGTTTTATCTAATGTATAAGAGACAAGTTTTGGTGCAGTACGATCTTCCAACACCTCTGCTGCTCTATCTGTAGCTGGAGAGCTGGTCGATAAAATTTTTGCCTCTAAATTCGTATTTGTTTCTGGTGTAGTTGAAATTGACTCTTCGCTTACATTACTTGCTTCTACACCAGTTGAAGGAACAGCTCCTACTGTCGGAGAATTTGTACCTGTCGTGGTTTCAACCTCTGAAGCCCCCTCGTTTCCTACAATTCCGGTTGATGTTGCGACATCATTTTCTGCAGTTAATTTAAGAGTTTCAGAAGTATTTATGACTTGTTCAGAACTTGCTGTTGTGGGAGTATTCTCACTCACTTCATCAGCAAAGACAACATCCGTAGTAGAAAACAGCAAACCTAGAGCCAGCACTCCTACTGCTCCATGGATTCCTTTTCTAATACTTCCAAAACCTTTGGATTCTTGGCATTTCTTTAACATATAATCCTCCTTTAATTAGTGTTATTATATACAATTTTATCTGATTTATAAAGTATTTACTGGCAAATTATTACAAAAAAACACTCAATTACTTGAGTGCAAAGAATATGACTAAAACACATCCACCAAATACTGAAACAAGTCTCTATGTTGCTTGCAATCATTGTATAGAAATTCTGGGTGCCATTGAATACCAAACAAGGCTTGTTTCCCCTTGCTTTCGTAGGCCTCAATGGTTCCATCTCGTGGATCTAGTCCAGTTGCCACCAAACCTGGTGCCAAATCTTTAATACGCTGATGATGGAAGGAATTAATGGAGCTACCTTGAGAGAACAACTGACTGACACGACTCATTGGTTTAACCTGTAAACGATGAGAAGTTCCCGCGATACCCTCTTGCCAATGATCAGCAACTTCCTGCTCTAAACTTCCACCTAAAGCAACATTGAGCAACTGCATCCCTCGACAGACAGCAAAAATCGGTTTCCCTTGACGAAGGGCCTCTTCAATCAAAGCTAACTCAAATGCATCACGTTCCAAGAGGTAGTCATCACTATCTATCAAACGTTTTTGGCCATACAAACTTGGATCCACATGCTGACCACCTGACAAAATCAACTTGTCAATCATTTCGATATAGTCTTTAGCTAGATCAGGAGTTCCCATAGGAATAACCATTGGCACACCACCTGCCTGACGAACGCTGTCTGCCAATTCTCGCGCTACCGTTACATATACGCGACCAGATTTAGTCGGAAATTCTTGCTCATTTCCTGAAATTCCAATAATCACCTTTCCCATAAAAAGCCCCTTTCTTTCGTTTTTTCAATTGTAGCATGGCTACCTAGCCCTGTCTAATATAGAACTTTTATGGGCTGATAAAAATTATTTATCAGTTGCCTTTAGTACAAAATGCTCCTTATCCACCTGAGTCCATACACCATCTGTTACAAAATCCTTTATAAGCCCAGTTTGAGATAGCTCTTGCAACTGAGCACGTGCCTCCTGTGGATCAAGGCTCAGATTGGATTGCAAGAGGTAGCGGGTATAGGGATGTTGGGGATTTTGAAAAATATCCTGTGCTGGTCCTATTTCAACCAAGCTTCCCTTGTACATGACCGCAATACGATCTGCGAATTGGTTCACCAAGTTTAAATCATGAGAAATGAAGAGATAGGTCAGTCCTAAATCCTCTTGCAACTGGTTCAACAAATCCAGTATGGTCGCCTGTATCGACACATCAAGGGCCGAGGTCGGTTCATCACACACAATAAATTGGGGATGAGAAACGACTGCACGAGCGATGCCAATTCGCTGGCGTTGCCCACCACTAAAAGATTTAGGGCGTTTGTGTACAGCATCCCCTTCTATACCCACCCGTTTCAACATAGCTAGAGCCTTCTCTTCCGCCTCCTTCTTAGGAAGTGAGTAGAGAGGTTCTTTGACCAGTTCTAAGGCCGACAGGTAGGGATTGAGAGAAGAATAGGGGTCTTGATAAATCACTTGCAGGGCTTGATTATTTAATTCTTCTGATGTCAAACCAGGAAAATCAACTCGGCCTTGACTAGCCTTTTCCAATCCTAAGACAATTTTAGAAAGTGTCGATTTGCCACTGCCTGATTCACCAACCAGACCAAGTGTCTCACCTTTATAAATAGACACATTTACACCGTTCAAAGCATCGACACGTTGCTCTTGCCCAAACCAATTCTTCTTAGAGTAAGTTTTGCTCACATCCGAAACCTGTACTAGAACTTCCTTATCCATTCTTCTCCTCCTCGTAAAATAAGTTTATGGGGATTTTTCAACCCCAAATTTTTAACAATTGTAATAACATTAACTTGACTAT
>NZ_JARQPL010000004.1:0-109384 GCF_046032535.1 Streptococcus suis | reverse complement strand
AAGAAGGCCTTTTTATTTTGTCCAGATGGGGTGGTTTCAGCATTAAAACAGCCATTTTTCTCTAAAAACAGTAAAAAGACAAACACCAAAACGATGTTTGTCTGCAATCTGAAGCACCTGCAGGTTGCAGGTGCTTTTGAATACAGTTGCAAAACTCAAAAAAAATAGTAATATAAAGTTAGGAGGTCTATATGATTATCAGAAAATATCAAACCAGTGATGAAAAAGGATGGGTTTACTGTAAGGCACTCAGCTACCTCTTCTCTCCCTTCTTTGATGATAGAGAAACAGAGAAGCCCGAACTAATGACAGACGTTTATGACTACCGTGTGGAATGGGTGGCTGAAGTAAACGGACAAATCGTTGGTCTAATCGACATCGATATTTACACGGAAGAGTGCAGCCAGTCTTATATTTACGCACCGAGTAAGCGTACTGCTTATTTTACTAACCTAGCAGTCCACCCTGACTTTCAAGGGCAGGGTATTGCCCAGGCGCTTTTTGAAAAAGCAGAGCGGGAGTTGAGAGAGCAAGGTGTAGAGAAACTAGCCATCTTTACTCGTGAGGATGACGCAGCCAACCATTTATATCAGAAATGGGGTGGTGAGGTAGTCTGTTCGGATTATCTAGTGGTCGGAGCGCCACAAGATGTTCCAACCTTCCGCTTTGGAATTGATTTAGAGCGAGGCAGATTGTCCTTTTCAGATATGGAAGGTCAGCCAGTTCCCTACTATTTGAGAGAAGGTGTTTATGTAGTCAGCGAAGAAGCTGGCTTGGATCTCTTTGACATAGAAGATGTCTATCAAGAATTAACCTATGTGGTGGATTTAACAGAAAAAAGTTGAAGTTTTCAACTTTTTTTATTTTTCTCTTGCTATGGAGTGGACTCCATAGTTTATAATCATAATATCATCAGGGGCTGGAAAGGAAGTGATCTCTTGAAAACGATGAAAGAAGTGGCGGAGGAATTGGGTTTATCCCATGATACTATTCGCTATTATGAACGAATCGGGCTTTTACAGGTGCCGCGAGACAAAAACGGTTATCGGCAGTTTGACCAACAGGCGATTGACTGGCTCTTCTTGGTCAAAATGCTTCGTAAGTCTGGGATGTCTATTGAAAGTTTGGTGGATTATGTTGACCTTGTGCGACAGGGTGATCGTACTATTGCTGCTCGAAAGGCTATTTTACAGGAGCAGGAAGAGCGATTGAAGGATCAAATAGCCCAAGCAAGAAGCCGTGTTGGAGATGCTGAGTCATAAGGTAGCGACCTATGATAGTCAGTTGTTACGCTTTGAACAGGAACGATTAGACAAAGGAGAATAAAGATGCAGACAGTTACACTACACAATGGAGTTGAGATGCCTACAGTTGGATTTGGGGTCTTCCAAATCCCAGATCCAGAAACCTGCCAGCAGGTTGTCGAAGAAGCTATTCGGACAGGTTATCGCCTGATTGACACAGCTCAGGCTTATGGAAATGAGGAAGCAGTTGGTCATGCCATTCGTAATGCTGGTGTGCCACGAGAAGAACTGTTTATTACAACTAAATTGTGGATTTCAGATATGAGCTACCAAGGAGCCAAAGAAGCTTTCGCGACCTCTATGGAGAAGTTAGGTTTGGACTATCTGGACCTCTATCTGCTCCATCAGCCAGTAGGTGATACCTTTGGAGCTTGGCGAGCTTTGGAGGAACTTTATCAAGAAGGAAAAATCCGTGCCATTGGCGTGTCCAATTTTAAACCAGACCAGATTGCTAACCTATCTCTTTTTAATACTGTGAAGCCGATGGTCAACCAGATTGAACTACATGTGTTCCACCAAAAACCAGAAGAGCGGGCCTATCTGGCTAGCAAGGGAATTCAAGTTCAGAGTTGGGGAGCCTTTGCAGAAGGGAAATTCGATGTTTTTACCAATCCTGTTTTGACAGCTATTGCTAGCAAATATGGAAAAACAACTGCTCAGGTCATGCTCCGCTTCCAACTCCAGTCAGGCATTGTTTCCTTATCGAAATCTGCCAATCCAGAGCGTGTCCGTCAGAATTTTGACATATTTGACTTTGGACTGACGGAAGAAGACATGGTGGCTATCCAAGCTCTAAATACAGATACGACAGTCTTTGCTGATCACCACCAAGCCCAAACCATTGAAGCCTTAGCAGGCTATGTAGGGAAGACCTTTTAAGAGTGAGCTTGTTTTTGGCTACAACTGGATTTGACAAGCAAAACAGTCTCCCATTCCCCCCTTTGTCTTCCTGCAGTCTAGTTTAGAATGATCAACATGCTTTCAAATCACAATTGTTTAAGCATGTCTATCTCATTTCTCTTCCGTAGCGTCACCCTGTCTCGTTACTACAACTGGACTTTATAAGTAAAACAATTTCTCAGTTCCCCCTCGTCACCCTGCGGTCTTGTTTAACTTGATCAGTCTGCTTTTCAAATTAAGATTTCTAAAGTATGTCTATTCAATTTATTGGTCCGTAGCAAATATTCGCATTCTCTTTTCATTTGGTGTAGAATGATAGTAGAAAAACAGAAACGGAGAAAATTATGGTTCAAGTTATTACAGATGCAAACTTTGAAGTTGAAACACAAGAAGGTGTAGTCCTTGTTGACTTTTGGGCACCTTGGTGTGGTCCATGCCGTATGCAGGCACCAATCTTAGAGCAATTAGCAGGCGAAGTGGACGAAGATGAATTGCGCATCTACAAAATGGATGTTGATGAAAACCCAAACACAGCTCGTCAGTTTGGTATCATGTCTATCCCAACTCTTTTGTTCAAAAAAGATGGACAGGTTGTGAAACAGGTTGCCGGTGTTCACACCAAAGACCAAATCAAAGCTATCTTGGCAGAGATTGGCTAATTGAAAATGAAAGCAAGTGGTGGATTGACTACTTGCTTTTTTACAACTGTGAGTCATACAAAGATATAAGATTGTGAAGGTTGGCACAAGATGTTATAATAACCTTATCATTGTCATTTTAGAAAGGTTAGATATGTCAACTATTAGTTACAAACCATTAAATCTCTATCGTCAGTTTAAAACAGCAGCTCGAGAGTTTCCAAATGTTGCCATTTATTTTGACAAACCCTACGCATCCTTCCCTGAATTAGGATTGGAAAATACCTATCAAACAGTTCATGAGGCCATTCAAAAAAGAGCCGCCCAATTTGCAGCGGCAGGTATTGGCTATGGGGACAAGGTGGTTCTGTATAAGAGCCCAGCTTTCGACACCTATTTGTTAGCAGTAGCGGTAACGGCATTGGGTGCTGTTCCTGTTATGATTTCCTACCATTTGCCATCTTCGAATTTAGATGTGTTTGCGGAGCGATTGGAAAAGTCTTTCATTGTCTACGACCAAGAAACGGAAGAACGTGTAGCAGGAATGGCTCGAACTGACCTGGTCACAAAGGTATTTTTACCCCAAGTCCTAGTGCATGAAGCAGTTGCTTTTGAAGAAAATCTCCTGCCGGAAGATGTCATTCAATACATGACTCATACTTCAGGAACGACAGGTGTTCCAAAACTAATCTGCCATACAGCACAGACCATGGGCTGGCGAGTAGCTTGGCAACAGACTATTTTTGACAAGATGACGGAGAGAGGCTTGCTGACCTTCCATATCTCCCCTGTACATTCACGCTATAATATCGGCGTGTCGTCGGCGATTGGGCTAGGATTCCCCCTCTACCCGCTTTCTTCTGCAAGAAAAGATGATGTTGAACGGGCGCTTGCTCTTCATCGTCCAAGTGCTCTGGAAACCCATCCGAATAACTTTGTCCAATGGGCAAGATTGGCCAAGGAAAAACCAGAGGTCTTTAGTAGCATTCGTTATTACCATTCAACCTTTGATGCTATCAATATTGGTACACTTCGCGCCTTCTTGGAGGCTTCTAAAGAGCAAGGTCCAGTCTTTATGCAGGTTTATGGTCAAAGTGAATGTGGTCCAATGATTTTACGTTACCATCGCTTGGAAAACCTAGGAACAGTTAGCGGACGAGATATGGGGATTGGTCTGGAAGGTTACACAGAAGCACGCATCACAGATGCCCAAGGGAATCCTCTCCCAGCTGGAGAAAATGGCCATATCCAATTCCTGTCAAAAGGCCGTGCTGTGACCTACTACAAAGAAGATGCCCGCTTCCAAGATAATGTGTACGGTGCTTGGTGGGATAGTGGTGACTACGGCTGTATGACTCCAGAGGGGACACTTCTTCTAAAAGACCGTCAGGTTGACCTCATTGAGCACATCGACAGCAACCTTGCCTTGGAAGATTTATTGCTGGATAAATTGGACTTTTTATCAGAAGTTGTGATTATCCGAGATGTCAATGGTGCACCGCAGCCGATTATCGCTTTGGCAGAAGATGCTGAGATGAATTGGGAAGCTTGGTGGGCCATGGTTGCAGACCTACCACTATTGAAAGAGCCTATCTTGATGGCTTATGACGACATTCCACGTACTGCGACCATGAAGGTTCAACGCCTCAAAATGGAAGCAGAAATGAAAGAAAAAAATCTGTAAGGGTGACGAAACCACGCTTGCAGATAAGAAGGAGTTCACATGAAAGAAATCTACCTAGCAGGCGGTTGTTTCTGGGGGATGGAAGGCTACTTTTCCCAGATAGATGGTATTCTTGACACCAGCGTTGGCTATGCCAATGGACAGGTGGAGACGACCAATTATCAACTCCTCAAACAAACAGACCACGCAGAGACGCTCTATCTAGCCTATGATGAAGTCCACATTAGCTTGCGGGAAATTCTCCTCTACTATTTCCGCGTCATTGATCCCTTCTCTGTCAATCAGCAGGGACCTGACAAGGGGCGCCAGTATCGGACTGGTATCTATTACACTGATGAGGCTGATTTGCCGACCATCGAGCAGGTCATGACGGAGCAGTCCCGGCTCTTTGGCGGACGCCCCCTAGCCGTTGAAGTGGAGCCACTCGCGCATTACATCCCCGCCGAAGACTACCATCAGGCTTATCTCAAGAAAAATCCCCAAGGGTACTGCCATATCGATCTTGGGCAGGCAAAAATCCCTCTGATTGATGTTGCAGACTACCAAAAGCCAGACCAGCAAGTCTTAAAAGACAGCTTGACTGAACTCCAGTACCAAGTCACTCAAGAAGCTGCGACGGAAAGACCCTTCGAAAATGAGTTTTGGAATAGCGACCAAGCTGGCATTTACGTCGATATTACGACTGGCGAGCCCCTCTTTCTCTCGACAGACAAATTTGACTCAGGCTGCGGCTGGCCCTCCTTTACCAAACCAATCAGCAAGGAAGTTGCGACTTATTTCCAAGATCTTTCCCACGGCATGAACCGCATCGAAGTCCGCAGTCGGGCTGGACATGCTCATCTTGGTCACGTCTTTGACGACGGACCACGTGATAAAGGCGGTCTCCGTTACTGTATCAACTCAGCAGCCCTTCGCTTCATACCGAGAGAGGAAATGGAAGCAGCAGGATATGGCCTGTTTTTGGATTTGCTTAAATAAATTTAGGAACGTAGAAAGTCTATTCGCCAAGAATAGGCTTTTTGTGTCGAAATAGTATGTTAGAAAAGATAATTTTGATATAATGATTTATACATAGATAATATTCTAGTTTAAGAAGTGGCTATTTTGCTGTCAATCAACCAGTTAGCTGAGATATTAAAGCGAACTCTTAGCAGAGACATTGGAATTTTTTCCTAGCCTATTTCTTACATTTTAGAGAATAGGAAGACAGGTGATTGTGATGAAAGGAAAATTTGTACTTGTATCGACGATCATTCTAGCCGTCTTTATGATTTGGTTGGGGGTTAGCCAAAAGGAGACTATGCTAGTTCATTATTATCCTTCTGTGACTACCTTGTCGATATCTGAGGACGTGACTTACTCAGATGTACGACAGCGATTAGAGGAATATTCTCAACAGACGGATAGTGTCATTGCCAGACGAGTGATTGAGCCAAGTACATCAGGCGGACGTACCTTTTCTTATGATAATTTTAGTCAATCTCCCCTACCAAGAGGACTAGAGGAATTTCAGTCATCAGAAAAAGTGGAGTCTACACTTTTAACCAAATATTTTATTTTCCAAGGGAAAGCGACGGTAGAGGAGCTTTGTTCTCTTCTTGTTTCGCTTGGATTTGATGAAGTTCAGATTCGGAAGCCATCGACTATTGCTACTTTACTAGCATTTCTGACACAAGGTGGTCAATTCTTAGCCATACTGGTCTTTCTCATTACCTATATGGCTTTGGTCGTGATTGCCAATGTAAGGCAGTTGCGTACAGCAGGTATCCGTTTGATCGCAGGAGATTCACGTTGGCATTTATTTCTACTATCTCTACAAGAAAATGCGAAAGAGATAGCTCTAACTATCCCATTTGCGGTTCTTCCAGCAGTTGGACTGGCCTACCTCGTTGGATTAGATGGCTATTCTGTCTACTATCTGGTCGCAGCTCTAGTGGGCTATCATTTCTTGCTTGGTTTGATTGTCCTTTTTTTCGTTGCTACATTTACCTTGGCCATTCGGACCTATCACTTTTTACCCTTGTTAAAAGGGAAGATGCCCCTGCAAGGAATCCTGACCATTATGGTTATGGGGCAAATGCTGGCTCTACTGGTGGTGTCATTGGGTGTGACTCAAACCGCCTATTATTCAGGGATTTGGCAGGAATACCAAGTAGGTGCCCAGCAGTGGGAGAATGAAGGGGATTACTATAGTTTAGCTTGGAACATTTCTGCGGATGGTCGCTCAGGACTAAATTCGCCTGAAAATTGGTATCCTTTACTAAAGCAAGCTTTGGAGGAAGACGGCGCGCTCTTTGTCAAAAGTAATTTGAATGCCTATTTAATGGGTTCCCAACTGGAAGATGGGACACGCCTTGACAGCTACCATCCAGCAGGCAACACCCTCTACGTTAGTCCAAATTATTTGCAGATACAGGATGTAAACTTAGCAGAAGGAGAAGCAGTGCACCCTCTACAAGAAGGAGAATTTCAACTTCTATTACCTGAAAAATTGCACCCTCAAAGTGATACTTATCTCCATCTTTACCAAGATTATATCAATCGTATGGTTAGACCTGCTAATCAAGCACGCTCAGCTACCATTAAGGGAAAAGTTGCTTATCTAAAAGATGGGCAGAAGCAGTTTATCTACAATCATCGTTCTGGTCAACATGTGCAATACCTGACAGACTCTATTTTAGTTGTGCTGGCACCGTCAAGTCTGGGAAAAGAATCTGCTGACTTTTGGTTGAATGAAGTAGATAGCAGTATCTTATTTAAAAATAGAGATAAACTTTTGCGCGAATTGAAGGCAAGAAATCTGTTTCAGTTTGTCAATGAAGTGAAAAGTAGTTCCTCCCTCTTTACGGAACTTTTAGATCGTATTCGGATAGAGACCATTTCAACATCTATGGGTGCCATTTTAGGGATTGTGACATCAATTGTCCTGTTTAATACCATGAATCTTCTATACTTTGAAGAATTTAAACGTGAGATTTTCATCAAGGAAATTGCAGGGATGGATTTTTTGGGCATTCATCAGAAATACCTAACGGTTCAGCTACTGGCCCTTTTATTAGCCTTGGGAGCGAGCGTAGTAGTAACAGGTCACATATTCATAAGTAGTATCAGTTTTGTCTTGTTTATAATCAATGCCCTTTACTTATTGAGGTGGCAGGCGAGGAAAGAAGGAGCTTGGAATATCCGTATTTTGAAAGGAGCCTAGTATGTTTTCTATTCAATCAATTCAAAAGAAATTTGGGAAGCGCAGCTTGTTTTCTGATGTAACGCTAGACTTGCAGGCTGGAAAGGTCTATGCTTTGATAGGTGCCAGTGGTAGTGGAAAAACGACCTTGCTGAATATTTTAGCCAAGTTGGAGTCCTATGATGCAGGTGACATTCTCTACAAGGGAAAGGAATTGAAAAAGTTGAAGCCCCATCTCTTTTTTAGGGAGGAATTAGGCTATCTCTTTCAGAATTTTGGTCTTTTAGAAAGTCAGACAATCAGAGAAAATCTGGATTTGGGACTGATTGGTCAGAAATTGTCCAAAGACCAAAGGAAATCGAGGCAGGAAGCGGCACTTGATGCAGTGGGGCTGTCTTATCTGAACCTGTCCCAGCCTATCTATGAACTTTCAGGAGGGGAAGCCCAGCGGGTAGCTCTTGCTAAAGTCATCCTGAAAAATCCTCCATTGATTTTAGCAGATGAGCCGACGGCTGCCTTAGATCCTAAGAGCTCCCAAGAAATTATGGATATTTTGTTATCCTTGAAGAGCCCAGATCGGTTAATTGTGATTGCCACCCACAATCCTTTGATTTGGGAGCGAGCAGACCTTATCATAAAAATGGAAGACTTGTAAAAATTCATACTCTTCGAAAATCAAAATTATCCGTTATCAACTTACCTTGATGAACTCCAGTTCTATCTTCGGATTCGTTTCCTAGGCTACTTTTGATTTTCATTGAGTATCAGAAAATATTCTTGATTTTTTCGTGAAATTAGATTAAAATAAGACTAGATAAAACTGAATAACCGGTTGATATTGGGTAGAAGGGAAACTGACTGTTCAATGGACGGAACTCTGGAGAGACCATTTTGGCACCGAAGGGGCAAGGTAGTTCTGCTTGGAAAAGTAGAGCTACTGAAACTCTCAGGTAAAAGGACAGAGCGTTGAAAAATAGGCTTTTTCTATATTTTCACGTTGATTCTAGAGGTTGAAGTGTTCAGCCTCTTTTTGTTTTTCCGGCAGCTTTATCTGATTAGAAACGCTTAGGAGGAACTATGTTAGAACTATTTAAGGCTATCAACAATCTTGTTTGGGGACCGCCCCTCTTGTTACTATTGGTCGGAACGGGTGTTTATCTCACTCTTCGTTTGGGAGTGTTTCAGATTGGCAAATTGCCGACGGCTTTTCGTCTGATTTTCTCCAGTGACCAGTCTGGTCAAGGGGATGTGTCCAGCTTTGCGGCCCTTTGTACCGCTCTAGCTGCAACAGTTGGAACAGGCAATATTGTTGGTGTTGCGACAGCCATTACCACGGGTGGTCCGGGTGCTCTTTTCTGGATGTGGGTTGCGGCCTTTTTCGGGATGGCAACCAAGTATGCAGAAGGATTTTTAGCGATCAAATATAGAACAAAGGATGCCAACGGACAAGCGGCTGGTGGTCCTATGCACTACATTACCTTGGGGATGGGACAAAAGTGGAAACCTTTGGCGATTTTCTTTGCTATTTCAGGAGTTTTGGTGGCACTTTTGGGAATCGGAACCTTTTCGCAAGTTAATTCCATCACAGCTTCACTGGAGATGAGTTTTGGCTTGGCTCCACAACTGATCAGCATATTAACAGCCATTTTAATTGCTTTCTTTATCTTTGGAGGGATTGAAAAAATCTCTGACGTTTCGACCAAAGTTGTTCCTTTCATGGCGATTTTGTATATCTTAGCAAGTATTACTGTCTTGGCCGTGCATTGGGATCAACTCTTGCCAACCCTTGCCTTAGTTTTCAAATCTGCCTTCACTCCAGCAGCTGCGATGGGTGGTTTTGTAGGGGCAACGGTAAAAGAAGCCATTCAACGCGGAATTGCTCGCGGAGTCTTCTCAAATGAATCTGGTTTGGGTTCGGCGCCTATTGCTGCTGCGGCAGCCAAGTCGGATAACCCTGTGGAGCAGGGATTGATTTCCATGACGGGTACCTTTATCGACACGCTGATTATCTGCAGTCTGACAGGGCTTTCGATTTTGGTGACGGATCAGTGGACGACAGAAGGATTAGCTGGTGCACCTCTGACTCAGGCAGCTTTTGCAACAGTTTTTGGCAATACAGGATCTATTGCCTTGACGATTAGTTTGGTACTTTTTGCTTTTACAACTATTCTCGGATGGTCTTACTATGGTGAACGCTGTATTGAGTTTCTATTTGGTACCAAATCCATCTTGCCTTATCGTCTGTTATTTGTGGCAATGGTAGCCCTTGGTGGCTTCCTCAAGCTGGACTTGATTTGGACCATTGCTGATATTGTAAATGGTCTCATGGCCCTACCAAACTTGATCGCCTTACTAGCTCTCTCTCCTGTCATCATCAAGGAGACACGCCAGTATTTTAGGAAGAAATAGAAGAAAGTGCAGAAAACCAATTCTGCACTTTTTGTGTTATGTAAAAATGATTTGCCAAGAGAGTGCTTAGAGAGTAAAACAGGGAGATATAAAAAGTTTGATTAGTCTATATTTGGAATGAACTCTTTCCAAAATGGTCCCCAAGGCTTTACTAGATAGGAATAACCCGATCCAGGCATGGTCCAATCAAGGAATTCAAAATAGGCCATTGTCGTATTGGGCTCGATTCGTTCAATCGGTTTAATTCGACTATTAAAGTCTCCGAAGGTTTTTAATGATAGTGAGAGTTTACGTTTTTCTCTTGAGAAGATAGAGACGCTGACTTTTAATCGTTTGGTGGGTGATGTTAACTTATATGATTCATAACGAATAGGAAAAGCTGCAGCATACTCAGTATCTAAATTGACAGTATAAAGTGGAGCTTTTGGAATATTCTCGATTAGAATAGCTTTTCTAATTGGAAATGGATAAAATTGGTCGCTTAGGTCCGAAATGGTTTCTAATTTATTTTCAGTATAGTCCTTACCGTTAATAATGAGAGAGGTAATAGAGTGCTGATTACAAAGCTCCTCTGTAGCAAAATAGAAGTTGATATAGTAGGTATTTTTATCAAAATATTCTGGATTTGGAAATGGGGACTCGTACTTTCTTTTTGTAAGGATTCGATAGGTCCTATCCTCGATACTGGGTCTGATGCTGATGTCTTTTTCGAAGTAATTATAGTATTGTCCATTAGTTACTAGCTCACCGACATCTTCATTAAAGTGTAGACTTGCTATATCATGTTCATAGTATTTGCAATAGCGATCATTGGGAATGAAAAGTAAACAGTGGAACAAGATGGCGGTTAGTATGTAGGAATATTGCTTTTTCTTATTCCATATTTCTAACTCATTAATATTAAAAAAATTTCTATTCGTTTTTACATTTTCGAAGATTTGAGTCTGTTGGAAATTTTCATGCAGATAGATTTTTCTTAGCTTTTTTACGATAGCTTTTAAAGGTAAGGTGTGATCGTTTTCAAATTTTGCAGTAATTGATAGAAATAGCTCATCCATATTAGAGGATAAAATAGCATTTCTGTACCAAGGTGGAAGTGTTTTCTTTGATTGGAAATAGAGCGAGCAAGAGGGTGCTGAAACATAGTAGTCTACTTCCTCACCATTGATATTCTTTTTTAGTTGAAAATATTGATAAATAGTATTGACCACGTATTCTTGAGTCAGCCAACCAGATGTAATTTTTTGTTCTTTACTGGTTTCTAATATGCTAGAAAATACATCTCCAAGAAGTAATTGCACCATGCTAACCTCCTATAACCACTTATAATATATATTTCATTGCGAAGAAAGTAATATTCTTGCTTAAATAAATATATGGTTCTTTTTCGTTCGAAAATATTATAGTTTATTTTTAGAAAAATTAAAAGTAATTATCGGCAACAATCACAATGAAAATATTAATATTTTATAAAATTAAATTAATAAAGTTTGGTTTGAATGATGTACATTTTTTGTTCTGTTGACGGATAAGCTTTCTAGGGTATAATTTTTTGTTTAGGATTCCCAAATTATCAATTATAAAATGAATATTTCTATTTATTTATTGAATATTTAAGTAAAAAATTGGTCAGTGTTCTTTCTACATGGTTGTAATGGTCAAAAAATTATATTTTTATCAGAATTTAGAAAATAATGTGCTTAATTTTTATCGAATTATTCTTAAATTATCATAAATTAATAAAAAATTCCTATGTTCTAAAATTAATGAAATTCACTTTGTTTATTGTTAATATAGTAATGTTAAAATAGGAGGAATATATGAACTTATGTAAACGATGTGAAGTTGCTTTCGTTGATTCGGAAGGGGAGCTTTGTTCAGGTTGTTCTAGAAAATCAAGTGTAAAAGAAAATAGACAGCCGATAAGTACTGATTCAAGAGGTACTCCTAAGAGTGAGTTTATTGCCCACAGAGATACAACAGTTGAATCAAGTATTAGGCCAAGTGAGCAACTGAATTTAATCAGTACTCGTGTTAATACAGTTCCATGCGGTAGAGTGATATCTTCAGAGTGTCATGTTGATCAAGCTAGAATTGGTATCAGATTGTTTAATGCTTTTTTAAGACGTGAGAATTTTTCAATGACTGGAAGGGTTCATCATATTCAACTAAGTGTTGATAAGAATGAGACACTTTACGTTTTGTTTTTTGGAAATTTGAGAGGAAATTATCAGGTACAGGTGAATAATATGATCGAAGTCACAGGTTATTTTAATCATAATCACCAACTTGTGGCTAGAACGATTAAAGATGTATCAAATGGTGTAGTATATAGATCAAAATCTGTGGATTATCGGGTTGCGGGCTTTATGTTGTTGTTTTGTATAGTAACAGCTACATCTGCGGCATTACTTGTCCATAAATATTTGAAAAATCTTCCTGTTACACTTGCTGTATTTGTATGTATTATTATTGCTTTATTATTTGCCAAGCAATATCATGACTAGTCTCTTGATTCACTATTAAGTAGGAGGTGTTGAAGTGGCAGGATGTATTTTTAAGTTAGTTATCATTCTTGTTTTATTAATGGTCATCATTTCATTATTAGAAACATACTGGTATCTATTTTTAGTTGTCTTTATACTTTTCATTGCTTATAAATTATTAATGGGGAGGCGTTAGTATTGATGGATATTCATTCTCGAAGCAATTCTTTTTCTAGGCGAAAATTAGTTCCTTACGAATTGAGAGGGATTGATCTCTCTAATCAAGATGTATCTTACAATTCTGACTTGCAGTATTTTAGAGTGAACGGCTTGAGTCGGCCCCAAGAGGAAATAGGATATTTTTATGCTAGTCAACTAAATTCTTTATTAGGGTTAGGTTTAAACAATGACATGCTCTCTTTTCTAATTGTAGGTGAAAGAAGAGAGGTAGGTATATATTTAGGATGTGAAGTACCCTATTTGCATCAAGTAAGAGATCTTTTTTCAGCAAATTTCTATGAATACTCAATAAGTGATATTGGAGATGTTAAATTAGATGCCAATTATCCCTTTCTCAGTTTAGTTATTGGAATTCCTCGTGTTTTAAAAGATAAGGATAAACTTGGAATTGTTTCCTTGGTTCAAGGAATGGTGGGAAAAGATTTTTTTATTTCTACAAAATGTAAGCGCGTTCCTGTCTCTAATATCTCTAGGATGCAACAGTTGATTTTGAAAGAACAAGGTCAGGTTAGTTCATACCTTAATAAATCAGATAGCTATGTACAGGCTGGAACG
This sequence comes from Streptococcus suis, assembly GCF_046032535.1. Taxonomy (GTDB): domain Bacteria; phylum Bacillota; class Bacilli; order Lactobacillales; family Streptococcaceae; genus Streptococcus; species Streptococcus suis_AK. The sequence goes on along the minus strand of NZ_JARQPL010000004.1, from coordinate 95,984 downwards.
ACAATTAATCTAACTACAGAGGATTTATTTGCAAAACGTTATTATGAAAAATTGCAAGTAACAGCTTCGAATTTAGAGAATGGTATATCCAGAGGTATCTGGGAAACTCAGATTGTTATCGGAACTAAGAAAATTGAAGATTTGTCCTTATTATCTTCATTAATCAAGGCCTATTTTTCAGAATCTGAGCAGATTATTGAGCCAATTCGAATCCTTCCTTTACATTTTTCTGATCAGTCTTACTCTGTTACAAATAGTTGGATCACATATCAAGACCCTTTCAAGTGGGAACATATGTATAATTCTGAATTGGACTCATCTGAACTGTATTCAGATTTAAGTTCGACCTTTTTGACAACAGAACAATTAGCTACCTATTTTCAATATCCCGAAGAAGAGGTACCGAACTTTTTCATCAATGCTAGTGTTTCTTATGATGTAGCTAATAGGTTAGAACGAAAAAAAGATATGGTCTCCTTAGGTAGGATATGTAATCCCGGAAACCAGCTTAACAATACTTATAAAATAGACATTGATGATTTGACGCGACATGCTCTTATTGTCGGTATGACTGGTAGCGGAAAGACTAATACAAGTAAGTCTTTAGTTACAGAGTTGCATCGTAGTTATGGTGTTCCATTTTGGGTTATTGAATCAGCTAAACGGGAATATTGGGATTTGGGGAATAGTTTAGTTGAAAGCGGTACTCCAAAAGTTTTAGTATTTACACTTGGTGAAGAGTCAGTCAGCAGAGGCGTTCCTTTTAGGTTAAATCCGATGGAGGTGATAGGAACAGTTTCATTGCAGTCCCACATCGATCGTCTTTTTGCAACCTTTAAGGCAAGTTTTGATATGGTGGCTCCGACTCCTTTCATTCTAGAACAAGCTCTCTATTCTGTTTATGAGGATTGTGGTTGGGATATTGTAAGTAATACTAATATCAAGGGGATAACAAGTTATCCCACACTTACAGATTTAGTTATAAAGATTGATGAAATAACGAATCAGTCGGGGTATACCGGAGAAATACGATCTAACATACAAGCAAGTTTGAAAGCTCGAGTTAATTCGCTGCGTTTAGGTGGCAAGGGAATGATGCTAGATGTCGAAAAAAGTTTTCCCATTGAAAAATTACTTAAATATCCAGTTGTCTTTGAATTGGAAGATTTAGGTGATGATGAGACTAAATCATTTGTGATAGGTTTACTTTTAACCCAATTATATGAATATCGACAATCTTTCAATCTTTCTGTTGGACACCATGATATTCAACATCTCTTATTAATCGAGGAGGCCCACCGTTTATTAAAATATGAAACAGATTCAGACTCACCCAAGGCAAAAGCAGTTGAATTTTTTACTAATTTACTTGCAGAAATACGAAGTTATGGTCAAGCAATTGTGATTGCAGATCAAATCCCGACTAAGCTAGCAAGCGATTGTTTAAAAAATACTAACTTAAAAATAGTTCATAGGACAGTCATGAAAGAAGATAGGGATTGTATTGGAGATTCCATGAATATGACGGAGGAACAAAAAGCTTACTTAAGTAATCTGCGTAAAGGCTATGCTACGGTTTATTCTGAGGGGGATTTTAGACCTAAGTTGGTATATATGCCTTTGGTTGAATCGACAGGGGGATGGTGCCGTGAGGATATACTAGCTAAATCTTTTGAAAAAGTAAAATCTTTATATCCTGGCGAGGAACTTATTAGCATAGATGAAACTTATAAGGTCTTGTTGGATGAATTATTATCTAATTTCGATATATCAGTCATTTTGAAAGAATATGATTTAGATATTCTGGAAGATCTATTCTCAAAAGAGTTAGGACTTGAAGGTCAAGTTGAACAAAAGTCACTTAAGGAAACTATTGCTTCTTACTTGATAATGAATTGTAGTCTACCCAGATATGAAAGGCTTGCGCTTTATAAAAAATATAGGAAACTGAAACATGATAAAGTTTGAAAAAGATATATTTACAGCTGATACAAATGATAACCTAAAAGCTAAGTGGCCTTTAGATCAAAAGAATTGGGATGTTACAGAAGAAGATTTACCAAAAATTTCAGAGGTAAATAATAAAGAAACATCTGAAGATTATGAGAAAGAACGGCAGCAAAAAATTGAGGAGGCGCGTGCAGAACTATTTAAGGTATATGGTCGTATGGAAAAAGAGAAATAGCTAGCTACAATATAAAATTAATTTACTGGGATTTTAAGACTTTTTGATCTGATAAACGTCTTCGGACTTATATGGAGAAAGGGGGAATTATAGCAGGACCTGATGACAAATGTATGGTTATACGAATCAAAAATAGAATTTCACAAATAAATAATGATATAGAGGTACTGAATATGAAAATATCTATTGCATCGAAAATAGTTCGAGGTGAATGTATTGAAGTTATTGAGGCTACAAGCTTCTTTGGTGGTGTTGAATACCAATTACTGGTGAATGGGCATATTAAGCAACAATCAGCTGACAAAGACTATATCTTAAAAGAGTATGATCGATACTGGTGATATAGATTGAGAGGACAAATATATGAAAAAGATAATGAGGATACTATTTCTAGTAATTGTAATTTGTAGCCAATTTGCTCATACAATTTCTAGTTATGCTGAGGAGCTTGTGAATAATCGCAATCGTTTCAATATTGTTTTGGTTACAGATGCCAGCAAATCCATGGAAGAGACTGATCCTTCTGGGATGAGATATGAAGCTATTCATCAATTTTCTCACTTGCTTACAGAAGAAGGGAATTTATTAGGAAGCGTAGTGTTTTCAACCCACATCGATAAGCAAAGCAATCTTGCATTAGCAGATTCAATTGATGTAAAAAATGCTGTGATTGGAGATATTAAAAGCATTGCTCCTCACGGTTTTACCAATATTGGGGAGGGCTTGCAAACTGCTCTGAACATGTTGGAAAGTCAGGGGGATAAAAATTTACCAAGTGTTATTATGTTTTTAAGTGATGGTGAGTCGGCCATGCCTTCTGACAGTGAGTTAAAGACATCTCTTGAGCAAAAAGCTGAGGCTATTCAGACCGCTAGGGAAAGAAAAGTGAAGATTTATTCTATTGCCTTGAATGCTAATGGTGATGCTGAAACTACTGAGATGAAGCAGATTGCTCAAGCTACTGGAGGAGAGTTTAAAGAGATTCAAACTGCTCAGGATTTACAACAAGTCTTCCAGTCCTTTTATAGTTTAATTTATGGGACTTCGAGCGTATCATTAGTGGACAGTGTTTTCCCTGCAAATGGGCGATTAGAAACAGATTTCACAGTACCAGGACTAGGTGTTGAGGAAGTTAATATTCTCATTAATGGGAAGCCTAGTCAATTAGAACTCTTTGATCCTCAAAAAAATCAACAATCAATCCAACCAATAGTCTCAGATCAGGTAACTCTTTTGAAAATTAAGGATGTCCAACCAGGTAATTGGAAGTTAATTACAGTAGGAACACCTGGTGAGCAAGTAAAAATCAATATGATTTACAATAGTCAACTTGGTATTGAAGTGACGACAGAACCTAGTGATTTATTAGTCAATCCTGAAGATCCAATTTCTATTCACGCTAAGTTAAAAGATGGTGATAAAGTAGCTAGTAAAAAAGAGGATTATCAAGGCTATACAGCCAATACGATCTTCTTTGATTCTTATGGAAAAGAACTTAAACGCTCCCAAATGACTGTTGCGGATGAAGGCTTTACATTAGATGAAAAACTACCAGAAGGTATCTATCATTATCAAGTTTTAGTAACTGGTAATGGGTTAGAAAAATACTCTAGTAAAGTTGGACCAATAACTGTCTCCAGTCAGGCTTTAACTGAAAAGCAAAAAAACAACACGGCACCTACACCTGTGGAAAAAGTTGTAAAAGATTTGGTTATTACATTTCCATTTAAAGGTGGCGATTATAGTTTAGATTTGAATACCTTAGCCAAAGATAAGGAAGATAAAGTTCTTCATTACCAAATTATATCCTCTTCTTTTATGGAAGACGATTACACGATTTCAAAAGATAACCTCTTAGAGATGAAGAATTTCAGTCTTTCTAAGGGTGCCTTTACTATTCAGGCAATAGACTCAGGAGGTTTGTCGACAGAAATTGAAGTAGTTGTTTCTACTTTTAATGTCGGTTGGGCTCTCCTGGCTCTCATTTTAGCAGGAGCTTTGTTCTTCTCGATTTCTGCTTATCTGTTAACCATGAAAACATTCAATGGCACTATTCGAGTAACTGCCTATCTCCCTAATCAACCAGCTATTTCTGGCAATCGTTCGGATTTATTTAGAGGCAGAGCCTATCTTGGTAGTTTTATTAACTCAGGGGAGCTTGGTCTACCTTTAAACAAAACCTACTTCCAAGCAACTGGTAAGGGGTATGTATATTTTATTACTAGCCAACCAGTCTGGTATGAAGGTCAATCCACTAAAAAGGTTACAGTGAAAAATCGCGCTGCTATTACGATAGATAAAGAAGGTACTAAGAGACTGGAGATTGTTTATGAAACAAAAACAAGACCATCAATGCCTTTCAAACCTGGCAAGCCTAAAATACCTAAAGTCAAGCCAGTCAAACGTCCACCTATTAGATGATGTAGCAGGTTAATTTTGATTACAATTAGATGAATTTCGCTACTTTATATATGGGATGGAATGTAGAAGAAGTCAAGGCTTTTCAGTCCGAGCTAACCAGCTTCCAAGAAAAGTTAAGCTAGTTAGTCAGCGTTATATAGTTCATACTTCAATAGTTGAAGTCAGTTAGACTTCATCCAGATACAAAAATTTAATATTTATAAAGGAGAAAACCAATGGTTTATAATAAATTACTTCTTAGTGCAGGTGGGGGTATCGTCTCTACTGTTCAACAGGCAGACCAGGCAGATAATGTTGCTCAGCTTTTTATCGGTCTAGGTGGTACAGGTGTAGACTGTATTCGAAACCTAAAAACCCAGGTTCATGCTCGTCTCAAGCCAGATAATCCGAACAGCGTGGTTCCTACCTATGAACATCTCCGCTTCCTAGGTGTAGATAGTGCTACAGATACTCAAGGAGCGGGAACGATATCTGGTCAAGGAACAGCAGATGAGTGGCTCTCGCTGACCAATCGAGAATTTTTCGGGATCAATACCGCTAATGGAAATGCCATTTGTGAAAAAGAAAAAGCACTAGCTCTAAGAAAAGAGATGGAATGGTTTAAGGGTAAAAAAAATATGCCTATACCAGATTTGTCTTTGCCTGGAGCAGGGGGAGTTCGTCAGGTTGGTCGCCTCTTGATGATGGACCAAGCGGATAGTTTTGTAACTAAAGTCAAGGCTGAGATAAATGCAGCAATGAGTGGTTTGAACAATCCCAAAATAGGAATACATATCTTTTCTGGCATTTCTGGGGGTACAGGAGCAGGGGCCTTCCTAGACGTTTGCTACCTGGTTCGTCATGTCGCAAGAGAAATTGGTCAACAGGCGACTATCTTTGGTTATTTCTTCCTTCCGGATGTGAATATTACGAAAATCCCAGCCTCAGATAACAGGACGCAAGAATATATCCAGTCTAACGGCTATGCTTCTATGCAGGAGCTGGACTATTGTATGCAGATTGGAAAAAATGGTGGAGCTTTCACCCAGTATTATAAGGGGGGATTCTCTGTCAAGTGGGACAAGGCCCCGGTTGACATGTGTCACTTGATTTCAGGTACGGATGCGAATAATAATGTCATTCCAGATGCCTATAACTATGCCATGAACATCACAGCTGAGTATGTTATGGACCTGATTACAAAGGCTAATGATGCTCAGGGCAAAGTTTTCGATTTAAAGCAACAGCAAAGCAACTTCACTCAGAAAGTGACTCTAGCTGACAGTGTAAAAATAGCTGGAACTGAGATGAACTATACTGTCATCGGTGCTTCCTGTGCTAGTGTGCCCATGAGAGAAATCAATACCTATCTTGCATCTGCAGTTTTTCAAGGATTTGCAAAGATTCAGAGCAACTCTCCATTGCAGCAGGATGTTAATGCACTTGTAGCTTTAGCTTGGTCAAATGGTAGGGGCTATGACAACTTATATGATGGACTTCTAGAGCTTTTGACGGACTCTACTCTCCCTGAAAGTTTAGACGATTATCCTTATGACCATAACTATGTTGCTACCATGGGGGATAAAGAGATGGATGACCACTATGCCACCCAGATTGCTAATAAGAGTGGGACACTTGTCAAAAATAAGAATCACCTTACTTCTAGCCATCCTATTTTGACAGGTGGAGCTGGCAATTCAAACTCCTTGCTTTCGAAAATAGTTAAAGAACTAGATGACCCGTTGAATGATATTAATGCTGGACCGATTTTTGTGGCTAATCTTTTCAACGCAGCAACTAGTTACAATATTCAAAATGTCATTTCTGAATTGAAAGAAACCAATGATCAGCGCCTGCAGTACAAGTTGGGACAGCTGGGGCAACGCAAATCAGAGTTTGACGGTGCTCGTGTTCATTTTGAGGAAACGAAACATAAACTTCTCGGCAAACTTACCCTTAAAAAAGCTTATCAGGCCTATAACTTTTATATGAAAGAACTCCACAAAGCTAAGTTTGAAATCGCAGTCTTACAAGAAATGAGAGAACTCTTAGACACGTTGGAGATGCAGGTTAGAGAGCTTAGCAAAATCCACTATCAGGTTCTAGCTCAAGTGATGGAGGAGCTCTTAGAAACCTTTAGACTCAATCATACTACCTTGGCAGCGATGCAACAGTGGAGTAAAAATCATTCCTTTATCATGCCACTAATGACGATTCAAGACTTGCAACCAACTCTAAATGCAGAGTTGAATGCAGTAGATATACCGAATACTTTGAAAGATTTTGTAAAGGCTTTGATTGGAGATAGGGAGATTTGGAAAGATAGGGACGAGCATAAGATTGCTAAATTTGTCACTGACTTCTTTGTCGATGGAGTTTTTAGTAAATATGCGAGTCGAAGTATCGATAGCTTCTTAGAGGATAAGTATGGGACTACGAATGCTGCAGTTCTGGCCAATAATGTTTACAACAACTTTATTGTACCATTGGAACAAAAGGCTGAACCTCTCTTTCCATTCGATAGTGCGGTCTGGTCAAGGACAGATATCGCTGAGATAAAGTCTATCTCTATTCCAATAACCTCAACAGCTATTGAAGCTGCAAGCAAAACTCTCAATCAAGGTGGAGGTGGTAATGATTGGACCATCAAGTCCTCTAACCTGTCAGACCGTATCTATCTCATGCGAAATGCTTGCGGTCTTCCTCTATCTGCCTACTTTAAACTAGGTCAATATCAGCACGCATACTTTACCCAACAATCTCCAGGCTGTCATTACTTTGAGGGTGTCAACTTTAAAGGGGAGAAGATACAAGAGCCTGCCTTTAGCAACTGGGATAAATTACCTAGCTTGACCCCTTATTCTGTCTTAGAAGATACAACTCGACATCCAAAACTACAAGAAATTTTGGATGAATCACTAGATCTCTATGCTGAAGTCCAAAATTACGGATTGATTGATCGAACAGGCAATATCCTGACCCTTGACCCTTCTGCCTCTCAAAAGATTCAAGGGGTATTTGACAGCGTACGTGAAACCGTTGAAAACGCGAATAGCCCGGCTCAAGTAGCACAGCTTCAAGCAGCTATCGAAGAATTATCAGATTTACAAACTCCACCATTGGTAGCCAGTGGCATGGTCCTAAGGACAGATGGAGATCACTCCCAAATAGAGTCACTGCGTCGAGATTACTTTATCAGCTCGCCAGCCTTCCATCAACCACTTAGAGAAACGATTGACCAGCTTAAGGGAGTTGGCTTAGAAGTTGAGGAATTGACCAAACAGGTGGAAGCTAAGATTGAACAGTTGACTGTAGGCGTTCGCCAATTGAAAAACTTTGCAGATGCCTTGTTTACAGGTGTGATAGATGTTGAGGGGAACCTTGTCAGCTATACGCAAGATGAATTTGGTTTGCAGACTGTTCATACTCTGTCAGATTTTACCATGGAATTTGGTAGCATTCCACTCTATCAGGCCTTCTTATCCTATAAAGAAATTGATAAGGACTTGGTTGAGCAAATGACAGAAACAGCACGCCAACGTCTTCAAGTCTTGGCACCTGAACTGCAATTTGCTGCCACAAAATTAGATGTCTTCATGTCCCAGAATAGAGTACAGGGGTGGTTTATGCTGGCAGCACAGTATACTCAGTCTAATGACATTATCAATTTCTTAATAGAAATTAATAAACTTTACCTGACCCATAAGCAGATTAACAATCTTCAGTAACCCTGTCCTAGCTTATATATACCATTCCTATGACATATAAGGGAATGGCATACATCTGTCAAAACTGAACTTGTAGGGTACTGGTTTAGTTTTGGCTATATGGTCTTATGATTTGCTTTTACTAGTCGCATAGTCTGGGAGCTTGTTGGAATCCATAGTGATGAACAAGTTATCCCAGATTGCTTAGTAAAAGGAGCAGGGTTAAATATTTAAAGGAGAGGAGTTTATACATGACAAGTATATTGGAATTAAAAGAAGGTTTGGAACAGCAACTCCGTCAGGAAAGCTATAAGGCCAATCTAGGCAGAGGTGAGAATCCAGAATTCCCTCTCTACCTATTGTTTTTGGGTGAAGGACTTGAAAATCGCTATGAATCTGTCCGCCAGGACCTATTGACAGTGTGGCCAGCCTTTCGTGAGGAGCTACATTTCTTGCAGATAAAGATTGAGGGGGAGGGCTATAGTTATTATCATTATGTCAATGGTGAGATGTTGTCAATCTCCAAAACTGAATTACGAGACTTGATTGGCTCATCTTTTGATACTCGTCAAGCCCACTTTTCGAGTTTTAACAATCTCTTACTCTATGTCTTTTTAGAAACAAGGCAATTACACAATTTCTCTGAGTTTCAAACATGGATGCACATTATGGGGGAGGTAAAGAATGATTTTCGTTTTGTTGTTAGCAATCAATTAACGACATCTTTATTTTTGCTTACAGAACCCATTCATCAACCAACTCAATTGACCAACTCCATTCGGAATGAATTGGTTGCCTACGTTGACAACCAGCCAAGCTTAGTAGATTTTTCATCTGTTTATCTGCTCAGTAATGTCTGTGATAATGGGACCATCATAACGGATCTACTTCAGATTTATAGTGCACTATCTTCTTTGATTGTTTTTACCAATAGTCAACTAGGAATTTCCCAAATTACTCAGCGAAAAGTAAAAACCTTGTCTCATCTCAAATTAGAGAAGCCGTTTGCAGCTATTGCCCAGTCAATTCTTGTTTCGTTCTTAGAATTGGTTAGTCCGGTATGGAAAAAACTTAAAACGGATGGAAACTTAGATTGGGCGGAATTATTTGGCTTACAGAAGGGGGCCTTCCGTCATATAGAAAATCAAATAGGCTCAATTAGCAATCTGTTACCAACTCCTGAGCAACTGGAATACTTTCCAAGGATGGATGTCGAAGATTACGATCCTCTGAGTCGTTTTACGGCAAGGGAGTTTGAAAGCCTCTGTATGGGTTCAGGCCGTGCCTATATAGAGGAGCTTATTGTTGACAAACTTGGAAAAGACCAACTTGAAGCTTACGGACAATCCTACTATAAGGAACATTATCCAACTTTAACTAGTCAGCAGTTGTTAGCGTTCAGTAGAATGATGGATCCTACTCTTGTTCATCAGGAGCTCGAGAAGGAGATTATTAAGCCGAGTATGGATCTGGATATTTTGACTTATTTACAGAATTTATTCTGGTATCAACTTTCCAATTCTACCTTAGTTAAAACTCAAGTTATAGATGCTCTCACTTCTTGGACTGATCAGATATTGCAGTTTCAGGAGGAGTTCGATACTCTGTTGAATAGCCAATACCAGCTACATGCTGTAAAGGATTTGGATGTTGAACAGTATTATAAAAAACTAGTAGAAAATGATTGGTCTAGAAATAGCGAAGATAATAATGCAGGCTTCAGAAAAGTGAAAAGCATGGAAGAGTATCTAGCCTTTATGCAGTCATTTATATCATGTCTTTTCAGCAACAATGAGATATTCATAAAATCCTTCGAAGAGGAATTGGCTAGTCGTTGGCAGGATAGGCCGGACTATCAAATCGCAGATGTTCATAATAGTGTCTACCAACAATTTGGTAATCAGGTTACTCCTATTATGATGTCAGGGGCGGCAGGTACTTATCAAATGGCTTGTTCAGCCCTCTTGATGAAGGAAGATACAGCGGTTGCCAACTATCTTAAAGAACAGTTCACTAATAGCAAAACATACTATAATACTGGTGACGGTAGTAGTATCGTATCGATGATAATCTATAATGTGGAAAACTACCACTTGATCGCAGGGGAGGAAGATTATGTATAGACTTCATAACTATCATGCCCATTATGATGTTCGTGATTTGACCTATCATGCCCATCAGCATCGTTTGAGTTGGTCTTCTAGACAGGGGTTAGATGTTTTCATTATCAAGGCGCAGTTTGGTTTGAATATTGCAGGGCAACTAGATTCAATTTTTACCTTGTTAGATCAAATGAATTTTGATTTTAACAAGGCTGACTTTCAGGAGGTTATGTCTGGCTATGCTATCAGAGCAGTTACATCTGCACAAAATGCCTTAGCTCAGGGCTGTAATATCACGCCATCTGCAAGTTCTTATATGGTTTTGGCTTATGAGAAATCTGACGAAGATATAGCAGTTTATCGTCCCTTTGAGATGAATGCTAATCGCTTAGGGAGTGCTCGAGTGGATGTGCGTTCAGTCTTGAGGGTATCTTCTCAACGTGTAATTAAAACGTCCAAATCATTTTTTCTTTTTAATAAGTCGGAAGAAACTGATTACTTTGAAATCTGTTTGAAAAATGAATCAGATATCAGCCATTACCTGGGCCAATTGTATTATATGGTGAACACTATCAAGATTCCTCTAGGAGCTAAGATTTTAGAAAAGGGTATGTTTTGTGTGAAATCGGATAGTCGACCGGAGATACTGACAGATAATCCTGGTATAGAAATTGAAATGAGTGAGAAGTAGGTGAAGAGATAATGAAATTTAAATGTCCATATTGCTTTGTGGAACTCGAAGACAATGAGGTTTTATTTCGATTAAATGATGAGAATATATTGAAGAAGCTCGAGAATGACTTTCTTCAATTTGAAAATCAGATTTTTGGATCCAAGGTGGACAGTAATGGTCTACAGATCCTTAGTTGGCAGCAATTTGAAGATGACTACACAGGTTCAGATAGGCAGAGTATTTTGAATAAGAAGGAAGAACTTAGCCAATGGCTTCCTAAGAGGAATGACATCTATGAAACCTGGTGGGAACGCTACGGAGGGGTCCCGCATGAGATGGATACCAAGCGGAACAATCCAATTATTGACCCTAAAGATCCGAACTATCAAGTTTTCCTTGAGAAACAAGGTCAAGACTACTATCTCCGTAATACAAGTGGTTTTTGTCAAGGTGTGCGCTTGAAAGATACCATTGACATACATCGGTCACAGTGTACAGACAGGGTTTGTCCTCATTGCCACAATCCCTTACCAGATGGTTATGGCAGTCAGTCTATTAAGATCATAGCTGTTATTGGGATTACAGCATCTGGGAAAACGGTCTATCTGTCCACTCTACTGAGTAACATGCGTTCCTTGGTTAGAAAGTGCGGATTGACAGCCTATGATAATGCTAATTTAACCGCTGATTTTGTCAGTCGTAATAGGGTTCATATTGATTCATCTATACCTCAGTCTACACCATTTAAAAGTTTTCAGCCTCCACTTTATTTTGAAGTAGACTCTCGTTTAGAAGGTAAGAGCATCCAAAAAGAGACCTTTGTTATTTATGATATTGCGGGTGAGAACTTTGAAGAATCTAACAAGGGTCAGATAGCTAATTACGTTCGCTATATCCGCCATGCAGATGGCATCATCTTCTTAGTGGATCCGATGCAAATCGAAGATATTGTTCAAGCCAATACTACAGGTGGGAAACATCGTGGTGCAGCAGAGGAAGCTATACATAGTATTCATGCTATCTTATCTGAAAATAATCCTGGACAGATGGTTGAGACCAATATTGCAGTTTGTCTTCCTAAATCTGACATGTCAGTGGTGCAGGACATGTTTGCACAAGACGTACCAAATGGCGACTTGATCCGTGCACTGAATAAGGATGTTCAGCCCATCAAAGACAACAAAGGGATTAATCAGGCATTATTTAATGCAGTAGACTACAATAAGATATCTGAGGGCTTGACTGCGGTAATGAACAATCGTGCTGATGGACTTCACCAATACATGTATGGCAATTTCATCAACTTTAATTATTTCGCCTTTACTGCCTTGGGGTGTGATGTTGAGGTTCGTGAGGATGGAAAACAATACCCAGCTTCTATCGTCCAACCAAGACGGATTGTTGAACCCTTGCTTTGGTTATTCTATAGATTTGGCTATATCGGCAGCAATGAGAATGTGTTTAGTCCAGCCAGGGTCTTTGTTTCCTGTCCTGTCTGTGGAAAAGATGATACGGAAGAAAAAGTTGAAGTGATTCCTGCTAAGGGAATTTTGGCAAAAGTATTAAGAAAGGTTGAAGAAGTCAACTATAAGTGTAATACATGTCAGCACCAATGGTACCACGTTGACTAGTTGGAGGGAATATGAGTAATTATCAAGAGCTGTGTTATACCAATGTGACTAAGATGGAATCTGGTCAGATTAAGACTGGATGGGATGCCCTTTTAATCGAAGGAGCAGATGCCTCTACTATCTATGAAGAAGCCAAAAGTATGATGGCTGTTCACTCCAGAATGTCCGGGGGAATGGTGGATGATGATGGAAAACCTCTGCACTTACTTGAGATAGAATCAAGGTCTGAAAGATTCTACATAACTAGCTATCAGTATGGGTCTAAGGATTATCATGGTCGTGAAAATATGTTCGCTCATACCTATTCCTGGGGATGGAATGATGTTGATATGCTAGATGCGACGAATATCATTTCAAGTATTGCCAAAGAATCTTTCTATCGAGCAGAGGAAGAACTATCTACCCATAAAAGACCCGTTTTTTATCAAGGAATAACACTTGAATCATCCATTTCTACATTAGGGATGTCAAGAGAACAGGTGGAGACTTTTCTTTATTCTGTTTATTTACGACTGTCATCGCGCCGTTATAATGAGCCTCTATATATACAGTATGAGCAGAAAGAAGAAATTCCTTTTATCCAATATCTGATTTACTCTCTTCTACCATTTAGTTTAAGGAAGCAGATTTCAATAGCGCAAACTCCTTCTTGTAATACGACAAATAAAAAATTTGTCTTTACAAGACAAGTCCATGATAAAAAACATTATCTTAATCCCAAGACTGGTGAAACTAATTTTGTCACTGAACATCAAAAAAATTTTTATCGTCGCTTGACATGGATCTCTTATGTTCTAGAGAATTATAATAGTCAAGGGCTGATGGATTACTTTAGAGAATTGAACAGAATGATGGCGTCTACTTATTCCGAAGACTGCGAGATTGAGTCTCAGTTAGAAGTTGCTCATCAATTTCTGATAAAAAAGAATCTAGGTGACTATACTAATGAACAGTTGTCTGCCTATCTGTATCATGTACTAAACTTTACCAATCAGGCTAGGGTGTTACAAGAACATTTACAGCAACCCTTTGATGAATTCCTTCGCCGAGGAATGACTATTGGGAAATCCAGTGAAAAAAGATTGTTTTGGTTAGAGAGAGTAACAGATGGAACTGTAGCGACCTCTATTAGAACTTATCTATTACAAGTATTGTCAAATCTCCCTGAAGACGAAGCAATCTCCTACCTCATTGATATGGATGAAGAACAGAGAGAGCGTTTTATTGTTCATCTAAGTAGAGATGCTACCAAAGCGTCTCTTCTAGATGCCTATCTCTGTCAGTTATTTATTCATATAAATGCAGAAAATCCGCAAGAAATTATTGCCTTCTTAGAAGTAAACAAACAATACCTTCTATCCTCGCCAAAGCTTAGAAAAATGATAAAAGATGCAGCGTGGAGAAATTATCTGAATAATATTTCTCGTTTAGAAACGACTATCCGAAGTTATAAAATTTATGTAAAAACTATTGAATGTGTTAAAAGTGGAAATCCTAACGAATTTGCCGCATGTCAAGAAATGGCTAAGGAAGAATTCTGGCATAGACTTGATGTGAATAGCTTTAATGATTCGCAAATTTTGAGAGAAATTGCGAGAGAATTGGAAGTTAAGTCGCCTAAGTGGGAATTCTATCGCTCTCGTTTCCAACTGATTGATCATGTTAATACTCGATCTACTTTTAAAGAAGTTGTTGAGGAATTGGTTCACTTCTTGTCGAATCACCATATTCTTAGAGAAATAGAATTGAACCAAAAAGATGCTTTACATATCGCACTAAATGATCTTCAGACAACTAGTATTGAAGATAAGGAATGGATAAGGTTGGTGTTCTCTGCTACTGATATTGAACTGATGGATATTCTTTTAAAGATCAGGGATAGACTGTATGCTAAAGAATTTGATGAGTTGATTGATGAAGGGCTTCTGTTGGATGAAAAATTTGCTTATTCATCTGAATATAGAGAATTGAAAGTAGACTTGGCCAATACTATTGTTAGAAAACTTAACGATTTTAGCAATCGTATCCAAATACCATTTGACGTATGGTTATTTGTAGCGGCTTATTTACAGGACGATCCTTTGTTTTTAGATGCTTTGGGAGCGGAAACTCTTAGTCAAAATCTAGAGGAGGATTTTGCTATAAGTCGACTGAGAGACGAAAAAGTCGTTCGTCGCTTTGTGGAGAAGTATATCGACAGTAAGGGAAATTACAAGAAGTATTTTAAAGCCGTTTTGAAAGATAAGAAGAAACCGAAAGACTTGTCAGATTCTCCGAAAAAGGAAGGCAAGGGACTTCTAGATCGCATCTTTGGTAGAGGTAAGAAGTAAAATGAGAAATTATCACTTTTTTATGAAAACTGAATCCAATAAAAATGTTTTTAGAAGTGCTATTTTTGGTAGGGGGCTCTATCAGTGGCTTAAAGGGGAAACTGTTCTTTATCCCTATGATGAAAATTTAGAGCTACCAGTTTTGACCAATATTCTTACTGGAGAGCGGTTTTATATTCGTTTTTTTCAGGGAAGCTACATGAAGGTGTTGCGATTAAAGTACTACATACAGCATCCTAATACAACAGGTCAGATGGTTTTTCCAGTGGACATTGTTGATATACCTTATGATGGGGAAGATATCAAAGTCTACAAGGATTCAAGGTTAAATTACCACTATGAGGATAGTAATTTTAATATTGAAAATGATAATAATTTATACGGTATCGTTTTTCCATTAGAACACTTACATGGAAGAAAGCGTCAAACCTTAAAGAGCTGGCTTCAGGAGAAAAAGTTCGTGGCTAGCAATAGTGGAATCTACTTGAATGGTTGGACGAACCCGGAGCTAAGGCAAGTTATTCTACATCTATTGAGTTCAGTCATTGCACTGAATCTATCAGGTTATCTTTTAGGGGATATTCATCTATCTCGAATTTTATTAGACGATGAGCTGAATGTTCAATTTGAATTTACTGATTTACTCTATATGAATGATGAGATGGAAAATAGTGGAGAGTTTGTAGAGCCTATTGCACCTAAAAAAGGAGAGTATCCTTTAGAGTTTGCTGAACCGGCCTATATTCGTGGCAGGGTAGAACGTTTAGATGTACAGAGCCAAAATTATTCTATAACAGCCCTCTTGTTCTACTTACTCTTTTCACATTATCCATACGCAGACTCCTATCGGACTATAAATGATGATGAAGAAGATTTAATTAGATACTATAGCTCAATGTATCGCTATTTTGAAAATCCTATATTTGTCTTTGAGGATAGTGAATCGACTAGGTTTGGTATTTTGGAAGATGAGCAACATGTCATTCACATGTGGGGAGAGGTTGGCAAACAGGCACAGGAAATGTTTTTATCAGCTCTGTCAAAAGCTAAGGCAGAGAGGTTGGAAGACTATTGTGCACCTAATCCGTCCATGTGGCTAGACTTTTTATCAATGGGGTAGGAGGTTGTAGATGAAGTATATTGAAGATAATTTTTTAGATATTTCTCTGTACAAGAAATCGTTAAATTCATATCTAGAATGGGTGTTTCCTAGAAAAAACGAATTGGAATCAGCTTTACAACAGATAGTAAGTGAACGTGGATTTGGTATTTTTTTGGAACCCAGTCTTTATGATGAATTAATAGCAGCTGGGGTAGATGAGATTACCGCTTCTAGTATGATTTTGCTAAGCAAGGTTGATGGATATAAGGAAATTCTTAGTGGGAATGAGATTCATCAAGTGGATATTGATCGTTTTGTTCGAAATGCAGTAGAGATGTCTGGTCTACGTCGTTCAACGATTCTCCAACTTCTTGCTGCCATATTGGCTAGTCATCAAGTGAAGAATTTTGATGCAGATCTATCCTATTATGACTTTAGGAAAGATGAATTGGAGTCCCAAGTTGCCTATGTTATACCCTATAGTTGTTATGAAAAGGAACTCCAGAGTATTTCTACAATATCAGATGCTGAAACAGCTTCGGAAGAAACTATCCGTCGTTTGAATGAATTGTCTAGTATGGGGCTTCCAAAAGCAAAAGCTTACTTAGGTTGGATAGCTGAGCATAAATTTGAGGATATGGAACTGGCTCGCGCACAATATCTGGAAGCTGCTGAAATGGGCGATAGCTTTGCCTTGGCACGACTGGGAGATTTACATTTTAAGAGTGGCCCCCTACAGGACTTACAGAAATCTCATGAATACTATACAAGCTATGGTTCCATGGAGTTGAGTGATCAGAGTCTAGAGAATTTATTAGAGATTCGAAAACAGGAAGCGAACAATAGGAAGTTGCTGTTAATGACCTTGTTTATGGCAGTGTTGATAGGATTAACGATAGTTTATGTACCGATTAGAGAATACGCTACGGCGAATCATTTTTTTCAATATTTTTCAATTGTTCTTTTGATTTTGTGTTCTGCTGGGTTTATTCTCTATTTCAAAAAGAGACCATATTGTAATTTACAGATGTTTCCGATATCAATCTTTATTATTTGGTCTTTTTACTACTTCATACAATTGTTCTTTTAGGAGGATAGGATGTTTAAGTCAATTTATCTATCAAAAGAGTTCCCTGTATACCTAATTGGTCTTTGCCTGTTTCTAGTTATACTCTTTCAAAACATGACTCTGGGAAATTTAATTTGCTTTGCCTCATTGCAATCATTCCTCTTATATACCATTTGGAACAATGAGAAGGGCTCTCAATCGGAAGGACAAGACTCAGAAGTAGAGGGAGATAGGAAGCTTGTGTATCCAAGAGTTTTGTTATCGCTATTCCTATTTTATCTAATAAGTCAAATTACAGATTTAAAATCCTCTTATTCATCTACGGCTTTTAATGAGTTTTTTGCATCGCCTAGTAACTTATCTATTGGCTTGTTAATTTTGGGTGGACTGGGGTTTGTTGTAAGTTTGATGGTTAATGTTCCAGCTCTTATTCAGTTATTAATATATAATTCTATTGGTTTAGGCGTAATCTTTCAATTATGGAGTAATTCCGATCCGAATCAGTTGGTTTTTGTTGGACAAGGGAAATTGTTTTCCGTTTTTTATGCATTGTTAGTCACCTATATTGTATATCTTTTTGAAAGATTAGGACTTAGTAATCTAAAGAAATCTCTTGGTTTGGGTAGTATTTTCCTATCACTTTCCTATCTCATGATTACTTGTTATCCATTTATTAACAGCAAGATGGAACAATATATGAATTACTTAGTGAGCACAAATTTTTCTTGGACAGTTGTTCTTTTGCTTGCTTTAGTACTTGGATTTGTCGCTTACTACTCAAATGAGGAGCTTGCTTTCTTAGAATTAATTTATTTTATCATCGGTTTGAAAATTTTTCTTACTAACTTTTTCCCTTACAATTGGGCACTATTTCTGCTCTATCTTCTTTTTGAGTTTCTGAAAGGTTTAGTTGAACGGCATAATCTATCTCTGACGGAAAAGATGACAGATGCTGGTAATCTTTTGCTTTATTTAGTTCTTGCTAATCTATTTGCAGCTGGGCAGTTGGTAAGTAGTATTCTATTTCTTTTATCTTATGCGGTCATCATTAAGTATTACAATACCTTGCTGACCTATCAGAAAAAATTGTACTTATTACTAGTTGGACTCTACCTGATCGCAAACAGTTATTATATTAGTTTGGTACTATTGTTGTTCATTGGTATGCTTATATATGACATTATAGTGGATAAAGCTCTTCTGTATAAAAAGACTATTTTGCAAATCTTGCTTCTCTTACCAGTTGTCTTAAAGAGCTTAACTTGGATCTTTTATAATGGTCAGTATCCGTACGAGTTGCTGAAGTTAGGGATTCTTATAGGAATAACATCTTTATTTATATGTATACTCAATCATCAAAGACAAAATCTCTACGGAGTATCCAGCCATTGGACTTGTTTCATACTACTTGCAAGCATGTTGTTAATCTCCAAACCTTTTACGCCTAGTGTAGTGCTGAATGCTATCCAAAAAGGGCAAGAGGTAAAAGTTACAATGAATGTAGTTGATCTTGAAGCTGAAAAAATATTAGGCACAACAGTAAAGTATATTTGGTCTGAGGAAGTAGTCATTGAACACCCTCTGGATAAAGAGGAGGAAACCATACCAGTTCAAGGGAAGCAATTGATTGTTGAAGTCAAGCAAGAAGATCAAGTTAACATTAAACGTACTTTTTGGATAAAACCAAGTGATCATGCTGTGATGTATCAGTGAGTATGTAATTGTTAGAGACCTTGTTTTTAGGTTAGTGAGGTAGATATGCTTGATGAATTAAAAATCAAAGATTTGAAGAGGTCGTTTGATTTAAAAGTCCATTCTATTTTACCTAAAAATGTAGAAATCGAGTCGGCAGGTTCAGATGTTGAGCGGTCGAATTTAGATTCATCAGAAAAGAAAGCAGTCTATTCCCATGAAGGACTCAAAACCCTTCCAGAATTGTTGGGTAGAGCTTTCTATCCTAGAGAAGTTCTGAAGGATATATATAATACGCACGAATTGCGCCACTATATAGATAAGGGATTAAAAGCAAAGCCCTTTGCTATTAAAGAAAATGGTGAGAAACGCTTTGTTCTCACTCCTGAAACTTTAGATCTAGATCAAATAGTAGATATCAAAGGTAAGAGTAATAGGGATAGACTTAAAGAAGGGAAACTACCAATTAAGGATGGACAAGTTCTTGAGGTTCATCATATAGGTCAAAAAAATGAAGGGCACTACGCTTTGTTGACTTTTGAAGAACATAGAGGGCGATATACAAAACAAATGTTACATAAACCTGGACGATCGGATGTTGAACACCACTCCATTTTTTTGAGAGATAAACGTGCTATCATAGAATTACTTGGAAGAGAAGAGGTAGATTAATGGACCAAATTGTGGAAAAATACAGAAAAATTGATACGATCGAAGAGTTTGATCCTGCTACGGAATTTCAAGTGACAGAAGCAGAGAGACGATTAGGATTGGAATTTCCAAGAGAGTATGTAATTCTTGTAAAGGAGTTCGGAGCGGTTAGTTTCTACGCAACTGAGTGGAACGGCTTTAATACGAATGCATGGATGGATGTAGTGGAATCGACTCTAGATGCAAGGGATACCTATGTTGATTTTCCAAAAGATAAGTTCGTTCTAGAGTCGTTGCATGTAGACGAGTTGTTGGTTTTAGCTGATAGTGAAGGCAGAGTCTTTCTTTGGAGAGATGGAGTTGAGAAGAAGATAAGGTCAAGTATTTCAGAATATCTAGATGAATGTATATCTAGGAGGTAAGATTGTTAAAACTGATGCGCAACCACCATCTCGTATTATGTTGATGCTTCTTTTTAAAGGAGTGTATATACTGAGGTAAAAATAGTACTAAACATTTTTCATCAAACCTGTTTATATATGTTTAATTTGAACAATTTTATAGAAAAATATTGTTGTGAAAATAGAAAGTAAAGGTGAATTTTATGTCAACTGTTATTGAATCAAAAACTAAATATGGTAAATACATTGTGTTAAAAGAGGAATCTGGATTTTTAGGTGGAATTTCTTACGTCTTATATGTAGATGGAAGTGTTCATTCTCAGTCTAAAGATAAGGATTTCATGTTGAAACAGTTTTACAATTACTGATTAATATTGTAGAAAAATAACTTAAAAGGCCGTCGATTGACGGTCTTTTCGGTCATTCTATATGATTTCTGTTATAATATCACTATGAATCAATTTATCAACACTTATTTGTCTCAATTCAACGCGGAGGCGATTTTGACGGAGTTGTTGAACAAGGGGTTATCCCTGCTCTTGCTCTTTGTCGCCTTCTACATCGTCAAAAAATTCGCCAAAATGTCGGTCAAAAAGGTTCTGGTGCCCTCACTGAAAATCTCGACC
This sequence comes from Streptococcus suis, assembly GCF_046032535.1. GTDB lineage: Bacteria > Bacillota > Bacilli > Lactobacillales > Streptococcaceae > Streptococcus > Streptococcus suis_AK. The sequence goes on along the minus strand of NZ_JARQPL010000004.1, from coordinate 75,415 downwards.
CAAGACATCGGCCGGCAGAAAACCATCAGTCGTCTAGTGGACAGCATCCTCAGCTACCTGCTGTATTTCATCCTCATCTACTGCGTCTTGACCATTTTGGGTCTGCCTATTTCTAGTTTAATAGCTGGCGCGGGACTGGCGGGTGTAGTCATCGGTCTGGGAGCCCAGGGCTTTCTATCGGACTTAGTCAACGGTTTCTTTATCTTGATAGAACGTCAGTTTGACGTGGGAGATGTGGTAAAATTAACCAACGGTCCTATTACCATTTCAGGAATCATTGTCAGCATGGGAATTCGGACCACTCAGGTCAGGGATGCTGACGGGACCTTGCATTTCATTCCCAACCGAAATATTCTAGTCGTCAGCAACCAGTCGCGCGGAGATATGCGGGCTCAGATTGACATTCCACTCAAGTTTAATACTGACTTAGAAGAGGTCTATAAGGTCATCGAGGAAGTCAACTTGAGAGAGGTTAATAAGTTTGACCAGATTACAGGGGTTACAGTTCTGGGCCCCCAACAAGTTGCCTCTGGCCAATTCGTCTTCCGGGTCAATCTCATTGTTGCCCATGGTCAGCAGAGCAAGATTTATCATCAGTTTTTCGGCTTTTACCAAGAAGCCTTGCGTCAGGCAGGAATTGATTTGCCGACGACCAGCCTAGCCATCAGTAAGTAAAGTTATCAAGGAGTTACAATGGAAAAGAAAGAATTTGTCATTGAAGATGGGCAGATGTACTACCCTAAGAAGCCGCTTTACCGTCAGCCCTTGTTTTGGACTACCATCATCGGAGCGGTTATGACCTTTGTCCTAGCGGTTACCTGTTTTTTGCTTTTTATCGGTCTAAGTCTGGGAACCACTTCGGTCGATGATTATTCTACCTATGATGCTAGCTATGACTATGTTGAGTACCAGGTCGGTGAAGGGTCTGTCTTTTATGATGGCCTGTCTATGACGGTCAAAAGTATGGGGATTGATGACCAGGTGGAGCTAGTGGACACTTATTACAGCCATGCCTACGTGGTCGAGTTGGAGCTGGAAAATACGACTTCTGAGGATGTCTTCTTTGATGAATACTACTGTAGTTTGATTGACCCAACCACAGAAATTCCCTTTACACTGGATCTTCGGACCTATGATGTCAACCTCCTAGAAAAACTCAAACCAGGTGAGAAGATGACTGTCAAATTGATTTATGGTGTGGAAGATGAAACCAATTTTGCCTTTATTTATGAAGATGCCATGTGGTCAGAATTGATCACCCAAGGCTTATAATGTTACATACTCAGGCCGTTGGTCTGGGTATTTTTTCGTCTTGATATCGTCATTTAGTTTATCTTTTATTACGTCGACGAATGAGGGAATAAGTTTCCTTATCTCCAACCTCCAACCTCACTTTTGCATTTCAAGGCTCGGGTACCTATGGTCGCTTCCTAGTTTCTAGGCGACCAGCTGAAACAGTTCCCCGAGCTATTTCACTCCCCAAACTGTTTCAGTCCCACCCCCGCACAGCTCCAAAGGTTTGGGAAACCTTTGGAGGTTGGAAATAGAGCGAACAAAGTTCGCATCATTCGTATGGGTCAGATTTGGAGTGTATAACACGAACAAATCTGCCAATCAACCCCTGCGCTGAGATGTTGACACGAATTCTGAAAATTGAGCCTGGACTTGAGCCCAGGCTCAATGAATGATGCCTGTTTTGGTAAGAAAAACCTCCAAACTGGCACGTCAGCTTGGAGGCGGTTAGAGTGTATTCACCTTGGGGATTTCCCGAAAAGGAAGGATGCACCAGTGTGTGAATACACCCTAAGTATAAAGCTATTTTCTGAAAGTAAGCTTATATCGTCATTTAGTTTATCTTTTATTACGTCGACTAATGAGGGAACTGAGTTCCCTTATCTCCAATCTCCAACAGTCTCCCAGACTGTTGGAGCTCGTCTTGCCGTACTTTAGTACAGCCTGCGACTTTTGACACGAACTTCGTTCGCAATATCTCCAACCTTCAACAACCTATTCCTAGGTTGTTGAAGCGAGTACTAAAAGCAAACTAAAAGACTATAGTAAGGCTTACACGATACCTTGTGCGATCATAGCGTCAGCGATTTGTTCGAAGGCTGCGATGTTAGCACCAGCAAGGTAGTCTTTGCCGAGGTCATATTTCTCAGCAGTTTCTTTGGCAGTGTTGAAGATGTTAGCCATGATGTCTTTGAGGCGGCCGTCCACTTCTTCGCGAGTCCATGACAGGCGGAGGCTGTTTTGGCTCATTTCAAGGGCAGATACGGCTACACCACCAGCGTTGGCAGCTTTTGCCAAACCGTAAAGAACGCCGTTTTCTTTATAAACTTTGATAGCATCAAGGTCAGATGGCATGTTGGCACCTTCAGCCACACAGTAAACGCCATTTTTCACAAGGGCAGCAGCTTGCTCGCCGTTGATTTCGTTTTGAGTCGCACATGGAAGGGCAATGTCAGCCTTGCCATCGTAGTTCCATACAGAACCTTCGAAGTACTTAGCAGTTGCTTTTTCTGCAGCGTATTCTGTCAAACGAGCACGGCGTTTTTCTTTGATGTCCACCAAGAGGTCGAAGTCGATACCAGTTTCGTCAATGATATAACCATTTGAGTCTGAAACAGAAATAACTTTTGCACCAAGTTCAGTCGCTTTTTGAACGGCATACTGGGCAACGTTACCAGAACCAGAGATAAGGACAGTTTGGTCTTTGAAGGATTTACCGTTTGCTGCCAACATGTTATCAGTGAAGTAAACCAAACCGTAACCAGTTGCTTCTGGGCGAATCAATGAACCACCGAAGCCAAGAGGTTTACCAGTCAAGACACCTGCATCAAACTGGCGGAGGCGTTTGTATTGACCGTACATATAACCAATCTCGCGACCACCGACACCGATGTCACCAGCAGGGACGTCAAGTGAAGGTCCGATGTGTTTTTGCAATTCAGTCATGAAGCTTTGGCAGAAGCGCATGATTTCAGCATCAGTTTTTCCTTTTGGATCAAAGTCTGAACCACCTTTACCACCGCCGATTGGAAGACCAGTCAAGACGTTTTTGAAGATTTGTTCAAAACCGAGGAACTTCAAGATGGATTGGTTTACAGTTGGGTGGAAGCGAAGACCGCCTTTATAAGGACCTACAGCTGAGTTGAACTGAACACGGTAGCCACGGTTGACTTGAACATTTCCATCTTTATCTGTCCATGGAACACGGAAGCTGATGATACGCTCAGGCTCAACAATACGGGCCAAGATGTTTTCTTTGATGTATTCTGGGTGTGCTTCAAAAACAGGCTCAAGTGTAGAGAAGAGCTCTTCTACAGCTTGGAGGAATTCTGTTTCATGTGGGTTGCGGGCTTTGACTGCTTCAAAAGAAGCTTGGATGTAAGCTTTGGCATTTGACATAGGGTCACCTGATTTCTTTTTTATTTATTAAATTGTCTGACAATTTAATTTATCTGATAATTATTATAGCACCATGATTTTTAAATGTAAAGAAGAAAATGTAAGAATTTTAAAAAAAATTAATAAATTTTTATTGCAAAATCCGAACCTTAGTAGTAAATGAAGAAAATCCGTTTGTTTCTTATGATATAATCAAGAAAGAATGACCTATATGGAGGATAATATGGTTTCAACAGCAACGACACTCGGTGGATTTACCTTTGATAATTGTTTGATGAATGCGGCAGGGGTTTGGTGCATGACCAAGGAAGAATTGGATGCGGTTAAGAACTCGAAAGCGGGTACTTTTGTAACAAAAACAGCAACCTTGGACTACCGCGCGGGTAATCCAGAACCACGTTATCAGAATGTTCCGCTTGGTTCTATCAATTCGATGGGCTTGCCAAATCAGGGCTTGGCTTACTATTTGGATTATCTACTAGAATTGCAGGAAACGGAGCCAGAACGCACATTTGTTTTATCTTTAGTTGGAATGTCGCCTGATGAAACTCACGAGATTTTGAGAACTGTAGAAGCCAGTGATTTTAAGGGGTTGACAGAGTTAAATCTTTCTTGTCCCAATGTCCCTGGAAAACCGCAGATTGCCTATGATTTTGAAACGACAGAAACCATCTTGCAGGAAGTCTTCACTTACTTTACCAAACCACTCGGTATTAAGTTACCACCTTATTTCGATATTGTGCATTTTGACCAGGCAGCCGCCATCTTCAATCAATTCCCGCTCAAGTTTGTCAACTGTGTCAACTCTATTGGAAATGGTCTATATATTGAAGACGAGCAGGTGGTCATTAAGCCTAAAAATGGTTTTGGGGGTATAGGCGGTGAATATATCAAACCGACAGCTTTGGCAAATGTCCATGCCTTCTACCAACGCTTGAATCCTGAAATTCAGATTGTCGGAACAGGTGGCATTTTGACCGGTCGTGATGCCTTCGAACACATTCTCTGTGGAGCCAGCATGGTTCAAGTTGGAACAACCCTGCAAAAGGAAGGTGTGGCAGCCTTTGAACGCATTACGGCTGAATTGCAGGCCATTATGGCTGAAAAAGGCTACGAGACCATTGAAGATTTTCGTGGCAAGCTACAGCACTTAGATGATTAAAATCATCTGTTGAAGACATAAAAAGAAGCTAACATTGTACCGTTCGCCCAGATAGTCTTTTAGGGAGTCGCGAGGGGATAATGTTAGCTCTTTTTAAATGGTCTGTGAAGATCGGTTTGATAATCGTTTGAGGAATGGAATACATAGTCAGAAACATATATTTGTGAGATGGAATTCTGATTTTATTTAGATTTTTTAGCAAAAATGTCGTATACTAATATTAGAACCTCTATTTATAAGTGATGTACTTTTATGGAAGAAATATTTTTTTGAGGGACTACTGACTGTATTTTGAACAAAGGTTCTTAAGTAGGGAGTATGAGGGGATAGGTATGGAGAAAAGAGCGAACTATATTCGCAGAAAACGATATGCGTCCTATCGGACAAAGCTGCATTTGTTTTTTATCTGTGGCTTAGCGACTATTATCTTGGTGATTATTATTGTAAGCGAGCACCTAGTTCCTAGGCTGAATCAGCCCTCAGAATCAATGCACTCAGATAATTCTGTTCGCATCATGGCTCATGGGGATTTGCTCTATCACTTGCCTATTCTTCGAGGAGCAGAACAGCCAGATGGAAGTTACGATTTTTCTGAGAATTTTACCTACGTAAAGCCCTGGATAGAACAGGCTGATTTCGCTATCGCAGACTTTGAAGGGACCATTTCCCCAGATGTCGAGTTAGCAGGTTACCCACTTTTTAATGCGCCTGCCATTGTCGCCAACAATATCCATGATGCAGGCTACGATTTGGTGGACTTAGCCCATAATCATATCTTGGACTCACATCTATCAGGGCTGATTTCCACTGTCAATACATTTAGAGATGCAGGTGTGGATACAGTCGGTGTCTACGCCGAAGGCAATCGGGCAACTGCACCACTCTACATTCGAGAAGTCAATGGTATCCGTATAGCTGTCCTAGCCTATGCTTACGGTTTCAACGGGATGGAGGCTTTGCTGAGTCAGGAGGAATATGATGCCTATTTATCGGATTTTGATAAAGAAAAGATGCGGGCAGAGATTGAGCGAGCTGAGAAAGAGGCGGATATTACCATCGTCATGCCTCAGACGGGTGTGGAATACCAGTTGGAGCCTACGGAGGAACAGACCAGTTTGTACCATCAAATGATTGATTGGGGAGCAGACATCGTTCTTGGTGGGCATCCGCATGTAGTCGAGCCCGCAGAGATTATTGAAAAAGATGGCCAGAGAAAATTGATTATCTATTCGATGGGGAATTTCCTGTCCAATCAGCGTATTGAGAGTATGGATGATACACCAAATTCCCAATGGACCGAGCGGGGTGTCTTGATGGATATAAGGATTCAAAAAGAGAATGGGCAGACAAGTATTCAAACTGCTCAAGCCCATCCAACCTGGGTGAATCGTATCTCTCAGGGAATGTATTCACTGGATGGTTATGAGCGTTTTAGCTATCAGACTTATGTATTGGAAGACTGGGTCGCTGGTGGTCGATACTATGGACAATTGGATCTAGATACACAGGCGCGTGTGGATGCAGCCTATCAAGAAATGAAAGACTTTGTCAATTTGGTATGGTGAGGAGAGAGAAGATGACAGTTCGATTAATCGCAACAGACATGGATGGGACCTTTTTAGATGGTCAGGGGAGTTTTGATAGAGAGCGATTTTCACGGGTTTTGGATCAACTAGATCAGAAAAAGATTCCTTTTGTTATCGCTAGTGGTAATGGAATAGGTAGATTACTTCAGTTATTCCAAGGATTTGAAGACAGATTAATCTTTGTAGCAGATAATGGTGCCCATGTCTATCAGGCTGGCAAAACCATCATTCAGCGAACCATTCAGCAAGAAGAAACCAAAGCCATATTAGAATTTTTCAAAGGGCGTTGGGCAGATGTGTGTTTGATGTTGTCGAATGAAGAAAACATTTATATGCAGGCTGGGGCAGGGATGCCATTTGCAGGGACGGATTTGCCCATTGAACCCGAACAAATGACTGCCTTCCAAAATCGTGTGATCTACCTAGACGACCTCAGTGCCTATCCAGTTTCAGATTCGATATACAAGGTTGGTCTTTGGGTTCCGGAAGCGCGTGTAGAATCGATAACGGAAGAGTTTAACCAGGCTTTTCAAGGTCAGCTGGTTGCAGTCACCAGTGGCTATGGCTCTATTGATATATTGCCAGAAGGGATTCATAAGGCATGGGGATTGGAACAGGTTTTGAAGGATCTGGTAATACAACCTGATCAAGTCATGGCCTTCGGTGATTCAGACAATGATATTGAGTTATTGTCCTATGTTGGGTATTCCTATGCCATGGAAAATGCGACAGACAAGGTCAAGGCAGTTGCCAAATACATGGCTCCAAGCCATTTGGAAGCAGGTGTGCTTCAGGTCATTGAAGAATATATTTTATAAGTATATAGAAAAAAGCTAGTGCTCTCAATCCAGAGAATGCTAGCTTTTTTTAATTTCCAACACTGGTGAATTTGGTCATACCATAGCGAAAGAGTTTGTAATTGATGGTAAATAAGACTAGGACAACCAGTGGCAGAGCCAGTCCCCACATAGACAAGTCTAAGAAGTAGAGGGCTGGGAAATAGGCTGTAAAAGCATAAGGGAAAACAAATATCAGCAGGATTTGAATGATTTTTGGATAGATATTGAGTGGGTATTGAGCCATCTGATTGAGGGCGAAAATTCCCATAGTCAAAGGAAATGATTCCACAATCCAAAATGCTAGAGCGGTTGGACCGAGTTGAATGGCTGCATAGAGTAGCCCGATACAAATGGCAATAAAGATTAGTAAGGCTAGTTTTCCAAGACTCCATTCCATACCCAGTTCCTTGGAAGCCTGGGCTAGTGCAAGGGAACCGATAAGCGTTGTTCCGATTCCTTGTGGCTGGATTCGTTCGCAAATTAGCTGAAAAAGAGGATTGACAGGCATGAGGAGGAGGCGTTCAAATTCGCCTTGTCGGATATAGCGACTGCCAAACATCCAGAGATTATCAAAGAAAATCAAGTGAATGGAGCGTCCGACGGTGGCTATTCCATAGATGAAAAGCATTTGACCGTAGTTGAAACCAGCGATTTCCTTGATATTTCCAAAGAGGATGTTGAGGAAAATCAGGTAGACAATTTGTTCAATCAAAGAGGAGAAAAGCCCGATGAAGAAGTCCACCCGAAAGGACATCTGGGCCATCATGTAGACCTTGATGTTATATAGATAGAGGCTGATATATTTCTTCATGTTAACCTCCAAAAATGACAATACGACGCTTGGCTTGGGACCAAAGAGCAGCGATGAAGAGAGCGAGGAATGGTATCCAGAGAACTTGCAACCCCAAAGCCCTTAGATCGCTTTCCTGTCCTAATAAAATGGAAACAGGAACGTTAACTGCATAATTATAGGGAAGGAGTTTCAAAAAGTTTTCCACAGACTGTGGATAAAAACTGAGTGGCAAGAGTGCTCCAGAAGCCAAATTGAAAAGCCCCATCCGTAGGAGCATAACTCCCCAGGCATTGACCGTAAAAAATGCTAAGAAGCCAAAAGCCATATCCAGCAATTGAACGATAAACATCCCTAGAATCGAACTGACTAGAAAGAGCAAAATGGTCTGGCCATCAGGCAGGTAGAAATCTTGATGAACAAGTAGAATACCAATAAATACGATGGCAAATTTTATCAGTTCCAAGAGCTTGTTTCCAAGGTCCTTGAAAAAGAGGGCTAGGATAAAGGAATAGGGTCTGAGAAATTCTCCAGCAATACTTCCTTTCAAAATGCTATAAGACAAATCTTCACCAAGTGAGAAAGAATTTAAACTGGCTAATAAATTAGCAAAGATGATATATGTAGTAAAGGTTTGCAGGGTAAAGCCATTGACTTCTGATTGAGTGAAGAAAATGGTTTTCCAGACATAGAGAGCTACTAAAATCTTCACTGCCAGTGAAACGAAGGTCGCTAGAAAGAAAGCCTTGTACTGCATGGCATTCATCATGGTCAGGCGGGTCATGTAGAGATATTTACGCATGGATACCCTCCTCATAAATTTGGCGGACCATGGTTTCAATTTCCAATTCCTTCATGGTGACATCTTCAACCGAATAATGATTAAAGATTTGCTCGATCACTTGAGCACTGGTCCAAAACTTGCTTTGGTAGTGGATTTCAAAGTGAAAGTCATCTATTCGTTCAAATTCCCAGCCTTCTAGTTGCAAGTCTTTTTCAATCGGCTTTTCTGTGGAAAATAGAATGGTCTTCACTGTGGAAAAGCGCTCTTTGAGGACGGTCAGTGAACCATCATAGACCTTCTTACCCTTATCAATGATAAAAATCCGCTCACAGAGGCTCTCGATGTCCTTCATATCATGGGAAGTAATCAAAAAGGTGGTCTGGTATTGCTGATTCATATAGCGGATGAAGGAGCGAATGGTCTCCTTGACGCTGGCATCCAAACCGATGGTTGGCTCGTCCAAAAAGACAACGGCAGGCTGGTGGATAAAGATAGCTGCAAATTCACAACGAACCCGTTGGCCGAGTGACAGATTACGGATTGGTTGCTTCATAATATCAGCCAAGTCCAATAGATCAATCAAGACAGCTAATCGCTCTTTGAATACCTTATCTGGAACATCATAAATTTTTGCGTGAAGGATAAAAGATTCCTGGACAGGCAAGTTCCAATCCAAATGGGATTTTTGTCCAAAGAGTACCCCGATTTGCTTATTGACAGCCTTGCGATTTTCTTGCGGATTGAGTCCGTTGATTCGGACTGAGCCCTGGTCTGGATAGAGGACTCCGGTAAGCATTTTGATGGTGGTGGATTTACCAGAACCGTTGGAGCCGATATAGCCGATGATTTCTCCTTTTCCTACCTGTAAGGAAATATCTTGGACGGCAGGGATTTTCTTTTTCTTGGGTTTGAAAAAGGCCTTAATAGAACCTTTGAGACCGACTTCCTTATCTATGATGGAATAGGTTTTTGATAGATGTTCAGCTTGAATCATTTCATCATCTCCTTTAAGAAAACGTTTGCACGATAAAGCTATTATACCATATTTCTTAAGGGGGTAAAGGTAGAAAATAATGATTACGGTAACATTTTGATTAGAAAATCGGTCATATATTGAGGTGATTCTTGCTTCCCATTTTTTATCCAAACCTGCATGATACCGAAGAAGGCATGCGAAAAATAGATGCTGCTGTATTCTTTTTCAAGTGGTGATAAATCTTCTTTCCCCAAACGCTCAGCCAAATCATTTGCGACCAGCAATCTGACTTTGTTAATCAAGAAATTTTGGATTTCTTGAGTTCCGTTATGGGTCAGTAGGGCAGAAAGCAATTTTTCACGATAGAGCAATTCGAAAATTTCTAAAAATGATGATTGGCGATTGCCATCATAACGGTCAAATATAGCCTCTAATTTGTGAAAAAGTCCCTGTTGGTAGGAGTCGATCAATTCATATTTATCCTTATAATGGGTATAAAAACTAGAGCGACTAATTCCTGCTGTTTGAGCGAGGTGGGTGGTTGTAATTTCGTTAAATCCTTGAGTTTCTAGGCAAGTCACCATTGCTTCTAAAATAGCCTGTCGTGTCCGTTCTTTCCGATTATCTGTTCCCATTTTTTGCTCCATTTATACATTTTTAGACACATTGTCTAAAAACGATTCTTCCTACTTGATTTTGAAAATGATACTTGTATAATGTATTTTATCAGTTTTTGGACAGGATGTCTAAAGGAGGTTCTTATGTCGGAAAAAGTAAAGAATTTTTTCAAAAAACCAATGACCTTGATCACCATTCTCGGTGTTGCCTGTGTCCCAGCCTTATATAACATTAGTTTCCTAACCTCTATGTGGGACCCTTACGGCCGACTAGATCAGTTGCCTGTGGCAGTTGTCAATCAAGACCAGTCGGCGAGCTTTCAAGATAAAACCCTCACCATTGGTGATGATATGGTGGATAATATGAAAGAGAGCAAGAGTCTGGATTTCCACTTCGTATCAGAAACGGATGCGAAAAAAGGTTTGGAAGAAGGGGACTATTACATGGTCATCACCCTACCAGAAGATTTATCAGAAAAAGCATCCAGTCTCTTGACGGAACAGCCTAAACCACTAACAATTTCCTATCAAACATCTAAGGGTCACAGCTTTGTCGCTTCTAAGATGGGCGAATCAGCTATGGAGAAATTAAAGACATCTGTTTCAGAGACGATTACTGAAACATATACCTCTGCCGTTTTTGATAGCATGGGAGAGATTCAAAACGGCATGGTTGAGGCAGCAGATGGAAGTCAACAATTGACAGATGGAGCTAGTCAATTAGAAACCGGAAGTCAGACTCTATCATCAGGCTTATCTACCTTATCTTCATCAGGCCAATCACTGGTGACAGGAGCAAACCAATTGGCTACTGGGGTTGTGTCTTATACAGATGGAGTCAATCAGGCTGCGACAGGCAGTCAAACACTTTCCAGTGGCTTAACAACCTATACAAATGGGGTAGCTAGTCTTGCTTCAGGTGCGGAGCAATTAAATGCCAATTCCTCTCAGCTCATTGCTGGGGTGGGACAATTGCAATCAGGAGCTAGTCAGGTTGAACAACTGGTAACAGGAGCCAATCAATTGCAGGCAGGCTTGGAGCAACTCGCTGGTTCAACTAGTTTGTCTGCGGACCAGTCTAGTCAGATCCAGGCCTTATTGACAGGGCTTCCTCAGTTGCAAGCGGCCATCAATCAATTAAATGGTAGCCTATCAAGTATCGGAGGACTTGCAGTAGATACCTCTACTCTATCTAGCCTCTTGACAGAGATGGGGGCTCAAGCTCAAGGATTGTTGACAGCAGCACAAGCTGATAAAACAGCAAGCATTGAAGCCTTGCAAGCAACGGCTACCTATCAAAACTTGACAGCTGATCAGCAAGCTGAATTGGTTGGAGCTCTCCAAAATTCACCTTCGACAACAGCGACAGCAGCCCAAGCGATTTTGGGTCAATTGTCTCAACTCAGTCAAGCCTTATCTAGCCTACAAAGTCTTTCTGGCATGGCCACACAAATGAGCCAGCTGCAATCAGCTGTCGGTCAGATCAACACGGCTGCCAATCAAGCATTGCCAGGAGCTACAACAGCCATTGAAAACCTATCAAGTGGTTTGAGTCAGGTCAACACCGCCTTGAACCAGCAAGTTCTACCAGGCACTCAAACCTTGACGAGTGGTGTGAGTCAACTTCAAACGCAATTATCAAATGGAGCGAGTCAACTCATGTCAGGAGTAACAGCCTATACCGCAGGTGTTGCTCAATTAGCAGAGGGTGGAGCTCAGTTGGTTGCGAATAATAGTAGCATCCAATCAGGAGGTAGCCAGTTAACATCAGGATTGGCAACCTTGGCATCCAACTCCAGTCAACTTGTCAGTGGTTCAGGACAATTGGCTTCTGGCAGTCAGCAATTGATTGCTGGTGCTGATCAATTAGCTAGTGGCGGTCAAACCTTGACAAGCGGTATCTCCAGTCTTCGTACAGGTAGTGAAACATTAACAAATTCACTCAGCTCAGCCAGTCAACAACTATCAGTCATCTCTGTAGAAGACAAAAATGCACAAGCAGTTTCTCAACCAGTCACCTTGGAACACAGTGACCAAGATGATGTGAAGACCAACGGTGTCGGAATGGCTCCTTACATGGTATCTGTCGCATTGATGGTTGCAGCCTTATCTGCGAATGTTATTTTTGTCAAACACATTGATAATCGTTCCTACAAAAATCGTTGGGATTGGGCTAAAGGGAAATTGTTACTGAATGGTACGATAGCCAGCCTAGCAGCAGTGATTCTGTACGGTGTTCTTCGCTTGATTGGAATCGATCCGGCTCATCCAATGGCAACCTTGGGATTAATCCTCTTAGCCTCTTGGACCTTCATGGCCCTCGTTACAGCCTTGGTGGGTTGGAATAATCGGTTCGGTTCCTTTGCAAGTTTAATTATCTTGTTATTGCAACTGGGTTCAAGTGCAGGTACCTATCCGATCGAACTTAGCCCACGCTTCTTCCAAGTCATTCAGCCTTATCTTCCAATGACCTATTCTGTTTCAGGTCTTCGTCAAACCATTTCAATGGTTGGAAATAGTAGTCATCAAGTTTGGATGCTGAGCCTCTTCTTAGTAGGCTTTATGGGACTTGGTCTCTTGATTTATAATCAAAAAGATGAATAATAATAAAACCAACTGCTCCATGTGTGAACAGTTGGTTTTTGGTTGATGTGGTTATTTTGGTGTCCCTAAATTGATTGTCGCATTGGTGGCTTCAATGGTCAGTTTGTTCTTGCTACCTTTGTTTTCTAAGGTCAGGGTTTGTTTGTCACCCTCTGTCTTGACAGGGAGTTTGGTGTACTTATCACTAGTGAAAATGCCGACTGCCTTCAGCTGCTCTTTTAAGTAAGGGTCTTGGTTGAACATCTCTTCCAAATCAGATTCATCTTCATAGTAATAACCTAGGGCTTCTGCCAATTTTTTCTTGTCAATCTGGAGGTTGATGAGCAGGTTGCTGTTTGCCAGACTCTTGTCTGTCAGGTCTAAGTTTGTTGTAGAAGAATAGGTGTCAGAGGGGGTGAAGCGATTATCGCCAAGAAGAGTTAGTTGTCTGCTATCCAGTTGACTATAGCCCTCAATGGTTACTGCTTCCAAGCTAGTTTCAGATAGGCGGACGCTGCTTCCCTGTAGGTTGATGTGCATATCTTTTAGAGTGGATTGTGTCGCTTGGAAGTAGCCTGTTTCAATCTGACCGCTATCAATGGTCACCTTATTAAGATCGACACCACCAGACAGATTCGCCTCTTTGATATGGACATTTTCAATCACGAAACTAGCAGACTTATAGAAGTGATCTCCCTCTAATTTATTCAGTGTCTTCCCTTTAGGCACTTCAATGGTGACTGAGAAGACATTGATACGACGTTGGGCTAGGCTTTCTCCTAAATACTGCATGATTCCCTCAATGGCAAATTCTAGTTCTTGTGCAGAGAGGGTTAAGACGCCGTCTTTCTCACTGAGGTTTAGAGGGTTTTGGATATTGTTGTCGGAGTTGGCATAGGTCACATGATAGTTGTTATCACTAGACTCCTTGATATAGACGCTGTGGGGGATAAAATCAATTTTAATGGTATTCAAATCTGTGAAGGTCTTATGGACTTCCGTTGGAGCAGCAACCTCTTCTAAGCGGGTTATGCCTCCGGTGAAAAATCCAATGCCAGCTAGAATTAAGCCTGCAATCAGGCTGACAAAGCCGATAATAATGGCGATGGTAAGTTTCTTTTTCATGCTCGTTTACCTCGTTTCAAGATCCATTTGAAGCAAGCCTTGACCAGTCGCCAAGACCAGTAGGCAAAAAATCCAGTCAAGATGTAGATGAGAATAGCTCCGCCAATCAAAGACAAACCTGAGCCAAACCCCATGAGGAAGATATTGAATCCTTCTGACATAAGGCTAAAGGCTTCCCAAATCAGATAGCCACCGCTGGTGAGAAGTCCGACACCCAAAACAAAGGCACCGACAATGAGGGCCAAGATGAGCGCCACCAATCCTAATAGACTAGCTAGGAGAATGAGCAAAAGTGGAATGGCGATAGGCAGGGAAATGACAGCTAGGATAGCCAACCAGAGCGTTCGTTTTGTTTGGCTAAAATTACGGAAGTAGCGACCGAGGAAAAAGGCGCCGAGGATAAGAGTCGCAAACAGAGGAATGACTCCGATAAACTCTCCCATGATAAAGAGTAGGAAGAAAGAGAAGAGACCTGTCATACTTAAGGCTCCCAGACCAACCCAGAGTTTCCAGTTGAGTTGAACAGGCTCTTGTTGATCCTTCTCCTCCTGGATTTGCTTGTTGAGCATGTTGTTAATGAGTTCGCTGGCAGCTTCTTTTGGTGAACCAAGTTCTTCTATAATTTCTGTTTCATGCTCTGGTCCAGCCTCGTCAAAATACTCATTAAAGAAGCTGATGGCTTCAAAGTATTCTTTGTGGGGCAGTTTTTTGAGATATTTTTCTAACTGCTCCATGTATTCAGTTCTTGTCATGGCGGACGCTCCCTTCTATGATGCCGTTTATCGTGTTTGTATAGGTATCCCAGTCATCTTTGAGTCGGACCAATTCTTCGTGACCTAACTGAGTTAGGCTATAATACTTGCGCATACGACCCTGATATTCTTGGGAATAAGTAGTCAAAAAGTCATTTTGCTCCAATCGTTTTAGGATGGGATAGAGGGCGGACTCCTTGATGTTGGCAATTAATTTAATGGTCTGACAGATTTCATAGCCATAAGAATCATCGGATTCCAAAATAGCCATGATGAGAAATTCTGTCAGCACTGCGGGGACTGGAAAATGCATAGGACGCTCCTTTCCTTTGTTGTTAGTTAGGTTCGGTTTTGATATATGGCGTTCAGTTGTATATATCAAATCTTGTTATATATTAAATATACACCTACAAAAATAAATTGTCAAGTGATTATGTGCAAAATAAATAAAATAGCTTAGGACAAATTTTTAAGGTGTAAGCGTTTTATAGCCTTGAAAAATAATTTCAGAGTAGTAAACTTAATAACAGTACTAACATTAAGGGATTTTCTGGACTAAAAGAGAATGACCTCAGATGGATTAGTAGTATTTAAGGTGGTGTAAAGATGAAGCTATATGTTCAGTTTATGATTATTCTAGTATTTTCATTTTTAGGGGAAGCTATTTCGACTATTTTTCATCTTCCTATTCCGGGAAGTATTATTGGCTTAATCCTCCTATTTTTAGCCCTAGAGTTCAAATTGATTCGTCTTCGCCATATTCATTCGGTTGGAAATTTTTTGCTGGCTAACATGACCATTCTTTTTTTGCCTGCAGCAGTGGGCATTATGGAGAGATTTGATGCAATTAAAGATTATTTACTTCCTATTATCGTCGTCATTTTAGGCGCCATTTTTTTAAATATCTTAGTAATTGGTCTTGTTGTTCAATTTGTGAAGCAAAAGTTTGAAGGTGACTACATTGATGCGGAGGGAATTCATGACTGAACTTTTTTCGAATCCTATTTTTGGTATTATGTTATCAATTGCAGCATATTTAATTGGAATGCTGATCTATCGGAGATTTCCTCATCCAATCACAACCCCACTGTTGGTAGCTACAGGATTGATTATTGTCTTTTTAAAAATGACAGGTATTTCCTATAAGGAATATTATGCAGGAGGGTCCTATCTAAATATGCTTATTGTGCCTTCAACAGTAGCTCTGGGTATTCCTTTGTATCGTTCTTTCCATCTAATGAAACATCACATTCGAAGTATTCTTTTGGGAATTTTTGTTGCCTGTATTGTCAATACTGTCTTTACTGCCCTAATTGCCAAATGGTTTGGGATGGATTTTTTTCTAGCAATATCTCTTTTTCCAAAATCAGTCACCACTGCTATGGCTGTTGGTATTACTGATAAAATGCAAGGGATAGCAACTATTACTCTTGTAGTCGTTGTTGCAACAGGGATTCTGACAAGTGTTCTTGGCCCAATCTTTTTAAAGCTACTAAAAATTGAAGATCCGGTAGCTGTTGGTCTTGCTTTGGGAGGAACAGGGCATGCCATTGGAACGGGTACAGCGATAAAATATGGGCATACGCAAGGGGCGATGGCTGGCTTAGCTATTGGGATTACAGGAATTATGTATGTGGTGATTAGTCCTATAGTTGCGCAGATTATCTTACAATAAAAAAACTACGGTAGGAATTCCAACCGTAGTTTTTTTAGTCTACATAAAGTCTGGATTGATGATTCAACCAACTATAAAGAAGTCCGATAAAGAGACCGCCCCCCACGTAGTTTCCTAATCCAGAAAAGAGGAAATTGCTTAGTACACTTAATAGAGTCATTCCCTCAACTGGTCCACCATTTGCAAAAAAGGACAGGGAGAAGAGTGAAAAGTTCGCAATGACGTGCTCATATCCCAAGAAAGCAAAGATAAAGATGATGAAAATAACGGAAATGAGACGTCCAGCGTCATCTTTGATGCGTAAGAAGGTAAATACGCCGATATTCACGACAATATTAGCAAAAATTCCTTCAATAAATTGAGTCAAAGGTGTCTTTGAAAGCTTGGCCACCGTTGCTTCAAATAGGTAGCTGTGAGCATCAACGTGCTGATAAGGCAGTGTCAATGAAACCAAGTAACAAACAAGGACAGCACCGACAAAATTGAAAAGGATACAGGTTGCCAACATCTTGAGGGCTGTTTTCGTAGGAATCGTTTTTCGATGGCTGGCTACTGTCATATACATCATGTTGGATGTTCCAAGTTCGGCATTCATATATAAAATCATGAGTAGCCCCCAACCAAACATCAACCCATAGCTAAATTTCCCGAGTCCTTCTGCGACATGGTTGAGTTTGTCTGCTGTATAAAGAGAAATGACAATCCCCAATCCTAAATAAAGACTAGCAAGTATCGATCGTACAGCGTAGGCAGAAAAACTGTGTTCAAATAAATCTGCTTTTTTCTGTATACTCTTTTCAAGTGTATACATTAAAGTCTCTTGGTTAGCTCCCATTCTAATCTCCTTACTGAATCTACTACTTTTTTGAGTAAACGTTTTCTTTTTGTCGAATGGCTTTACTTTGTTTATTATACTTGATAAAATGGTTGTTGTCCAAAAAAATTTAACTTTTGAAAGGAAATATAAGAAAAATATGGATGTTACATGGACAGTGAAATATATCACTGAATTTTTAGCGACTGCACTCCTTATTATCATTGGTAATGGTACAGTTGCAAACGTTGATTTAAAAGGTACAAAAGGAAACAACTCTGGTTGGATTCTCATTGCGATTGGCTATGGTTTGGCAGTTATGATGCCAGCATTGATGTTTGGTAACGTTTCTGGTAACCATATCAACCCAGCCTTTACACTTGGTTTGGCTGTTTCAGGTCTCTTCCCTTGGGCTCACGTTGCTCAATACATTGTTGCGCAATTGTTAGGTGCAATGTTTGGTCAGTTAGTGGTTGTAGCAGTATACAAACCTTACTTCTTGAAAACTGAAAATCCAAATCACATCCTTGGTTCGTTCTCAACAATCAGCGCGCTTGACAATGGTACAAAAGAAAGTCGTAAAGCTGCAACTATTAATGGCTTCTTAAATGAGTTCGCTGGTTCATTTGTATTGTTCTTCGGAGCACTTGCTTTGACCAAACATTTCTTTGGTTCAGAGTTGGTTGGTAAATTGATTGAACAAGGCTATGATAAAACAGTCGCTGAGACAATGACTGCTCCATATACTTCAGGTTCAATTGCAGTTGCTCACTTAGGCATTGGTTTCCTAGTTATGGCCTTGGTAGCCTGTGTCGGTGGTCCAACTGGTCCAGCTCTTAACCCTGCTCGTGACCTTGGTCCGCGTCTTCTTCACCACTTCCTGCCAAAAACAGTACTTGGTGAATCAAAATCTGATTCAAAATGGTGGTATGCTTGGGTGCCAGTGGTTGCTCCAATCCTCGCATCAGTCCTTGCGATCGCTTTGTTTAAATACTTGTACTTATAATATATAGAATAAACTCGATATGTGAATTGCTTTAAAAAAAAGTAGATGTTATCTTAATTTTAAGCTCGATTGCTATCGGGTTTTTCTTTTTTGTTTTATGGATATTGAGGTGATTCAGTTGTCTGCTCTGCTATTTTCCTAAAAGTTATGC
The DNA here is from genome assembly GCF_046032535.1 of Streptococcus suis. GTDB lineage: Bacteria > Bacillota > Bacilli > Lactobacillales > Streptococcaceae > Streptococcus > Streptococcus suis_AK. The sequence goes on along the minus strand of NZ_JARQPL010000004.1, from coordinate 57,144 downwards.
TACAGTAAAGCTAGAAAAAATCGGAAAAGAGGCAAGTATATGTCAGAGGTTATTGCTTTTGGTTATGGAAGCAGTCAAGCGGAGATGCAGCTCAATCGCCATGGGATCATCGCAGGTGCGACAGGTACAGGAAAGACGGTGACCTTGAAGGTCTTGGCGGATCAGTTGAGTGACGCGGGTATTCCTATTCTTATACTGTCTGTACCTCGGTTCCGGGTATGAAAGCAAATTCGTTCGGCTATATCTAGACAAAGTTCTTGCCAGATGCCACAAAATTCGTTAAAATAAACGTAAATCACTAGTTAGTAAGGAGTTGCCATGACTGATCAATTGCAGGTATTATTGAAAGACTATCAGCCCCAGCCATTAGGTGAAAAACGTTCTTATGCAGTCTTCTTGCCCTTAGTCTGGTCAGACAATCAGTGGCAGGTCTTATATGAGATTCGGAGCGAGTCCATTTCTCAACCAGGAGAAGTTTCCTTTCCAGGTGGCGGAATTGATGAAGGCGAGACAGCAGAAGAAGCTGCCATTCGTGAGGTTATCGAAGAACTTGACATTCAACAGGAACAAATTGAGTTGCTGGGAGAAATCGATTATCTCGTTTTCGGTCGCTCAACGATTCGCTGTTTTGTCGGTCGACTTCACTTGGACTGGCAGACCCTTCAACCCAATGATGAAGTGGCTCGATTCTTTACAGTTCCACTAGAAACCTTGCTGAAAACGGCCCCTGTCTATTATCAACTGGATTCACAGATTGTCCCAGATTGTGACTTTCCCTTTGAACGTTTGAGAGGTGGGGTTGACTATCCTTTCAGTCATCATAAACGCTCCGTCCCCTTTTATGAAAATCTACCAGAAAATATCTGGGGAATGACTGCCCAATTTACCCATCGTTTTACGGAAATCATAAATCAAAAAACTTCGCCTAGATGAGCGAAGTTAAAGTCAAGCCAATAACAAGACCTGCAATTTTTCCGTTGCCCTTTTTGTTCATAAAAATTTTAGAGGAGATTATGTATTAGCCAATGTGGAAAATAGAAGTATAAAAAATGTTGATGAATCTAAAAAAATTCAGTTTAAAGATAATGAGATTTTATTTAATAAGCAAAGATATAAAGTAAATAATGTAACAATGCAAATTTTAGATAGTAATGCTGATGTAGTTGGAGAATACACCAAACAAGGAGTTATTGTATTTAAAAATGATTCCCAAAATGAAAGTCATTATATTCTGAAGTCTTCTCGTTTATACAAAAATACAACTAAAAAATAATATTGAACAACTGTTCAAAATTCCAACATATTCTTGTTTATTTTTGATATAATGTAAAAAAACAACAAAGGATTAAACATGAATAAACGAGAACGACTAGAAGAAATTACACGATTGGTAAACAAAAAAGGCACCGTTCGAATTTCTGAGATTGTTGAATTGCTAAATGTTACTGATATGACTGTTCGACGTGATTTTATAGAGTTGGAAGAGCAGGGAGTCTTAACCAAAATCCATGGCGGTGCTAGAAGTAATAAGGCTTTTCAATATCGGGAATATTCTCATTCTGAGAAACACATTCAAAATAAGGAAGCCAAGCAAGAGATAGCAGAAAGGGCGGCACAACTGATAGAAGATGGAGACACGGTGTTTTTAGGTCCAGGAACAACAGTGGCCTTTCTGGCTGAAGCCATTAAAAATCCTCGTCTAACTGTCATCACAAACTGTATGCCTGTTTTTACCATCTTATCACAAAAGAAGACAGAGGATTTTCAGGTCTTTCTTCTGGGGGGAGAATATCGCCAAGTGACAGAATCGTTTGTAGGAGAAATTACCAATACAAGTTTAGAAAAAATGCGATTCAGCAAGATTTTCTTTTCAGGTAACGGACTTAAGGGAACTGATGTCATGACCTCAACCTTAGCGGAAGCCTATACGCAAAATATTGCCATTAAGCATTCTTTAGAAAAATATCTACTGCTGGATGCCTCGAAAATTGGAAAAGATGATTTTACTTCCTTTTGTGATTTGAATGATATAACTGCTCTAGTGACTGATATGACTGCAAAGGATGAAAATTACCAATCATTAAGTAAGCACATCGAAATTATCACTACAAAATCATAAAGTTATCAAAACCAACAGCGAAATGTTGGTTTTTTGTTTGTATATGAAAAAAATAAACAAAAATTAAACAAAATATGTTGACTTTGTGTTTATTTGGTTGTATAATTTAAACATAAAAAAGCGAAAACGCTTTTTCTAAGTTTTGCAAAACAAAGATTTTCTGCCAAATATGGCTACAACTTTCTATTTTTGTTAGGAGATAAGTTATGACAATCATTATCGGTGCTGATCCAGCGGGTTCAAAACTAAAAGACGTTATTAAAGATTATTTGCTAGAAAAATCATATGACTTTAAAGATGTCAGTGATGGAAGTGATTTTGTTGATACTACTTTGGCGGTAGTTGCAGCAGTCAATCAAGAGGAAGGAAATCTTGGTATTGTGATTGATGCTTATGGTGTTGGTCCATTTATGACCGCAACTAAAGTCAAAGGTATGATCGCTGCAGAAGTTTCAGACGAACGTTCTGCCTATATGACAAGAGGACACAACAATTCGCGTATTATTACAATCGGTAGTGAGATTGTAGGAGAAGGAATTGCTAAAAATATCGTTAAAGGATTTGTTGAAGGTGAGTATGATGGCGGTCGTCACCAAATTCGTGTCGATATGCTAAATAAAATGTGCTAATTGTTGTAAACAAAGGAGAATAAGAGATGAAAATTGCAATCGGTTGTGACCACATTGTAACCTATGAAAAAATCGCTGTGGTAGATTATTTGAAAAATCAAGGATATGAAGTTTTGGACTTTGGGACTTATGACAATGTCCGCACTCATTACCCAATCTTTGGTAAAAAAGTTGGTGAAGCTGTTGCAAACGGACAAGCAGATTTGGGCATTTGTATCTGTGGAACAGGTGTTGGAATCAACAATGCTGTAAACAAGGTTCCTGGTGTTCGATCAGCCCTGGTTCGTGATATGACCTCCGCACTCTACGCTAAGGAAGAGTTAAATGCCAACGTCATTGGTTTTGGAGGCAAAATTACGGGTGAGTTGCTCATGTGCGACATCATTGAAGCCTTTATTAAAGCAGAATACAAACCAACTGAAGAAAACAAACGTTTGATTGAAAAGATTGCTGCAGTTGAAACGCTCAATCAAGAGCAAGCTAATCCAGAGTTCTTTACGGAATTTCTTGAAAAGTGGGATCGTGGAGAATACCACGACTAGGAGGCTCACATGATTTTGACGATCACTTTAAATCCGTCGGTTGATATTGCCTATCAATTGGATACCTTTCATTTGGATACGGTCAATCGAGTAGAAAAAGTTCAAAAAACAGCTGGTGGTAAGGGGCTCAATGTGACACGGGTTTTGAAACAAATCGGTGAAGATGTTGTGGCTACTGGTTTCATTGGTGGTGAGATTGGAAGTTATGTAAAGAAACAACTCACTCGAAATGATATTAAAAATTCCTTTGTGGAAATTGGGAACGAAACACGTAACTGTATTGCGATCCTTCATGATGGCCAACAGACAGAGATTTTAGAACAAGGACCAACTATTCAAGAACATGAAGCCTTGAATTTTATCGAACATCTTGAAATCATCCTGAACAATGTAGATGTTGTTGTTATTTCAGGAAGTTTGCCTAAGGGACTTGCTAGCAACTACTATGTTAAGGTAATTGAACTTTGTAAAAAATGTGGTGTTGCTGTTGTTCTGGATTGTTCTGGTGGGGCGCTGAAAAACGTTTTAGAAAGCCAGCAGAAGCCGACGGCTATCAAGCCAAATACAGAGGAGTTATCACAGTTAATTGGCAAAAATGTCACAGATGATATTCAAGAATTGAAAGCAGTTCTGTCTGGTCAATTATTCCAAGGAATTGATTGGATAGTTGTATCCTTGGGGGCCAAGGGGGCTTTTGCCAAACACAATGATAAGTTCTATCGTGTGAAAATTCCAAAAATAAATGTCGTCAATCCAGTAGGTTCGGGTGACTCAACTGTTGCAGGTATTGCAGCTAGTTTGAAACATGCATTACCTGATGTAGAACTACTAAAAAAAGCAAACGTTTTGGGCATGTTAAATGCTCAGGAAGAACAGACAGGTTATGTTAACTTAGAACATTCAGAAGTATTGTATTCTCAAATTGAAGTCGAGGAGGTTTAAGATGGTAGTAACAGCAGAAAAAAGAAAATATATGGAAAAAGTCAGCAATGAAGCAGGAGTCATTTCAGCTCTTGCCTTCGACCAACGTGGAGCCTTGAAAAAAATGATGGCAAAACATCAGGCAGAAGAACCTACAGTGGAGCAGATGGAAGAGCTAAAAACGCTAGTTTCTGAAGAACTAACACAGTTTTCTTCTTCTATACTTTTAGATCCTGAATTTGGCTTACCAGCTTCACGCGCCCGCGATGAACAATGTGGATTACTTTTGGCTTATGAAAAAACTGGCTATGACACCAGCTCCACCAGTCGTTTGCCAGATTGCCTGGTAGAGTGGTCTGTCAAACGATTAAAAGAAGAAGGGGCAGATGCCATTAAGTTTCTACTCTACTATGACGTTGATGGTAATCCATACGTTAATCTTCAAAAACATGCTTATATTGAACGCTTAGGTTCAGAATGTCAGGCAGAAGGTTTGCCATTCTTCTTGGAGATTTTGAGTTATGATGAAACGATTGAAGATAATGCTAGCGTTGAGTTTGCCAAAGTTAAACCTAGAAAAGTAAATGAAGCCATGAAAGTATTTTCGGCTGAGCGTTTTGGAGTAGATGTTCTTAAGGTAGAAGTACCTGTGAACATGAATTTTGTAGAAGGCTTTGGAACAGGGGAAGTCGTTTATACAAAAGAAGAAGCAGCCGAATATTTCCGTCAACAAGAAGCATCAACTCATTTGCCATACATTTATCTAAGCGCAGGTGTTTCTGCAAAACTCTTCCAAGATACTCTAGTATTTGCACATGAAGCAGGTGCTAAATTTAACGGTGTTCTCTGTGGTCGTGCGACTTGGGCTGGTGTTGTGCCAGTTTACATCGAACAAGGAGAAGAAGCAGCACGTGAATGGTTACGAACTATTGGTCGTGAAAATATTGAGGGACTTGATGCCGTCTTGTCTCAAACAGCTACTTCTTGGTTAGAAAAATAATTGAAAAAATAACCATTTTTCTTAAAGAAAGGGTTTACATTTTCTGAGAATATGCTATAATAATCTCATCAGCAAGAATAGAGTGGATTGTAACTAATTCGATTAGGCAAGACTACAAATGGATTTGAGAGTAGGATATTCTCGGTTTGTTTGTAGTCTTTTTTTGCTTAAAAATATAGGAGGAATATATGTTTAGGATTATACAGTCACTAAATAATAACGCTGCTCTGGTGAAAAATGAACATGGGGAACAGGCAGTCGTGATGGGATTAGGTATAACCTTTCAAAAGAAAAAAGGAGATTTAATTGTTAAGGATAAGATAGAAAACATCTTTTCGCTAAAAAATGACGAAGCCAAAGAAAATTTTCTAACCTTATTAAAAGATATTCCCTTAGATTTTATTTCGGCAACCTACACGGTTATCAATCATCTCGTAGCAACCTATCATTACCCTGTACAAGAATATCTCTATGTGACACTGACAGATCATATCTGTTGTACATATCAGGCGGTTTTAAAGAATACCTATCAAGAAAGTAGGCTACCCAATATTTCAGCCGAATATCCATTGGAATATAAAATGGCGCGTGAAGCCTTAGCTATGTTTCGTGAAAAGTTGCTAAATGATTTTCCAAATGATGAGATTGGTAAAATTGCACTTCACTTAATCAATGCAAAAGGTGAAACAATTCATCCAACTAGTGAAGAACATGACATCAGTAAGAAAATTATTGCTGAGGTTGAACAAATTTTGATAGAGAATGGGATTAAACGCACAAAAGAAAATAGCAATTTTTATGATCGCTTTATGATTCATCTGTCCTATTTTCTGAATTACTTAGATAGATCCCATCAGTCAAATGAATCGATTGCTAGTTTGGAACAATATATCAAGCTCCAGAATCCAAGAGCTTACCAAATAGGTAGTCAGATTTTTGAGATGATTACATCATTGGTTGATGAACCTGTAAACGACAGTGAAAGGTTCTATATTGTATTACATATTCAACGGTTATTGTAAATCATACTCTTCGTAAATCCAATTCAGACGTTGTTGTCTCAACTTGATGAGTGAAAAGCTCCAGTGGAGGTTTTCAGCCTGTTCCATTGAGATGAGAGGGGAACAGAGTTCTATCTGCGTTATATCGATACGAACTCGTTCGTCTTATTTCCAACCTTCAACAGTCTATTCCTAGACTGTTGAAGCTAGTCTGAATTGAATTTACATTGAGTACATAAAAAATAGGAGGTTCATATTATGAACAGAGAAGAAATTACGTTATTAGGTTTTGAGATTGTTGCGTTCGCTGGTGATGCTCGTTCTCGTTTGATGGAGGCACTGGCTGCTGCTCAAAAAGGTGATTATGCAAAAGCAGAAGAACTAGTTGAAGCTGCCAATGCTTGTATTGTTGAAGCCCATCATGCTCAGACTAGCTTGTTGCAAAAAGAAGCGGCTGGTGAGGATTTAGCCTTTAGTGTGACACTTATGCATGGTCAAGACCATCTCATGACAACATTATTATTGAAAGATATGATGAGTCATATGATTGAACTGTACAAACGAGGTGATAAGTAATGAATAAATTGATTGAATTCATTGAGAAAGGGAAGCCTTTCTTTGAAAAGATTTCGAGAAACCCTTATTTAAGGGCTATCCGTGATGGTTTTATCGCAGCCATGCCAGTTATTTTGTTCTCAAGTATCTTCCTATTGGTAGCTTTCGTGCCGAATATCTTTGGATTTACTTGGTCTGATGAAGCAGTTGCGGCTATCATGAAACCTTACGGTTACACAATGGGGATTGTAGCTGTCCTAGTTGCAGGAACGACCGCAAAATCTTTGACAGATGCTTTTAACCGTCAATTGCCAAAAACCAATCAAATCAACTTCATTTCAACCATGATTGCCTCAATTTCAGGTTTCCTATTACTGGCTTCTGACGGTATTGAAGGTGGGTTTGCTAATGGTTACATGGGAACTAAGGGTCTTTTGACAGCCTTTCTAGCCGCCTTCATTACAGTTAATATCTATAAGGTCTGCGTGAAAAACAATGTCACCATTCGTATGCCAGACGAAGTTCCACCGAACGTATCCCAGGCGTTTAAAGATGTGATTCCATATGCATTGTCTATCTTTGTCTTGTATGGAATCGATCTTGTAACACGTCAATTCCTTGGAACAAACGTTGCTGAGGCTATTCTGAAATTATTTGAGCCACTATTTACAGCAGCAGACGGTTATGTGGGTATTACCATTATCTTTGGTGCCTATGCCTTGTTCTGGTTTGTAGGGATTCATGGTCCATCAATTGTTGAGCCAGCAATTGCAGCCATTACCTATGCCAATATTGAAACCAACTTCCAACTTTTGCAGGCGGGTCAACACGCGGATAAAATCCTGACTTCAGGTACTCAAATGTTTATCGTGACAATGGGTGGTACAGGTGCTACCTTGGTTGTGCCATTCATGTTTATGTGGTTGACTAAGTCTAAACGAAATAAAGCAATTGGACGTGCTTCAGTTGTTCCAACTTTCTTTGGTGTAAACGAACCAATCTTGTTCGGTGCACCACTTGTACTCAACCCAGTATTCTTTGTTCCATTCATCTTAGCTCCAATTGCTAACGTATGGATTTTCAAATTCTTTGTTGATACGCTAAAAATGAACAGTTTCAGCGTTAACTTGCCATGGACAACTCCAGGACCATTGGGGATTGTAATGGGGACAAACTTTGCTCCACTTGCCTTTGCACTAGCTATCTTATTGGTCGTTGTCGATGTACTTATCTATTATCCATTCTTGAAAGTTTACGATGAGCAAATTCTTGCTGAAGAACAATCAGGGAAAGTTGAAAATAGCTTGAAAGAGAAAGTGGCGGCTAACTTTAATACCGCCAAAGCGGATGCTATTCTTGAAAAGGCTGCAGTCGATACCGAAATTTCTGAACAAACCAACGTTCTGGTACTTTGTGCAGGGGGTGGTACAAGCGGATTGCTTGCCAACGCTCTAACTAAAGCTGCAAAAGAATATGGAGTTCCAGTTACAGCTACAGCAGGAAGTTATGGGGCGCACCGTGAGATTTTGCCAGAGTATCAATTAGTCATCCTTGCACCACAAGTAGCATCGAACTATGATGATATCAAACAAGAAACCGATGCATTGGGCATTAAACTCGCCAAAACTGAAGGGGCTCAATACATTAAACTCACACGTGATGGTCAAGGTGCTCTTGACTTTGTCAAACAACAGTTCTAGAACCTGTATTCACAGTTCAGCACTCCCATCTAAGGTTAGTTTTTCAGCTACTCATCGTTCGTTTTTTTCAAAATACAGTCAGTATTCCCTCAAAAAACTGCCTTGATTAGCGAAAAACAATCTCTTATATACAAGCACTTCACTTGTGAATACAGGTTCTTAATCAAAAGGGGAGGGAGTAATAAATCTCCAACTCCTCCCCCTTTATTTATTTTTGATAGAAGAAGGTAGGCATATGGTTAAAACATTACCAAAAGATTTTATATTTGGTGGAGCAACTGCTGCATATCAAGCAGAGGGTGCCACAAAGACAGATGGAAAAGGTCGTGTTGCATGGGATAAGTATCTAGAAGATAATTACTGGTACACTGCAGAACCAGCTTCTGATTTTTATAATCGTTATCCAGTTGATTTAGAACTAAGTGAACAATTTGGGGTAAACGGCATTCGTATTTCAATTGCTTGGTCTCGTATCTTCCCAACAGGCTTTGGAGAAGTGAATCCAAAGGGAGTAGAGTTTTACCATAAATTATTTGCGGAATGCCATAAACGTCACGTAGAACCATTTGTAACGCTTCATCATTTTGATACACCAGAGACACTACATTCTAATGGTGACTTTCTAAATCGAGATAACATTGAACACTTTGTCAATTATGCAGCGTTTTGCTTCAAAGAATTCCCTGAAGTTAATTACTGGACAACCTTTAATGAAATTGGCCCAATTGGTGACGGTCAGTATCTTGTTGGGAAGTTCCCGCCAGGTATTCAGTATGACTTAGCTAAAGTATTCCAATCTCATCACAATATGATGGTCTCACATGCCAAGGCAGTTAAGCTCTACAAGGATGCTGGTTATAGTGGAGAAATTGGTGTTGTACATGCATTGCCAACGAAATATCCTTATGATCCAACCAATCCAGACGATGTCCGTGCAGCGGAACTTGAAGATATTATTCACAATAAATTTATCCTAGATGCAACATACTTGGGTTACTATTCTGAAAAAACACTTGAAGGTGTTCGCCATATTCTGAAAGTAAATGGTGGGGAATTAGACCTTCGTGATGAAGACTTTGCTGCCTTAGATGCCGCAAAAGATTTGAACGACTTCTTGGGCATCAATTACTATATGAGTGATTGGATGAGAGCTCATGATGGAGAAACTGAAATTATCCATAATGGCAAAGGTGAAAAGGGAAGTTCTAAGTATCAAATCAAAGGAGTTGGTCGTAGAGAGTCCCCAGTTGATATTCCAAAAACGGACTGGGATTGGATTATCTATCCACAAGGTCTTTATGACCAAATTATGCGTGTGAAAAATGACTATCCAAACTATAAGAAAATCTACATCACTGAAAATGGTCTAGGTTATAAAGATGAATTTGTAGATGGTACAGTCTATGACGATGGTCGAATTGATTATGTGAAAAAGCATTTAGAAGTGATTTCAGACGCTATCTCAGATGGTGCCAATGTTAAAGGCTATTTCATCTGGTCCTTGATGGATGTATTTTCTTGGTCAAATGGATACGAGAAACGATACGGCTTGTTCTATGTTGATTTTGAAACCCAAGAACGCTATCCAAAGAAAAGTGCTTATTGGTATAAAAAAGTAGCGGAAACACAGGTTATTGAATAAAAATAATACAAGGATGCCTAGCTCAAGTTAGTATCCTTGTTTTCATATAAGGGAGGCAGTTTTTATGTTCGAATTAAAAAATGAGAACGTAACAGTACAATTTTCTGAATTAGGTGGGCAAATTATTTCAATAAAAGATACTGATGGTGTCGAGTATCTTTGGCAAGGAGATCCGACCTATTGGAGCGGTCAAGCACCAGTTCTATTTCCGATTTGTGGAAGTTTACGAAATGATTGGGCTATTTTTGAACCTGCAGAAAGACCGACATTTACAGGTACAATTCCAAGGCATGGACTTGTACGAAAAATGATGTCCAAAAATGTAAGAAGAACTGAAAATTCTTTGGAATTTTCTATTTCATCAAATGAGGAAACCATAAAAAATTACCCATTTGAATTTGAACTTTCCATTAACTACTCACTACTTGGCAATACAATCCGAACTGAATATCGGGTTAAAAATCTTGAAGGATATAGAAAGCTACCTTACTTTATTGGGGGTCATCCAGGTTTTAATTGTCCTTTGTTGGATGGTGAGAGTTATGAAGACTATTATTTAGAATTTGAAAAAGTAGAATCCTGTACAGTTCCAAGAAGTTTTCCAGAAACTGGCTTACTTGATCTGCGAGATCGCCGTCCATTCTTGGAAAATCAAAAGATCTTGGACTTGTCCTATCAACTGTTTGAGCACGATGCCATAACATTGGATCAATTAGTATCACGAAAGGTAACTTTGAAATCCAAAAATCATCAGAAGACTCTTTCGATTGCATTTGATGATTTTCCGTATTTAGTGATTTGGTCAACTACAAATCAGAGTCCTTTTATCGCTTTAGAACCATGGAGCGGACTCTCTACATCACTGGAAGAATCTGACATATTCAATGCCAAACGAAATATTAGTTACGTCGCTCCTAAAGAAGTTGATACAAAACATTTTGATATTATTATTGAGTAAACTTTTGAAAATGTTTGCTCGTTACAGAAATTTGGTAAAATAGTTCATATGATGAAAAAACTAAAAAATAGTAAGCCACGATGGTTTATTCTTATTTGTATCCTAATTTTTCTTGCTTTAGGTTTTGACAGTCGGCTTCAAGTAACTCATTACAGGCTTGTTAGTCCCAAAATATCTCGACCAGTCAGACTTGCTCTAATTACTGATTTACACTCATCAAATTACGGTAAAAACCAGATACAAATCTTGGAAGTATTAGAGAAAGAAGGCCCAGATATCATTTTATTAGGTGGAGATATTTTTGATGATGAACTTTCGGACAGAAAAACACTAGAACTGTTGAGTGGGCTAAGTAAATTTAATCATACTTACTATGTGTCAGGTAATCATGAAATATGGAGTAATCGATATGAACAGATGCTAGAACATCTGCGACAACAGAATGTAGCCATATTATCTGGAAATACTAGTAGAGTTGATATAAGGGGGCAGTCAATCACTATTTCAGGCATTGACGATCCTGAATATTTTCAAAAGTATGATACTGGTGTGAATTTGCTAGACCAACTTGAAGACATAAAAGGGAAGCAAATAAGTACCGACTTTCAAATTTTACTAGCGCACCGCCCAGAACTAGTTGATACGTATCAAAAGTATGGATTTGATTTAGTATTATCAGGTCATGCACATGGAGGACAATGGAGAATACCTTATTTGGTTAATGGTGTATTTGCACCTAATCAAGGATTTTTTCCGAAATATGCAGGTGGTTTATATGAATTTGAAAACTCGCATTTTATTGTAAGCAGGGGTCTGGCCAAAGAATCTACACGAGTACCAAGATTTTTTAATCGCCCAGAAATTATCGTTGTAGATCTTGTTAATCAGTAATTTTGCTCTTTTCCAATCACTCAAAAACCCCACTGACTTTAATTAGCCAGTGGGGTTTATTACTTATCCGAATCAAAATCTTATTTCAAAAAAGGTAGTGAAAAAGGTAGTGATTCGACTGATTTGTACTGCAATGTAATGAAAGTGCATCTTTCAAAAATCGCTTAAAATCAAGGTTTCTACCGCCAATTGACGTGTAGTGAATCCCTATTTCACATCAGTAAAGATTAAGTATTGTCTATTTTAGCTGTTAGAAACGTTTATATATCAACGTTTTTGTAATGTTCCTTAGTAAAAGGTAGAGTGAATGGTAGAGTAGTTATTGCGTTAGTTCAGCAATCTTTTCAAGATAAATACCCACAGCTTCTAACATTCGTTGAGGTGCTAATTCAGCGTAAGTATCCATTGTTATCCTAGTTGATTAAAAAAATCTCTGATTTCCTCATCTTTTATAAAATAATATATAATTTTCCCCTCTCTTCTAGTGTCCAAGATGTTTTGATTGGCTAGTTTACGAAGATGGTGGGAGGCAGATGCCATACTGAGATTTAGTAAACAGGCTATATCGCAGACACAGAGTTCTTCAACAGCAAGGAGATAAAAGATGATATTTATCTGTTTATTATCAGTAAACTTTGATAAAATGCGAAGTGATTTTTGGACTTTTTCCTTTTCAAGGTAGTTCGTTGCGGTTGTAACATTTTGTTGATTAATAACATCCACTTGACAGATACTATCTTTTTTCATAATTTTTTCTCCTAGCCTAACACAGCCCATAGCATGTCAAAGCTGTTGTTTTCAATCAGGATATATATCCCCAATCCTAAATAGACAACGGCAATAAACCATCTGCTATATTTTTCCAAAGTTTCTCCAACAGAAGGGACTTGTGCCAATTTTTGGGCAGAGAAAACCAAGAGATAAATCATGACTAGAAAGGTAAGTAAAGCCACTATCAAATTTGCTAAATTTAAGGTAGTAAAATATGGGACAAAGACACCAATATTGTCAGCACCACAACTTGCAAAAGTAATCATAGCGACTAGAAAAATCAGGTTTTTATTATCTTTGCTCAAACCTTCTTTGGCAATAGCTTCTCCATCAGAATCTCCTAAAAGTAAAACTTTGAGGCCTAGGAAAATTGGAATCAAACCGAGCAAACCTAAAATCTCTTTACTAGGAATATAATCTAAGACAAATGTAAAAAGTAAACTTAGCAATATTAGACTAACAGAGCCTAGAAATTGTCCTAAATAGATGTTAATGATGTCTTTTCTGCTTTTTCTTTTGGCAAAAAATAACATTAGGATAATAAGTAAGTCTACGGCTGTCCCAGAATAAAGGATTATTGAAGTAACAACATTTTGAATCATGAAACACCTCATTCAAATATATTTTTGAATGAATTTTAACATTAAACTTTGTAGATGTCAACTTAAAATCCACCAAAATATAGATAAGAAGTTAGTGTACCAAATATTAAAAAGCCCTGCCATCGAAATGATAGCAGGGCTTAACTTCAATATCCAAATGATATGTTTATCTAAAAAAGGTAGAGTAAAAGGTAGAGTTTTAATTGATTTGTAGCACTATTTATTGAAATTCAAAAAATCAAAAATCGCTTTAAATCAATGTTTTGACGTCTAATGACGTGTAGTGAACCCCTTACTTAACTTCAGTAAAAATAACGTGTTTACGCAATTTTGGTGAGTATTTTTTCAATTGAAGACGGTCTGGAGTGTTACGTTTGTTTTTTGAAGTAAGGTACAAACGCTCACCAGATTCTTTGTGTTCAAGTGTAATATTTACGCGCATGGTATCTCCCTTCTATTATTCAGCTGAAGCAGCCTTAGCGATTTTACGTCCTTTGTAGTATCCTTTCAAAGATACACGGTGTGAACGTGAGTAATCTCCAGTATTTTCATCAAATTTCACAGTTGGAGCTGCTACTTTATAGTGAGTACGACGTTTGTTTTTCTTCGCTTTTGAAGTGCGACGTGCAGGTACTGCCATTTCTTTCTTCCTCCATTAAATGTCAGGGCCAAGCCCCTTTTAAATCTAAAAATAGTGCGTATGACTTTCGCCAACTTTAACAGTATAACAAAAGTTTTTTGTAAAGTAAAGTTACTTGACAGATTTTTTGAAAAAAATTTGTTCAATTGTATTTTCCTATTTTTATTTAAGTATTGCACTTAATTTTTCTTCCCCCCAAATTTTTTGACAAACTTCTCAAAAATCATGCAAAAAACTTGACAAAAGCCCTGCTATACTAGTATAGCAGGGCTTGACACTTCGGCCAAGCCCTTCCTATTAGCTTAAACAGGAGGAAATAATGAAAAAGAACAAGTATATATATGGCACAATCGCGGCAACTACTGCTATCACTCTTGCAACCGTTGGTGCGTCTACCGTATCAGCAGACACACAATATGATATTTTCTTAAACCGTGTGACTGGTGAGTGGCAAACTGTTAACCACGCCACAGGCGAAATTGTAAAATCTGAACCAAATGGAACTTACTCTTCTTATGAAGAAGCTCAAGCATCATTGACAACATCAACTGTTGAGGCTCCAGTTACAACTGAAACACCAACAGCGGAAACACCTGTTGCAGAAACACCTAAAACATCAGCTGATGTTAAACCAGCTCTTGACGCACAACAAGCTGTTGTTGATGCTACTGCTCAAGATGCAACTAACGCTCAAGCTGATGCAGACACCGCTAACCAAGCGGTTGCAACTGCTCAAGCAGACGTTGATACTGCAACACAAGCAGTCAAAGACGCTGAAGCAAATACCGTAAACGCAACACCAGAAAACATTGCTGCAAACCAAGCTGACCAAACAGCTAACCTTGCAGACCAACAAGCAAACGCTACAGAAACAGATGAAGTTAACGCTGAAATTGCTGACCAAACTGGTAAAGTCGCAGACGCTCAAACTGCTGTTGATACTGCCCAAGCAGAAAAAGACGCAGCTGATGCTACTGTCACTGCTAAAGAAGCTAACGTAAAAGCAGCACAAGATGCACTCTCAGGAACTGGACTTGCTGAAGCTCAAGCTAACCTTGATAATGCAAGCAAAGCTGTTACAGATGCTAAAGCTAACGTTAATACTGCAACCCAAGCCGTTGAAGACGCTAAGAAAGCTGACGCAGACCGTGATGCAAAAATCAAAGCTGCTGAAACTGAGGTTGCTGTAAAATCAGACGCTGTTGATACAGCAAAAGCAAAATTGACAGCTGCTCAAGATGAGTCTAAAACAACAACTGACGCACTCAATAAAACAAATGATGCTGTCAAATCAGCACAAGATGCTCTTGCTCTTGCAAATGTTGATACTGTTACGTTCACAGGAACTAAACAAGACATTGACAATTTTAAAGAATCACTCAATATGTGGAACCAAAACAAAACCGACCAATTGTGGAAAAACACATTGATCGGCGATGGTGTCAAAATGGCACAAGGTTTTAACACAACTATTAGTCCAGCTGACAAAAACAAAATTGTCAACTTTAATGCCTTAACAGATGAACAAATACAAGAACTTGCACTTTATAATCTACAAGTCGTAAACGCTGTTCGTGAACAACTTGATTTGCCTAAACTCGAATTAAATACAGGTTCAATAAAAGCGGCTCAAGACCAAATGGACAAGTACGTAGCTCGCAACAAAAATATCTTAACATTTGGTCATTTACCAGGCGATTACTTTGGCGAAAACGGTGGCCCAATTGCACTGGCTAAATATGGCACATCAATGACTATGTACGATGTGAAACAAGCAATTTACGAATTTGTAATGGTTCAAGCCTTTATGGATGCGCCATCGAACTGGGGTCACTCAAAGAATCTCCAAACAGGAGCATCTGATTTTGGTGCATCATTTGGTATCATTGCTGGTGAGTTATACTCAATCAGCGTATTTGGTATCTACACAGGCACCCCAATCACCAATCCAAACAACCCAGCTACACTTCAAGCAGCTCTTACTAAAGCACAAGCTGAACAATCAGCAGCACAAGCCGCATCCGATACTGCTCAAGCAAATCTTGTAAAAGCAAGTTCCGATTACGCTACCGCACTTGAAGCAAAAACCGCAGCAGAAAAAGCTCTTGCTGATGCTACTGCAACACCGCTTCAAACACAGGTAGCAGAAAATAACCTACGTCTTGCAACAATTGCTCTTCAAAATGCTGAAGTTCGCAAGGCAGATGCACAAAAAGCAGTTGACAATTTCTCAGCTGATTTGGCAACTAAGAAAGCCGCACTTGATACAGCTAAGGCTGACCTTGCTCAAGCACAAGCTACTGCTACTGCAAAAGCTGAAGCTCTTGAAACAGCTAAGACTGAACTTGTTAAACAACAAGCTACACTTGATAGCTTGAATAAAGATAAAAACGCTCTTCTTGCAGAAAAAGACCGCTTGGTTGAAGAAGCTAAAGCACTTGCTACTGAGTTGAAAGGTTATCTTGAAGCACCAGCTATTCTTGCTAACGCTCAAGCAACACTTACTGAAAAGCAAGCGGCTCTAACTGAAGCACAAGCTAAAGCTGAAACAGCACAAAACAAACTTGAAACTGTTACTGCTAAACTTGCAGCAGAAGAAAGCAAATTGGCTGAACTTCAAGCTGAGTACAACAAACTCAAAGACCTTGAAGACAAAGCAAAAGATAATGTAATTGCAACACTTCCAGACGGAACAGTGATTGCAGTACCAAAAGATGCACCAACTGCTGTTGAAAGACCAGCTATCAACATTGATGCAGTCAAAGACGCTATTACTAAAGGTCAAGATGTGAAGGTTGTTGACGGTAAGGTTGTGGTGACAAACCCACAAGCAGGTGTCACCGTCACACCACAAGGTATTACTTACTCACGTGTAGAACGTGCTAAGACCTTGCCAAACACAGGGGAGCAAACAAGTCTGTTGGCACTCGCAGGTGTGTCAGTATTGTCTAGCCTTGGTCTTGCAAGTGCAAGAAGACGCAAACAAGGATAGATGGCTATAATGAAAAAATCTTCTTACTAAGGATAGTAGGAAGATTTTTTGGATTGCCAAAATTATTGAAAAGCTTGTTCTATTCCGACAGTTTTGGGGAATTTTTAATGATTTCTTTTACCGTTAATTGGAATGGTGATGTTTATTGAGAAGGGTTAAAATAGAAAAAAATCTAGGACTTTGCTAAAATAGTCAAAAAAGAAAATACTTGACAGCATATATATATAATGGTTATAGGACAAGTTCCAATTATTCAATATAAAGGAGAACTGTATGAAAACAGTTGGAAAGTTTTTTGCGAAAAAGTTGGCTAGCCTCTTAGTCTTGCTGCTGGTTTTAGGTATAGGTATTTTCTGGTTTAGAAATAGTATTCTGGTATGGTTCCAGGGGACCCATAAGGTTCAATATGAGTTTGTCATTAAGAAGTTTGAAGCGGAAAGCAAGCTGGTTGTAGCAGGTGCTGAGGTGGACACGACTGCCAACCAGACCTTTGAAAACAATAAATTAAAGGAATGGCCAGACTGGACAGAACCGATTACCAAGCTCTTTGTAGGACGTGAGATGACTGTTGATATTCCTGTGCAGACGGAGTTCAAGTTGGTCTTGGAAGGGATTGGTCAGTCAGATGTTCAGATTCAAAATAATACCTTGACCTTCAAGAAACCTGTGCTTGTCGAAGTTGATTCTCAGCAACACGGAGAAATCAAAATCAGCAATAATAGCAATGGCCTGCTAGACAAGGCGGTCGATGTCTTCACTTCTGGACAAAAGGCCCAGGAATTTCTAAATGATAAATCCCAAGAAGCCATTTACAAGACAAGTGAGGAGGTGTTGAATGATGTGGAACGCCAAGAAAAAGTAGCGGTCTTTGCAGAAATAGCCTTAGAAAACCTCCTCAATCTCAATTCAGAAGAAAAACTTGAGGTTGAAATCGAAGTGGCTGACTTGAATTTCCAGATTGTAGACAAGAAATAGCTTTTTAAACAAGGTCGTGTCAGTAGGCACGGCTTTTTGTCTGCCCTGCCATTTCCAAAAAAGCCCAAAATATGATAAAATAAAGGACAAGATTTAGAGAAATGAGAAATTCCATGAAACTTCAAAAACCTAAAGGAACACAGGATTTACTACCGCAGGATTCTGCCAAATGGCAGTATGTGGAAAATTTTACCCGCAACATTTTCAAACAGTACAATTACGCTGAGATTCGCACACCGATTTTCGAACATTATGAGGTGATCAGCCGTTCGGTTGGCGATACGACAGACATTGTGACTAAGGAGATGTACGATTTCTATGACAAGGGAGAGCGTCATATCACCCTCCGTCCAGAAGGGACAGCACCCGTTGTTCGTTCTTATGTAGAAAATAAGCTCTTTGCTCCAGAAGTGCAAAAGCCAGCTAAGTTCTATTACATGGGCCCAATGTTTCGCTATGAGCGTCCGCAGGCAGGTCGTCTCCGTCAGTTCCACCAGATTGGTGTGGAGTGCTTTGGTTCCAATAACCCAGCGACAGACGTAGAAACCATTGCTATGGCCTATCACTTCTTTGAGGAGTTGGGGATCAAGGACATCCGCCTCCACCTCAACAGTCTGGGCAATCCAGAGAGCCGTGCCGCTTATCGCCAGGCTTTGATTGACTATTTGACGCCGCTCAAGGAACAGTTGTCTAAAGATAGCCAGCGCCGTTTAGAAGAAAATCCTTTGCGTGTGTTGGATTCCAAGGAAAAAGAAGACAAGGCTGCAGTGGAAAATGCACCGTCCATCTTGGACTATCTGGATGAGGAAAGTACAGCTCATTTTGAAGCGGTCAAGACTATGTTGGATAGTTTAGGAATTGCCTACACCATCGACACCAACATGGTGCGTGGTTTGGACTACTATAACCATACTATTTTTGAGTTTATGACAGAGATAGGTGGCAACGACCTGACCATCTGTGCCGGCGGTCGTTATGATGGTTTGGTGACCTACTTTGACGGACCTGAAACACCAGCTTTTGGCTTTGGCATGGGGATTGAGCGCCTCATTCTAGTCCTTGAAAAGCAAGGCATCGAGCTCCCTCTCGACACCCAGCTAGATGTCTACATCGCAGTTTTAGGTCAGGAGGCCAATGGCGGAGCACTCGAGTTGATTCAAGCCATCCGCAAGCAAGGCTTCCGAGCAGAGCGAGATTACCTTGACCGCAAGCTTAAGGCCCAGTTTAAGTCAGCAGATGTCTTTGGAGCTAAGACCATTATCACACTTGGTGGAAGTGAGATTGAAACCGGACAGGTTGTGGTTAAAAATAACCAGACAAGAAGTCAAGTTGAAACAAGCTTGGAAGCACTCAAAACAGATTTTGCAAGTATTTTAGAAGAATTGGAGAAGCAGTAGTTTAGGCTGCTTCTTTTTTATTTTAGAAATCAAAAAAAGAAGCGATTGGATAATCACTTCTTGAAAATAGTGGAGAACGCATTAGTGTGAGTGGCAGAAGTCAAGTACCATACGGCCTTGGATAGTACCTGCAGCCATTTCATCAAAGACTGCTTCGGCATCTTCGACTGGACGTTTTTGAACGACTGGAACAACTAGTCCCATAGCACCGAAGTGGAAGGCCTCTTCTAGGTCTTTACGAGTACCAACCAGAGAGCCGACAACCTTGATACCATCTAGTACAGTTTTCACAATGCTGAGATCCATATATTCAGATGGAAGGCCGACTGCAACTACGTAGCCACCTGCACGAACGCTGTCAATAGCCTGGTTGAAGGCAACCTTAGAAACAGCCGTTACGACAGTTGAGTGAGCACCGCCACCAGTTACTTCCTTGATATAGCCAGGCACGTCTTCCACTTCAAGACCATTGATGATGACATCTGCACCGACTTCCTTGGCTAATTCCAATTTATCATTATTGATATCTACAGCAATAACGTGGGCATTGAACACTTTTTTAGCGTATTGTACAGCAAGGTTTCCGAGTCCGCCAGCACCATAGATAGCGATCCATTGACCTGGTTCCAAGTGAGCTTCTTTAATCGCTTTGTAGCAAGTAACGCCAGCACAAGTGATAGAACTTGCTTGAGCTGGATCAAGACCTTCTGGAACTTTTACTGCATAGTCTGCTGTTACAATACATTGCTCAGCCATACCACCGTCAACAGAGTAGCCTGCATTTTTTACAGTACGGCAGAGAGTTTCGCGACCGGTTGTACAATATTCACACATACCACAGCCTTGGAAGAACCAAGCAACGCTGACACGGTCGCCGACCTTCAAGCTGGTCACATCAGGAGCAATTTCAGTCACGATACCGATACCTTCGTGACCAAGAACGCGACCAGGAACCTTACCAAAATCACCATTGGCAACGTGGAGGTCAGTATGACAAACACCACAGTACTCAATTTGGACCAAAGCTTCGCCAGCTTCAAGTGGACGAAGTTCTTTTTCAACAACGACAACACCAGTAGATTCTGGATTAACAACAACTGCTTTCATGGCAGACCTCCTATTTATTGTAGCACATTTTTTGAATGTGTTAATATAGATATTTTCTTGTTAATAATATCACAAAAACAAAAATAAAGCAAGTATATCAATAGATTTAAATTAATATCTATAAATGGAAAAAACCAGAAATTTATCCAAACTTTTTCAAAAAAATCTATTTACATGGAAGCGTTTTCTTGATAAACTAGTATCGTAAATGTTAGAGAAAGAATAAATGATAAAGATTTGTCTTACTTTATGTATTTTTCGACCAAACAAAGCAGAAACAAATCTGAATGTTTTCTGAAAGCAGGAAAAAGTAAGCGCTTTCCAAAACAAAACAGAAAAAATGTGAAAAAATTAACAATTTCTCTTTACAAATAAAATAAAAAATAGTAGAATAACATTGTGAAAAAGTTAACAAATAGTTAGCGAGTATATTTGGAGGAACACAATGGCTGATAAAAAAGTAGTATCACCAGAAGAAAAGTTGGTAGAAGCGCGCAAGCACGTCGATGAGCTTGTTCAAAAAGGTTTGGTTGCTCTTGATGAGTTCCGTAAACTTGGTCAAGAAGAAGTAGACTATATTGTAGCGAAAGCTTCGGTTGCAGCCCTTGATAAACACGGTGAATTGGCAATGCACGCCTTTGAAGAAACCAAGCGTGGTGTATTCGAAGACAAGGCTACTAAGAACTTGTTTGCCTGTGAGCACGTTGTCAATAACATGCGCCACACGAAAACTGTTGGTGTTATCGAAGAAGATGAAGTGACAGGTTTGACTTTGATTGCTGAGCCGGTCGGTGTTGTTTGTGGTATCACACCAACAACAAACCCAACTTCTACAGCAATCTTTAAATCATTGATTGCACTTAAAACACGTAATCCAATTGTCTTTGCCTTCCACCCATCTGCACAGGAATCATCAGCACACGCAGCTCGTGTTGTCTATGAAGCAGCTGTGGCAGCTGGTGCCCCTGAAAACTGTATCCAGTGGATTACAAAACCATCTATGGAAGCAACGTCTGAGTTGATGAAACATGATGGTATTGCAACAATCCTTGCAACTGGTGGTAACGCAATGGTGCGTGCAGCTTACTCTTGTGGTAAACCTGCCCTTGGTGTAGGTGCAGGTAACGTTCCAGCCTATGTTGAAAAATCAGCAAATATTCGTCAGGCAGCACATGACATCGTTATGTCTAAGTCATTTGACAACGGTATGGTCTGTGCGTCAGAACAAGCAGTTATCATTGATAAAGAAGTTTACGATGAGTTTGTAGCAGAATTCAAATCTTACAAAACTTATTTCGTTAATAAGAAAGAAAAAGCTCTTCTTGAAGAATACTGCTTCGGTGTGAAAGCTAACAGCAAAAACTGTGCTGAAGGTAAATTGAACGCAGACATCGTTGGTCGTCCAGCTGCATGGATTGCTGAACAAGCTGGTTTCTCAGTACCAGAAGGTACAAACATCTTGGCAGCTGAGGTTGCTGAAATCGGTGAAAAAGAACCATTGACTCGTGAGAAATTGTCACCTGTTATTGCCGTCTTGAAAGTTGATGGTCGTGCAGAAGGTCTTGAAGCAGCTCGCCAAATGGTTGAATTCCACGGTCTCGGTCACTCTGCAGCTATTCATACGGAAGACGCAGAATTGGCGAAAGAGTTTGGTACAATCGTACGTGCTATCCGTGTTATTTGGAACTCTCCATCTACTTTCGGTGGTATCGGTGATGTTTACAACGCATTCTTGCCATCATTGACACTTGGTTGTGGTTCTTACGGACGCAACTCAATCAGTGATAACGTAAGTGCTATGAACTTGCTCAACATCAAGAAAGTAGGAAGACGTAGAAATAATATGCAATGGTTTAAAGTTCCTTCTAAAACATACTTCGAACGTGACTCTATCCAATATCTCCAAAAATGCCGTGACGTTGAACGTGTCATGATCGTTACAGACCGTGCCATGGTAGAACTTGGATTCCTAGATCGTATCATCGAACAATTGGACCTTCGTCGTAATAAAGTTGTTTATCAAATCTTCTCAGACGTTGAGCCAGATCCAGACATCACAACGGTTTATAAAGGTACAGAATTGATGCGTACCTTCAAACCAGATACAATCATCGCACTCGGTGGTGGTTCACCAATGGATGCTGCCAAAGTTATGTGGCTCTTCTACGAACAACCAACAGTTGATTTCCATGACCTAGTTCAAAAATTCATGGATATCCGTAAACGTGCCTTCAAGTTCCCAGAACTTGGTAAGAAATCTAAGTTTATCGCGATTCCAACAACATCAGGTACAGGTTCAGAAGTAACACCGTTCGCCGTAATCTCTGATAAAGCAAACAACCGTAAATACCCGATCGCTGACTACTCATTGACACCAACTGTGGCAATCGTTGACCCAGCACTCGTATTGACAGTACCTGCACACGTTACAGCAGATACTGGTATGGACGTATTGACTCACGCTACAGAAGCATACGTTTCAACAGTAGCAAACGACTTTACAGATGGTTTAGCACTTCAAGCTATCAAACTAGTATTTGAAAACCTTGAAAGCTCAGTGAAGAATGCTGACTTTGTATCACGTGAGAAAATGCACAACGCATCCACTATGGCAGGTATGGCCTTCGCCAACGCATTCCTAGGTATTTCTCACTCAATGGCTCATAAGATTGGTGGACGTTTCCATACTGTTCACGGTCGTACAAACGCTATCTTGCTTCCATACGTTATCCGCTACAACGGTACTCGTCCAGCTAAGACAGCTACATGGCCTAAGTACAACTACTATAAAGCAGATGAAAAATACCAAGACATCGCTCGTCTTCTAGGCTTGCCATGCTCAACACCAGAAGAAGCTGTTGCAGCATACGCACAAGCAGTTTACGACCTCGGTGAACGCATCGGTATCCAAATGAACTTGAAAGCACAAGGTATCGACGAGAAAGAACTCAAAGAACACTCTCGCGAATTGGCTCTTCTTGCCTACGAAGATCAATGTACCCCAGCTAACCCACGTCTAGCAATGGTTGACCACATGCAAGAAATCATCGAAGATGCTTACTACGGTTACAAAGAACGTCCAGGTCGCATCAAGTAAGGATTTTCGTCACGATACATCGTTAAAGCTCCTTGCCTAACTTTAGTTATGCCTACGTCGCTTTGCCTTGTCTCGTTTAGAAAATCATTCCTTGATGGTTTGGGTAGTTTCGTCAATCTGCCTAGAAAGACTTAGGACTAGAATTATTTCGGTCGTTCGTCTTGTCTCGTTTAGAAAATCATCTCTTGATGGTTTGGGTAGTTTCGTCAATCTGCCTAGAAAGACTTAGGACTAGAAAAAGTCTAGGTAGGAGTAGCAAATCGTATCCTACTCAGTTGAATGGAGTACGATTTATAGGTAAATTGCCTCCAAATATCGTAAGACAATCCTCTATTGAAAAATAGGGGATTGTTTGTTTAGAAATAATGGTGGAGATTCTGTAAAAAGTGAAAGTGGTTGGAAAGTTAGGGTTTAGCCGAGAAAAAGAGACTTTTCTATCTATCTTTCACAATTTTCTGTCAATTTATGGTAAAATAGAAAAAATAGATTTTTTATGAGGGATACCATGACATTAGTATATCAATCAACACGCGATGCCAAAAATACCGTATCGGCTAGTCAGGCGATTTTGCAGGGCTTGGCGACTGACGGTGGCTTGTTTACACCGATTTCTATTCCAACAGTTGACTTGGATTTTTCAGTTCTCAAAGACGCTTCTTATCAAGAAGTTGCCAAACTGATTTTGTCAGCTTTCTTGGATGATTTCACGGCAGATGAACTGGACTACTGTATCAACAATGCCTACGATAGCAAGTTTGACACACCAGCTATTGCCCCAGTGGTTAAGCTAAAAGGTCAATACAACCTAGAGCTCTTCCGAGGTTCAACCATTGCCTTTAAGGATATGGCACTGTCTATCCTGCCTTACCTGATGACGACTGCGGCTAAAAAGCACGGTTTGGAAAATGAGATTGTCATCTTGACTGCGACTTCAGGCGATACGGGCAAGGCAGCCATGGCTGGTTTTGCAGACGTTCCTGGCACGCAAATCATTGTCTTCTATCCACGCGACGGGGTGTCTAAGGTCCAGGAATTGCAGATGACTACGCAGACGGGGGCTAATACCCACGTGGTGGCCATTGACGGAAACTTTGACGACGCCCAAACCAACGTCAAGCACATGTTCAACGATGAGGCTCTTCGTGCCAAGTTGGCGGCGAAGAAGCTCCAGTTTTCATCAGCCAACTCCATGAACATCGGCCGCTTGGTGCCACAGATTGTTTATTATGTCTATGCCTACGCTCAGCTGGTTAAGACTGGCGAGATTAAGGCAGGAGACAAGGTCAACTTCACCGTTCCGACAGGTAACTTCGGTAACATCTTGGCGGCTTACTACGCTAAGCAGATTGGCTTGCCAGTTGGCAAGCTCATCTGTGCGTCCAACGACAACAATGTCCTAACCGACTTCTTCTCGACAGGCGTTTACGACAAGAACCGTACCTTCCGCGTGACCACCAGTCCGTCCATGGACATCTTGGTGTCCTCGAACTTGGAGCGGTTGATTTTCCACCTCTTTGGCAATGACGCTGCAAAAACAGCTGAGTTGATGGAAGCCTTGAACACATCTGGTCAGTATGACATTCAAGGGGCTGACGCGGATATCCTCTCTCTCTTTGCTGCCGCCTTTGCGACAGAAGAAGAAACTGCTGCGGAAATCAAGCGTGTCTATGACGAGTCAGACTACATTGAAGATCCACATACGGCTGTTGCCTCAGCTGTCTATAAACAGTATGTGGAGCAAACGGGGGACCAAACTCCGACTGTGATTGCTTCTACAGCAAGTCCGTACAAGTTCCCAGTAGTTGCGGTTGAAGCGGTGACAGGCCAGTCAGGCTTGACTGACTTTGAAGCCCTTGCCAAACTGCATGAGATTTCAGGTGTAGCCCTGCCACCAGCTGTGGACGGCTTGGAAACAGCACCTGTCCGCCACACTACCGTTGTTGCAGCAGCAGCTATGCAGGCTGAGGTAGAACGCTATTTGGGTGTTTAATTTCGATTCATTTTATGACAAACTGCTCATTTTGAACAGTTTGTTTTCTTTTTGTTGTTTAAATTAAAATTTACAGATAATTCAAAGAATGATATACTATAATGGAATATGTTTTAGAGAGGTAAACAATGGCACAAGAAGAAAAAATTTCTCGTGAAAAGAAAAAAGCCCTCTTGAAGCGGCTCAAAGAACGCATCAAGCCCAAGATGAAGCTGGTCTATTTGGCGGCCTTTCTATCCTGGGTGCAATTTTTGATGCGGATTATTTCCTTCTACCTGATTGCTAAGGGTTTTGTGACCTACTATGAGGGCGGACAGGTTGATTTAGTACGGTTTGTCCTCATCTTGCTAGGTCTCAATGCCTTTGGTTATGGTGCGGCTTTGATTGCTAAGCGTTTGCAGGGCTTGGGTTCCCAGTTTGCTCGGGATTCGCTCAAACAGTCCTTCTTCGAGGCTCTCTTGGCCAAGGACGGTCAGTTTGAGTCAAAAGCGACAGCGGCGGATGTCTTTAACATCGCTTCCCAGGGGATTGATAGTCTGGATACCTACTATTCTTATTACATGGCTTCTTCCTTGCGGACCCAGTTCAACTGTGCGACGGTTCTTTTGCTGGTTTTTCTGATTTTCCCGCTGGGTGCGGTCATTTTCATCTTGGCCTTGCCCCTAATTCCCATTTCCATTATCGCTATGCAGAAGCGGTCCAAGCGGATCATGAATCGCTATTGGGGTTCCTACATGGATGTGGGCAATCTTTTCCTGGATGACCTCAATGGTCTCAACACCCTCTATTCCTATCAGGCAGATGCGACTTATGAAAAGACCTTTAATGAGCAGGCTGAAGACTTCCGCGATGCGACCATGGAGCTACTCAGCTTTCAGTTGCAAGCGGTGGGCTACATGGATGCGGTCATGTATCTGGGGATTGGCTTGTCTGGTTTTGTGGCGGTTAATAGCCTAGCGGCAGGTAATCTCTCCCTCTTTAGTATGCTTTTCTTTGTCCTCATTGCGACGGAGTTTTTTGCACCCATACGGGAGCAGGGCTACGGTATGCACTTGGTTATGATGAATACCAAGATGGCGGATCGCATTTTTGGTTTCTTGGACAGCATGACAGCGGAGCAGGAAATCGATGCTGCCCATGTGCCTGCTTTTGACAGTCTGAAACTGGAAAATCTGGCCTTTGCCTACGGAGAAAAGCCAGTCCTAGAAGATATTTCCATGACCATGACGGCTGGAAAGGTCTATGCCTTGGCCGGTGAGTCAGGGCAGGGGAAAACGACCTTGGCCCAGCTGCTCTTGGGACGCTTGCGGGCGGATAAGGGAGCTATTTTCTTGGGTGAGCAGGAGATTTCGACTGTTAGCCAGTTGTCTCTGAATGAGCAGGTCCTCTATGTATCGGGCCAGTCAACCCTACTCAACCAGTCTATCTATGATAACTTGCGGATGGCTTGTGACTGGTCCAAGGAGGACATCTTGGCTTGGGCAGATCAGCATGGGGTCTTGCGGTTTGTCAAGAATTTGCCAGACGGTTTGGATACGATTGTGGGTGATGACGGTGCTTTCTTGTCGCCTGGTCAACGCCAGCAGGTTATCTGTGCCCGTGCGGTCTTGGCCAAACGCTCGCTCTATATCTTTGACGAGGTGACGTCCAGCGTCGATCAGGACAATGAAGGCTTGATTTACGACCTCATTAACTTGGTGGCCAAGGATGCGATTGTGATTATTATTACACATAAGATGAAACAAGTGGAGCAGGCAGATGACATCCTCTTCCTGTCTGCGGAGGGGGCTGTGACAGGCAATCATGCTACGCTTTATCAGACTAGCTGGGCCTATGGTCAGCTGGTCGATCAACAAAGAGAATTGGAGGAAGCAGTTTATGGATAAGAAAGAAATGCCAACAAGTGTGCTGATTCCGAGACTCTTGCAGTCCATGAAGCACCTCTTGCCACGGATTGCGGTGGCGGTTTGCTTTGCGGTCTTGGGACAGGTGGTGACCATTGCTATTCCAGTTACGCTGGTCTATCTGGCTTTTGATGCCCTTACTGGCAATCCTGCTCCGCTATGGACCTTGGGAATACTCATTCTCCTAGCGCTTTTCCGTGGTGCCTTCCGCTACGGTGAGCATTACTTTGGTCATTATGTGGCCTTTCATACGCTGGCGGCCTATCGTCGTTTGATTTTCGCAAAACTGCGGGCCTTGGCTCCTGGGAAATTGGACCGACAGGACAGTGGTAGCCTGCTTAAGATGATTGGGGAGGACATTGAGGCCTTGGAGGTTTTCTTTGCCCATACCATTGCTCCCATTTGTACAGGGATTCTAGTGGCTCTTGGTTTGACGGTCTATTTTGCGCTATCCAGCTGGGGCTTGTCCCTCTTGGCTCTAGTGACCTATGCTCTGTTGGCAATTGCTATTCCAAATCAGTTTGCCAAGCAGCTGGAACCCTTGCTCAAGGAACAAAATGCTAGCCGTAAGGGCTATGTTTTCTACTTTATCGAAAGTCTCAAAAGCATGAAGGACCTGATGCAGTTCCAGCAGACAGATGCTCGGTTTGCCAATCTGACACAGAAAAGTCAAGAGGTCAATGGTCAGGAGCGAAAGGTTGCCCAGACCAACTTTATGCAGTATGCTGTTTCCTTTTTGGTGGTAGGCCTGTCTATCATGGGCTTTGCCTGGCTGACTTTTGACTTGGTCGGCAGTCAGAGCTTGGACTTAGCGACGGGAGTAGCCCTTCTGGTGTCCTTTACCAGTTCCTTTGCTCCCTTCTTGGAGCTCAGCCGTCTGCCTCTTGGTTTCAAGCGGGCTATGAATGCTGGTCGGAACATCTATGCTCTTTTGGATGAAAAAGAAGCAGAGCGAACAGGTGACTTGGTTGAGGTCAGCGTGACGGATATTGCTATTGAGCAAGTTGACTTCGACTATGATGAGCGAGAAACAGGGCTTTATCGCAACCTGTCTGTTCAGTTTGAACAGGGAGGCATCATCGGTCTGGTCGGTGAGTCTGGTGCAGGAAAATCCACTTTGATGAAACTAATTATGCGGTGGTATGACTGGCAGCAAGGTCAAATCAACCTGTCTGGCTTGGATAGTCGGAAGGTGGACAAGGCACATTTACAAGGCTCCTTTGCCTATGTGCCTCAGGTACCGCAAATCTTCCGCCAGACCATTCGAGAAAATCTCCTCTTGGGTCGGACGGATGTGTCGGATGAAACCATTATGGACTTGGCAGAAAAATGCCATATGAAAGAACGGATTTTAGCAGCACCGCAGGGCTTGGATACGATTGTAGAAGCCAGTGACTTTTCAGCAGGAGAAGGACAACGCTTGGAACTCATGCGGGCCCTGCTCAAAAATGCAGACTGCTATATCTTTGATGAGCCGACCAGTAACTTGGATTCGCTCAATGAAGCTCGTTTTATCCAGCTGGTCAAGGCACACTGTCAGGGCATGGTCTTCTTGATTTCCCATAGAAGCTCAACCATGGCTTGTGCGGATAGAATCTTCCGCTTGGAAGACGGACAATTAGTAAAGGAACGATAAATGAAACAATTAAAAATGAAGGACCTCATGGTGACGGGGGCTTTTGCTGGTTTGTATTTTCTGTGTGTGGGTCTGGGGACCTTGATTGGTGTCTTTTTTGACCGGTCAGGCAATATGATGTACGCTCCGGCTTTTGCGGCACTCTTGGCTGGTCCGGTTTATATGCTCTTGATTGCCAAGGTTGGCAAGTTTGGCTCTATCAGTCTGGTCGGTGCTGTCATGGCCTGCTTCTTTTTCCTGTCAGGCTATATGACAGCGGCCTTTCTGCCTAGTTTAACCTTTGGCTTGCTGGGGGATTGGGTGGCCAAGCTGGGTGCTTATAAGAACAAATGGAGCAACCTCCTGAGTTTTGCGGTCTTCTCTTTTGGCAATTTGGGGCCCATTATTCTCATGTGGCTCATGCGAGATGCTTATGAGGCCAATCTCTTGGCGCGTGGTAAGTCGGCTGAATATGTGGCTCGTGTTATGCTAGACTTTACACCGGGAAATGTCCTCTGGTTATCTTTTACCATTATCTTGGCAGCTAGTCTGAGCGGCCTTTTTGGACAATATATGGTCAAACGCTATTTTGACCGTTCAGGTTTGGTCTGATGAAATTAGATGCACGCAGTAAAATTCTCTTGGTCGTGTTCACCAGTCTGACTTATGGAATGCGGCTGAGCGGACTGGAAAATGCAGTCTTGGTCTGTGGACTGAGCCTGCTTTTCTGGTTTTCTGGAAAGCGGAAAATGGCTATAATGAGTCCGATAGCCTATTCTATTTTTTGTCTGTTATCCTATATTACATTTTTTCCAGCATGGCTGACGCATTTGTTGCTTGTATTGACCTATACATGGCCTCCGCTTTTGGCAGGACATCTATTGCTGATGACGACAAGTGGTTACGAACTCATTCATGGCTTACGGAAATGGCACCTGCCAGAGGTATTTCTTTTGACGTTGGGAGTAATGTTTCGTTTCCTACCTGCCATTAAACAGGATGCTCGTACGATTTGTGCCTCTTTGAAGGTTAGAGGAATTTTTTTACGGAAGAGAGATGTGGTTTGTAAGCCACTCCAGTACATGGAGTTTTTCTTGGTTCCCTTGATGATGTCTCTCTTGCGAACAGCTCAGGAATTGACAGTAGCCAGTCTGACAAAAGGTTTGGCTGTATCTACAAAATCACCTGCATATATTCGGTCGTCTTGGACCGTGCTAGATTGGAGTCTTTGCTTATGTTGTCTCGGTTTTCTGATTCTCGTCCGGCTGTGACGGTAAAAAATGTAGCATTAACTTATTCAGGGGCAGATAAACCAGCCTTGCAGATAGAGGATTTGACCATTCCAGAAGGCCAGTGTGTTGTTTTATGTGGGCAGAGTGGCTCTGGGAAGTCTAGTTTTCTCAAGGTACTGAATGGTTTGACGCCAGAATATTATCCTGCTCAGCTTTCGGGACAAATTTTCTTAGGGGACTTGGATTTACAAAAATCTAGTCTGGAAGAAACATCTCGGCACATTGCTTCAGTCTTTCAGCATCCGTCTACTCAATTTTTTCATAGTCAGGTCTTGCAGGAATTGGTTTTCCCTTGT
This sequence comes from Streptococcus suis, assembly GCF_046032535.1. GTDB lineage: Bacteria > Bacillota > Bacilli > Lactobacillales > Streptococcaceae > Streptococcus > Streptococcus suis_AK. The sequence continues at coordinate 26,508 of NZ_JARQPL010000004.1, read as the reverse complement.
GAAAATCAGGGTTTGTCAAGAGAAGAAATCGAGAATCGCCTGGCTTGGGTTATGGAATTATTTGGTTTGGCTTCTCTTAGCCAGCGAACGATTTCCAGTCTATCAGGTGGTCAGCAACAACGTCTAGCCTTGGCCGTTGCAGCTATGCAAGGGACAGGTGTCTTGGTTTTAGATGAGCCGACTGCCAACCTAGATCAGGAAGGGATTGCGATTGTACAGGACATCTTGAAAACTTTAAAAAGCCAAGGAAAGACCATCATTATTGCCGAGCATAGACTGTCTTATCTCAGTCAGTTGGCAGATCGCTATTTATATTTTCAAGATGGGCAAGTGGTGACGGATTATCTAGCAGATGAGTTTTTAAGTCGGACAGAAGAATGCCGTCAGGATATGGGACTGCGTTGTTATGACTCGGAGCCTTATGGGCGGGCAATAGCGGAGCTGGCGGACCAGTTTGTTAATGATAAAGAGGGGTTACTTGTTGAAAATTTATCGGTAAGTCAGAAAGAGAATACTCTCTATGAGATTGAAAAACTTTGCTTGGCACCAGGACAGGTGGTGGGTTTGGTTGGATCGAATGGTTCTGGAAAAACAAGCCTTGCTCGTTATCTGGTCGGTTTAGCGGAAGATAAGAAGAGTAGGATTTCTTGGCAAGGTCAAACCTTGTCTGGTCGCCAGAGATTGGAAAAAACAGCTTTTGTTATGCAGGATGTTCGACTCCAACTATTTGCGGAAAATGTTAAGCGAGAACTTACTCTTGGAAGGAAAAATAGAGCTGTCGATGAACATTTGGTAGCTCGTTTTGGTCTATCGGAGTTGTTGGAGAGGCATCCGGTTAGTTTATCGGGTGGTGAACAACAGCGCGTGATGATAGTGGCCAGCTTACTGGCAGATAAGGAAATTTTCATTTTTGATGAACCGACGAGCGGTTTGGATTTGAGACGAATGCAGCAAGTTGCTTCCGCTTTAGTAGACTTAAAAATGAAGAATAAGTTGGTTTTGTTAATTTCTCACGATGAAGAGCTATTGAATCTGGTTTGTGATAAAATAGTAGATATTAAACAGTTGAAATAGTGATTATGAACAAACAAACCTATAAAGAAATTTTAACCATTGCCTTTCCAGCCATGGGGGAAAACCTTCTCCAGATGTTAATGGGAGTAGTAGACTCTTATCTAGTAGCCAGTATTGGCATCGTAGCTTTGTCTGGAGTTTCCCTTGCTAATAATATTTTAGCCGTCTATCAGGCGGTTTTTATTGCCCTAGCAGCAGCGGTGTCTTCTCGTTTGGCTCAGTCTTTGGGTGAAGGGGGTTCAGAAGGCATTGGAGGAACTGCTAGTGAAAGTGTCAAGTTTACAGTTTTTATCGGTCTCCTTTTAGGAATTTTTTCAGTTCTGGCAGGTCCAATAGTACTTACTAGCTTGGGGGCAGAGTCAGAAGTGGTACAGGCTGGAGGTCTTTATTTGATATTGGTTGGTGGGGGAGCACCTTTTTTGGGACTCATGACAAGTTTGAGTGCAATCTTACGAACCTTGGGGGAACCACGTTTTCCTATGTATATCAGCCTGCTCTCAAACGTTCTAAATGCACTATTTTCAGCATTTGCAGTCTTTGTGCTTCATGCAGGTGTAGCTGGAGTTGCGATTGGCACGGTATTATCGCGGTTGATTGGTTGTAGCCTGCTTTGGTCTCGCTTACCAATTTCTTTAAAACCATGGACCTGGTCCTTTGATAAAGAACTGCTTAGACTTGCCCTGCCAGCAACTGGTGAACGGTTGATGATGCGGGTGGGAGATGTGATAGTCGTGGCTTTGATTACCAGCTTAGGAACAGCGATGGTAGCTGGAAATGCGATTGGAGAAACCCTGACACAGTTTAACTATATGCCGGCTTTAGGGATTGCTACCGCTACAATCATCCTTACAGCAAAACACAGACAGGATAAGGCTATGGTTCGACATATTTTTCGAACAAGCTTTGGCCTCTCTTTGCTGTTTATGTTTTTGGTGGCTGGTGTGACTTATTTTGCGGGGCCTTTCCTAATCAGTCTTTATACTAAGGATATTCAAGCGGTACAAGCTAGTCAAACAGTATTATTTTATGCCATGTTGGGAGTTCCCTTTACAGCAGGCACTCTTATTATGACAGCTCTTTGGCAAGGTTTGGGAAATGCTAGATTACCCTTTTATGCCACAACTATCGATATGTGGCTAGTGCGGATTGGCATAGCTTATTTACTTGTAACATTTTTTAAAATCGGTTTGTCAGCCATTTGGATTGCAACGATTTTAGATAATGCCTTCCGAGCAGGGGTGCTATTTTTTCAGTATAGGTATTCAAAACAAGAATCAATTTAAGATAAGGCTAAGAAAACTTTTAGTTTCTTTTAAGTTTGTAGCTATATACTATATTCAAGCTAGAAATAGCGAAATTCTTTTCACCTAAAGGTGTCCCTATCTCTAAGTCGCAAGCGACAAAGAGCTAGGTATCATATAATCTCCAGAGGACAGTCGGCTGTGGTCGGCTGTTTTCGTGTTTCGGCATATTTTGGAAGTTTGTTTAGTTTATATTCGTCCATCTTTTCACCTAAAGGTGTCCCCATCTCTAAGTCGCAAGCGGCAAAGAGCTAGGTATCACATAATCTCTAGAGAACAGTCGACTGCAGTCGACTGTTTTCGTGTTTCGGCGCATTTTGGAAGTTTGCTTAGTTATATTCGTCCATATTTTCACCTAAAGGTGTCCCTATCTTTGTTAACAGACTTTTTCAACTAAAATCATTTTCAGACTTTTTATATCTAGTTAAATCTGTAAAGTGAATTTTTCTCTTTAGATAGATTTTTAGTAAAAAGACACTCTAAAACAGAATATAATTCAAAAATATTATAAAAATTATAAAATAAACAAAAAAGTAATTGATTTTTCTGGAAAAGTATTCTATACTCGTCTTATATAGATACGTAAAATATAAGCAAGGTGTGCAAACAGCACCCTCAGAATTTGCTTTATATTTACTTGATGAAATCTTTAGAAAATGGAGAATGGGTTATGAGATTAAAACAGGTATGGAGAATATTGCCTAAGTTTAAAATATGTTTACTCTTACTTGCGTTGGTAGGAGCGAGTTTTGACGGGATTATTATGTCTCAGGTTATTTCGAGAGTTAGCCAATTTAGCTCGGAATCAACTGTAAAAGATGTTTTACTATTCGCCGGTTGCAGTATATTGTTCTATTTATTGATTCAATTATCAGATTTATTTGTTTCAATAATAAAAAACGATTTACTAAAAAATCTGCATAAAAAGTATAAGATGGAACTGTTAAACTATCTTGGAAATAAGGGAAATGCATTAGATGTTACAGAGTCTCTTGCGGTATTAACAGTAGATTTAAAATTAGTAGAAGATAAATATTTTTCCGTCCTTTTTGATTGCTTATACTACAGTCTTCTAGGGGCAGTTTCATTGATATATCTTATCTATCTAAGTCCTGCAATTTCTGTATTATTTATTATTTTCTCATTTCTTCCAATGTTGCCAGCAATACTATTTAGCAAATATCTAGGAACAGCAACAGAGCACTTTACAAAGTCGAATGAGAAATTTATTCGTAGCATAAAAGATATTTTTCAAGGTTTTTCGGTTCTATGGACATATAGTGCGAATCGTAAATTTTTAGGGATGGCTGAAACAGTTGTCAATGACTTAGAAAATAGTAATGAGGCATTAAATAATAAACACAGCATAGTTAATCTCGTTTCTTCCATGCTATCGTGGTTAAGTTATATTGTTCCAATAACTGTTGCACTAGTATTTGTAACCCAAGGGAAACTAGATGCTAGTATTGTTATCGCTTTATTTTTAGCCAGTGACCGTGTTATCTATCCATTTAGAAATGTTTCGAACTATTTACGAATGATACAATCAACGGAGCCAACTCGAAAAAAATTAGAGAAAATGTTACAGGATTCTCAGCAACAGGAAGTGTCTGAAAATCATATTGATGAATCAATATTGACGCCTGAGATTCATTTTTCAGGAGTAGCCATTGGACATGGAGCAGCAATTATCAAAAATTTTAATGCTACAGTCCCGTATGGTCGTAAAATACTTATTAGAGGAGCTTCAGGAAGTGGAAAAACGACCTTACTAGATAGCATACAGGGTGTACTGCAACCGTTGGAAGGGGAAATATCTGTATTAAATCATCAGAAAAAAATAAGTAATCCTAGCATTCAAATGGCAAGAATCCAACAATCACCCTACTATTTTGAGGCAAGCTTAAAAGAGAATCTCCTAATGGAGCTTGAGTTAGTCCGTGAGGAGGAGTTGTTAGCTTTGCTTTCAGAACTGGGGTTGGTAGAAGAGCTAGGTGAGGATTGTTTAGAGAAATATTATGGTGAAAATGGGGCGCAGTTATCAGGAGGACAAAAACAACGTATTGAGATTGCCAGAGCCCTTCTTCATAATAAGAAAATTTTATTGGTTGATGAGGGGACGTCGGCAATTGATAAAAAATCCTCAGCCCTCATTCGTAAAAAACTTGCCAATTTACCAATTACAATCTTTGAGGTTGCTCATCACTATTCAGAGTCGGATTTAGGCCTATACGATGAAATATGGGAAATTCAACCGAATAGTGGTACAATAGAGAAAATACTATGAATTGGAATGTGAATTGTGAAAGAAAAAATTGCTAGTCTTATTAAGCGGACGCGTTTGGAGAAAGGATTTAGTCAAAAAGAACTGTCTGAGGGTATTTGTGCTCAAGCAGTTATTAGTAAAATTGAAAAAGCTGAAGTTTCTCCATCAGTCGAATTATTTTTTAAGCTCGTCAAAAAATTAGACATTGATTCTAGTGTGATATTGGAATTGTTTCAACTAAAGAAGAGTACAGAAGAATCTATTCTTACGGATGAATTGAAATCCATTCTTTACCGAAGAGAGTATGATACATTGGAATACTTTTTACAATTTATTTCAAAAGATTCTGTATCTCCGATTCAAATGCCATATATACAATACCTTAATGGGGTATTGTTATTTGGGAAATACAAAAAGTCAAATGAGGCTTTAGAGATTTTGGAAGGGTTGCTGCCTACTTTGGTTGAAAATGCTAATCTATTTTTACGAGTTGGTATTGCTATTGCAGGAATATATTCGGAGTTAGAAGAGTATGTAGCATCAATGAACCAATATGAAAGTCTTATTCATCACTATCATGAGTCAAATGATTGGGAGTTGAAAGTATTATTTCAATACGGATATTCTAGAATTTTGTACCTGTGTAACAAGTTTGAAAAAGCCTTGGTTTATAATGCAGAATCACTAGAAATATTAAAGAGCCGAAATACTTTATTTATGTTAGGCAATACTTTGTTAATGAGAGCCAACATATTAGCAAAACGCTCCATTATTTCAGAAGCAATTGATATGGTCAAAAAATCAATAGTTGTTTATGACTTAGAAGGCGATGAGCTCTTAAAAAATTTAGCTCAGTCATTCTTTATAGATTTATTGGAACAGGAGTCGCAAGATGAAAAAGAAATTAATTAAATTTAGTGTATTATTGCTTACATATGTGATTTTATTTGGAGATAAGATTCCACCAGTAATACTAAGTTAAAATTTGGAATCAGTTTAGATAATGATAAAACACCTAAATTCCTCAGAATAATTCGGAATTAGGTGTTTTTGATTGGTATAAAAAGATGAGAAGTACTAACAGTTCCGAGTTTCTAGGTTGTATTCAACTTTTTAGATTCGATAATATAAAAATTGTATGAATTTTACAGTTCAGTGGACTATAAGAAATTTGAGCCTTGAAACTTTAAGTAAAGAGGAATATCCAGCCTCATTTTGCGGTCGGCTGTTTTCGTGTTAAGTTTTAAGTAAATAAGTATGAGAAATCGTTTTAGAAAAGTCTAAGAAAACTTTCAGTTTTGTTTAAGTTCAAAGATTTATACTATATCCAAGCTAGAAATAGCGAATTTCTTTTTCATATAATCTCCTAGAGGACAGTCGGCTGTGGTCGGCTGTTTTCGTGTCTTCTATTCTCGGGCAAAAATGGTATAATGGTAGTGATTGTATAAGGAGAAAAGTATGTCGGTAGTAGGAAAAGCAAATGGGAAAATCATTTTGATGGGTGAACATGCGGTGGTTTATGGCCAGCCTGCAATTGCCATGCCATTTTCTGCTGTGGAAATTACAGCCCAGGTGACTGCCCAAGGTCAGGCACTTAGTGTAGCCTGTGACTTCTATGAAGGACTGGTTCACAAGATGCCCAAAATCTGGGAAAGCCTCAAGCATGCCATTCGCTTTTCGCTCTATCGTATTGGTGCACCGACAGATCCAGCTATTCATATTGAGATTAGTTCCACCATTCCCGCCGAGCGCGGCATGGGCTCCAGTGCAGCCGTGGCAGTTGCAGTGGCACGCGCCCTCTTTGCCTACTATGAAAAAGAACTGACCGACAGCGAACTCTGGGACATCGTCCAGTCTTCGGAAAAAATTGCTCACGGCAATCCATCAGGCATTGATGCGGCGACCACCAGCGGCAAGTCCCCCGTCTTCTTTATCAAGCACCAGCCCATCGAACCCTTGGAGCTGAAACTCCGTGCCCACTTGGTAGTGGCAGATACAGGCGTGACGGGAAATACCCTAGAAGCCATTTCAGACGTGGCGGATTTGTTGGAGAAAAAGCCAGAGGCTATCAAGCTAGTAGAAGAACTGGGTAACTTGACCCGACAGGCCAAGGAAGATTTAGCCACAGACCAGGCAGAGCTTCTAGGCAGCAGAATGAACCAAGCTCATGCCCTCCTGCAAGAATTAGGCGTGTCTGATCCCAGCCTGGATAAGCTAGTCAGCCTTGCCCAAGAAAATGGAGCCCTCGGAGCCAAATTAACCGGTGGTGGCCGAGGCGGTTGCATGATTGCCCTAGCCAGAACAGCCCAGGATGCCCAAAAACTTGCACAGATCCTTGACCAAGCTGGCGCCCGCCAAACCTGGATACAGTACTTAGGAGAAACCAATGACTAAACAAACAGGCATTGCCCGTGCCCATACCAATATTGCCTTGATTAAATACTGGGGAAAACGCGATAAGGAATTATTCCTACCTATGAATTCCAGTTTATCCCTGACCCTTGACGCATTTTATACCGATACCAAGGTCGTTTTTGACCCAGAATTAACTGCGGATGAGTTCTATCTCAACGGAATCTTACAAAAAGAAAAAGAAATTTTAAAAATTTCTCGATTTTTGGATTTGTTTTGCGAATATATAGGTGAAAGGGCATTTGCCCGAGTGGAAAGTCTAAATTTTGTTCCGACTGCGGCTGGTTTGGCCAGCTCAGCATCAGCCTTCGCAGCACTTGCACTTGCAACCGCAACTGCCTTGGATTTAGATTTGTCGCCTGCCACCCTATCCACCCTTGCACGCAGGGGTTCTGGCTCAAGCACTCGTAGCCTATTCGGTGGATTTGTCGAGTGGGATATGGGAACGGGTTCGGAAGATTCTATGGCCCATCCCATTGACGATGCCGATTGGGATATTGCCATGGTCGTCTTAGCTGTCAATACTGGACCGAAGAAGATTGCCAGTCGAGAGGGAATGGACCACACGGTTGCTACCTCACCATTTTACACAGCCTGGGTAGAAACCGCCAAACAAGACTTGGTGGACATCAAGGCAGCCATTGGCAACCGTGATTTTGAAAAACTTGGTCAAATCACAGAGCACAATGGTATGAAAATGCACGCAACGACTTTGTCTGCCAATCCGCCATTTACCTACTGGTCAGCCGATAGCCTAGTGGCTCAAGAGGCAGTCCGTCAGGTTCGTGAGGCAAGTGGCTTATCAGCCTACATGACCATGGATGCAGGACCAAATGTCAAGGTCCTCTGCCGAGCAAGTCAAATGGATGAGCTAGTAGCTGCATTGGCCAAAGTCTTCCCAAGAGAGAAAATCATTACCAGCAAGCCTGGTCCTGCGGCCTACGTCCTCAGCGAAGACGAGTGGCAGGTCTCGCAAGTAGCGTTTGAAAAGGGCTTGTAGCATGAAAGTACAAGTAAAGATACCTGGAAAACTCTTTCTAGCAGGGGAATATGCAGTCGTCGAGGCAGGCTATCCCGCAGTGATTGCGGCCCTTGACCAATACCTGACTGTCACCATTGAACCAAGTGACCACGGTCTTCTTCATTCCAGCCAGCAAGCAGACCTCTATCTGACCTGGGAACGTCAGGAAGGTGTCGTTCATGTCCAAGGGAACCATCCTTATGCTCTGATTGAGACTGCCATGCAGGTAACAGAAGCCTATTTGATAGCCAAAGGTCAGTCCTGTCAAGCAACCTACAGCTTAGTGGTCCAATCTGATTTGGATGACCAGACTTCAGGTGCCAAGTATGGCTTGGGCTCGTCAGGGGCAGTGACGGTAGCGACGGTCAAGGCCCTGCTGACCTACTACGGTCACCGACCAGATGCCCTGCTGACCTACAAGCTGGCAGCCTTGGTTCAGGCCAAGCTAGGCATGACGGGTTCCTTCGGTGACTTGGCGGCTTCCAGTTTTGGTGGCTTGATCGCCTATCATTCCTTGGACCGTTCTTGGCTTTTAGGGAAAATGGCAGAGCTGTCTCTGCTTGATTTGGTGGAAAGTGATTGGCAGGGTTTGTCCATCAGCCCTATCCAGCTACCAGAAGGCTTAGAACTCTTGGTTGGCTGGACAGGGTCGGCGGCTTCGACAGACCGATTGGTTTCCCAGATGGAAAGCCAAAAAAGTCAGGCAGAAAAAGAGCACATTCATAGCCAGTTTCTAGCCGACTCCAAGACCTGTGTAGAGCAGATGATATTAGCTTGCCAGACAAATGACTCAGCGTCAGTAAGACAGGCCATTTCTCAGAACCGCAAGCTCTTACGAGACTTTGCGAGAGGAATGGGCTTGGTCATTGAAACGCCTCAACTGAGCCAACTCTGTGACCTGGCCCAGACTTATGGAGCGGTGGCCAAATCATCTGGTGCAGGTGGTGGTGACTGCGGCATTTGCTTGGTAGACAGTACGGAACAAAAAGTAGCGATTGAGAAGGCTTGGCAACAAGCCGGCATTCTTCCACTCCAACTAAAGATCACAAGTAGAGAATAAGGAGAACCCTATGTTTTATCTAGGAGAATTTGGTTTAGACCGCAAGGATCAACACGTTGGCTTGGCCAACCAGCAATACAGTGCCACACCGGCCAAGGACTTTACGGAGACCTTGTTTGTCCATCATTCCCTACCTCAGACCAAGGTAGATGAAGTGGATATTTCGACCAGTGTAGCTGGTTTGGACTTTGCCTTTCCTTTCTTTATCAATGCCATGACCGGTGGAAGCAAGAAGACGCGGGAAATCAATCGTCTGTTGGGAATTATGGGGCATTTTGGGAAGATTGCTCTGGCTTCAGGTTCGGTAAGTGCGGCGATCAAGGATCCGTCTGTTGCGGAAACCTTCTCTGTTATGCGTCGGGAAAATCCTTATGGCATTATTTTTGCCAATCTAGGTGCCCATCATAGTGTTGAGAACGCCAAACGGGCGGTGGATTTGTTGGAGGCCAATGCCATCCAAATCCATGTCAATGCACCCCAGGAGATTGTCATGCCTGAGGGAGACCGTGACTTTACCATGTGGTTGAAGAATATTGAAACCTTGGTGCGGGAGATGGAAGTACCTGTCATTGTCAAGGAAGTTGGTTTTGGTATGAGCCGTGAAACAGTGGCCCAACTGGCTTCTGTCGGTGTCAAGACCATTGATGTGTCTGGTACTGGGGGGACGGATTTCGCCAAGATTGAAAATGCCCGTCGTACCTTTAATGATTATGCCTATTTAGAGGGTTGGGGGCAGTCAACTGTGACATCCTTGGTGGAAGCCATGTCTGTCCCTGAAGAAGTTCGTCCAAGTCTGATTGCATCTGGTGGTATTAAGACGCCACTAGATATTGTCAAATCATTGGCCCTCGGTGCAGACCTTGTTGGTATGTCCAACCATTTCCTCCAGTATGTCAAGGATGGTAAGGGGCATCGTTTTGACGACGGCTTGCAGGCTATTAAGACTTATCAATGGCAGATGGCTGAAATCATGACCATGTTGGGGGCTAAAAACATTGCGGAACTCCGTCAGAAAGATTTGGTCTTGGCTCCAAATGTACAAAACTGGTGCGAAGCGCGTGGGATTGACTGGAAAGCCTATGCCAATCGGTCGCAATTGGTAAAATAAACAATCAAACTCGCGAAAGCGAGTTTTTTGATTTGATTGGGGAGAATCCCCAATCAAATAATCAATAATGTGAGTAAAAGAATGAATTACCAGATACTACAAGTAAACATACAAATTAGTACAAAAGAGCTTTTGTTTTGCTTATTTGGGCTATACTAGAAACATCAACTTGATGAAGTTGAGCTTACTTTAGATGAACAATCTTCAAAAGTAATAGATTATAAATTTTTGTATTCAAAAAATATCATAATGATTTCTTATAATTTAGATGAATCTCTTTTGAAAAGATTTAGTTCGATAATTATTTAGTGCATACTGAAACTAGCGGAGGTATTACTTATGGATAAGATACTAAGTGCATGTCATTTAAGTAAATCGTTTGGTTCACAAGAAGTGTTAACTAATATCAATTTTGACATCCAATCAGGAGATATAGTTGGCTTGATTGGAAAAAATGGATGTGGGAAGACTACTCTTATGAAGATGATATTGGGTCTCACATCACGAACTGAAGGTGATATTCAATTTGAAGGGGATTCGAATTATCATACTAAAAGAAAGGCATTGAATAAAATTGGTTTCCTCCTAGATTGTAGGTTGTTTGAAGATTTCTCTGCATATGATAATTTAAAATTGTTCTCTATGTACTCTTCAACATTCAGTGAAAAAGATTTAGATGACCGAATTGATGGGTTGTTAAAATTTGTTGGTTTAGATAATAGTAAAAAACCAGTAAAATCTTATTCATTTGGTATGAAACAGAGATTGGGTTTGGCTTTAGCATTGTTGGATGATCCTGAATTTTTGATTTTAGATGAACCATTTGTTGGTTTGGATCCCGCAGGAGTTAGGATTCTTCTAGATTATATTGTAAAGCTACGTCAAGAAAAGGGGGTTACAATACTAATCTCATCACATCAGTTACACGAAATTGAAGAAATTTGTGATTATTTCTTATTTATAAATGAAAAGCGTGTTGAAATGCATTCTAAACTGGGAGAAAATAAAATGATTATAACCTTGGATCATGTAGTGCCAGAGCTAGAGGAATGTTTGAAAGTTTTAGTCGATATAAAAGAAAATCAGATAATTCTACCGCAGGATGTGTCAACGCTAAATTCAATTTTAAAACTTATTTACAAGTATAACGGTGAAATCAAAGATATCACAATAAAAGATTCTATCGAGGAATTATTTAGGGGGTAAAATCATGAAATCTATTATTTTAGCAGAACTCTATAAATTACTGAAACGGAAAAATTTTATCGTATTAGCAGTGTTATCCTTATGGTCCTTAGTTTACGGATTGGGTGTTTTCTTACATTGGGATTTTGTGAAAATCGGTGCTAAATTAGATTTAGTTACCTTTATCACGACGATGTGGACGTTCTTACTAATCTTAACCATTCCCTTATTGTTAATTTTGTATACTTCTTCCTTTATTTTAGGAGGAGAAATCCAAGGTGGGCAAATTTTACTAGAAGTAAACCGAGTATCTAGTAGGAAAACATTGATTATTTCTAAATATATAGTTGTCATCTTATCAATCTTATTTTTGTATGTACTGAACTGCTTATCATCACTAGCCACTTATATTTGTTTTGTATCTAGAAGTGAATATGGCTATGAGAATTTTTTGGAATTACATGCTACGAATGTACAGTCAATAGTCATTAGTTTGGTAAATTTAGGTTTTATTATTTTGCTTGCTAGCGTTGCTTTTTATTTATCACTACATGTTTCAGCGATAGTAGCTGCATTTATAAGTTTAGGTGTCTATTTTTTATGTCAACTGTTGTCGTATGTTACTGTTATTTCTAAATTTATTCCTGGATATTTTTTTGTTGTACCTAATTATCAATTTACAATTAGTTTGTCTATTGCTCATTTGTTAAGTTATTTTTTGATGTGTATATTATTATTGATTGCTACCATGAAAGGATTTGAAAAGAAAGCATTGTGAGTGATATAATATTCCAAAAAGGAATTTATAGAAATAGATGTATAGAATAGCAATTTGTGATGATGATAGCTTACAGGTTAGTCATTTGGAGACTCAAATTTCGAAGTGTTTTGATGAGAGCCACATTCAATATGAGATTGATGGTTATTATAAAGGGGAGCGTCTAGTGAAAGCGATGAGGACTCAGAAGGATAGTTATCACTTGGTGTTTTTGGATATTGAAATGGAAGGAATTGATGGGATTGAGACTGCAAAACTATTGAGGGATATTGATCGGAATTTTATCTTAATCTATGTTACAAGTTATGAACAATATGCCTTAGAAAGTTTTGAAGTCTCTCCTTTTCGTTATCTAATAAAACCTGTATCTATTGAGAAACTGAGAGCTGTTCTTAAGGATGTTCTTGTAGAATTGACTGCTAAACAAAAATTCTTATTTTATCAAGTAGGTAAGGAACATTTTCAAGTGATTTTAGATAATATTGTCTGCTTATATTCTGAATTTGGTCGAAAAATCCACCTTGAATTGGCTGATGATAGTGGTGTGTCATTTTATGGGAAGATATCGGCAATTGAAGAAGGGTTGCCTCAAACACATTTCGTTAGAGTTAATAGTGGCACAATAATTAATTTAGATTATGTTGCATCTTTTAATAGAAATGAAGTAACAATGGTAAATGGTAATTGTATCGCTATCAGTAGGAGTCGAAAGAAAGTGGTAGTTACAGCCTATAATCAGTTTATTGAGAGGAGTTTTGGATTATGATTGGTTTATTTAAAACGACTGGTCTCCTCTCTCTTTTTTTATTTCAAAGCTTTATAATTTGGATCTATTTACAGCATTTTTTTGTTATCAGAATTCCTAAACTGAGATTCTATTGCTTTATTGTATTCATCTATTTTATTGGCAGGACGTCAATAATTGTTAATCAGAATACCTTTATTGATTTGAAAATTTTTTCCCTGTTCTTCACTTTTTTGATTCTCTTCTTCTTTTTATCTGGAGATATAGTAAAAAAAATATTTCATTTCTTATTTCTGATTTTTTGGTTATTGATTCAAGAAGATATTGTTGTTTTACTATTTAACCATGCACCACAAACTAAAACATTTGCTATCTTCTTTGTTCAATTTTTCCTGATGGTGCTGACTCTGCTATTTGTATTAGGATTGAGACGATTCAAAGTAGACAATTTAATAGGTCTGAACAAAATAGAATATGGTATTCTTTCAGTCACTCCTTTTATTTCGATTGCCTTACTATTATATAAAGTACCGCTATCTCTAGGTAAAGTTCTCTTATTTGACAGCTGTTTGTGGTTAATTAATATTGTTATAATTGTACTTTATAATTACTTGAGTGAAAAAAACTACAATATTATCAAAAACAAAATAGCTTCTGATGAAAATAACATGACGAGTGAGATTATAAAGCAAGAAAATGAGTTAGCCATCCTTAGACACGATTTGAAAAATATTATTTCTTCAATTGATTTTTATGCTGATAATAACGATTGTGAGACCATCCAAACAATAACTCAAGAGATATTGGGACAGGAAGTATTTAATCGTAAAATTACAGGATGTATCCCTATTGATGCAATATTAAATCAAAAAATATCTAAGATGAAAAAAGATGATATCCTATATAATTTAGATTTACAAGTTCCGTATAATTTAGATTTAAGTACTATTGCTATTGATTTGTGTGCTATTCTTGGGAATATTCTTGATAATGCTATAGAAGAAATTGGACGTAACGGCTTAAAGACCCCAATTGACATAGTATTACGCTTTAAGCATAACAAATTGGTTTTTAAAATAGCTAATTCTATCAAAGAAACTAATGTGGCTATTCATTATGATGGTATGAAATCTATCAAATCGCCAGATAGACAAGGTATAGGAATAAAAAGTATTTATGATAGGGTTACGAAATTGAAAGGACATCTAAATATTAGTGTTAAATCAAATCAATTTATTGTATTAGTTGTCATTCCAGTGCCATACTAGTAGATTGGACTCTCTCATCTTCGGATTGGGGAGTTTTTATCTTTGGCGTAAATTGGTAAACACGAGTCGCCAACTGTCATTCAGATTTTTCTGTCAGAGGTCTATAATCATTCTTGTAAAACAAATTAAGAAATAGAGGAACGCAATATGGTACTCACAGATCAAGAAGCATTTAACCACTTAGACCCACAAGCTTGGACACAAGTTTCAATCGCAGAACGCTTGGAAATCTTGGCAGCTATTCAAGAAAACATGCGTACTTACGGCGAAGAACTTGGTCAGGCTGAAAATACCAGCTTCAAACAGGAACAGCAAGCTGTTCAAAAGGCTATGACCTTCTCCTATCTCAAGATGAAATTACCAGCAGAGGAGATTTCCAGTCAGATTGGCTACAGCGAGGTCAATGCCTTCAGCTGTGCCTTCAAGAAATGGACTGACATGACCGTGACCGATTACAAGAAAAAGCAGGGCTTATAAACACGTACGTTAGAGGTAGAAACTAGACGATTTCTACCTTTTTCTGCATATTTATGTTAAAATAAATGAAAATTTAGAAGAGGTGTTCAGATGAAAGCTATTGTTACAGTTGTCGGTAAGGACAAGTCAGGAATCGTTGCAGGTGTTGCGACTAAGATTGCGGAATTGGGACTCAATATTGATGACATTTCTCAGACAGTTTTGGATGAGTATTTTACCATGATGGCGGTGGTGTCATCAGATGAGAAGCAAGATTTCACGCAACTTCGTTCAGAATTGGATGCCTTTGGTCAATCCTTGAACGTGAAAATCAACATTCAAAGTGCGGCGATTTTTGATGCTATGCACAACTTGTAAGGAGAGCGGTCATGGATATTAGACAGGTTAGAGAAACTATTGAGATGATTGAGGAGCAGCACTTCGATATTCGGACCATTACCATGGGGATTTCCCTTTTGGACTGTATCGACTCGGACATTGATAAGGCTGCGGAGAAAGTGTACAACAAAATTGTAACCAAGGCTAAGAACTTGGTAGCGGTCGGTGATGAGATTGCGGCGGAGCTGGGGATTCCCATTGTCAACAAACGGGTGTCGGTAACTCCAATTGCTTTGATTGGTGCGGCGACGGATTCCACGGATTATCTTCCCTTGGCTCATGCCTTGGACAAGGCGGCTCATGAGATCGGTATCGATTTTATCGGAGGTTTTTCAGCTCTGGTTCAAAAGGGTTACCAAAAAGGTGATGAAATCCTCATCAACTCCATACCGCAGGCATTGGCCCAAACGACCAAAGTCTGCTCTTCGGTCAACATCGGCTCGACCAAGACGGGCATCAATATGACTGCCGTGCGGGATATGGGGCGGATCATCAAGGAGACGGCGGAAGCTTCTGATATGGGGGCGGCCAAGCTGGTGGTCTTTGCCAATGCGGTCGAGGACAATCCTTTCATGGCGGGTGCCTTCCATGGTGTCGGCGAGGCAGATGTGGTCATCAACGTCGGTGTGTCTGGGCCTGGTGTGGTCAAGCGTGCCCTTGAAAAAGTGCGTGGCGAGAGCTTTGATGTGGTGGCAGAAACCGTCAAAAAGACGGCCTTCAAGATTACCCGTATCGGTCAGTTGGTCGGCAATATGGCCAGCGAACGCCTGGGTGTTAAGTTCGGTATCGTGGACCTGTCCCTTGCTCCAACGCCAGCTGTTGGAGACTCAGTGGCTCGGGTCTTGGAGGAAATGGGCTTGGAAACCGTAGGTACGCACGGAACGACTGCTGCCCTGGCTTTGCTCAATGACGCAGTCAAAAAGGGTGGTGTCATGGCCTGCAATCAAGTCGGCGGTTTATCAGGTGCCTTTATCCCTGTGTCTGAGGACGAGGGCATGATTGCTGCGGTGCAAAATGGCTCACTTAACCTTGAAAAATTGGAGGCCATGACGGCTATCTGTTCAGTTGGTTTGGATATGATTGCCATTCCAGAAACAACGCCTGCTGAAACTATCGCGGCTATGATTGCGGATGAGGCAGCCATTGGGGTTATCAATCAGAAAACCACTGCGGTCCGTATCATTCCGCTTGGAAAAGAAGGGGACATGATTGAATTCGGTGGTCTGTTGGGAACAGCCCCTGTCATGAAGGTCAACCAAGCTTCGTCTGCTGACTTTATTAATCGTGGCGGACAAATTCCAGCCCCAATTCATAGCTTTAAGAACTAAATTGATTGTTTAGGTCGATTTGAGATGGGAAGCGAAATGACAAGAAGTCGTCGTCAGAAATCTTTGAAGGCTTTTAAAAAAGAACGGCTTAAGAGTGTTATTCTGGGAGGGCTCGTTTTCCTGATAGAATTAAAGCTGAACTATTGTTATAAAATGCCAACGATTAAAAAAGGAAATCGGAGAAAGAAACCTAGTGCGATCTTATCTTTGTCCAGCTTGTCATGCCTGGCATGTTACAAGTCATAAATAAAGAAGACCGATTATTAGTACTCGTTTTATAAAGTGAAATGCAAGAAAAATAGGCTCTCTAAGACAGTGGTGGGTAAAACCATTACTAAGCTTAGGGAGCCTATTTGAATAGAGGCAAATGTCTCAGGTAACTTACAAGATGATGTAGTTAGACTCACATTAGGAGGGGGCATATTGTCAGGTAAGCGATTCTTGATATTTGAGTCTAGAAATTGAATTTAGTTTATTCCTCGAAAGTCAGATAAAAGGGAGAACTATCAATTTAAAATATATCATTCACCTACTTTTTGATTTTGCATATAATTTGCAATTAGGAAAAACAAAAGTGTATATCCTACAATGACTGTAATCGATTGAGTCAAATTAGTTGAGTGGCCATCAATATTTTTTCCTAAATTTGAAATATAATACTGAGGAAAAATATAATGTATCTTATCTTGTATAGAACCTTTTTTTACAGAGAATAATGCACCCGAAAGAAGCATAGTCAGAACAGATACCATTGTTCCTATTAATAGCGCCCCTTGATTTTTTTTAGTCCAGGTGGATAAAACCATTCCAAAGTTTGCTGAAAATACCTCAATTAGGAGGATATATAGTACTAAGTTCCACGATATATCAAGATCAAACAATGGGAATAAAATTAAGCTGCTTAATAAATTCGTAATAGATAAAATTAAAAAATTAAACATTACCTGCTGTAGAACATAAGAAAAGTTTGATACTCCGCTTAGATAGATTCGTTTATCTAGACCATTTCTATCATCAAAATAGAATCTATACAGTATTAATGATAGTATCATAGAACTCATAGCCATAACAGTAATAATAATTTTATAATGATTATTACCGCTAGAAGTAGAAGCAGTTAATGATTTTCCTTTATTTAAATACTGACTTAATTTCTTGCCTAAAGTTGAATTTCTTACTGTAGTTACTTTATATTTTCCATCCTCTTTACTAATATATGCGTCGTACTTACCAGTTATTAAATTAACATAGTAATCCTTGTCCCTTTCTACTTCCTCGACAGAAATGTTGGTATTGCTCATTTCTAATAGTTCAATTGCAGTTTTTGTTACACCGATTTTTACCTTTTGGCTTTCCATTGTTACAACAAACGATGTTGCTGCAATAGTTACAAAAACTAGCAAAAAAGATATAAGAATATATGATTTTTCTTTCAAAAAACGTTGCAAGTTATTTCTTAAGATAATAAATTTCATTTTACTCTCCAAAATTTTCAGGCCGATATTTAAAGTGAATGATAATTAAAAATAGTACTGAACATAGTAACAAAATTGATAACGTATTAAAATATGAACTATAATTTTTATCGTAAATGATACTAAAAAATGTTGACATCACTTTTGAAATTGGAGATAAGGTAGACAAATTAGCAACTTTTTTCC
This sequence comes from Streptococcus suis, assembly GCF_046032535.1. GTDB lineage: Bacteria > Bacillota > Bacilli > Lactobacillales > Streptococcaceae > Streptococcus > Streptococcus suis_AK. The sequence goes on along the minus strand of NZ_JARQPL010000004.1, from coordinate 8,446 downwards.
CAAATATATACATCGGAAAGAATAAACCAGATAGAATTGCTAAAACATTAATAGCTAAATTTAAAATTTTTGTTGCAATATCTTCGCTTTTTAGTAACACACAGAAAGCACCTCCAAATGTGATAGAAAAGGTTACCAAAGCTAAGTCAAGTAATAAACTATAGGCGATATTAGTTTTACCATAGTTTACTAACCCTGTGCTATTAAAAACAAGCATATAAATTGCTAGGATAAAATACGAAATAGAAATAGAAACGATTAATTTGGATAAATAAATCTTGTAACGTGGAATCGGCGAATATACAATCCTGTAATTTGCATACTTCACGTTACTTCCAAATAATAATTCGGGTAATATAATTACAGTTGCCATTGATAAATAAATCATCATCGTAACACCATAATAATCATATGATGTTAAAATATCGTCACTAAAAATCGAACCGAATACAAACCCTGTTACTAATATCAGGACAACCGGATAAATTAGTAGATACATCATGATTGGTTTATTCTTTAAAAGATTTATCGTATCTTGTTTCATTATTGTTAACATTACAGACCCCACTATTAATCTCTTAATTTTTTCCCAGTTAGTAGCAAGAAAACATCTTCTAAATTTTTCTTGACCATTGTAATACTAGTAATATTTAGATTGAACTTGATTAAAACCTCCAGTACAGCATTAATCGGCATGGCCTCCTCACCTATACTAAAGATTATCTCAAACTCACCGTTTTGATTCACCTCTTCAACATTTGTTAATTCACGAATTTCATCTAACACTGCTGGAGAGAACTGCTGATCTACTCTAACTTGATAATTAGAATTACTATAATGTTCTAAAATATCATCAAGTGAATCATTCAAAAGTACTACCCCTCCATCCATGATAATGACACGGTCACAAATTTGTTGTACTTCTTCCATATAATGAGTTGTGTAAATGATAGTAGCTCCCTCATCCCTTAAATTCTTAATTGAATCTAGAATATGATTCCTAGATTGTGGATCAATACCCACAGTTGGTTCATCAAAAATAATCAATTTAGGGCTGTGTGCTATTGCACATGCAATATTCAGACGTCTTTTCATACCACCAGAAAAAGTTGACGGTTTATCATCTTTTCTGTCTTCAAGTCCTACTTTTTTTAATGCATTTTCAACTTTTTCATTGATTTCACTTTTTTTAACTCCATATAAAGAAGCAAAGAATTTGACATTCTGTGAGGCTGAGATATCTTCATAAATCGCTAATTCTTGGGGAACAATTCCGAGTTGTTTCTTTACATCCTTGATGGACAAATTTTCATTATTAAAATATATTATTTCGCCTTCATCAGATTGTAATAAGGTAGATAAAATATTTATTGTCGTGCTTTTTCCCGCACCATTTGGTCCTAGGAAACCAAGAATCTCACCTTTTGTAACATTAAAATTTAAATTATCTAATGCTTTTCTTCCGTTTTTATACGTTTTTGATAGTTTTTTGACTTCTAAAAGATTTTCCATTATTTCTTCCCTCATTCTTTAATAATTCCTTTTTAATATTAAACATACCTTGTTTTCTTATCAATTCAGTTTGAATTTCTAAACCATCCATTTTAAAATTATCAGAACTAATTCTTACTCATTGAAACTAATACTAAAAATAATATTTACTAATTTTTCTATATACCTCTCTTTTTCATCCTCACTACCAAATTTTGAAAAGCTAGGGTAGGAATTCTGAATTAAATTCATAATCATTTTTGCTTCTAGAAAAGGTGGATTTTCTTGTAGTTCTGGATTAATAACTGTAAGTATCTCTACAACAATGGAAACCATTTTTTGATTAAAATACATCATTAATTCTTGAAACTCTTCATCTTTTCTTGAAAGTAACAGAATATCACTATTTAAAAAACGATTTTCCCAATTATTATCTATTCCATTAATTAGAAATTCTTTGAATTTAATTTCTGAACGAATATTTTTTCCTGTAACTTCTTTTCGTAAGACTTCCATTTGCTTTAAAGAATAGTTGAAAAATGTCTTGATTAATTCTTTAAAGACATCTTCCTTACTACTAAAATAATTATAAAAAACTCCCACAGAAACTCCTGCAGCCTTTGTAATCTCTTTTGTTGTAATAGAAGTTATGCTTCTATCCTTTAAGAGAGCGTCTGTAGCCTTTATTAATTTTTGTTTATTATCATCTTTTGCCATAGTTGTTACCTCAACATAATTTTTTATTTCCACACATGAATTATAATTCATTTAATTCTTTTTTGCAAGAATTATATGAACTTTTTTTCATATTTAGAGTCGATACTCTGAATATATGAACAAAAATTCACCTAAAAAACATCTTTATATATTATAATAAGCTCATAATTCAATAGAATAAAATAAATGGGACTCCAATTTTTCTCCAAACCGATTGCGACAAGCAGTCGTTTTTTTGCTATACTAATTGTAAGAAAAGACAAGGAGAACACTATGGCAGACGTAAGATTATATATTTCTCGACATGGGAAAACCATGTTTAATACCATCGGGCGCGTGCAGGGCTGGTGTGATACACCGCTGACCAAGGCTGGTGAGGAAGGAATTCGTGAACTGGGCTTGGGGCTCAAGGATGCAGGTATTGATTTTAAACTAGCCGTATCCAGTGACCTGGGGCGGACCGTTCAGACCATGACCATCGCCCAGCGTGAGTTGGGAATTTTAGGCAAAATCCCATATTACCAAGATAAGCGTATCCGTGAATGGTGCTTTGGTAGTTTTGAGGGCATGTATGATGCCGAGCTTTTCCAAGGTGTCCTGCCTCGTTTGAAAGGGACAGTTGATGCGACAGGCATGTCCTTTGCGGAAATCGCAGCAGGTATTCAAGAAGCAGATACAGCTGACTGGGCGGAATCATGGGAAGTTTTGAGCAATCGTATCCTGACAGGTTTTGAGGCCATTGCCCAAGACTTGGAAAAGCAAGGCGGCGGCAATGCCCTTGTGGTCAGTCATGGTATGACCATTGCCACCCTGGCCCATCTATTGGAGCCAGAGCGTGGAGCCAATGTCTTCCTCGATAACGGTTCAATTACCGTCCTCAAATACGAAAATGGCAAGCTCTTAATTGAAGCTGTTGGCGACCTATCCTACCGCAAACGCGGAGCAGAATTGATTGCCCAAGGGAAATAAATGCGAAATGAAAACATGTATGTCATACGTTTTTTCTGATGTGTGACATACATGTTTTTTATATATGAAATCTAAGCTACATCATTTTAACTCTTTCCTACTAAAGATAAAGTAACTCAGATAAAGGTAGATGAGGGTAGCCATAAAGCTAACACCCATGGATAGCCTTGAAATATGTTCCCCTTGTTGGAGGGAAAGGAATAGAAAATAATCTGTTGGTAATTTCATATGGAGTAGGTTACTAGTAATGAGGTTGGAGATATTGTCAAAAAGAAGGCTCATTAAACCAAAGGCAAGATAGGCTTGATTGACCTTATTGGACTTGACAAATATCAGGATGGATAACAGAGAGATACAGATAAATAAAGGTGTTTGCACAATGAAACTTTGTATTATCACTGCAACATCAATACGATCACCTAGAAGTAAGCCAACACTGCTACTCAATAAATAGGCTAGAAGGATATAAGCGAGATCTAGTACAAGGGTTGCTAAGACTTTATAGAAAAATACCCCTTTTCTTGTTTGTTGCTTGATAATAATATTATTGATGGTACGGTAAGTAAAATCTTCTCCAAAGAATAGGTTGGCTGGAACGATAAAAAATAGTGTGATAAATTGAGAAAGCAATTGAATCAGAGAGCTAGTGAAGTCTTCGTTGCCATGCAACAAAAAAGCGGATAAAAAGGACAGTAAAGTCAATATTCCCAATGAAATCGTTAATCTCTGTTCTTTTTGAATCTTAAATAAATCAGCTTTAAAGTAATGTATCATGCTCTTCTCCTTCTTGAATCAATGTCAGGTAATAGTCTTCAAATGACATTTGTTGTTTAAAAATTTCGTTGACCTCAATCTCATGGTTTATCAAGAGATGAATGAGGTTCATAACATTCGTATCTGATGACAGACTGATATAATCCTTATCTATTTTGTAAGCGATGCCCTGTTCTTCAAGGATAGTCAAGGTCATAGGATGGTTGTTCGTTTGTAGATAGAGTTGTTCTTCTAGGCTTTGTTCAAGCTCTTGCTTTGAGAATTCTTTGACGATAAGGCCCTTATGCATAATAATGTATCGATCAACCACCATCTCAAGCTCTGATAGGATATGACTGGAGATAAGGATGGTCATCCCATATTGATTGCGAAGATTTAAAATAATACTTCTCATTTCTTTGATTCCAACAGGGTCAAGACCATTAATCGGTTCGTCTAGAATTAAAAAGTCAGGGTCATCTAAGATAGCTAAGGCAATGGCTAAACGTTGACGCATTCCCAATGAAAAATCTTTGGATTTTTTCTTAGGATCCACCTCCTCTAAACCGACAATTGCTAATGTCTCTAAGATTTTTTCATCCGCTTGCTTGAGATTTAATTGCAGAGCCATGTAACGAAGATTATCGATCGCAGATAAATTAGGTTGTAGAGCAGGGGATTCAATTAAAGCTCCAATACGACAATCTTTTGAACTAGTAATGGTACCTGAAGTTTGGGAAATGAGGCCCGATAACATTCTGAGAAGCGTTGTTTTCCCAGCACCATTTTCACCGACTAAGCCACAGATTTCTCCTTTATTAATAGTCAAGGAAACCTGCTGAACGGCCTTTTGTTTCCCATATTGCTTTGATAATTCTTGGGTAGATAAGAGAGATGACATAACTACCTGCCTTTCTATAAAAAAATGATAAATCTATGATATACTAGATTCAAAAGTTAGCGAATTTTGTTACATAAATGTAACGCGTGGAGAATATAATGGGAACTTACGGAAAAATTTTTAAACTCATTCGTGAATCAAAAAATATGTCTCTAAAAGAAGTGGCAGGGGATTTCGTGACACCTGCTCAGTTATCACGCTTTGAAAATGGAAAGAGTAATCTTTCTGTAGATACATTTTTTAATTGCTTGAGACGGATGAATGTGGTAGAGGGCGAATTTTCTACCCTCTACCAGTCCTACTTTCAGATAGATAATTTGTTTTCATCAGAGGAATTTGTCCGTGCAGTTTATAGTCACAATGCTCAGTATATGGATGATAGAATTTTGTACCATCAAGCAGAGTATGATAGAGATGGTCGTCAGTTTGACAGGGTAATGGTCGCAGCCTTTCATATATTCAAGCAACAATGGTGCGATCCTGATTATGATGTTTCTGAGGATGAAAAAGCTATTCTATCGGACTATTTAATGTCCATAGATGATTGGGGGAAATTTGAACTCTGGATTTTCGGAAATTGTAGCAGAGGTCTTCCTAGCAAGATGTTGGAAGTTCTGGGAATGGAAGTTCTCAATCGAACAAAGTTTTATATGGACATCACAGAAAACAGAGACAATGTCTATAAGGTACTCATCAATATTTCGAGTAGTTTGTTAGATAGGGGAGAGGAGATTGCTGCGATTCGTTTTCTCAAAATTCTTGACTCTGTCAATATCATGGAAAAGAATATGCGGGATCGCTTGCTGCTTAAGCTCCTAAAAGCACGCTTGTCCTACATGAATGGAAATGATGGTGGCCTAGAAATAATGAAGGAATGCCTGCATATCGCCAAATTTTTAGATTGCTATGATTTAATCCACCAGATCAATAAGGAAATTGAGAAAGTTACAGATATGTAATGAATTTAAAGCGGCTCGTCATTTCCTGTAAGATAATACTTGTAAGTTTTACAACTTTACAAAACAATGTTTAGAAACTGTATTCACAAGAAAAGTGCTTTTAGAGAAGAGATGTTTTTTTGCTAACCAAGGCAGTTTTTTGAGGGAATACTAACTGTATTTTGAAAAAAACGAGCGGTGAGTAGCTGAAAAACTAGCCTTAGCTAGAAGTGCTGAACTATGAATACAGGTTCTTAATTATCTTGGAGGAAATAATGATGAAGAAATTACTTGTTTTAGGTGCTCTTGCAATGCTAGGTTTTGTAACTTTTGAGCTTCTAACAACTAATAGCAGTTCAGCAAGTGCTGAAACGGAGGGCAAGGTAGTTCTGTTTGGAAAAGTTGATTTTTCAGACGATGAAGAACAGGACACGGATGAGGAAAGGGAAGAAGTAGCGACGGAGAACGATGATGCTAGCTGGCTTGAAAACTTTATCACGACACATAAAACACCATTTTCTAAAACAATCAAGAAATGAAATCAGGGATATTCTCTGATTTTTTTCTTGACAAGTATATCGAGCTGCGATATAACAAATACATCGAATTTCGATGTATCGTAGTGCGAAAGGAGTTTTATGAACGATAAGTTAAAACGCGTCTATGTTCCCATGACAGAGACTGCCTTCTATATTCTCTTTCATTTACAGGAAGAACGGCATGGCTATGATATTACCCAGAAGACCAAGGAAGTTACGGCAGGGCAAGTTGTGATTAGCCCTGGAACCATGTACGGAACTCTGTCGAAAATGGAGAAAGACGGCTTGATTGCCTTTGTCAGAGAAGAAGACAAGCGGAAGTTTTATCGGATAACAGAAACAGGTCGAGAAATCCTAGACATAGAATTGGCTCGGATTGAACGGCTCTATCGAAATAGTAAGGGGGAAAGTTATGGAGACTAGGACAGAAATTCATTTCTTCTTCTTGCCTGATTTTGAAACGGAAGAAGTCTATCTGGCAGAGCATCACCGTCAGGGATGGAAATTTCAAAAAAATAAATTTGGTTTTTTCTATATCTTTGAGAAATGTCAGCCTGAAGAAGTTATCTATCAACTGGATTTTAAGCCCAATGGTCAGGATAAGGAGGAATATCTCCAGATGTTTGCAGATTATGGCTGGGAATATGTCGGTGACTGCAATCATTTTTCATACTTTAGAAAGAATGAGAGTTTGGGAGAAGTTGAGCTTTATAGTGACTGTCAAAGTAAGTTCGAGATGATTGACAGAATTATTACCAGACAGTTTCTACTGGCCACTTCCTTGTTTGTTTTCTTTATCTTGTTATTTTATATCTTGAAGTTACCAGCTGTTATGATTGGTATGGCTATGGTGGATATACCAGTTTTACTTTATTGTTCTATCGGCTTGATGCGCTTGCGTCAGAAGTATAAGTCTAGTGGTAAAAAGTCAATAGAAAGTTGATTAATTTTTAGATGATTTTCTAGACAAAAGGGTGCACTAAAAACACCTAGCGAAAAACGCTTTTTTCGCCAGCTTATCCAAGGACTTGTGCCGATAATCACTTATCTTCCATAAGCCTCCTTGGTGGCGTATAGAGTTGGCGGTTGCGTAGTAGCGCATCCACCAGACGCACAAATTTTCTAGCGGTTAAGACGATGGCTCGTTTGTGTTGATGTTTAGGAACTTCTTGATACTTCTTCATGTAAAAGGTTTGATACTCACTATCATGTCGCCTCACCGAGTTGGCGGCTTCAACCAAGTAATAGCGAAGATAGCGATTGCCTCGTTTTACAAGTTCCGTATTTTGAGAGTTAGTGTTCCCAGATTGATACTGTTTCCAATTCAATCCTGCATATTTAGCGACTTGAGGATGATCTTTAAATCGCTCAATCTGTCCAATTTCAGCGATAATTCCTGCAGCGTAAACTTTACCAACACCAGGCACAGAAGTTAAACACTGGTATTCGGGAATGACTTCTACCATGTCTTCAATAGCTTTATCAATATCCTTAATCATTTGTTCCAGATTTCTGATTTCTCGAGCTAATAGCCCAAGAATGACATTGACAGAATCCTGTTGGAGTTTAGAGAGACGATAAGAACCACGAATGGCCGCTTGAATAGCTTTCGCTAGCTTTTCAGGAGCTTTGAATCGTCCTCTTCCTAGTTTCTGGAGAAATTCTGCCAGATCTTCGAGAGCAATAGTGGCTAATTCGTCTAGGGAGTAGTCTTCTGTCATAAGAGAGATGATTGTGCTAGACCAGAGATTGGTTGAGAGGTTCTCATTCTTGATTTCAGTTGATAAGGTATTGCACTTGTAGTAGATATTCTCAATAAAGTGCTGCTTGGTCTTGGTCAACTGCTCAATGAGTTGAAGCCTGGTTCTGGTCAAGTGCTGGAGCGCCATGTATTTCTCTTCCTTGAGAAAAGCAGGTGAGAATCGCTCGATACGGAAATAATCGGCAATATAGAAGGCATCAAGGGTATCATTCTTGTTTTCTTCAAAGGCTTCCCGGTATTTCTTAATCTTATTGGGCTGTTCGACCATGACCTCAACCTTTAGAGCTTTCAAGTCGCTGTCTTCATGAAAGAACATGGCAGGGTGAAAGCTGTAGAGACTGGTGGCTTCCATACCAATGACGATGCGTTCAAATGA
>NZ_JARQPL010000003.1:86566-109867 GCF_046032535.1 Streptococcus suis | reverse complement strand
TCTACTTTAACATAAAGAAAAAGTAGTGACTACTCTCTCCCGTCGGAGATTTCCTCACTACTAATCTTAGTATGTTTATCTTGGTCGAGTTCTTTCCCACTCCCTTTTTGCTTTTATATATCTTTACATTGTTTAAAGAAAATAGCATTTTAAAAACTTTTTGAAAAAAATGTGATATTCTGAGCAAAAATTTTGTAATCGGTATCATTTTTAGTGTATAATAGACTTTGTAAAAAAATATATTTTCGAAAGTGAGATTTCACATTATGGCTAAAATCGTTGTTGTCGGTGCTAACCATGCTGGTACTGCCGCAATCAAAACTATGTTGACAAATTACGGTCAAGAAAACGAAATCGTTGTATTTGACCAAAACTCAAATATTTCATTCTTGGGATGTGGTATGGCTTTGTGGATTGGTGAGCAAATTGGTGGTCCTGAAGGACTTTTCTACTCAAACAAAGAAGAGTTGGAAAGCTTGGGAGCAACAGTTTACATGGAGTCACCTGTTACAGCTATCGACTACGAAGCAAAAACAGTTACTGCACTTGTAAATGGTCAAGAACACGTTGAAGTTTACGACAAACTTCTCTTTGCTACAGGTTCACAACCTATCTTGCCACCAATCAAAGGTGCTGAAATCAAAGAAGGTTCTCTTGAATTTGAAGCAACTCTTGAAAACTTGCAATTCGTTAAATTGTACCAAAACTCAGCTGATGTTATTGAAAAATTGAAAAACAAAGACATCAACCGCGTAGCAGTTGTTGGTGCTGGTTACATCGGTGTTGAGCTTGCAGAAGCATTCCAACGTAAAGGTAAAGAAGTTATCCTTATCGACGTTGTAGATACATGTTTGGCTGGTTACTATGACCGCGACTTGTCAGACCTTATGGCTAAAAACTTGGAAGAGCATGGTATTCAACTTGCCTTTGGCGAAACTGTTAAAGAAGTTGCTGGTAATGGTAAAGTTGAGAAAATCATCACTGACAAGAACGAATACGATGTTGACATGGTTATCTTGGCTGTTGGTTTCCGTCCAAACACTGCATTTGCAGGTGAAGGAATCGAGCGCTTCCGTAACGGTGCCTTCCTTGTAAACAAACGCCAAGAAACTTCAATCCCAGGCGTTTATGCTATCGGTGACTGTGCAACTATCTACGACAACGCTACTGGCGACACAAGCTACATCGCTTTGGCTTCAAACGCTGTACGTACTGGTATCGTAGCAGCTCACAACATCTGTGGTACTGACCTTGAAGGTATCGGTGTACAAGGTTCTAACGGTATCTCTATCTACGGTCTTAACCTTGTATCAACAGGTTTGACACTTGAAAAAGCTACTCGTCTTGGTTTGAACGCTGCTGTTACTGAAGTAACAGACAATCAAAAACCAGAATTCATGGAGCATGGTAACTTCCCAGTAACCATCAAAATCGTTTACGATAAAGATTCACGTCGTATCCTTGGTGCGCAAATGGCTGCTCGTGAAGACATCTCATTGGGTATCCACCTCTTCTCATTGGCAATCCAAGAAGGCGTAACAATCGAAAAATTGGCATTGACAGACTTGTTCTTCTTGCCACACTTCAACAAACCTTACAACTACATCACAGTAGCTGCCTTGGGTGCTGAATAATTAATTGAATACAAAAGCTCAGAGATGACTCTGGGCTTTTTTAGTAAAAATTGAAATTATATTTAAAAATATCAAAAAACTTGAATTGAATTTTAAAAAATGGTAAAATTTTAGAAATTCAAAAAAAAAGAGGTGTTTTTATGTACAAAAGACTAGAAATTGTGAGTTATTCTGATTTTGATAATTATGAAGCGGAATATCAAAAACGCTTTGATAGTCTAGCTACCATAAAAACAGGATTGACAATCAATCCTTTTTCAAAGAGGGAACAAAGAAGGTTGGCAGATAAACACCAATTGTTCTATGTATTGCTTCCGAACCATGTCATGGATATTGAAAAGATTTATAAAAATAGCCAACTTCTTTCTAATTTTGATTTATCAAGCGTTCAGATGCAAAAGCTATTCTATTTGCAAATTATTGATGAAATCCAAAGTACCAATGATATGGAAGGAGTCAAATCTACTCGTAAAGAAATAAAGGAGGCATATAACTCTCTAGATAAAAATAAAAGGTTTTCTGGAATCGTTTCGATGTACCATTCTATTTTGAAAAATGAATTTGAGAAAATAGATTCTTTGTCTAAATTTAGAAATATTTATGATCAATTATTTTTAGATGAGATGTCAGAAGATGAAAAGCCTGATGGAGAGCTTTTTAGAAAAAAAGTGATTTATGTCGGAGATGGAAATTCCTATGTTCACCAAGGAAATTCCTCGGAGTTTTCGATTAATGAAGATTTAACGAAGTTAATCATTTTTATGAACAATCCGGAGATTCCTCTTATTATCAAATCAATTATTACGCACTATTTTTTTGAGTATGTACATCCCTTCTATGATGGAAATGGTAGAATGGGGCGTTTCCTAATGTCATCCTATCTGTCTAGAAAATTAGATTTTTTAACAGGGTTGTCTCTGTCGGAGTCTGTTTTGCAAAATAAGAGTAAGTATGAGGAGGGTTTCTCAATTACTTCTCACCCTAAAAATAGAGGTGATTTGACCCCGTTTGTAGGGACCATGCTAGAAATCATTTTAAATGCACAAGAGAACATGAAGACTAAGTTGGGCAAGTTGAAGTCACAATTAGATAGAGTGTGGATCTTGATAGATGGTCTAGACCTGACGGGACCTCAAAAAGAATTGTTGTTTATACTTTCCCAAGATAAGCTTTTTGATGTTTTGCATACTGGCGTCAGCAACAAGGGATTAACGGAAGCATTCGGCGGAAAATACAAAAGGACGAGAATTGATTCTACTCTGAAAACACTGGAAGGAATGGGCTTAGTGACAAAAGTGAAATCATCCCCAGTCATTTATGAAGTTAGTTCTAATTTGATAAAAGATATTTAATAGCACCGGCCTCGGCTGGGCTTTTTTGCTTGCCATCTATCACATTGAACTGCTTATCGAGTGATTTTTTGGTATAATGGAGAGAATGATTATAACGAACCTGTATTCACAGTGTAGTACTTCTATCTAAGGCTAGTTTTTCAGCTACTCATCGTTAGTTTTTTCAAAATATAGTCTTTTAGTTTACTTTTAGTACTCGCTCCAACTATCTGGTAGATAGTTGGAGGTTGGAAATAAAGCGAACAAAGTTCGCATCAACAGCCGTAGGCATAACTCAATGCTTTCTTGTTTCTAGGTGACCAGCTGATGTACTTCGCTTTTTTGTTTTCAGGCTCAGGTACGAATAGTCCACCGGACTATTCGTATCCCCCAGACTGTTTCAATCAGGCAAGGCGAGTTCAAACACTCCAGTGGAGTGTTTGAAGTTGGAAATAGGGAAACGAAGTTTTCTCGTACGTCGAAGTAATAAAAGAAAAACTAAATGACGCTACAGTCGGTATTCCTTCAAAAAACTACCTTGATTAGCGAAAAACTATCTCTTATTTAAAAGCACTCCACTTGTAATACATGTTCTAAGAAAGTATGAGAAGATGAACCCATTATTAAACGGAATGAATGACAGACAGGCAGAAGCGGTACAGACGACGGAAGGTCCGCTATTGATTATGGCAGGGGCTGGTTCAGGTAAGACGCGAGTCCTGACTCACCGTATCGCTTATTTGATTGATGAAAAAATGGTCAATCCTTGGAATATCTTAGCCATTACCTTTACAAACAAAGCAGCGCGTGAGATGAAGGAGCGGGCCTACGCCCTAAATCCTGCTACGCAAGATTGTTTGATTGCGACCTTCCACTCCATGTGTGTCCGTATTTTACGCCGAGATGCTGATCATATCGGCTACAATCGCAATTTTACCATCGTAGACCCTGGTGAGCAGCGTACACTCATGAAACGGATATTGAAAAATCTTAATTTAGATCCGAAAAAGTGGAGTGAACGTTCTATCCTGGGAACCATTTCTAATGCCAAAAATGACTTGATTGATGACAAGGCGTTTGAAGCCCAGGCAGGCGACCTATACACGCAGATTGTTGCTAAATGCTACACGGCTTATCAAAAGGAACTAAGACAGTCAGAGGCCGTTGACTTTGATGATTTGATCATGTTGACGCTCCGCCTTTTTGACCAAAATCCAGAGGTCCTGACCTATTACCAGCAGAAATTCCAGTATATCCATGTCGATGAGTATCAGGATACCAACCATGCCCAGTACCAATTAGTCAAGCTCCTGGCATCACGTTTCAAGAATATCTGCGTGGTCGGAGATGCGGACCAGTCTATCTATGGTTGGCGTGGTGCGGATATGCAAAATATCCTAGACTTTGAAAAGGACTATCCAGAGAGCAAGGTTGTGCTTTTGGAGGAAAACTATCGTTCGACCAAGAACGTCTTGCAGGCTGCCAATGAGGTCATCGAAAACAACCGCAATCGACGTCCCAAAAAACTCTGGACACAGAATGCCCAAGGAGATTTGATTACCTACTATCGTGCAAGAGATGAAAATGACGAGGCGATTTTTGTCGCAGGGCAGATTGACCAGTTGCATCGAGAAGGCAAGGCTTATAAGGATTTTGCAGTTCTCTATCGGACCAATGCCCAATCCCGTACCATTGAAGAAGCCCTGCTCAAGTCCAATATCCCTTATACTATGGTTGGAGGCACCAAGTTCTACAGCCGTAAGGAAATCCGAGATGTGATTTCTTATTTGAATATCATTGCTAACCCATCGGATAATATTTCCTATGAACGCATTGTCAATGAGCCAAAACGTGGCGTTGGACCTGGTACGGTTGACAAACTCCGTGATTTTGCGACCAGCCACAGCATGTCCTTGCTAGAAGCTTCTCAGGATATAATGTTATCGCCGATTAAAGGTAAGGCAGCACAGGCAGTCTTTGACCTAGCCAATCTCCTCTATAAGCTACGCAATCAACTGGACAATTTGACAGTGACAGAGGTGGTTGAGGCTGTCTTAAAAGAAACAGGCTACATCGATGCCCTTGCAGCACAAAATACGCTTGAAGCCAATGCCCGTATTGAAAATATTCAGGAATTCCTATCTGTTACCAAAAACTTCGATGAGAAGAATACTGAGGAGGAAGAAACAGGTTTGGATCGCTTGACTCGATTCCTGCTTGATTTGGCTCTCATTGCAGATACAGATGACGGCAATACTGAGTCATCAGAAGTGACCCTCATGACTCTCCATGCGGCCAAGGGTCTGGAATTTCCAGTTGTCTTCTTGATTGGCATGGAGGAAAATGTCTTCCCACTTAGTCGTTCAGCAGAAGAAGAGGACGAATTGGAAGAAGAACGACGACTTGCCTATGTTGGTATTACACGGGCAGAGCAAACCCTTTATCTGACCAACGCCAACTCTCGCCTGCTCTTTGGTCGAAGTAACTACAATCAGCCAAGCCGCTTTATCCGAGAAATTTCCAGTGACTTGCTTGATTATCAAGGCCTTGCTCGTCCAGCCAATACTAGCTTTAAGGCTTCTTATGTCAATGGCAGAGCGACACAGTTTGGACAAGGTATGAGTTTGCAACAAGCCATGCAAAGTCGAAAAGCATCCGTACAACCATCGGCCAAGCTCGGAGGTAGCATGCCTTTCGCATCAGGCAACAAATCGTCAAGCTCAGGCACCAACTGGTCAGTTGGTGACATCGCAGTACACAAGAAATGGGGACGTGGAACTGTTCTTGAAGTATCAGGTTCGGGCAGCAACCAAGAACTCAAAATCAATTTCCCAGAAATGGGCCTCAAAAAAGTCTTAGCTAGCTTGGCGCCAATAAGTAAGGAAGAGTAGAGATGAATCTTCAGGTACAATTTTTTCAAAATGATGTTATAAAAGCCATCAAGGGAGGGGTATACCAAATTTCACTTCAGAAAGTTGATGATGAACGGTGTGTCTTGTATATCGGTGAATCATTTTCTATGCTGATAAGATGTGCACAACATTTATATCAGTTGAGAAAATACCCAGAGTATTTAGGGATGACCACTGAAACCCTTCGTGATCAAAACCTTATCTTAATGTTTGAAATTCTAGAGCTTGAAGAAGCGATGGGAATCAGAAGAAAAAAAGAAAAGGAGTACATTAAGAGGTATAGGCCCTTGTTACAGAGTGGACTTAGTGATCGTATGTTACCCATTTCTAGAAAAAAAGAAGCGGTGGCTAATTTTCTGGAAATATAGATAGTGATTAAAATACAATGCATTAAATGTGTTGTATTTTTTTTATTCATACTCTTCGAAAATCAAAAGTAGCCTAGGAAACGAAGCCGATGATAGAACTCTGTTGCTTTCTTATTTCAAGGAAACAGGCTAAAAAGCTCCACAGGAGCTTTTCACTCATCGAGGCAAGTTGACAACGTTTTAAAGAGTATGAAATTTGAAAAACAGTATAATAGAGTCTAGGACACAGAGATATTTTTTTAGAAACTGTGGTATACTTTAGATATACTGCCTGACATCGTTTCAGTAGTTTCTGCTTAGAAAGGACTTATCATCTTGCAATACAAACACTTACTCTTTGATCTTGACCATACTCTTCTTGATTTTAGCCGTGGAGAAGAAGTTGCTCTGACACAATTTTTAGAATCCATGCAAGTAGAGGATATTGCGGCTTTTAAAGAAGTCTATCGACCGCTCAATCAGGACATGTGGAAGGATTTGGAAAAAGGGAACATTACAAAGAAAGAGCTAATAAACACTCGCTTTTCACGGACCTTTGCCCACTTTGGTCGGCAAGTTGATGGAAGGGAGATGGCCTTGTGCTACCAAGAATTTATTGGGCGGCAGGGACAAATTTTTACAGGTGCAGATAAGCTTTTGCAGGAATTGACACACCGAGGCTACCAGATTTATGCAGCGACCAACGGCGTGACCTATATACAGGAAAATCGCTTGCTTCACTCACCGATTCAATCGTATTTTAAAGAAGTATTTATTTCTGAGCAGATGGGGACGCAAAAGCCTGCGGCTGATTTTTATGAAAAAATAGCAGAGCAGATTGCAGGTTTTCAGTTTGACCAAGCCTTAATGATTGGAGACAGTTTGACAGCAGACGTTCAAGGCGGCAATAATGCGGGCATGGATACTGTTTGGTACAATCCGACTCATATGATAAATAATAGTAAGGCAGTTCCAACCTATACAATTAGTAGCTATCAAGAATTATTAGACTTACTATAGAATGTTTTAAAAATTCTATAAGATTTTTCGTATATTTGTAATAAAAAATACACTATAAGGAGGAAAAAGTGAAAAGCTTACTGAGACGTATTCGTCCAACCAAGCCCCTAAAAGAACTCACTTGGATAGATTTGATTATTATCACAACGATTTTATGTGGTAATGCTATTTATACCTCAACCATGCAATGGATAGCATCATTTTCCGCAACAGAAACCGCTGAAACATGGGTTCTGTCGTTTAGTCCAGCCGATAATTGGTGGGCTCTAGCTAATCAAGGAAAATTATTCCTGTTTGCCCTGGTGTATTTATTGATTCGGAATTATGATTTCAAGCAGCTAAAAGTAAAATTAGAGTGGACAGTTTTGCTCTGGGGACCGCTGATTTTCATCGGTGCTGGTCTGATTAGCGATTTGGCATTTACAGCTTTTTCTTATATTCCTGGTCTATCTGGTGGATATAATTACCTTGGATACTTGCCTTATTATGACTGGAATATCATGACAGTGCTCAACCGTTTTCTAGCCGTTGACTACAGTACAGTTATCTATTCCTTGTTTAACGGCTTCTATGAAGAGTTCTTTTTCTTAGGCTTATTGTTGAGTACAGATAAGAAAAAGCGTTCGCTGGTCTTACTCTTTTCAACAATTGTCCGTATATCTTTCCATACCTATCAAGGAATGGTATCTGCTCTTGTTATTGGTGTAGCCTTCGGCCTTTTCTATTACTACATGTACACAAGGAAAAATGATAATTTATTGCCATATTTCTTAGGACATGCTCTTGCGGATATGGTTGGTACAAGTTTCTTCTCATTGTTTATTGCAGGGTAAACAATGAGAAGAACGGACATCAAGCTAATCGGATAAAATTTCTTTCTCCCTACAGCTGACAAATGGATGATGATATGTAGTTTCTATCAACTCGGTATCATCACCCGTTTTATTGTGCTGATATATTTAATCTGTTCAGTCAAATTTCGATTGCTTTATCATAAAACCAAATCGAGCAGACGATTTGTATCTCCTTAGTATTCTTGTATTTTTAGGAGTGCTAAATAATAAACCGGATGTGAAGGTAGAAGACATCGTAAAAAACGGTATGTCATCTAAAAATCAACAATAATGTTTGTTTAGAAACTACTGATGAGGTATCTAGTTTCAGTATCTCTAGCTAAGACGGATTTTTCAAAATATAGTCAGTATTTCCTAAAAAACTATTTTGTATATAAATCACTTTACTTGTGAATACGATTATTTAACATCATATATGTCCACCAGTCGAAAGGCTGGTGTTTCAATTTATGGCATGTATGTTATCATTTTTGCAACAGTGGTAAATGTGCATTCTTATAAAGAAAATAAATCTAGAGAAGTTCAACGTGCATTAAAATATTAATGGTTAAAATCATAAGCCGTCATTAGACGGAGTTTTATGATTGTGCTACAATAGACATAATTATAAGAGAACGGGGTGATGATAATGAAACGTACTATTCTATTATGCTTGCCGACAATACTGTTACTAGCAGCATGTCATCAAAATACAAATCAGGCCAATACTACAAAACCTTCGTCAACAACTGTTTCGACTACTTCAAATCAGTCTGCTTCAACAACTTCGGAGCAGTCAACAAGCAGCTCTACATCGGCGGAAACGAATCAAGAAGTAACAAGTACAGAGACTCAGGTAAATTTTAACGGTTCCTATTATAGTGTACAAGGAAAATATGGCGAAGTGATTATCGCCAATAAAAAGCATCCGCTTGCAGCTGATTATGCACCGGGCGAAAATCCTGAAGCCTTAGCAGCTTTTCAACGTTTAATAGCAGATATGCAGGCGCTAGGATTTGGTATCTCCAATAACTACAGTGGATTTCGTTCCTATGAAACTCAGGCAAGTCTCTACCAGTCTTATGTAAATCAAGAAGGACAAGCAGCGGCAGATAGGTATTCTGCAAGAGCTGGATATAGTGAACATCAGACAGGATTAGCCTTTGATTTGTTGGATACAAGTGGTAATTTATTAGAAGAACCAAATGCTTCTCAGTGGTTGGCTACGAATGCACACCTATATGGCTTTATTGTCCGCTATCTTCCGGGAAAAGAGTCTAGCACAGGCTATATGGCAGAATCCTGGCATGTGCGATATATTGGTCAAGAAGCGACAGATATTTACAATTCAGGCTTGACCTTGGAAGAATATTTTGGTGTACCAGGTGGAGACTACTAATTTTACATTTGGTCAGAAATAAGTCGAAAAATTTGTCCGTATAACTAACTCGTGATATAATAAACCATCATAATTTTGGAGGTCCATCATGCTTAAAGCAATGGAAGTATACTTGGTTACTAATGGTAATGGTTTAGAAGCCATTGAGTTTTATAAAAATGCTCTTGGGGCAACAGTGGAGCAAGTAAATTTATTTAAAGATTTCTTACCAGACTGCCCTGCTGAACTAGAAAATTACGTAATGAATGCACAGTTTCGTTTGAATGGTCAACGTTTTATGTTGTCAGACAACAACCCAGAAATGCCTTATACAGTAGGTGACAATATTACAGTTGTGCTTATCACAGACGATGCTGAGACAGCGCAGGAACTATACAGCAAGTTATCCGTAGATGCAACTGCTATCAATATGGAACTTCAAGCAGTTCCTTGGTCTCCTGCCTACGGTAATGTAACAGACAAGTTTGGTATCTCTTGGCAAATCAATGCTGAAGTAGAAGGATACGGTCAGGAATATTACGCAGAAAACTAAAATAGATTGGACAACGTCCAATCTATTTTAGTTTTTGCCAATAAGCTTTGTAGATATAAAGTTGAAGAGCAGCAGATAGAACAAATAGTAAGGTCATCAAGGCTGAGCTTACATAAGCTGCACCAATAGTGCCAGCTAATATGATGCTGACAACTAGAATAATGGCTCCGAGAAACATTGTTCCTATGATCGATCCAGCAATCAACCACTGACCCGCTCCGCGACCAAATAACTGGTTACTATTTTGCCAGTTGAGCATGAGGAGTCGTTGGTCACGCCAGTAATAAATCTGACCAGTTAGCAGGGCTGAAATGATGATGCCGACTGTAAAGAAGAATGCTAGAATGAGTTTGACTTTCATGAAACCTAGAGCCAAAGCAAAGTAAAGTAGAGTTGGTAGTGCGAATTGCACGGCAGCCAATACCCAGAATTTTTGGATGATAAATTTTTTGAAACTTATAGGAAGTGTTCGAATGAAATGATAATTTTCCTTCTCCAATGACATGGCCACTCCGATGAAGGTTGTAGAACCAGCAAATAGACTGCCAAGCAAGAATCCAGCTAATAGAGCAATACCAAAGAAATCCCATCCAACTGAACTTAGACCACCATTCTCTGTGAAACGGCTAAAACTTGGAAAAAGCGCCACTCCCATGATGATTGGTTGTATCATGGTTTGGACCATGAGGTTGCTATCTTTAAGAGTAGATAGGTGGTGTTTCACTAAAGCCTGATTGAGATTGCTAGGAATCTTGCCAGACTTAGCATTATTGGTCCGTTTTGTCGAAGCATTTTCAATCGCCAAAACTTGATTAAAGTAGTTGGGAATGACAGTTTTAAACGCAAACGTAATAAGTCCAAACATCAAAATGAGAGGAAATCCAAAATGAAGGAGTGTTTCTAGTGATATAGTATGGCTGACCAAGTAATGGAATCCAGCAAATATGGGTATGATAGGAAAATCAACAAAGCCACCAGATTCGAGTGAAACGGTCTGCTGAGATTGCAGGAACATGAGCGCAGCAAAAGCCAGCAAGGAAGAACCTGTCATCAGGATTGTAGAAATCAATGTTTTACGAGGGCTTTTTGTCAGAACTTCCCCAACAAAGTGCATGATAATCAGATTGACTAAATTAACTAAAATCCAGAGAATCAAAAAGGAAGGAATGGAAGCTAAGGCGAGGAACGGACCGCCAATTTGCCAGTAAGTGATCAGAAGTAAAGACAGACACGGCATGAGGAAGGGTAGGACCATCCCTTGTGCAGAGAGGATTTTAGCGAGGAAGACTTCTTGTGGCTTCAGGGGAAGTGCTAAATACAACTTTGTATCCTTACTATCGTAGAAAACGGAGAAGAAACCTGTAAAACCGTAGACAATGGCAATAATGGTAAAGAGCGCTAGTTGCAGAGAAAAGAAACCGATGGACTGACTATAATCTACTCCCATGAAAAAGACAGAATAGAGAAGTCCGAAACTCAAAACCATAAATACTTGTTGCAAGAGGACACTTTTATAGGCTGAAAAGGAGGCGTCTTTGCGCTTACTTTGTTTCTTCTTGACGGAAGCTAGAAGTTGAGGATTGGAATAAAGAATATTAATCTTTACTAGTTCCCAAATGATGGATTTACTCATACTTCCTCACCTGCCTTCACTTGTTGGCGTCCGGCTAATTCCAAATAGATGGTCTCCAAATCTTTATCTGGATACTGTGATTTGAGTTCATCAAGACTTCCTACGAAAATGAGTTGCCCTTTTCGGAGAATAGCAATGCGGTCACAGAGTTGTTCAGCTACTGAAAGGACGTGTGTAGAAAATAGAACGGTGTGACCAGATTGAGCATGTTCTTTCATCATTTGTTTTAGGTCGAAAGAAGCCTGAGGATCCAGTCCAGTTAGGGGTTCATCCAAAATCCAAATATCAGGGTTAGGGATCAATGCACCAATAATAATGGTTTTCTGACGCATACCGTGTGAAAAACTATCAATAGGCTCATGCTGGCGCGCTGTCATATCAAATAGACTAGATAGTTTAGCGATACGGTCATCAACTGTATCCTTTTCTACACCATAGACCTTGCCCATAAAGTGCCAGTATTCAAATGCTGTTAAGTGTAGGAAGATGTCTGGCGAATCTGGAACATAGGCTATCCGTTTCTTGACTTCATCGCGGTTCTCCTCTAGGTTTAAACCATCAACAGAGATAGTTCCATAACTGGCTTCGATTATCGAAGTCAATAGACTGATTGTCGTTGTTTTTCCTGCCCCGTTATGTCCAATTAGGCCGAAAATCTCGCCACTTTCAATTGTCAAATTTAGGTCATCAAGTGCGATTGTTTCGCCGTATGTTTTTGTGATATGGTCAAATTGTATCATAGTAACCTCCTTGTTATTCGTGAACTAAAAGTAGGAGCTTGCTAGGTAGTCCAAGCCGTATTCCAAATGTCCTTCGAATAATATATACAATTAATTACATTTATTATACTGCTGAATTAGTACAAAAGCAATAGTTTTTTAGAAAAAATGTTTAGAATTTCACAAGTTAATGATTGAAGAAAAATCTGCTATAATAGACCTATGAACGATTTGATCAAGCACAAGTTGGAGTTGCTGCCGGACAGTCCGGGTTGCTACCTCCATAAAAACAAATACGGTAAGATTATCTATGTGGGCAAGGCCAAAAACCTGCGCAATCGAGTGCGGTCTTATTTTCGTGGTGCCCATGATACCAAGACAGAGGCTCTAGTAGCTGAAATTGCCGACTTTGAATTCATCGTGACGGATTCTAATATCGAGGCACTCTTGTTGGAAATCAATCTGATTCAGGAAAACAAGCCTCGCTATAATATCATGCTCAAGGATGACAAGTCTTATCCCTTTATCAAGATTACCAAGGAACGTCACCCACGGCTGCTCATTACACGGCAGATTAAGAAGGATGGCGGTCAGTATTTTGGTCCCTATCCAGATGTGGGTGCGGCCAACCAGACCCTCAAACTATTGGAGCGTCTGTATCCTTTCCGCAAGTGTAAATTGCCTGATAACAAGTATTGTCTTTATTATCATTTGGGGCAATGTTTGGCTCACGGGGAAAAACTGCCCAGCCTGTCTGACTATGACAAGATGGCTAAGGAAGTTGCCCAATTCCTGACGGGGCATGATGATAAGATTGTCAAGGAAGTGCAGGACAAGATGAAGGCAGCTGCTGGCAATTTGGAATTTGAAAAGGCTGCGGAATATCGTGATGTCCTTCAATCCATTTCAACCCTACGGACCAAGCAACGAGTGATGGCTCATGACTTGCAAAACCGCGATGTCTTTGGTTATTATGTAGACAAGGGCTGGATGTGTGTGCAGGTTTTCTTTGTTCGGCAGGGGAAACTGATTGAGCGGAATGTCAATCAGTTTCCATACTATAATGATGCGGACGAAGACTTTTTGACCTACATCGGTCAGTTTTACAGGGACCAGCAACATTTGATTCCCTCAGAGGTCTTGATACCGCAGGATATTGACCAAGAAGCCGTAGAAGCTTTGGTAGATACCAAGGTCATCAAGCCTCAGCGTGGCGAGAAGAAGCAACTCATCAATCTGGCAACCAAGAATGCGCGTGTTAGTCTGGAGCAGAAGTTTAATCTTTTGGAGAAAAATCTGGAGAAGACCTACGGTGCAGTGGAGAATATCGGTCAGCTTTTGGGGATTCCGACGCCTGTGCGGATTGAGGCTTTCGATAACTCCAACATCATGGGGACCAGTCCTGTGTCGGCTATGGTGGTCTTTGAAAATGGGGTGCCTAATAAAAAAGAATACCGCAAGTATAAGATTAAGACGGTGGAGGGGCCAGATGATTATGCCTCTATGCGTGAAGTGTTGCAACGCCGTTATAGTCGGGTCTTGCGGGACGATTTGACACCGCCTGATTTGATTATCATCGATGGTGGTCAGGGGCAGGTCAATGTCGCCAAGCAGGTCATCGAGCAGGAGTTGGGTATGTCCATTCCCATTGCAGGTTTGCAGAAGAATGACAAGCACCAGACTCACGAGTTGCTCTTTGGCAATCCGCTAGAGGTGGTGGAGTTGCCCCGTAATTCTCAGGAATTTTTCCTCCTGCATCGAATTCAAGATGAAGTGCACCGCTTTGCTATTGAGTTTCACCGTCAGGTTCGGTCAAAAAATTCCTTCTCATCTAAATTGGACGGCATAGAAGGCTTGGGACCAAAACGCAAGCAGGCTTTGATGAAGCATTTCAAGTCCATTGGCAATATCCAGTCAGCAAGTTTGCAGGAAATCGCAGA
The DNA here is from genome assembly GCF_046032535.1 of Streptococcus suis. Taxonomy (GTDB): domain Bacteria; phylum Bacillota; class Bacilli; order Lactobacillales; family Streptococcaceae; genus Streptococcus; species Streptococcus suis_AK. The sequence continues at coordinate 95,567 of NZ_JARQPL010000003.1, read as the reverse complement.
AGCTGGTGTGCCGTATAAGGTGGCGGAGTTGGTCAAGGAGAAGTTGAAGTAAAACCAAACGGTGTAATAATATCCAAAAATCTTATAAAAATACACCAAAATACTTTATAATCTCGGTGATATATATTATAATATACACATAAAGTACTTGATAAGCATCAATTTATTGCTAATAAAATGATGCTAGTAAAATAGAGAGTTAGGTAAAGGCTATGCAAAGATATATCACTCATGCAGTTGGAATATTGTTCATATTGTGTATGCTACTGCCGTTTGCATATACTACGGACAGTGAAAGTTATTCTGTTTCCCTTGTGTCAGGTTGGCGGTATTTCAGCCAAAACTTGTTTTCCTTGTCCTCTATTCTAATCTTTTTAGCTTTCTTTTTCATTAATTATCAAGCTGATAAAAATATTCAACTGATTATTTTTATCATGACTTTTATGGTTACATTGTATTTTTATTGCTTACCCATTCTGGCTCTAGGAGAAGAATTCTGGAGTCGTATAATCGAATTGCCTGTTGCTTATTACATTTGTGGTTTACTTATGCTTGTTGGAGTTGGATTAAAAGTAAAACGTTTGGTATCTGGTTAATTGCCTAATATTTCTGAAAAGCACGAGGACTGTCTTTCTAGTCAGAAGCTGGAAAGCAGTCCTTTTAAGATAATCTGGTAAATCTTGGCTTCTGGTAGGTAGAGATGAGATTTGAAAGCTCTACTAATTTATGGTAAAATGAATTATCAATGACTGATTAAGGAGAAAGCAATGGCGTTCGGCGAAGAAAAACACAAGAAAACAACATTTGAAAAAGTAACTTTAGTAATTGTTGTCGTGATGGTTGTCGTGACATTAGCTGGCTTGATTTTACCAGCCATTAATGCATTGATGAATTAAGAATCTGTATTCACTGTTCAGCACTTCTATACTAAGGCTAGTTTTTAAGCACTCATCGTTAGTTTTTTTCAAAATACAGTCAGTATTTTGAAAAAACTACCTTGATTGGCTAAAAACGATTTCTTATATATGAGCACTTCGCTTGTGAATACAGGTCTAAAACGCTTTTAAGCGTTTTTTTCTAGGAAAGAATAGGGTAAATTATGAGTATGTTTTTAGATACTGCCAAGATTAAGGTCAAGGCAGGGAAAGGTGGCGACGGGATGGTCGCCTTCCGCCGCGAAAAGTATGTACCTAATGGCGGTCCTTGGGGCGGTGATGGTGGCCGTGGCGGAGACGTTGTTTTTGTTGTAGACGAAGGCTTGCGTACTCTCATGGACTTCCGTTACAACCGTCGTTTTAAAGCTGACGATGGCGAAAAAGGGATGACCAAAGGTATGCATGGTCGTGGTGCGGAGGATTTGATTGTTCGTGTACCACAGGGAACAACTGTTCGTGATGCGGATACTGGCAAGGTCATCACTGACTTGGTTGAAAATGGTCAAGAGTTTGTCATTGCCCACGGTGGTCGTGGTGGTCGTGGAAATATTCGTTTTGCGACACCTAAGAATCCAGCGCCTGAGATTTCTGAAAATGGAGAACCAGGTGAGGAGCGCAATCTTGAATTAGAATTGAAAGTGTTGGCTGATGTAGGTCTTGTAGGTTTCCCATCAGTTGGTAAGTCAACGCTTCTCAGTGTTATTACAGCAGCTAAACCTAAAATTGGTGCCTACCATTTTACAACCATTGTGCCAAATTTGGGAATGGTTCGGACCAAATCTGGCGAGTCATTTGCCGTCGCAGATTTGCCAGGTTTGATTGAAGGGGCTAGTCAAGGCGTGGGTCTTGGAACTCAATTCCTTCGCCACATCGAGCGGACACGTGTTATCTTGCATGTCTTGGATATGTCAGCGAGCGAAGGTCGTGATCCTTATGAGGACTATGTAGCTATCAACAATGAATTGGAAACCTACAATCTTCGTCTCATGGAGCGTCCTCAGATTATCGTTGCCAACAAAATGGATATGCCAGAAGCGGCAGAAAATCTGGAAGAGTTCAAGAAGAAATTAGCAGCCAACTACGACGAGTTTGACGAACTGCCACAGATTTTCCCAATCTCAGGGATTGCTCACCAAGGTTTGGAAAATCTTTTGGAAGCCACAGCTGAGCTGCTAGAGAAAACGCCAGAATTCTTGCTCTACGACGAATCAGATTTCCAAGAAGAAGAGGCTTACTACGGCTTTAATCCAGATGAGCCAGAATTTGATATCAGCCGTGCAGATGATGCTAGCTGGATTCTGTCTGGCGACAAGCTTGAAAAACTCTTCACCATGACCAACTTTGATCGTGACGAATCTGTCATGAAATTTGCTCGCCAGTTGCGTGGCATGGGTGTCGATGAAGCCCTCCGTGCCCGCGGAGCCAAAGATGGTGACACCGTTCGTATCGGCAAGTTCGAATTCGAGTTTGTGGATTAAAACTGTCCGGGGGACAGTTTTAACCCGAGCCTAAAAATTCGATAGCGAGGTAGTCTGGAGCTAGACTGTCTCAGCCCGAGCTAAGAAATTCGATAGCGAGGTAAGCAGTTTGACTGCAAGTTAACTTGCTAGTCAAACTACGCCAAGTCCTATGGGACCTTGGCTAGCTACCTTACTAACTTCACCCAAATGGTAGTATCGACCATTTGGGCTCCGTGTCGTAACTTTGGAATCGCATCTAAATCCTAAAGGACTTGATGTGATACGGTAGCCGTTATGGCGGACTACCTACCAACCTTACTAATTCCGCACAGGCAGTGGTATCGACTGCCTGTACTCCATGTCGTAGCCTGTCCAGTGGAGTGAAACAGTTTGCAGAACTTTTTCAGCTGGTTGCCTTGAAATACGAAAGCGACCATGTTCGGGGGACAGTTTTAACCCGAGCTAAGAAATTCGAGAGCGAGGTAAGCAGTTTGACTGCAAGTTAACTTGCTAGTCAAACTACGCCAAGTCCTATGGGACCTTGGCTAGCTACCTTACTAATTTCATTCAGTTAATGATCGTTTGTAAATAGTCTATAAAATAGTTGGAGGTTTATATGGGCGATAAACCAATATCCTTCAAGGATAAGGATGGAAATTTTGTCTCAGCTGCGGATGTTTGGAATGCTGAGAAATTAGAAGAACTTTTTAATACGCTCAATCCTAATCGAAAATTACGTTTGGAGAGAGAGCGTTTGGCAAGAAAATCGGAAAATGAATAATTAGAGATCTGTTAGTTTCAAAAGACTAGCAGGTTTTTATTAAGAATCTTAAAAATAGGACTCGCGTCAGGACCATTGACCTGTAGGTAACCAATCCACAATATCAGAATGGGCATGGAACTAGAAAAAAGTTACATGCGTTTTTTTCGCGTATGTTGCGGAAAATGGAAGATTTTACTTGAAAATCGGGGGGGGGGGTAGTGTATAATGCTTATAGAAGCTAAAAATGGTTAGCTAATAGTAAAATGAGGGAGATGTAATCTGAAAGCATTTTTAGTTACCTATCTTATTTTTAGCTATGCATAGAATACAGGAGGATAATAATGCATCATTCTAGAAGAAAATCTTTTGACTGGTACGGATTGAAACAGCACTTCTCAATTCGTAAATACCACTTTGGTGCTGCTAGTGTCTTACTTGGGATGTCGATTGCACTTGGTACTGGGACACAGGTTGTTCAAGCTGCAGAGACAGTTACAACTCCAGAGTCTACGTCCGTAGCTTCATCCACAAGTGCTACAGAATCAACGACATCAGAAACTTCAACAGAAACAGCGACTTCATCAAGTTCTGAACGTACAGTTGAAATCGGTTATATTGTTAAGTACGCTACTGAAGATGATACACTTGCGAACGCTTCAGTAGAAACAGTTTCAGTTACTACCACAGAAACAATTGCAAAAGCAACGGTATCTGTCACAGCAGTAGTACCAGAAGGATATGAATTAGCATCAGGTCAGTCAGCTACAGTTTCTCAGGAAGTGACCGAAAACGGTGTAAATATTGTTACTGTTAAAGTTGTGAAGAAAGCTGAAGAAAAAGCAGCAACTTCTGAAACAACTACAACAGCTTCAACAGAAACAGCAACTGCTAAATCAACAGAAGCTAGCACAACAACGACAACAACAGAATCGCTCACTTCTGCACCGACAACACCAGAAGCTAGCAAAGCCCAAACAGCTGCGTCAACGCGCACAACACCAGCGCAAACGGCTACAGCGACACAAGCTCCTAGCCAAAGCACAGCTACGACTAACACAGATACCGTAGCGCCAGCAGCAACAGTTAGCATCGACACAACAGCAGAAGCTGACCTGGCTGCGCTAAACGCTATCGCTGAGAAAAAAGCAGTGACAGATACGATGACGCAAAACTTCAGCGCAGCGCTAGGAACCCTAAGCTCACGCTCTGATAGAAGCGCGACACTCCCTGACACACCAACTATCACAAACATGGATAACGGTAACGGTATCCAAGGTTACTGGTCAGAGTATGCAACTGTTCTAAACAAAGAAGAAGCCGCAGAAGCCGCTCGCCTGACACCAGCACCACAGGTCTTCCCAGATGGCTATATCGGAGATCCGACAACAGGTCGTATGACCTTTATGCTTTTGGAACTCTCTAGCCCGTATGATGCTACGCAACCTGCTAATGATTACAATGCTGGTTCTTTCAACCGACGCACAGGACTAAACTACTATATCGCTTTTTCTGTTAACCGTAACTCATCAGACGGTACAGATACCTACGCTTACCTGATCGATAAAACAACCAACCAGATTATCGACAGCAAGGTGCTAACGACAAATGGTGTTGGTCAAGAATTTGACGCTATTCTAAACGCCACTTATATAGATCCAAAATCTACAGGAAGATTCAAATTCACCATGTATGTCACCGAGCTTGAAATGAAAAACCATAAGACAGGTGAAACGGCAATTACACGCTCGCTAAATGTAGCTTCTGGTGTTGGTGATGGCGGGGAGGTGTCAATCGTCTTTAACGCCATGGGATCAGATAGAGGGGCATATACCACATTCACAGGACCCGCACCAACCTTTGCCCCACGCCAAAACACGCTGTATAAGGTAGCAGGGACAGCGATTCGTGTTGAAGAAGAACTGGCTCGCTATGTCCAGACCGCTGACCTTGCAGGTGATAACTTTACCACATCTGGTGAAGCGGTCTTTGCTGACTATGAGTTGATAGAAAAACCAACGATTGTCTCAGGGACCTTGGCGAGTTCCTATGTTATCGGTGGTGCAGAGATACGTTATAACCCTAGCACTAAGGCACAAAAAGGGATCATCACCACAAAAACAGACGGGACATCTCGTCTCATAACTTATGCGATTAACCCTGACCACCCAGACTTCCTAGCTAACTATGAAAAGTATAAGGCGATGACACGAGCAGAGTTTGTAGAAAATGCTGCTACCATCCTACGTTTGTCAGAACGTATTGATATCATCGATGCCTTTGCAGAGCAGGAAAAAGCGATTAACGATGATAAGTCGACTACAGATGATGAAAAAGAAGCAGCGCTCAGCGTTTTACGTAAGTCGACAATGGCTCAACTCAACACCGTTAACGATGACTTCTTGATTACCTTCGTTACGAAACCGATTGAACCAGGCGGTTTAAACACTGAAAACCACGCCATTACAGGTGAAGCAGGCTATAGCTACACATCAACCAAATACAAGTTCCAAAGACGGGTCCGTAACTCTGAAGGAAAACAAGTTGTTGAGATAACGGATACCATTGGTTATACTTTAGGACCGTTTAGTGGTGAGCCAAAAGCCGACCTTGTGCCAAATTCAGAAACAAGTTACATGTTGGCTGATAGTGATGGCAACAACATCAACGATGCAGATGGACGACCGATCAACTTCTCAGGGGCTAGGATCTCACTTCCCAACTCTAACCTAGTTAACCGAAACGACCAAGTTTACTACTACGCTGAAAAAGGTGGGGTTAAGGTATTCTACGTTGATGAGGATGGTAACGAGATCAAGGATGAAAACCTTGTGACTAACCATGCCGATACAGGGACAGACTACAACCTAGATACGACAGAGATCAAACCAGAAAAGATTACCTATAAGGGTGAGGTTTACTACTACAAAGAGATCGACCTTACAACCAGCAACCTGGTCCCACCATCAGCAAACACTGATAGTGAAAAACGTGCGATCGTGAAGATCGATGAGGTCACAGGTACCATCGCACAAGATACCCTTAAAGAGTTGACCTATGTCTATGAAAAAGCTGGTAACGTAAACGTTAACTATGTAGATACTAAAGGTAATGCCATCAGTAGCAAAGTCATCGATGTTGAAAACGGTAAGCCAGGAGATACCTACAGCACAACTGACCAAAAACGTGATAAGATTGAAACCGCTACTGGTGAGGTGTACTACCTCGTTCCTAAGGGCACTTATGACGTTGGTACAGTAGGTGATGACGGTAACTTGACAGCTATCGGTAACAACACTGCAACAGGTATCGATGCTGTCTCAGGCGACATCGAAAGCAACGTGACCAAAGAAATCACCTACGTTTACCAACAAGCAGGTAACGTTATCGTTCACTACGTTACTGAAGACGACACAGAACTTTCAGGAACCACTGATACAGGTGCCACTACAGCAGCTACTGTAAATGATACGACAAACGGTAAACCAGGTGAGCGTTATGACACCAAAGACCTCAAGACAAAAACCATCACCACAGCAGATGGTAAGACCTATGCGCTAGTCGAAGCATCAACTAAAGGTGAGGAAACAGGTACCGTTGAAGCAGGTAAGACTAAGGAAGTTACTTACGTCTACAAAGAAGTCAAAGGTAACGTTGTGGTGAATTACGTTGATACCGAAGGTAACCCAATCGCTGGTACAACAGACGCAGGAAACGTTACAGAAAGCAGCGTAGAGCACACACCAGAGACATCAACAGGTACCGACTACAATACCCAAAACCTCCGTCCAAACACAATCACCACAACAGATGGTAAGATTTACAAACTCGTTCCAGCAGCTATCCCAGCAAACGAAACGGGTAAAGTTGTCGAAGGCACTACAACCGTAACTTATGTCTATGAGTTACTTCAAGGTGATGTTATCGTTCATTATGTTGATACTGAAGGTAACACAATTGCAGACGATGTAACAGACCAAGTTATCACTGACACAGGTACATACTACGATACTAAAGATAACAAACCAGAAAAAATCGTTAATGACGAAACTGGCGATGTTTACTACATCTTGCCAAAAGATGAAGTCAAAGCAGGCTCGGCTCCTGAAACAGGTAAGGTTGTAGAAGGTACAACTGAAGTTACATACATCTACCAAAAAGCTGGTAGCGTTAATGTTAACTATGTCGATACAGAAGGTAATGTTCTTAAAGATCCAGTTGCAGACGTGACAGATGGTAAACCAGGTTCTGGCTATGACACTGTTCTTGATAACAAACTGGCTAGCATCTCAGTAGATGGCAAACTTTACCGCCTTGCTCCGGCAAATACTTACAATGTAGGTACAGTTTCAGGTGACAACAACTTGACAGCAGTTGGTAACGGTAAAGCAACAGGTATTGATGCTACGACTGGTACAGTTGAAGCTGGTACAACGAAAGAAATCACTTACATTTACCAAGAAGTGAAAGGTGATGTTGTAGTTGAGTACTACGATACAGAGGGTAACCAAATTGCCAAAACAGTCGTAGACGAAGACGATAAGTCTGTTGGTACTGTCTACAACACTGACGAAGACAACAAACCAGAGACAATCACAACTGAAGATGGAACAGTTTACTACTACAAAGAAGTGAAAGATACTTCTGCACCAACAACTGGTAAAGTAGCAGAAACAACAACAACTGTTCAGTATGTCTACGAAAAAGCAGGCTCTGTCAACGTTAACTATGTTGATACAGAAGGTACCCCAATTCAAGCACCAGTAGCTGACGAAACAAACGAGAAAGCTGGTACTGAGTACGCTACAGCTGATAACAAGCCAACAACTATCACAACAGCAGATGGTAAGACTTATCGTCTAGTTGAAGCAGGTACTTACAACGTTGGTACAGTTTCAGATGATAACAACTTGACTGTCGTTGGTAACGGTAAAGCAACAGGTATCGATGCTACGACTGGTACAGTTGAAGCTGGTACAACGAAAGAAATCACTTACGTTTACGAAGAAGTGAAAGGTAACGTTGTTGTTAACTACATCACAACTGACGGTACAGTGATCAAGCAACCAGTTGAAGATACACCATCTACATCAACAGGTACACCATACGATACTAAAGACAACAAGCCAACTACAATTACAACAGAAGACGGTAAGACATACCGTATCGTGCCAGTTCTTACAAAAGGTTCAGAAACAGGTAAGGTTGTAGAAGGTACAACATCAATCACTTACGTATACGAAGAAGTGAAAGGTGACGTTGTAGTTGAGTACTACGATACAGAAGGTAACTTGATTTCAGGTCTATCTGACTCAGGTGAAGCTGTAGATACTAAAGAAGTTGATACCCCATCAACATCAACAGGTACAGCATACAACACTGATGAAGACCACAAACCAAACACCATCACAACAGCAGACGGTACAGTTTACTACTACAAAGAAGTGAAAGACACTTCAGCTTCAACAACAGGTAAAGTTGTAGAAGGTACAACAACTGTTCAATACGTTTATGAAAAAGCTGGAAATGTTATCGTTCACTACATCACAGAAGATGGAACAGTGATCAAGGCTACTGTAACAGACGAAGAAAACGCTAAACCAGGTAAGTCTTATGACACAACTGACAACAAGCCAGTTGAGATTGTTACAGAAGATGGTTCACGTTATGTCTTGATTCCGTCTAAGACAATTGGTACGGAAAATGGTACAGTTGAAGGTGGTAAGACAATTGAGATCACTTATGTGTATAAGAAAGTCGCTAACTGGCTCCCACAAATTCCAGGTGTACCAGCAGGAGAAGAACCAAAAGTTCCATATCCATTTGATCCAACCAATCCAGATGTA
>NZ_JARQPL010000003.1:11058-86466 GCF_046032535.1 Streptococcus suis | reverse complement strand
GAAGATGGTTCACGTTATGTCTTGATTCCGTCTAAGACAATTGGTACAGAAAACGGTACAGTTGAAGGTGGTAAGACTACTGAAGTAACATACGTTTACCGTAAAGTAGAAACACCTGCTAAGAAAGTTGTAACAAACCACGTTGACGAAGACGGGAACCCAATTGCACCGCAAGAAGAGGGTACAACACCGAACAAGTCAATCCCAGGATACGAGTTCACAGGTAAGACTGTAACAGATCCAGACGGTAATACAACACACATCTACCGTAAGGTAACTAAGGTTGTAACAAACCACGTTGATGAAGACGGTAACCCAATTGCACCGCAAGAAGATGGTACAACACCTAACAAGTCAATCCCAGGATACGAGTTTACAGGTAAGACTGTAACAGATCCAGACGGTAATACAACACACATCTACCGTAAGGTAACTAAGGTTGTAACAAACCACGTTGATGAAGACGGTAACCCAATTGCACCGCAAGAAGATGGTACAACACCTAACAAGTCAATCCCAGGATACGAGTTTACAGGTAAGACTGTAACAGATCCAGACGGTAATACAACACACATCTACCGTAAGGTAAGCAAACCTGTTGCACCAAAACCACAGGCTCCTGTAGCTCCAACAACTGCTAAAGCTGGTGCGGCTCAATTGCCAAACACTGGTGAAGCTTCATCATCAGCAACAGTACTTGGTGCAGGTATGCTTATTGCAGCTCTTGCTCTTGCAGGTAAACGTCGTCGCAACGAAGACTAATTAAATTATTTTTCCTAATTCCTATTCAGATAAAATAATAAAAGGAAAGGTTCGCCTTTCCTTTTTTTGTATACGCATTTTTGATATACTAGACATAGTAAGTTCAATGAAAGTATGAGAATTTGATATGAAATTAGTCCATACAGATATTCGCAATCCTCTGACACAGTATTTAACGGATACCGCAGCAGAATTTGCTAAGGAAGGTAAGCGAGTTTTTTATATTGCTCCAAACTCTCTATCCTTTGAGATGGAACGCAAGGTCTTGAAATACCTACCTGAACAGGCAACTTTTGATATTATCGTGACCCGTTTTGGGCAATTGGCCCGCTATTTGATGATTGATAGGAAAGAAGCAGGTCAACCGCTGGATGATGTTGGTCTGGCCATGATTTTCTTTCGTGTTCTATCGCAATTTGAAGATGGCGACTTGAAAGTCTATGGTCGTTTGCAGACAGATTTTGGTTTCATTAACCAGCTAGTTGCTTTATACAAAGAATTGCAACGGGCAAATATGTCTATTTTGGACTTGGAAGCTATGGAGTCACCAGATAAGCAGGCTGATTTGGTAAAGATTTTTCTGGCTGTAACAGACATTTTGTCCAAAGAAGGCTTTGAGCATCAGTCTAAGTTAGCACAGCTGACTAGCTTGGTGGAAACTGGTCAGTTGGATGAGCAGTTGAAGAACATTGTGCTGGTGGTAGACGGATTTTCTCGTTTTTCGGCAGAAGAAGAAGCTTTAGTAAGTGCTTTAAACGAACGGGTGTCGGAAATTCTTATTGGTGTATATGCCAGTAAGAAAGCTGTAAATGCGACCTATATTGAAGGGAACGTTTATCAAGCCAACGTTGACTTTTTGTGCCAGTTATCAGCCCAATTCCAGACAAAGATTTCATATATTGGTTTAGAACCTGAGCTGGACAGTATCGGTAAATTTTCAAAGAATATGGAGTCGATTTATGATTATAGCGGAACCTTACTTGAGTTGACTCCAGCAGACCAAGAAAAAATCCAACTCTGGGAAGTTGTCAACCAAAAAGAAGAGGTGGAGCAGGTTGCGACTGCGATTCGTCAGCTTGTGCATCAAGGGGCTCGCTATAAAGAGATCTTGTTGCTCTTGGGTGATGTGGATAGCTACAAGTTGCAGATTGGCAAGATTTTTGACAAGTATGATATTCCTTACTATTTCGGTAAGGCAGAGGAGATGAGTCATCATCCCCTGGTCCATTTTGTGGAGTCCTTGGAACGCTTGCGTCGCTATCGTTTCCGTGCGGAAGACCTGCTCAATCTCCTCAAATCTGGTTTGTACGCCAGCATTTCCCAAAAGGAGCTGGACCTATTTGAGTCTTACATCCTTTTTGCGGATATGAAGGGGCAGGCTGCTTTTTCGAGGGCTTTTTCGGTCAATGGCAGAGCGGACTACGATGTTGAGACTGTCAAGGAGAAGCGACTTGTCTATGATTTGAATGTCTTGGAACCCCTGCGTGCTAAGATTATGGAGCCTTTGAACCAGCTGTTTAAGGCTGGACCACAATCTGGAACTGCCTTGCTCGAGAAATTTATGGCATTTTTGGAGGCAATTGAGCTTCCTAAAAATATGGAAAAAATGTCTCGAAATTTGAGCGAAGTAGAGCAAGAAAAAGAAGAGCAGGTCTGGAAAAGTTTTACCCATATTCTAGAGAATTTTCATCAGATTTTCGGAAAAGAAAAATTGAAAATGGATGATTTTCTGGCAATTTTACAGGCAGGCATGCAGGCCAGTCACTATCGTACCGTTCCTGCAACGGTTGATGTGGTCAATGTCAAATCCTATGATTTGATCGAGCCACACACTGCAAAGTATGTTTATGCTATCGGAATGGGCCAGTCCAATTTTCCAAAAGTTGCTAAGAATACCAGTCTATTGACAGAAGAAGAGATGGAAAAAGTCAATCTTGTCTCGGCTAGTTCTTCACGTTTTGATTTGGTCAGTCGAGAGAATATCAAGAAGAACCATGCAGCCATGATGTCTCTGCTGAATGCTGCGACGGAACAGTTAGTCATTTCAACTCCTCAGATTTATAACGAAGGCGAAGATAGTCTCTCCCCTTATATCAAGATTCTCCAAAAAATGGGGCTGAAATCCGAAGAACGTGGTCGGATGAAAACACTTAGTCCGCAAGACATCGGTCACTATAAGAGTCTCTTATCTCGTTTGATTGAGTCGGAAAGACCAAGCCTTGAAACGGAGGAGTGGGAAGGGGAGACAGCCTTCTGGACAGTCTTGGTTCGCCATTTGAAGAAGAGATTGGAGTCGCAAGGCATTGAAATTCCGACCATTACTGGCGAAATTACTTCTAAACAGCTTGCAGCTGATACCTTGGCTGCTTTATATCCAGAGGATAAGCCGCTCAATCTTTCTGCATCCAGCTTGACCAATTTCTACAACAACCAATATCTTTACTTTGTTCGCAATGTTCTTCGCTTGCGGGAGCAGGAATCCATCCATCCGACAGCTTTTCAGCATGGTTTGTTTTTGCATCGGATTTTTGAACGAGTGGTCATGGACCAATCTGATCTAGATTTTGATCAAAAAGTGGACAAGGCCATCCTGCATACGCGTGACGAGGCAGAATTTGCTATGTTCTATAACCAGGATGCGGATGCTCGCTATACGGAGGAGGTGCTGGATAAGATTGCTCGTTCCAGTGCGACTATTTTGCGGGATAATGATTTGGTTGAAATTGATGGTCAGGAAAAGAGTTTCCGTCAGGATAAGGCGCTGGTTCTTGACCTTCAAAATGGCAAGAGTGTGCATGTAAATGGTACCATTGACCGCTTGGATACCTTGCAAATCAATCAGGCTGTTGGTGTTGTGGATTACAAGTCCAGCGACCAATCTTTTTCAGTTGGTGATTTTTACAATGGTCTTAAACCTCAGTTGGTAACCTACTTGGCAGCCTTACAAGAGCTGGATGAAACCAAGGATAAACCTGTTTTTGGAGCTATGTATTTGCATTTGCAGGATCCGATTATCAAATTAAAAGACACGAAGAATTTAGAACAGCTAGAAGGAGCTGCCAATACTAGCTTGGTTTACAAGGGGCTTTTCTTGAAGGAGGAAAGTCTGGGGCTCAATCATTTTTATCAGACTCGTAACCAACTCTATACGGAAGATGAGTTTGCGGTTTTATTGAACCACAACCAAGAACTCTACAAACAAGCTGCCATGGACATTCTGGCTGGTCGCTTTGCTATTAACCCTTATACAAAAGATGGGCGTTCGGTGGCAGGTGAGCAGCTGAAGGCAATCACTGGTTTTGAGGCGGATCGGCACATGGGCATGGCACGGCGGTTGGTCAAAGAGGCCAAGCGTCAAGATTGGATGGAACGAATGAAAGGAGGTCAGGACTAATGGCTTTTGAACAATTTTTAAGCGCGGAAGAAATCAAGGCTGTGCAGCTGGCGGAAGCCAATTCTGATAAGCAACAAAAACGCACACCTGAGCAGATTGAAGCCATCTACACGCACGGTCAGAATGTTCTGGTCTCTGCATCGGCTGGGTCAGGAAAGACTTTTGTCATGGTTCAACGGATTTTGGATAAGTTGAAGCGTGGTGTGGGAATCGACCAGCTCTTTATCTCGACCTTTACAGTCAAGGCGGCAGGTGAGTTGAAGGAGCGGATTGAGAAAAATCTCAATGAAACCATAGCGGAGACGACGGATATGGACTTGCGTCGGCATTTGTCAGCCCAGTTGGCGGATTTGACCAAGGCAGACATCGGGACCATGGACTCCTTTACGCAGAAATTGGTAACGACTTACGGTTATAGCCTTGGTATTTCTCCACAGTTTCGGATTTTACAGGATGAGACTGAAAAAGCAAGTCTAAAAAAAGAGGTTTTTGATCAGCTCTTTGCAGATTATCTTGAAGAGGATGAAAATGGTACATTCCGCAAACTGGTTCGCAATTTTTCGGGCAACCGTAAGGATAACAGTGGTTTCCGTCAGGTTGTTTATCAGGTGCATGATTTTAGCCAATCGACGAGCAGTCCAACTAAATGGCTGAAAGAGCAGGCTGTTCAAGCTGATTTGTACAGTCAAGAGCATTTAGAGCAAATCTTAGAGCAAGGCTTTAAGGAAAAAGTATTAGACAAGCTCTATCAAGCTGCAGATTTCTTCCGCTACCATGTGGAATGGGGCAGAAATGACTTTGGATCTGCTAAGTATTTTGCCAATGTGGAAGAAGTTTTGGATTTGCTGACAGGTTTAGATAGTCTGGACCAGAAGAACTTGATGGAGCGGGTTGAAAGAATCCTTCTTATCAACGACCAGTCCAGAGGCAAGGGCCTGACCAATGCCAATCGACCAAAAGATGAGCATTTGATAGCCTTTAAAGAAGAATACAATGCTGGCAAGAGCCAGATTATCTCAGGACTTAGAGATTTGGGTCAGGAAGTTTATGAATTGACCCTGCTAAAAGACTATCAGATTCAAGCTTTGCCAATGCTGATATTATTACGTGACTTTGTCTTGGATTTTTCGCAGGCTTATCTGGATGTCAAAATCAAGGAAGCAGCTTTTGAATTTGGCGATATTGGGCATTTCGCTATTCGTATTTTAGAAGAAAATGCGGACATCCGCCAGTTTTTCCAAGAAAAATACCACGAAGTCATGGTGGATGAGTACCAGGATAACAACCATAGCCAAGAGCGAATGCTGGACCTGCTGTCTAACGGGCATAATCGCTTTATGGTGGGCGACATTAAGCAGTCCATCTATCGATTCCGCCAGGCGGATCCGATGATTTTCCAAGAGAAATTTGAACTGTATCAGGCAAATCCTCAGGCTGGGAAATTGATTTTGCTTAAGGAAAATTTCCGTAGTCAGATTGAGGTCTTGGAGGCAACAAATGCCATTTTCACGCGCCTGATGGACCGTCAAGTAGGGGAAATCAAGTATGACGACACCCACAGTCTAGTGGCTGGTAGTCCTGGTCAAAAAATTGCCCAGCCCAAGCATGAGATGGAATACTTGATTTATGACCAACAGGATAGCGCAAACTCTTCAAGGGATGCTGAGGAGGAAACATCTCTGACTGCTGGTGAAATTGAGGTCGTTGCAAAAGAGATTATTCGTCTTTACAATGAAGAAGGAGCAGACTTCAAGGACATCACTCTCTTGGTACAAAAGCGGACGCACAATGACCTCATTATGTCCATTTTTGAAAAACATGGGATTCCTATTGTGGCAGATGGTGGAGCAGCCTCCTATCTGCAATCTTTAGAAGTCATGATCATGCTGGATACCTTGCGGGTTATTAATAATCCACTCAATGACTATGCCTTGGTTGCCCTGCTTAAATCACCTATGTTCCGATTCGATGAGGATGAACTGACACGGATTTCCTTGCAGGCTGGGACAGGTTTCTTTTACCAGAAAATGGAAATAGTCCAACAAGCAAGTGGACAACATCCTGAACTGATGTCAGGAGAGTTGAAGAAGAAAATCACGGATTTCTTATCTATTTTGGAAAACTGGCGTGCCTATGCCAAACTGCATTCTATCTATGATTTGATTTGGAAGATTTTCAATGAAAAATTCTACTATGACTATGTCGGTGCTCTTCCAAATGGCAGCAAGCGTCAGGCCAATCTATATGCACTAGGTCTGCGTGCCAACCAGTTTGAAAAAACAGGTTACAAGGGCTTGTCCCGCTTCATCGCCATGATTGACCGTGCCTTAGCAAATGACAAGGATTTAGCAGATGTACAAGAGTTTCTACCGCAAAATGCTGTACAGCTTATGACCATTCATAAGTCAAAAGGTCTGGAGTTCAAATATGTCTTCCTCATGAACATCGATAAGCGATTTAACTTGGAAGACCATTACCAGTCAGTCATCATCAGCCGGAAAAATGGTCTAGGTATCCAATATTTAGCGGATATGAAAGATAAGGTAAATAGCCCATTGCCTCAGGTGCGAGTCTTAATGAACACCCTCCCTTATCAAAATAATCTCCAAGAGCTAAAAATTGCCAATCTTTCAGAACAAATGCGGTTGCTTTATGTTGCACTAACGCGTGCCGAGAAGAAGCTGTATCTGGTTGGAAAGGGTAATGCTGACAAGTTAGCTGAAAAATACGATGGCAAGAGGGAAGATGGTGTACTTACCCAATCAACTCGTGAAAGCATGGCGACCTTCCAAGACTGGATTCTAGCCATTGATGAGGCCTTTTCAGGAGAAGACTTGCACTTCAAGAAAGTCTTTGTGGCAGATGAGGATTTGGCAGAGGAGAAGATTGGTAAACTGACATTGAAGAATAAGCTTGAAGACGCCAGCCTTAAAGATATTCGTCAATCAGAAGACATTGCCCAGGCCTTGGACCAGTTGTCTTCTGTCCAAGAATTGAATACCCGCTATAAGGCTGCCATCGAATTACCAAGTTTGCGCACTCCAAGTCAGATCAAAAAGCTTTATGAACCAATCTTGGAACAAGAAGGCATGGAAGTTATGGAAAAATACCAGCCAAAACGGACCTTCAACTTGCCAGATTTCTCCAAGAAACCAAAAATTACTGGAGCCCAAGTCGGTTCAGCAGTCCATGAACTCATGCAACGCTTGGATCTTTCTTGGTTGGTGACAGAAGATACGGTAAGAGCAGCCCTAGAAGCTGTTCATGCTGAGCAAGCGGTTAAAGACAAAATCAAAGTTCAGATGATTTTAGAGTTCTTTGATACAGACTTAGGAAGAGAAATTCTAGCCAATACGGACAAACTCCATCGCGAAGCTCCATTTGCAAGTTTGCAGACTGATCCTGTATCACAGGAACAATTTGTCCTTCGTGGGATTATCGATGGCTACCTGCTATATGATGATCATATTGTCCTCTTTGATTATAAGACAGATAAATATGACAAACCAAGCCAACTCAGCCAACGTTACCAAGCTCAAATGCAACTCTATGCAGAGGCATTGAAAAAAGCCTACAAGATAGAGCGTGTAGACTGCCATTTGATTTTGCTTGGTGGGGAAAGGATTGAAGTGGTTGAAATCAATACAAATTAAAAGGCTCTTTGTCAACTGTAGTGGGTAGACGAAAAGCTAACACCTAGAGAGGACGAACTTCGTTCTCTCTTTTTCAATATTCAAAGCGATGTAAATCTTATACTCAATAAAAATCAAAAATAGCAAGTCTAAGCTACTTATAACATGTGAAACCTTAATTTATAAGTTTGAGTTGAGGATTGTGGATTTCAAGTAGCTGTTTTCTTCTAAAAAAATAACAAAATCGAAACGCTCCATATCCACTTTGAGTGGTAGGTGGCTATTTTTGATTTTAAATGAGTATTAGTTTTAAAGTTCTTAAAGTTCCTAAAGCCGAAAGCCTGTCTCTTGATGTCCTTGATGAGTTTATTGGTAGCTTCCAGTTTAGCATTGGAATAGGGTAGATCAATGGCGTTCGTGATATAAGTTTTATACTTTAGAAAGGTCTTAAAAACAGTTTTGAAGGTAGGATTGACAAGGTTAAGGTTGTCTTCTAGAAGCTCGAAGAAATATTTCTAGTTCTTCTCTTGGAAATGGAAGAGGAGAATCTGGTAGAGGTCATAATAAAATCTTAGTTGGTCTGAGAACTCTAGTGTTTTCTGAACAACCTCTTTCGGTGTTAAGGTTTGTCCAAAGGTGCGAGAATAAAAGAGGTTCTGAGACAGTTTACGGCTATCCTTTTGAAGAATCCGCCAGTGATTTTTCATGGCTCGATAAGGTAGGGAAGGTGTATCAAAGGTTTTCATAATTTCAATTCTAGTCGACATCATAGCCCGGCTCAGGTGCTGGATAATGTGAAATCGATCAAGAACAATTTTCGCTCTTGGAAATAGCTGTTTGATGATGGGAATATAGCTACCCGACATGTCCACCGTCACGATCTTGACAGTCTCTCTAACCACCCTAGG
This sequence comes from Streptococcus suis, assembly GCF_046032535.1. Lineage (GTDB taxonomy): Bacteria > Bacillota > Bacilli > Lactobacillales > Streptococcaceae > Streptococcus > Streptococcus suis_AK. The sequence continues at coordinate 77,770 of NZ_JARQPL010000003.1, read as the reverse complement.
ATACTTGTAGAAATAGTTCTTTATGGTTGCTTGGCGGTTATTCTCTAGAATGGTCACAATGCGTCTCGTCTCAAAATCCTGGGCAATAAAGGCAAGTTTTCCTTTGTTTCGACTAAATTCATCCCAACTTAAGACTTTTGGTAATTTCGTAAAATCTTGAGGAAATTGAAACTGAGCCAATTTTCTCTGTACGACGGAAACGGAAATGTGTAGTCTCCTAGCGATAGCTAAGTTGGTCATGTTTTCTGTAAGTAGTTGAGTGACTTTCTCCCAGATTGGTTGAGAAATCTGACAGTTTTTCTTGACCAGAGGTGTCTCAGAAACGGTTACTTTTTGACAAGATTTGCACTGAAACCGCCGTTTCTTAAGCAGTAGGAGGGTTGGAAAACCCTGACAATCCAAAATTGGAATTTTTGAGGGCATTTGAAAATCGTACTTGATACATTTTTCTTGGCAATGAGGACAGCTAGGACTGTCGTAATCTAGCTTTGCCCTGATCTCTAGATGGGTTTGATGTTTCAAAACGAATAGAATTTTAATGTTTTTATCTTTGATTCCGATTAGTTCTGTGGTATGATAAAGCTGTTCCATATGAACCCTTTCTAATGAGTTGTTTGGTTGCTTTTCATTATAGGTCATATGGGACTTTTTTTCTACACTCAAAAAGGCTCCATAATCTCCATAGTGGTTTTACCCACTACAGAAATTATAGAGCCAATTAAAAGCGAGTGGTTAAACTCGCTTTTTCTGTTTGGTTAGATTAAGTCCGAAAGGGACAAGATTTTCTTCTTTTTTCAAAATTCGATGGATATTTTCCTTGTGCCGAACGATGACAAATAGCCCCAAAAAGACGATAATCACTGTGAAGAGCCAGTCGTAGCTTGGTAGGATGATTCCTATTACTGGAAATAGCAGAGCTCCTAAGATTGCTAAAGCAGCAGCCAATACGCTGGAGAAGGAAACCATCGAAGTGAGGTAAAGAGAAGTCACAAAAATTATGACTAGATAGAGGCAGAAAGCAGGTGCGACACCCAGAAGCATACCAGCAGATGTGGCAACAGCCTTCCCACCTTTGAATTGGGCAAAGATAGGGAAAGTGTGTCCCAGTACAGCCATTAACCCAAATACAATCGGAGAAATTCCTTGGGCATGAAAGATCAGCGGAAGCAAGGCTGCCAACGTTCCCTTGAGAAAATCAATTACAAATACAATCGTACCAGCCTTTGGACCTAAAATACGGAATGTGTTGGTTGTTCCAGTATTTCCCGAACCATGTTCACGAATGTTGATATTGAAAAAAGTTTGACCTATCCAAAGTCCTGACGGGATAGATCCCAATAAATATGCAATAAATAGTAAAATAAGATTGACTAACATGTTTTCATTATAGCATATTTTCATCTAATTTAGTCCAAAATCTTATTTTATGAGCTGTCTCAGCCGATAGGTAGCAGAAATATTTTGCAAAAATGCTGAAAAACTTGTAATATAGAAAGGATGATAAGTATGGAGGTCAATTTTGGCTAAGAAAGAGATTGATATAAATAATTACAATGATGATGCCATTCAGGTATTGGAAGGGCTAGATGCCGTTCGCAAACGCCCTGGTATGTACATCGGATCCACAGATGGAAATGGCTTGCACCACATGGTCTGGGAGATTGTCGATAACGCTGTCGATGAAGCCCTGTCTGGTTTCGGTGACCGGATTGATGTGACTATTAACAAGGACGGCAGTCTCTCTGTGTCTGACCGTGGACGTGGGATGCCTGTCGGTATGCACGCTACAGGCAAGCCAACGGTTGAAGTCATCTTCACTGTTCTCCACGCAGGTGGTAAGTTCGGTCAAGGGGGATACAAGACATCAGGAGGTCTCCACGGGGTTGGTTCTTCGGTGGTCAATGCCCTGTCCAGCTGGTTGGAAGTTGAGATTACCCGTGACGGTGCTGTTTACAAGCAACGGTTTGAGCAGGGCGGAAAGCCAGTTACGACTTTAGAGAAGATTGGTACCGCTCCAAAATCAAAAACAGGTACTAAAGTAACCTTTATGCCTGACGATACCATCTTCTCAACGACTGATTTCAAGTTCAACACCATTGCCGAACGCCTGAAAGAATCAGCCTTCTTGCTCAAACAAGTCACCATGACCTTGACAGATGAGCGGACGGGTGAGCAGGAAGAGTATCACTATGAAAATGGTGTCCAGGACTTTGTATCCTACCTCAACGAAGACAAGGAAACTCTGACACCAGTCCTCTATTTTGAAGGAGAAGATGCAGGATTCCAAGTCCAAGTGGCCATGCAGTACAACGACGGTTATTCAGACAATATCCTCTCCTTCGTTAACAACGTTCGAACCAAGGACGGCGGTACCCACGAAACAGGGCTCAAACTAGCCATTACTAAGGCCATGAACGACTATGCTCGTAAGACCAACTTGCTCAAGGAAAAGGACAAGAATTTGGAAGGCTCTGACTACCGTGAAGGTCTGTCTGCGGTTCTTTCTATCCTTGTGCCAGAAGAGCATTTGCAGTTTGAAGGGCAGACCAAGGACAAGCTGGGAAGCCCCTTGGCACGTCCTGTGGTGGACGGCATTGTATCGGACAAGCTGACCTTCTTCCTTTTGGAAAATGGGGAATTAGCTTCAAATCTAGTTCGTAAAGCCATTAAGGCGCGTGACGCCCGCGAGGCCGCTCGTAAGGCCCGTGACGAATCCCGAAACGGTAAGAAAAACAAGAAGGACAAGGGGCTTCTGTCAGGTAAGCTAACCCCAGCCCAGTCCAAAAATCCAGCCAAAAACGAACTCTATCTGGTCGAGGGAGATTCAGCCGGAGGCTCTGCCAAACAGGGCCGTGACCGCAAGTTCCAAGCCATTCTACCTTTGCGAGGCAAGGTTATCAACACTGCCAAGGCTAAAATGGCGGACATCCTTAAAAACGAAGAAATCAACACCATGATTTACACCATTGGTGCAGGTGTTGGGTCAGATTTTACTATCGAAGATGTCAACTATGACAAGATTATTATCATGACCGATGCGGATACGGACGGTGCTCACATTCAGACCCTCTTGCTGACTTTCTTCTATCGTTATATGCGACCATTGGTAGAAGCAGGACGGGTTTACATTGCCCTTCCGCCACTTTATAAGATGTCAAAAGGCAAGGGCAAGACAGAAAAGATTGCTTATGCTTGGTCTGACGGGGAATTAGAAGATCTCCGCAAGGATTTTGGCAAGGGCTTTATCCTCCAACGCTACAAGGGTCTTGGTGAGATGAATGCCGATCAGCTCTGGGAAACAACCATGAACCCTGAAACCCGTACCCTTATCCGTGTGACGATTGAAGACCTAGCCCGTGCTGAACGCCGTGTATCCGTCCTCATGGGCGACAAGGTCGAGCCACGCCGCAAGTGGATTGAGGACAATGTCAAGTTTACCTTGGAGGAAGCGACAGCTTTTACCAAATAATCTCAGGGAAGTTGAGGTGCCATATGGTTTTGGAAAATAAATTGGGGATTGAAAATTCGGCTGAATTAGCTCGTCTGGAAGAACAAATCAGCAAGAAAAAAGCAGCTCAACTATTTGAAACTGGTCAGTTATTCCAGATAGAAGTTGGGACTTTTGCAGGTTTGGCACACATTCATCAGGCTTTATTTGAGGATATTTACGACTTTGCAGGGAAAATTCGTGATGTCAACATTGCCAAAGATAATTTTCAATTTGCTCCTCGAATCTTTCTTGAGCAGTCTTTAACCTATATCGACAAGCTACCTCACGAAACTTTTGATGAAATTGTTGAAAAATATGCGGATATGAACATTGCTCACCCTTTCCGTGAGGGAAATGGTCGTAGTATGCGTATCTGGTTGGATTGTATGCTACGGGATAGTTTGGGCAAGGTGGTTGATTGGAATAGTATTGATAAAGATGACTATTTCAATGCCATGATTAGAAGTCATGTATCAACAGGAGAACTTAAATATTTATTGTTGAAGGCATTAACAGAGAATCTTGATCAAGCAACATATTTCAAAGGCATCGACCATTCTTATTACTATGAGGGTTACAACCTCTATCGGACAGAGGATTTGTAAATTTAGCACAGACAAACTATGTGAGGTGTTTTTATGCCACTAAGAGTAAAATTAACTGACCGTTTTCAAAAACGGTTGTCTGAATGGGCTCGAAAGTACAAGCCATTTAAAAATAAACAGGAGTTGGAAGAGAAATTTGACCAAGCATTGAAGATTTGGCAATCTTCCAAAACTCGGCAACATGCAGAAAACTTGCTATCTGAGCAAGGAAAATTAGAACATTTTTTACATAGCACGGAACGGAAACTGTCTCGTATGCCTTTTGGTGGAGATAAGTTTGCGGCTATTCCAGGCTTGATTTCCATGGTGCGAAGCTATATCCGTAGAGATTACAGCAAGTTACCCAAAGGGACAATCCTCGCAATTATAGGTGCTTTGATTTATTTTTTCAGTCCTATTGATGCCTTACCAGATTTCATCCTTGGAGCAGGTCTACTTGACGATGCCTTTGTGCTTAATGCCTGCCTCAAATTAGTCAAATCTGATGTAGATGAATATAGGAACTGGCAAGCAAGTCAGACCAAGCTAGAGGAGTAGCTCTGCTATTGTCAAAAGGAGCAGAAATTGTTAGAAAAAGTTGAACGATTTATTGCTGAAATCAATAGAATGGATAGGGAGTTTTTCAAAGACTATTTTGAAACAGGTAAGGTTGAAAAGGTCAATCTCAAGCATACTTTTGCCAAGGTGCCTACCCAGCCTATTCTGACTTATCGGCTCAACTTACACGAGTCCATTAACGATTACTTGATGCGTGCCGATGTCAAGGATATTGCCTATTTTTATCGTGTCAAAACATCGGAATCGATTTTGGATAAGATTGAGCGTTTTAAAGAGAGAAGTGAGGGCTATCCTGTTAATTCCATTCTCAATGATATTTTCGGTGCTCGTATGATTTTGAATTCTGAGGAAATTGCGGAGGTCATGGAGCGTCTGGATGACTGGCAGGAACAATATGGTCTGAAAAATTGGTATCTGCGTGATAAAGACGGCTATGTCGGTATTCATATCTATTTCAAAAATAAGAGCAATTTCTACTACCCATGGGAATTACAACTGTGGGATGAGAAGGATGTAGAAGGCAATATTGCCAGTCATATCAAGTATAAGAGGAAGTTTGTGGGGTAAAAAATGGAGTGGAAATTAGAGTCAGATGTTAATGACTGGGTAAAAGGTCAGTTAGACCGTATTGGATTACGAAAGTTGCAAGACTACAATGAAGAATCAGGTATGAGCTCCTATATGAAAGAGGCTCTGAGGGGGTCTGCGAAAACGGAGTCTAAAGCTAATTTTGGTAAACCAGACTTTCATGTAGAAAAATATAGTCGTCCTGTTATCTTTGAAAATAAATTCTCAGCAAAAAAATTACTTGCTGAAAATAAAGACGGTATTAAACAAGATGATAGTTCAGTTTCTGCTTATGCAGTGAATGGTGCTCTGTATTACGCTAGAAATATGATTGCTTCTGGTAAATACAGCGAGGTCTTTGCGATTGGTGTGGCTGGTGACAACGAAGAAAATGTTTCTCTCAAAGTTTACTATGTCTTCGGTTCTGCTCTGAATGCCTATAAAGAATTAACAACCGTTCAAACTCTTGATTTTCTTGAAAATGAGAAGAGTTTTGAAACGTTTTACAAGAACGCTGTTCTGACAGAAGAAGAAAAACATCAGATTTTAATTGATAGTCAAGCAGTCTTGCAAAGTTATGCCAAGAAACTCAATCGCCTGATGCACAATCATAATATCACTGCTCCACAGAGAGTTCTCTATGTATCTGGTATGCTTTTGGCCATGCAAGATATTGAAATGCTTACTCCTAATGGTGACAAAATTAAGTTAGATGACGGTCTAATTCCTGATAATTTATTAGGGAAACAAGTCAAAGACAAGCATGATGGCGAATTGATTGTAACGCATATTTCAAATTTTCTAGAAAACAGAGGGATTGAGAAAACCAAGCGTGACTTGATGATTTCTTCTTTCAAGGAAATTTCAAAAGATGCTCAGCGTGACGAAAAGACAGACCTTGATAAAGAAGTTGCCAAGTTGATTGATGGTCAGGCAAGTGTGACCAAACAAATTTTCACCTTTATCTATGAATACATTTTCAAAGCTATTGACGGTTTAGGTGGCCATATTGACATTATGGGGGAAATGTATTCTGAGTTTCTCAAGTATGCCCTTGGAGATGGTAAGGAAATTGGCATTGTCTTAACGCCGCCTTATGTGACCAAGATGATGTCACAGATTTTAGCGATTAAAAAAGATAACAAAGTCATGGACTTGGCGACAGGTTCTGCAGGTTTCTTGATTTCTGCAATGGAATTGATGATAGATGATGCTAATGCTATCTTTGGTAAGGCGACCACGGCCGCAAATGAAGCTATTGATGCACTCAAGAAAAACAATCTTCTCGGCGTTGAGCTAAACGCAGAGATGTTTACTTTGGCGGCGACCAACATGATTTTACGTGGTGATGGTTCAAGTCGTATTGAGAAAGGTTCAGCCTTTAACCGCCCAGAAAGTCTCTTTGAAAACTTCAAGGCTGACCGTCTGTTGTTGAACCCACCTTTTTCTTATGATGAAAATGGACTGCCTTTCTTAGAACATGGTCTTGATAAGATGGAAAAAGGAGGCTTAGGTGCGATTATCATCCAAGATTCAGCAGGTTCTGGTAAAGCTACCAAGACAGCTCAATCTATTCTTAAAAAGCATACCATGCTTGCCTCAATCAAGATGCCGGTTGACCTTTTCGTGCCAATGGCAGGAGTGCAAACCTCTATTTATATTTTTGAAGCTAAGACCCCTCACGATGTAGAACGCCCTGTCAAATTCATTGACTTCAGAAATGATGGCTACAAGCGCGCCAAACGTGGTATTTCAGAAGTGGATAGCCCTGTTCAACGCTATCAGGATATCATCAAGATATACAAGGCAGGCAGTCGAGCTAAAGTAGAAGCAGATTGGGATTTGGACGCTGTCTATATCGAGGACTTTATCAGTCTAAATGGTAATGATTGGAATTTTGAGCAACACCAAGTCATTGATACCAAACCAACCTTAGAGGATTTCAAAAAGACCGTTGCCGACTATCTTTCTTGGGAAGTGACCCAACTCCTCCAACAAAAAGGAGAAGACGTCACAAAAAAGCCCTAAGCCCTCGCCTAGCCAAACTAGACAAAGAGTTTGAAGAGGCAGGGGGAGAGTGGCGGGAGAAAGAAATTGATGAATTTTTTGATATTTTTAACGGAAAAAGATTAACAAAAAATGAAATTGTTTCAGGAAATGTTCCTTATATATCGTCATCTTCGGTTAATAATGGTATTCAGGAATATATCGAAATCCATGATTCTTCTGCTATGTATGAAAATTGTCTGAGTATTGCTTATAACGGTAAAGATACTGCTGTTTTTTATCATCCTTACAGGGCTTTCTTTTCGGATAATGTTCGTGTTGTCAAATATAAAGATAAAAATGCTCAAAAATTTCAATATTTATTTACGGCAAACTTGTTCAAAAAAATTCGTGAACGATTTAATTATGGTAATCCGATGAGTTCTACAAAGTTAAGAAAGGAAAAAATCAAATTACCATTCTTAAATAATCAGATAGCTTTTTCATATATGGAAAACTACATAAAGACGCTCGAGGCTGAACGCATCGAGACGCTCGAGGCTTACCTAACAGTAACTGGACTTAAAGATTATCATCTTACAAAAAATGATGAGAAAATACTTGACAGATTTGCTAAACTCTCCGATACTGAGAGTAGAGTAGAGTAGAGTATTTGGGTATATTGTCGCTATCTCCAGTTTTAATGAGAGAACTTTTTCCGTCAATCCATCAAGGGCGACGCTTAAAGAAAGAGGATCAAATTCGAGGTGATTTACCATTTGTTATGGCTGGGACAACCAATACAGGCATAGTTGGTAAGATTGGCAATGATGTAAGAAAGTTTCCAAAACATTCAATTACAATTGATATTTTTGGAAATACATTTTATCGTGGGTATGAATTTGGAGCTGGTGACGATACTGGCGTATTTTGGAACACAGAAAATACTCAGCCGAAATCTTTATTGTTTTTGAAAACAATTATTGAGAAACAGTTGCTTGGTAAGTATGATTTTGGACATAAACTTAGGGCATCACAAACATACGATATGGAATTTCAAATTCCTACCCAAAACAATCAACCTGATTATACCTTCATGTCCGACTTCATCAAAGTTATTGAAAAACTAGTGATTAAAGATCTAGTCGAATGGACAGACAAGAAAATTCAAGCGACAAAAGAGGTTGTGAGATATGGTGAATAATGTATTTTCTTATCAAAATAGGGTTAATCAAATTGAAGAAATGTTAAGCGGTTATAACCAATTAAAACAGCTGGCAGGTAATCCGCTCATTCAGATTTCACAAAACCTAACTAAGACTTTGGAGAGTTCTTTGGTTGTCGCAATCTATTCTTTGTCTGAACAGTTACTTAAATATTCTATCTATTCAATTTTAGAAATTGAATTTGAAGAAGAGCGAAAGACTGCAAAGGATAAATTTATTTTAAAGCAGATGCCGATAGAAAATTTTCCGATTACTCCAACACTTGACAGAATAAAAAAAGAAATAAAAGTCTACTCCTCGGAATTTAAACTATTTCTACCTGCTAGCTGTGAAAATTATAAGAATGCTTACATTGAGCTATTGAATGCCAGACATGAGTTCGCACATGCAAATAATCATACAGATGATATTGATTTTTTGAGTGCATTAAAATTTATAGAATATCTCAAATTGCAATATGAAGAATTTGAAGGACGAGGATACATAAATAAAATAAGCCTTTTATCAGAACAATTAGCAAAATTTAGAAAAATTGATAATTATCAAGGATTTGAGTGTCTATATCTAAGCAAAAAATCTAATTTGGATACCCTGGTACGTGAAATTGATATTATGTTTAATACGGATACTAAATACGATATTGATTATTTGAATGACATACTAGAGGTGTTGAATGATATTTATAAAGAATTTCAGTTTATAAATGAGGATAATTTTGCTAGTGATTTCTCGCCTCTTTTAGAGAAGTTATAAAAATTATGGCTCAGCATTAACATTTTACTACGGTATGCAGGCGAGCGTGAGCGAGCCCAAAATGGATAATCGCCGCCGTAGTGAAAGAAGCTAATAACCTTGTTATTAGCTTCAGGGAAGTTGGAAGACTTTGGCTTCTAACTTAGGAATGGAACTCCGCAGGAGGTCTCTTCCGTCCCCACTACCTAAGGCGATTATCAAAAAAAGTAAAAAAATTTTTTCGACAAGAAACAAAGAAAGGAATGTTCGGTTGCTAGAAACAACTGAACACGCCCTAAAGACTGTGTCAAAAAGATAAATCGTCTGGAAAATCAGGATTTTCTGCCGATTTCCTATTTTGACTTTGTCTTTTACGGGCTTTGTATCTTAATTTATGTCAAACATTCAAAACATGTCCCTTGAGGACATCATGGGAGAGCGTTTTGGTCGCTACTCCAAATATATTATTCAGGAGCGGGCTTTGCCGGACATTCGTGACGGTCTAAAGCCCGTGCAACGTCGGATTCTTTATTCCATGAATAAGGACGGCAACACGTTTGACAAGGGCTACCGCAAGTCCGCCAAGTCAGTCGGGAATATCATGGGGAATTTCCACCCACACGGTGATTCCTCTATTTATGATGCCATGGTCCGCATGAGTCAGGACTGGAAAAACCGCGAGATTTTGGTGGAGATGCACGGAAACAACGGTTCCATGGACGGCGATCCGCCTGCGGCCATGCGTTACACCGAGGCTCGCCTGTCGGAAATGGCAGGTTATTTGCTGGCCGACATCGAGAAAAAGACAGTACCATTTGCCTGGAACTTTGATGATACGGAAAAAGAACCCACTGTGCTACCAGCTGCCTTCCCTAATCTCTTGGTCAATGGAGCGACAGGAATTTCAGCAGGGTACGCGACTGACATCCCGCCGCATAATCTGGCGGAGGTCATCGATGCCGTTGTTTACATGATTGATCATCCGACTGCTAAGTTAGAAAAGTTGATGGAGTTCTTGCCTGGACCAGACTTCCCAACAGGTGCCATTATCCAAGGGGCTGACGAAATCAAGAAAGCCTATGAAACTGGTAAGGGTCGTGTCGTTGTCCGTAGCCGTTGTGACATCGAGCAGCTCAAGGCAGGCAAGAAGCAGATTGTTATTACTGAGATTCCATATGAAGTCAACAAGGCTGTTTTGGTCAAGAAGATTGATGATGTCCGTGTCAACAACAAGGTGCCTGGTATTGCTGAGGTGCGTGATGAGTCAGACCGTACAGGTCTGCGAATTGCCATTGAGCTGAAAAAAGACAGCGACGAGCAAACCATTCTCAACTACCTCTACAAATACACCGACCTGCAAATCAATTACAACTTCAACATGGTGGCGATTGACAATTTCACACCACGTCAGGTCGGCTTGCAGAAGATTCTGTCCAGCTACATCGCCCACCGCCGTGAGATTATCATTGCCCGTTCTAAGTTTGACAAGGAAAAGGCTGAAAAACGCCTCCATATCGTAGAAGGATTGATTCGCGTTATTTCCATTTTGGATGACGTTATTGCCCTTATCCGTGCTTCTGAAAACAAGGCGGATGCCAAGGAAAACTTGAAAGTCAGCTATGATTTCAGCGAGGAACAGGCAGAAGCAATTGTAACCTTGCAACTTTACCGCTTGACCAATACCGACATTGTGACCTTGGAAAATGAAGAGGCAGCCCTACGCGAGCAGATTCAGACCTTGGCAGCCATTATCGGCGATGAGCGGACCATGTTCAATCTGATGAAGAAAGAACTGCGTGAGGTTAAGAAGCAGTTTGGCAATCCTCGTTTGAGCGAATTGCAAGATCAGGCAGAAGCGATTGAAATTGATACTGCCAGCTTGATTGTCGAAGAAGAAACCTTTGTCAGCGTGACCAAGGCAGGCTACATCAAACGAACAAGTCCGCGTTCCTTCAACGCCTCAACCCTTGAAGAAATGGGCAAACGAGAGGATGACCAGCTGATTTTCTTGCAGAATGCCAAGACAACCCAGAACCTCTTGCTCTTTACCAATCTTGGAAATGTCATCTACCGACCTGTCCATGAACTGACAGATATTCGTTGGAAAGACATCGGTGAACACCTGAGCCAGACCCTGATGAACTTTGATACCAATGAAGAGATTATCTTCGCTGAACTGGTTGAGAATTTTGAAGAGGGAACTTATTTCGCGGTGACTAAATATGGTCAAATCAAACGTGTGGAGCGGAAGGAGTTTACTCCATGGCGGACTTACAAGTCTAAGTCAACCAAGTATGCCAAACTCAAAGATTCGGATGATGTGGTCGTTACTGTATCGCCTGTAGTCTTGGATGACATCATGCTCATCACAGAAAAGGGCTACGCTCTGCGATTTAACATCGAAGAAGTGCCAATCATCGGTGCCAAGGCGGCCGGTGTCAAGGCGGTCAACCTCAAGGATGGGGATGTGGTGGCTGCGGCCTTTATCAGCAATACCAGCTCCGTCTATCTCCTGACCCAGCGTGGTAGTTTGAAGCGGATGGCGACGGAGGAAATCCCCGTGACTAGCCGTGCCAAGCGTGGTTTGCAGGTGATTCGTGAACTCAAGGCTAAGCCTCACCGTGTCTTTGCGGCGGGTCCAGTCTTGACGGACCAGGGTGATTTTGACCTCTTTAGCACGGCAAATGAAGATGAAACGACCAGTCAAGTGCTTCATGTGCAGTCTAAAACGGGCAAACTCTATGAGGTTGATGTGACCCAGCTCAGCCTGTCTGAACGCACCAGCAACGGTAGCTTCATTTCAGATACCATTTCTGATGAAGAAGTGTTTAGGGTTTGGATTAAATAGTAAAGTGAACTCGCTCCGGCGGGTTTTTCTTATATTCACAAAATTTTCTGAATTTTTAATTGAAAATCACTTTCAAAAGTAGTAAAATAATAAAAAATGAATTTGGAGAACACCTATGACAGTAACAATCGACTGGGAAAACCTTGGTTTTGCCTATATGAAACTACCTTACCGTTTTATCGCTCATTTCAAAGATGGTCAGTGGTCTGAAGGGCAGTTGACCGAAGATGCGGAACTTCATATTTCAGAAAGCTCACCAGCCCTTCACTATGGCCAGCAGGCCTTCGAGGGCCTTAAAGCCTATCGCACCAAGGAGGGAAAACTCCAGCTCTTTCGTCCAGACCAAAACGCTGAGCGACTGCAACGAACGGCCGACCGCTTGCTCATGGAGCCTGTTCCGACGGACCTTTTCATCAAGGCTTGTAAAGAGGTGGTCAAAGCAAACGCAGACTACGTTCCTCCCTATGGAACTGGTGGTACACTTTATCTCCGTCCGCTCCTGATCGGCGTTGGCGACATCATCGGTGTAAAACCAGCGGAAGAGTACATTTTCACTGTTTTTGCCATGCCAGTTGGCAACTATTTCAAGGGCGGTCTAGCTCCGACCAACTTCCTCATCCAAGACAAGTACGACCGTGCGGCGCCAAATGGTACAGGGGCAGCCAAGGTCGGCGGTAACTACGCGGCGTCGCTCTTACCGGGCCAATATGCTAAAAAGCAGGGCTTCTCAGATGTGATTTACCTGGACCCAGCTACCCACACCAAGATTGAAGAAGTAGGGTCTGCAAACTTTTTTGGGATTACAGCTGATAACGAGTTTGTCACACCGATTTCACCATCAATCTTGCCGTCCATTACCAAGTATTCTCTCTTATATTTGGCAGAGCATCGTCTGGGGATGAGGGCTGTGGAGCGTGAAGTCCTTGTCGAAGAATTAGACCAGTTTGTCGAAGCAGGTGCCTGCGGAACGGCAGCTGTTATCTCGCCAATCGGTGGTGTCCAAATCGCAGACAAACTCCATGTTTTCCATAGCGAAACAGAAGTAGGACCTGTCACGCGTAAATTGTATGAAGAATTAACAGGCATCCAGTTTGGTGATATTGAAGCACCAGAAGGATGGATTGTTGAAGTGGAATAATTTCAGAAGGCTTGCACTTGCAAGCTCTTCTCTTTTTTTGTAGAATAGTAAAAGTGAGGTTTGAAAATGAGTAAAAAAGATAAAAAAATTGAAATCCAAATTGAAGATAGCAAAGTCTTAGTAAACAAAGAAGAATTCCCCGGATACCGTCTTGTGATTGGTAAAAAAGTCATTGGTGAAATTGCAGAATTGGCTGATAATCATTTCGCAGTGATTAAAAACGGGAATACTGAAAGCTTTTATAAAAAACTAGAAAAAGCAGTTGGCAATATTATAGAAAATTATAATTTAAGTCACTAAAAAGCTTGAAATAGTCACTATTTTATGATAGAATAGTGACTGTTGGTGCTATGGAAAGATAGCGAAGAGGCTAAACGCGGCGGACTGTAAATCCGCTCCTTCGGGTTCGGGGGTTCGAATCCCTCTCTTTCCATGTCTAAGATACTAAGGGCATCAAACGCACAGTAAAAATAGGAAGTTGACAGCAAATCCTGATTTGCTAGGCGACTTATCTTTTTTACACAGCGTTTTTAGCCCGAGTTCATTTCAGAGTACTATCTTAGAAAAATATTTTGGGGTATCGCCAAGCGGTAAGGCAAGGGACTTTGACTCCCTCATGCGTTGGTTCGAATCCAGCTACCCGAGTAAAGGTACTAGATATAGTCTAGTTCGTCAAAGATGTCTAATTGTTGTTGTCCTTGCGTGTGCCTTAAATAAAATATATTTTATGTTGGGTCGAAAGACCTGATTGTCGGAGGTTTTTTTATAATGAACGAATTTGAAGATTTGTTGAACAGTGTAAGTGAAGTTACACCTGGTGATGTGGTAACTGCAGAAGTATTGACAGTTGATGCTGCTCAAGCTAACGTAGCTATTTCAGGTACTGGTGTAGAAGGCGTATTGACTCTTCGTGAGTTGACAAACGATCGTGATGCTGATATCAACGACCTTGTTAAAGTTGGTGAAACACTTGAATTGCTTGTGCTTCGCCAAGTTGTTGGTAAAGATACAGACACTGTTACTTATCTTGTATCTAAAAAACGTTTGGAAGCACGTAAAGCATGGGACAAGCTTGTTGGTCGTGAAGAAGAAGTTGTTACAGTTAAAGTAACTCGTGCCGTTAAAGGTGGTCTTGCAGTTGAATTTGAAGGTCTTCGTGGTTTCATCCCTGCTTCAATGATCGACAGCCGTTTCACTCGCAACACTGAGCGTTTCGTTGGTCAAGAATTTGATGCGAAAATCAAAGAAGTTGATCCAGCTGAGAACCGTTTCATCTTGTCACGTCGTGAAGTTGTTGAAGCAGAAGCTGCAGCAGCACGTGCTGAAGTATTCGGTAAATTGGCAGTTGGTGAAGTTGTAACTGGTAAAGTTGCACGTATCACTAGCTTCGGTGCCTTCATCGACCTCGGTGGTGTAGATGGTTTGGTACACTTGACAGAATTGTCACATGAGCGTAACGTATCTCCTAAGTCAGCTGTAACAGTTGGTGAAGAAGTTGAAGTTAAAGTTCTTGCAATCGACGAAGTAGAAGGTCGCGTATCATTGTCATTGAAAGCTACACAGCCTGGTCCATGGGATGGCGTTGAGCAAAAATTGGCAGCTGGCGATGTGATTGAAGGTAAAGTGAAACGTTTGACTGACTTTGGTGCTTTCGTTGAAGTATTGCCAGGTATCGATGGTTTGGTACATATCTCACAAATTTCACACAAACGTGTTGAAAATCCAAAAGATGCTTTGTCAGTAGGTCAAGAAGTTACAGTTAAAGTTCTTGAAGTAAACGCAGCTGATGAGCGTGTATCACTTTCTATCAAAGCTTTGGAAGAGCGTCCAGCAGTTGCTGAAGGCGAAGAAAAAGCTGAAAAACGTGCTCCACGTCCACGTCGTCAAAAACGTGAAGAAAAACGTGATTACGAATTGCCAGAAACTCAATCTGGATTCTCAATGGCTGACCTTTTCGGTGACATTGAATTGTAATTCAAATAAAAACTTGCCTTGTGCAAGTTTTTCATTTCCGTCCTTAGTGTAATGGATATCACGTAAGATTCCGGTTCTTGAGATGGGGGTTCGATTCCCTCAGGACGGACTAAAATAAAAAAGCCTGTGCATTCAGGCTTTTTTCATATCATTTATGGAGAAAATCATGCTACATTTTGAAAATGATTATAACAAAGGTGCCCACCCTGCCTTGCTAGAAGCCTTAGTTGCAAGCAATCAAGAGGGATTATCCGGCTATGGCACGGATTCCTATACAGAGTCTGCTATCGAAAAAATCAGACTTGCTACGGACTGTCCTCATGCACAAATCACATTTTTGACAGGTGGAACACAGACCAATCAAATTGTCATCTCTTCTATGTTGGCATCTTATGAGGGTGTCATTGCAGCAGATACAGGTCATATTTCTACTCACGAAGCCGGAGCTATTGAGTTCACGGGACATAAAGTAATGACCTTGCCACATAAAGACGGCAAAATGACAGCTGATGACGTAGATAGCTACATTAAAGACTTTTACGCAGATGCCAATCATGCTCATATGGTTCATCCAGGTATGGTTTATATTTCACATCCGACGGAATACGGCACACTTTATAGTAAATCAGAGCTGGAGGGCCTAGCAAAAGTCTGTCGCAGTCACAATATTCCGCTCTTTTTAGACGGGGCTCGCTTGGGCTATGGACTTGCGGCTCCTGAGACGGATTTGGATTTACCGACAATCGCAGAGCTGACGGATGTTTTTTATATCGGTGGGACAAAACTCGGTGCCCTAATGGGTGAAGCTTTGGTCTTTACCAAGAACAATCAACCGAAGAAATTTGTATCGATTGTCAAGCACCATGGCGCCTTGTTGGCAAAGGGGAGATTGACAGGAGTTCAGTTTGACCGACTATTTACCAACGACTTGTATCTTGAATTAGGGCATCATGCTATCGCAATGGCAGAGCAGCTCAAGGAGATTTTGCAAGAAAAAGGTTTTCCATTCTATCTCAAATCCCCAACCAATCAGCAGTTTGTCATCGTCAGAAATGAAGAATTAGCTAGATTGACTGAAGCTGGCATTGCCTATGGTTTCGGGGAAAAATATGACGACAGCCACAGTGTTATTCGCTTTGCGACTAGCTGGTCAACTAGTCAAGAAGATATAGATGAATTGAAAAAAATACTGTAGAAAACTAAAAAAGAAAGGGTCAACCTTTCTTTTTCGTCTGTAGATAATGATAACGATAGACAGTATAGCCTTCAATCAGCCGATAGCCTATTCCACCTATAATTGCTTTTACTATAAAGACAATATGATTTGCAATGGGTGCCTGGACAGTCAATCCGAAAAGGAAACCCAAGATAATCCAAGCAAGTACCGCCCACCATAGATGTTTGAATGGCGTGTATTGTCCATCTCTCTTTGACTTCATTAGATACCCTTACTGCACAGCTGGCTAAGATAACTATTGGAAGAAGTGAACTAGTGTTAAACGGTGCTGGTAACAATGTTGCTAGCAGGAAGATTTCAATGAATGAAAACAGTAATAACCAAACTAAAATAGGTATCCTGAGAATAAAGTGCTTCATCTTGTACCTCTTGAATTTAGTATATCAGACCAAATAGGGTTGAACAAGTATTTCTATTATTGATTGGAAGTCGTTTCAGCAGCTCCGCTGGTTACCTCCGTATTGCTGCTACCTGTTTCTGTTGTACTTGTCTGGCTTTCCTGACTGGAAGACGTTTCTGCAGTTATTGACGAACTGCTGTAATCTACTGTAGAGCTAGTTTCGTTTTGGCTAGAAGCTGTCGTTTCAGTACTGGAACTTGTTGGTACTTGTATGTGAATGGTTGGGCTAATTGCTGAAGATTGGCTAGTGCTGGTAAAACTGGATGAGCTTACCGAGCTACTAGGACTAGTGTTGGCAACAGTTGATTTTGCAGTGAAGGTATAAATGGTAATACAAGCAGCAATAATCCCTAATATAGAGCCGATTAAGGTCAACAATTCTTGTAGTCTGGATAAGGTAGATTGGTGTTCGTTTCTGTTTGATGATTTCATGTCGTATCCTCCAACTCCATCTTAAAAAACCAAGTTTAAAACTATCTTAAAGAGTGGAAACAAGATGTGAAACGTGATAAAATAGGACTATTGCAAGCAAAGGAATGAAAAAATGATTTATTTTGACAATGCAGCCACGACACAGGTCTATCCAGAAGTTCTCAAGACCTATACGGAAGTGGCGACAAAAATCTGGGGAAATCCCTCTAGCCTCCACAACCTAGGCAGTCAGGCAACCCGTATCTTAGAAGCATCTCGCAAGCAAATTGCAGAATTGCTAGGTAAGGACAGCAAGGAGATCTTTTTCACATCAGGTGGCACAGAGGGGGACAACTGGGTCATCAAGGGAGTGGCATTTGAAAAGGCTCATCTGGGCAAGCACATCATCGTCTCAGCTATTGAGCATCCAGCGGTAAAAGAGTCTGCACTTTGGCTCAAAATGCAAGGTTTTGAGGTTGATTTGGCTCCTGTCAATGCCCAAGGTTTTGTGGATGTTGCAGCCTTAGAAAGCTTGATTCGTCCAGATACCACATTGGTTTCTATCATGGCCGTCAACAATGAAATTGGTGCCATTCAGCCCATTCAGGAAATATCTCAACTGTTAGCTGATAAGCCAACCATTTCCTTCCATGTGGATGCTGTGCAGGCTATCGGCAAGGTGCCAACGGATGGATATTTGACAGAACGAGTTGATTTTGCCAGTTTTTCAGGTCACAAATTCCACTCTGTTAGAGGAGTAGGTTTCGTCTATGTCAAAGCT
Source organism: Streptococcus suis (assembly GCF_046032535.1). Taxonomy (GTDB): domain Bacteria; phylum Bacillota; class Bacilli; order Lactobacillales; family Streptococcaceae; genus Streptococcus; species Streptococcus suis_AK. The sequence goes on along the minus strand of NZ_JARQPL010000003.1, from coordinate 59,817 downwards.
GGTAAGAAAATCGCTCCGCTATTGACAGGAGGAGGACAGGAAAGCGACAAACGCTCAACTACTGAAAATGTGGCTGGTATTGCAGCAACGGCTAAGGCGCTCCGCTTGACCTTGGATAAGGCGGCAGATAGCCAGAAGCGACTGGTAGCCATGAAGCAGATCCTGGTGGATGAATTGGGCAAATATGCTGATGTGACGGTCTTTTCTGGGCTAGAGGACTTTGTGCCAAGCATTGTGACGTTTGGGATTAAGAATATTCGTGGCGAGGTCATTGTCCATGCCTTTGAAGACCACCAGATTTACATTTCGACCACCTCAGCCTGCTCATCCAAGGCTGGAAAACCAGCTGGAACACTGATTGCTATGGGTGTTCCGCAGAAGTTGGCTCAAACTGCCGTCCGTATCAGCTTGGATGATGACAACGATATGGGGCAAATCGAACAATTCCTCACGATTTTCAAACAAATTTATCACAACACACAGAAAGTAAGGTAGAATGAACTATTCAGAAATTATGATTCGCTATGGCGAATTGTCAACTAAAGGGAAAAACAAGATGCGGTTTGTTAACAAACTCCGCAATAATATCAAGCATGTCCTTTCTGTTTACCCAGAAGTGACCGTTTATTTTGACCGTGACCGTGGTCATGTCTATTTGAATGGGGCAGATTATCAGGAAGTTTCAGCTTCTTTGAAGAAGATTTTTGGAATCCAAAATTTCGCACCATCTTATAAGGTTGAAAAGTCTGTTCCAGCTTTAAAAGAAGCGGTGCAAGACATCATGAAAAACATTTATAAGGACGGTATGACTTTCAAGATTGCTGCGCGTCGAAGCGACCACAGTTTTGAATTGGACAGCCGTGACCTTAACCAAGTCCTTGGAGATGCGGTTTTTACAGCTATTCCAAATGTGCAAGTGCAAATGAAGTCACCAGATATTACCTTGCGAGTGGAGATTCGTCCTGACGCTGCTTATATTTCCCATGAAGAAATCAAGGGGGCAGGCGGTCTTCCAGTTGGTACATCTGGCAAGGGTACGCTGATGCTATCAGGTGGTATTGATTCGCCTGTTGCGGGCTATTTAGCACTGAAACGTGGGGTTGAAATCGAAGCCCTGCACTTTGCAAGTCCTCCTTATACTAGCCCAGGTGCACTTAAAAAAGCCCATGATTTGACTCGTAAATTGACTGCTTTTGGTGGTAATATCACCTTTATCGAAGTGCCGTTTACAGAAATTCAGGAAGAAATCAAGGAAAAGGCACCTGAAGCTTATTTGATGACCTTGACACGTCGCTTCATGATGCGGATTACAGACCGAGTACGGGAAGAGCGTGGTGCCATGGTTATTATCAATGGTGAAAGTCTAGGACAAGTGGCCAGTCAGACCTTGGAATCAATGCAGGCTATCAATGCGGTGACCAATACACCTGTTATCCGTCCAGTCGTTACCATGGACAAGTTGGAAATCATTGATATTGCTCAAGAAATTGATACCTTTGATATTTCCATCCAGCCTTTTGAGGATTGCTGTACCATCTTTGCCCCTGACCGTCCAAAAACGAACCCTAAAATCAAAAATGTCGAGCAATACGAAGCTCGTATGGATGTAGAGGGCTTGGTGGAACGAGCTGTTGCTGGGATTATCGTAACTGAAATCACACCCAAAGAAGAAGCTCAGGACGAAGTAGATAGTTTGATTGAAGACTTACTGTAGCCTACAATTATTTTGACATACATGTAAATCCAGTTATTGCTGGATTTTTTAATACGAATCGTTCGGAAAAATCGAATTTGTATGATATAATAAGACTTCAGAAAAATATAAAGGAGCTATTATGAAAAAAGGAGCCCTAACAGGATTACTTCTGTTCGGTATGTTTTTTGGTGCAGGAAACTTGATTTTTCCGCCTGCACTTGGTGTCTTGTCTGGTGAGAATTTCTGGCCGGCTATTTTAGGATTTGTCGTATCGGGTGTCGGCATTGCCGTCATTGCCTTGATTGTCGGTACTTTAAATCCCAAAGGTTATGTCCACGAGATTTCACGCAAGATTTCACCTGCCTTTGCAACGGTCTATCTTGTTGCCTTGTATTTGGCGATTGGTCCCTTCTTTGCCATTCCGCGTACAGCAACAACGTCCTTTGAAATTGGTATTGCACCCTTGTTGGGCGATGCGAATCTGGGTCTCTGGTTATTTGGCTTTACAGCCCTTTACTTTGTGGCAGCTTATCTGATTGCTCTCAATCCATCTCAAATCTTAAACAGTATCGGACGTATTTTAACCCCTGTTTTTGCCATTTTGATTGTGATTTTAGTGGTGCTGGGTATTGCTAAGTACGGGTCAACTAGTCCACTACCAGCTTCAGAGGCTTATTCAGCTGGACAGGCATTTGGTACAGGATTTATTGAAGGCTATAACACCCTTGATGCACTGGCTTCCATCGCTTTCAGTGTGGTTGCGGTTAATACCTTGAAGCAACTTGGCTTCTCAAGCAAGAAGGAATATATTTCAACCATTTGGTCAGTTGGGTTAGTCGTTGCTTTGGCCTTCTCGGCACTTTATATTGGTTTGGCCTTCCTAGGCAATCATTTCCCTGTGCCTGCTGATGTTTTGGCGTCCGATACCAACAAGGGTGTTTATATTCTTTCGCAAGCAACTCAGGCTATTTTTGGTCCAAGTGCCCAAATTTTCTTGGCTGCGATGGTTATCGTTACCTGTTTTACAACAACGGTTGGTCTTATCGTTTCTAGTGGAGAATTCTTTGCAGAGCGTTTCCCACGTTTTAGCTACAAAGTCTATGCGACTGTCTTTACCTTGATTGGTTTTGGTATTGCCAACCTTGGTTTGAGCAAAATCATCGCTTTCTCTATTCCTGTTCTTTTGGTACTCTATCCAATTACTATCTGTATTGTCTTGATTACCATTGTCAATAAATTTGTACCGCTTTCGACCTACGGTATGCAATTAACGGTGGGGCTAGTGACAGCTTTGTCATTGGTAGAAGTATTAGCGGGTCAATTTGGTTGGGCTGCGGTGTCAACTGCGATTGCAGCTTTGCCATTGGCGGGTCAATCATTAGCATGGTTATTACCAGCCCTTGTCGGAATCGTTCTCTCTCTCTTCTTACCAAACAAGCAGGAGAGCGAAGTTTTCGAAATGTAAGAAAAATGATACAAAACACTTGCATTTGCAGGTGTTTTTGTTATAATAGGACTGTTGACTATGCACATTTCCTGTGCAACCGCACGAATGCCGTTGCTTCTTTGGGAGCAAGAGTAAGTGGTTCGTCCCACGGTACTAGGCGAGTCTTCACATCAAATTCGGGCAAGGCCCTAAAATCCATAGGAGGTGCATAATGAGCACATACGCAATCATTAAAACTGGCGGCAAACAAGTTAAAGTTGAAGTCGGTCAAGCTATCTACGTTGAAAAATTGAACGTTGAAGCAGGTCAAGAAGTTACTTTCGAAGAAGTAGTTCTTGTCGGTGGTGAAAAAACTGTTGTGGGTACTCCACTTGTAGCAGGCGCTACTGTTGTTGGTACTGTTGAAAAACAAGGTAAACAGAAAAAAGTTGTTACCTTCAAGTACAAACCTAAAAAAGGTAGCCACCGCAAACAAGGTCACCGTCAACCTTACACAAAAGTTGTTATCAACGCTATCAACGCTTAAGGCGTAGCTTGAAGCAATCATTACAGAAATTCGGAGGAATAACATATGTTAAACTTGAATCTTGCTAACTTGCAATTTATGGCCCACAAAAAAGGTGGAGGTTCAACGTCAAACGGTCGTGACTCACAAGCAAAACGCCTTGGTGCGAAAGCTGCTGACGGCCAAACTGTATCAGGTGGTTCAATCCTTTACCGCCAACGTGGTACAAAAATCTATCCAGGAGCTAACGTAGGTCGTGGTGGAGATGACACTCTTTACGCTAAAGTAGAAGGCGTTGTACGCTTCGAACGTAAAGGTCGCGATAAGAAACAAGTATCTGTTTACCCAATCGCAAAATAATCATATAAAAAGGTCCATCGGGCCTTTTTATTTTTTGAATAATATAAAACAAGGGAGATTTCTGAAATGAAAAATTTTAAAATTGTTAGTAGAAATCTATTGTCTGAAAGTGAGTTGGTAGCTTGCCAACAGTTAAATAGAGAATGTCAAATTGCAGATGGTAGTCATCGGCAGCCTTACTTATCAAATATGCTTAATTTCGATAAAAGTATGCCAGCTTTTTTGCTTGCCTATAAGGAAGATACCTTACTTGGTTTGTTAGCGATTTATGCAGATGATAAGGAAGATTTTGCTGAGGTGAGCCTACTTGTCAGACCAGATGTCCGAAGAAGAGGAATTGGTAGCCGACTGTTAGAACGCTTTGAAAGGATTCAGAAAGAGCATCAACTTCTCGGTCCGCTTTTTGTGACAGAGCAAGTTTTCTTAAAGCATCATCCTAATTTATTAGAAAATATGAATCTAGTAGCAGAAGAAGAGAGGGAAACCTGGTTATGCAGAAATAGTCATCCATTCGAGGATGTAAACCTGACTGACTTAACCTTTGCATTGGCTGTAGAAAATGATATCCCTGCTATTGCTAATTTTCAGTCTAAGGCCTTTGACACCTCTTTGGAAGTTAGTGAGCAATATGCTAAAGAAGCGATTCAAGATGAGAATAGTATCTTATATATTATCAAAAATAATGAGAAGGTCCTTGGCTCCTGCACTGTAGACCTTTCTACAAGCTACAACTACCTCTATGGTTTAGCAGTGGATGAAGATGCCAGAGGAAGAGGTATTGGTACGAACTTGGTCAAATTGGTCATCAATGATTTGATTAAAAGAAATTCTAAAGCTTTTCAAATTGCCGTTGAAGAGGAAAATGAGGGTGCTTGGAAGTTGTATAGGAAATTAGGATTTGAGGAACAGACTCAAATTGTCTATTTAAAGGGTAAAAATTAGTCCATAAGTTTAAATCGAGAATTCAAAAATACTGTGATATGACTGACTTTTTCAGCAATTTCCTCCTTTTTTTGATATAATGGAAAAAGCAGTTTTAAGAGGTTTCAAGTATGAACATTCAACAATTACGCTACGTTGTTGCCATTGCCAACAGTGGTACCTTTCGTGAGGCAGCGGAAAAAATGTACGTTTCACAGCCAAGTTTGTCCATTTCTATTCGAGATTTGGAAAAAGAGGTTGGTTTTCAGATTTTTAATCGGACCAGTTCAGGAACGGTTCTAACCAAGGAAGGTATGGAGTTTTATGAGAAGGCGCAGGCCTTGGTAAAGGGCTTTGACCATTTTGAAAATCGTTATTTACAACCGGAAGAGAGCGAAAAAATCTTTTCCATTTCCAGCCAGCATTATGATTTCCTGCCTCCTTTAATAACTGAGTTTTCTACTGCTCATCCTCAGTACCAAAATCTTCGTATTTTTGAATCCACTACCGTACAGATTTTGGATGAAGTGGCCCAGGGCTACAGTGAGCTTGGGATTATTTATTTAAATAGTCGCAATACCAAGGGGATTATGCAGAAATTGGAGAAACTCAAGCTGGAAGTAGAAGATTTAATTGATTTTCAAACCCACATCTATCTTCGCAAAGACCATCCCTTGACCAGTAAGACTGAGGTTGACTTGAGTGATTTAGTTGGTCTACCGACTGTTCGATTTACTCAGGAAAAAGAAGCATATCTCTATTATTCTGAAAATTTAATTGACACGTCGGATTCTTCGGTTACCTTTGATGTGACGGATCGTGCAACTTTGAATGGAATTTTGGAAAGAACGGATGCCTACGCGACTGGTTCTGGATTTTTGGACAGCGAGAGTGTCAATGGAATTACAGTCATTCCAATAAAAAATCAAATGGATAATCGCATGGTCTATGTTAAGCGAGTAGACGGAGAATTAAGCCAGTGTGCTTTAGATTTTATTGAAATGATGCATCGTTATTTTGACGCGAAGAAAGGATAATATGAGAAAGTTTGGATTTCCGATAGTAGCTGCAGTCTTGATTGTGTTGGACCAGCTAGTTAAAGCTTGGACTGTTGCCACTATTGCATTAGACACAGTTGAGCCATTTCTTCCAGGTTTCATGAGTTTGGCTTATTTGAGAAATTATGGGGCAGCCTGGTCTATTTTACAAAATCAACAATGGTTCTTCACAATTGTTACGATTGCAGCTGTGACAGGCTTGATTTGGTATTATATCAAACAAATTCAGGGCAATATCTGGACCTTGTTTAGTCTGTCCTTGATGATTGCTGGTGCCTTGGGGAATTTTATTGACCGCATTAGACTAGGTTACGTAGTGGATATGTTTCATCTTGATTTTATCAGTTTCCCAGTTTTTAATGTGGCAGACATCTGCCTTTCGGTTGGTGTAGGAATTTTATTTATTTGTATCATGAAAGAAGAGAGTAATGGAAGTAAGAGTTGAGATTGGTGGTCTTCGCTTGGATAAGGCCTTGGCAGATTTGACAGATTTGTCCCGTTCAGTTGCCAATGAACAGATTAAGAATGGTCAGGTCTTGGTCAATGGTCAGCCCAAAAAAGCAAAATACAGTGTGCAGGTTGGAGATGTGATTTCCTATCAGGTACCAGAAGTGGAAGAAATCGACTATGTAGCTGAGGACATTCCTTTAGAAATTGTCTATCAGGATGAGGATGTTGCGGTGGTCAATAAACCTCAAGGTATGGTGGTTCATCCGTCAGCTGGTCACACATCGGGAACGCTGGTCAATGCCCTTTTGTATCATGTGAAGGATTTGTCAGGTATCAACGGCGTTCTGCGACCTGGTATTGTCCATCGGATTGACAAGGATACCTCTGGCTTGCTCATGATTGCTAAAAATGATGAGGCACATACTAAGTTGGCTGCAGAATTGAAAGATAAGAAATCCCTTCGTAAGTATTGGGCCATTGTACACGGCAATCTACCAAACGATCGTGGAGTAATTGAGGCGCCGATTGGTCGTTCTGAAAAAGACCGCAAGAAACAAGCGGTGACTGCCAAAGGGAAAGAAGCGGTGACACGTTTTCAGGTTTTGGAGCGTTTTGGTGACTACACTTTGGTGGAATTGACCTTGGAAACAGGACGAACTCACCAAATTCGTGTCCACATGGCTTATATTGGTCATCCGGTTGCGGGTGATGAAGCTTACGGCCCAAGGAAAACACTAAAAGGGCATGGCCAATTTCTTCATGCCAGAACGCTTGGATTTACCCATCCGAGAACTGGCGAGGTTGTTGAATTTACGGCAGAAGCGCCAGCTATTTTTCAGGAGGCACTTGAAAAACTGCGCAAGGCTGAATAATAGTATGAAAACCTTATCATCTTGCCCATTTTTTCAACAAATGCTATACTAGAACATGAAAAATGTTAAGGAGAGTAAGAATGGAAACTTTACCAAATTGTCCAAAATGTAATTCTGAATATGTCTATGAAGACGGTGCCCTCTTGGTTTGCCCTGAGTGTGCTTACGAGTGGAACCCAGCAGATGTAGCTGAGGAAGAAAGTGGACCTGTTGCAATTGATGCCAACGGTAATCGTTTGGCGGACGGCGATACTGTGACGCTTATCAAAGATTTGAAAGTGAAAGGTGCGCCTAAGGACCTTAAACAAGGTACACGTGTTAAAGGCATCCGTATTGTTGAAGGCGATCACAATATTGATTGTAAAATCGATGGTTTTGGTGCCATGAAGTTGAAATCTGAATTTGTTAAGAAAATCTAAGAGAGAGGACTGGTTAACCAGTCTTTTCCTGTTTTTGAAAGGATAGTATGAAGAATCAAAGTTTTTTATTTTATAGCAGATGTTTACTGGCTGCTTTAGCGATTGCGGGAACTGCTCTAGAAATCATTAAATACGGTATCGGGATGCTCATGTATTATACGGTACAATCTAATTTATTGGTATCTCTGTTTGCTGTCTATATGGTCTATGCCATGAGTAAAAGTGTGGATTTACAGACGTCACGTTTTCTTCGGATAAAGGCTGCTGTAACCATGTCTATCATGATTACCTGTGTAGTCTATCACTTTATGTTGGCACCTTTGGCAGACGATTTCTGGCGACTTGAAAATCTACTCTGCCATTATATTGTTCCCTTATATTTTTTGTTAGATACCCTAATAGTCGATCGTCAGCAACAGTACAAGTGGTTTGACCCGATTTGGTGGACGCTTTTGCCTGTTCTCTACATGATTTTTGGTCTAGTGAATGGTCTTTTCATAAAAATTCCAATCCCAGATGCTAAGGACAGTCCTTTTGCTTATTTCTTTCTCAATGTCCCTAAGTATGGTTGGACCTATGTTTTGACTTATGCTGGAGTCATCTTTGTCGCCTATCTAGTCTGCGGTTTTCTATTGGCGGGACTAAAATCCATAAACCTTAAGACTTCATTGTCTTTTGGAAAAAATTCTCAGTAAAATCCGATAATTTCTATATTTTTTCAGAAAAAAATTGTCAAGGCTGAGATTTTATGCTATACTCTGCTTAATAAATCCTTTAAAACCTGTCCAGAGAGGCAGACAAGGAGCAACGTGTTAAGCAGGTTAGTCTTTAAATGCTAGCCTATATTTTCATAGTCTCCTTGTGTAAAGGGGACTTTTTTCTATATTTTTTGGAGGTCTTATGAAGACAAAAGAAATCGTTGACGATATGACCATGAAACGGGCTATTACCCGTATCACTTATGAAATTATCGAGCGGAACAAAAATTTGGAAAATATTGTTCTGGCGGGTATTAAAACCCGTGGGGTGTTCATTGCTAAACGTATTCAGGAAAGGCTGAAGCAATTAGAGGGTATTGATGTTCCACTGGGTGAATTGGATACCAAACCTTTCCGTGATGATGTAAAAGTCGAAGAAGATACGACAAGCATGACTGCTGATGTGAATGACCGTGATGTTATTTTGGTAGATGATGTGCTCTATACAGGACGAACTATTCGTGCTGCTATTGACAACATAGTGTCCTTGGGGCGACCTGCTCGCGTTAGTCTAGCTGTTTTAGTTGACCGTGGTCACAGAGAACTACCTATTCGAGCGGACTATGTTGGGAAGAACATTCCGACTAGTCGTTCGGAAGAAATCATCGTTCACATGGCTGAAATCGATGGTCAGGATTCTGTCCTTCTGGTTGAAGGTGCATAGTCGCTTCGTTTACAAATTCTCATTCTACATCTAGATCATAAAGGTAGGTATCGTCATGACAATTACAAATGGTAAAGTATCACTCAAACACTTGGTTACAATGGAAACTCTTTCAAACGAAGAAGTACTCGGGCTTATTCAGAGAGGAATTGCTTTCAAAAACGGTGAAAAAGTTCAGTTAGATAGGAAATATTACGCTTCCAACCTTTTCTTTGAGGATTCAACTCGGACGCATAAGTCTTTTGAAATGGCAGAGCTTCGTTTGGATATGGGCATGATTGACTTTGATGCGCGTACCAGCTCAGTCAATAAGGGTGAAACCTTGTATGATACCATTTTGACCATGTCGGCACTTGGGGTAGACATCTGCGTCATTCGCCACTCTGAAGTAGATTACTACAAGCAGTTGATTGATAGTCCTACCATTCAGACTTCAATTGTCAATGGTGGTGATGGTTCAGGTCAACACCCAAGCCAATCCCTACTTGATTTGATGACTATTTATGAAGAATTTGGAACTTTTGAAGGCTTGAAAATTGCCATTGCAGGTGATATTACACATTCACGGGTTGCTAAGTCCAATATGCAAATTTTGAAGCGTCTGGGAGCTGAGATTTTCTTTGCTGGACCGGAGGAATGGTACGCAGAGGAATTTGATGTCTATGGTCAGCATTTGAATATTGATGATATTGTGGAAACGGTAGATGTACTGATGTTGCTCCGTGTGCAACACGAGCGTCATGATGGTGATGGTGGCTTTTCTAAAGAAACTTATAACCGTTTGCATGGTTTAACAGAGGAGCGCTACAAACGCTTGAAAGATACTGCAATTGTTATGCATCCGGCCCCTGTCAATCGCGATGTTGAGATTGATGATTCTCTAGTTGAAGCACCCAAATCACGCATTGTCCGCCAAATGCAGAATGGTGTATTTGTCCGGATGGCGATTTTGGAAGCAATTGTCAATGGCAAGGCTTAAAAGTAAGCTGTTCAGGTATCTTAGAACTGAGCAGTTAGAAATTTGTTAGACTTATCTTATTTAATGTCGCTCAGAGAGGCGACGAATAGAAAGGAGAAGGGGGGTTCTGTTGCTCGGATTTGTAACTGAATTCGGGCTACGGACTGGGTCAAAAAGATAGTTTTTCCTCGAACGCAAGCGTTCTTGGTCAAACTCCTATTTTGACTGTGTCCGCTTAACGCCCTTAATATCTTATTATTATTATGTCAAAAAGACGTTTAATTTTGGAAGATGGCACTATTTTTGAAGGGGAGGCCTTCGGTGCTGATATTGATGTGACTGGTGAGTTGGTTTTCTCAACTGGGATGACAGGTTATCAGGAATCTATCACGGACCAGTCTTATAATGGTCAGATTTTAACCTTTACCTATCCCTTGGTAGGTAATTACGGGATTAACCGTGATGATTACGAGTCGATCAAACCGACTTGTAAGGGAGTGGTTGTTAGCGAGTGGGCTCGTCGAGCAAGTAACTGGCGTAACCAGATGACTTTGGATGAATTTTTAAAGGCTAAGAAAATTCCAGCAATTTCTGGAATTGACACACGCGCCTTGACAAAAATTATTCGTCAGCACGGGACCATGAAGGCGACATTGGCAAATGTTGGTGATTCCGTTGAGCATTTGACGGATCAGTTGAGAGCGACTGTTTTGCCAACCAACAACATCCAGCAAGTATCGACAAAAACAGCCTATCCTGCACCTGGAGTTGGACGTAGTGTTGTGCTGGTTGATTTTGGCTTGAAGCATTCTATTCTTAGAGAGTTAGCCAAGCGTGATTGCAATGTGACAGTTGTCCCTTATGATACGACTGCTGAAGAAATTTTGGCCCTCAATCCAGACGGTGTCATGCTTTCAAATGGTCCTGGTAACCCAGATGATGTTCCAGAAGCACTAGAAATGATTCGTGGGATTCTTGGGAAAATTCCAATTTTTGGTATCTGTATGGGGCACCAACTCTTTGCTAAAGCAAATGGGGCAACGACTTATAAAATGAAGTTTGGTCACCGTGGTTTTAACCATGCGGTTCGTGAAATTGCGACAGGTCGAGTGGACTTTACCAGTCAGAACCACGGTTATGCAGTGGCTCGTGAAGATTTACCTGAATGTTTAATGATTACTCATGAAGAAATCAATGACAAATCAGTAGAAGGGGTACGCCACAAGTACTATCCAGGTTTCTCTGTTCAATTCCACCCAGATGCTGCACCTGGTCCACATGATGCCAGCTATTTGTTTGACGAATTTATGGAATTGATGGATTCGTTTAAAAAAGGGCAGTAAGGTTTAACCACTATCGAGCTAAACCTTACTGCGTCGGTCAGAGAAAGTCGGACTTCATGCTAACGCATGTGTCCTCCTATGCAAAGTCCAACGGGACCTTTGCTAACTCTGACACTAGTTTAGAATTTCAATTATTATCGAATTGAGATTCTAAACGTCGGACTTATCTTATTTAATGTCGCTCAGAGAGGCGACGAATAGAAAGGCAAGGGACGGGTCAATGGTTGCTGGCAACTTATTTCCCTACGCCTGGGAGTGGGAAAGAACTCGAAAAGTAAAAAAGAGTTCATCAACAAGTCTTTATTTTTAGTTGTTGAGCTGAAACAGTCTATTCCCAGACTGTTTCACTCCCACCCCCGCATAGTTCCAACTGTCTGGGAGACAGTTGGAAGTTGGGAATAGAGCGAACAAAGTTCGCATCAGTGAAGTTAAATTTGGAGTATAGAATACGAACTGCTGAGATTTGCTTTGCAAATCCTATCTCCAACCTTAAACAGTCCCCCGGACTATTTAAGCCAATCAACCACTGCGCTGAGATGTTGACACCTGCTCTTAGAAATGGTGATATACTTTAAGGCTATCCCTTGCACTAGCTCGAAAATGGATTAATGTCGAATCCATTTTCTCCCGTCGGTCAGAGCAAGTCGGACTTCATGCTAATGCATGTGTCCTCCTACGCAAAGTCCTATGGGACCTTTGCTAACTCTGACACTAGCAGTAAGGTTTATCTAATATCGAGCTAAACCTTACTGCGTCGGACTATTATTTAATTCTATCCGGAGAGATAGAAAATAGAAAGGAGAAGGGGCTGTTCTGGTGCTCGGATTTTGTAATTGAATCCGGGCTACGGACTGGGTCAAAAAGATAGTTTTTCCTCGAACGCAAGCGTTCTTGGTCAAACTCCTATTTTGACTGTGTCCGCTTAACGCCCTTAATATCTTAAAATTATGCCAAAACGTACGGATATTAAGAAAATTATGGTGATTGGGTCTGGTCCGATTATTATCGGTCAGGCTGCGGAGTTTGATTATGCTGGGACTCAGGCTTGTTTGGCTTTGAAGGAAGAAGGCTATAGTGTTGTCTTGGTCAATTCAAACCCTGCAACTATCATGACAGATAAAGAGATTGCAGACAAGGTCTATATTGAGCCGATTACGCTTGAATTTGTCACACGGATTTTACGGAAGGAGCGTCCAGATGCTCTCTTGCCGACCCTGGGGGGTCAGACTGGTCTCAACATGGCAATGGAATTATCTAAGGCTGGTATTTTAGAAGAGCTTGGGGTTGAGCTGTTGGGCACCAAACTATCTGCAATTGATCAGGCAGAGGACCGCGACCTCTTCAAACAACTCATGGAAGACCTCAATCAGCCTATTCCTGAGTCAACGATTGTGACAACAGTTGATGAGGCTTTGGGATTTGCTGCTGAAATTGGCTATCCAGTCATTGTTCGACCAGCCTTCACGCTAGGTGGTACTGGCGGTGGTATGTGTGCCAATGAAGAAGAATTGCGTGAGATTGCGGAAAATGGTCTGAAATTGTCACCGGTGACCCAGTGTTTGATTGAGCGTTCCATTGCCGGTTTCAAGGAAATTGAATACGAAGTGATGCGGGATGCGGCTGACAATGCCTTGGTCGTATGTAACATGGAAAACTTTGATCCTGTAGGAATTCATACAGGAGATTCTATCGTATTTGCCCCAACGCAGACGCTTTCGGATATTGAAAACCAGATGTTGCGTGATGCCAGTCTCAGCATCATCCGTGCCCTCAAAATCGAAGGTGGGTGTAATGTGCAGTTGGCACTGGACCCCCATAGTTTCAAATATTATGTCATTGAAGTAAACCCACGTGTGTCCCGTTCCTCTGCCTTGGCATCCAAAGCGACAGGCTATCCTATTGCCAAATTGGCAGCAAAAATTGCGGTTGGCTTGACCTTGGATGAAATGGTGAACCCTGTTACAGGAACAACCTATGCCATGTTTGAACCTGCACTTGACTACGTTGTGGCAAAAATTCCACGTTTCCCATTTGATAAGTTTGAAAAAGGGGAGCGCCGCCTTGGAACGCAGATGAAGGCAACTGGTGAGGTCATGGCCATTGGTCGCAATATCGAAGAAAGTCTGCTCAAGGCCTGCCGTTCTTTGGAAATTGGAGTCTATCACAATGAGATGCCTGAACTCAGCCAAGCAACAGATGACCAATTGATTGAAAAGATTGTCAAGGCACAGGATGATCGCCTCTTCTATCTTTCTGAAGCTCTTCGACGTGGCTATACAGTGAAAGAACTAGCTCAGTTGACTAAGATTGATCTTTTCTTCCTTGATAAGCTGCTTCATATCTTAGAAATTGAGCAGGAATTGGCAATCAATCACGATAATATCGACTTATTGAAAAAAGCTAAGAAATACGGTTTTGCAGACCGCAAGATTGCAGAACTCTGGGGCAGAACAGAATCCTACATTCGCCAATTGCGGACAGAGCACAAAATTGTCCCTGTTTATAAGATGGTGGACACTTGTGCGGCCGAATTTGAAAGTGCTACACCTTATTTCTATTCAACTTATGAGTGGGAAAATGAGTCCCTCCGCTCGGAAAAAGAATCTGTTTTAGTGCTGGGTTCCGGCCCAATCCGTATCGGTCAGGGTGTGGAGTTTGACTATGCGACGGTGCATTCGGTCAAGGCCATTCAGGCGGCTGGCTACGAAGCTATCATTATGAACTCAAACCCTGAAACAGTGTCAACAGACTTTTCGGTTTCGGACAAGCTTTACTTCGAGCCATTAACCTTGGAAGATGTTTTGAATGTGATTGACCTTGAGAAACCCAAAGGGGTTATCGTTCAGTTCGGTGGCCAGACGGCTATCAATTTGGCAGAGCCATTGGCCAAAGCAGGTATTCCAATCTTGGGTACGCAAGTAGCGGATTTGGATAGAGCTGAAGACAGGGATTTATTTGAAAAAGCCCTGAAAGACCTTGGGATTCCACAGCCACCAGGCCAAACCGCAACCAATGAAGAGGAAGCACTAGAGGCGGCCCGCAAAATTGGTTTCCCGGTACTTGTTCGTCCCTCATATGTCTTGGGCGGTCGTGCTATGGAGATTGTCGAAAATGAAGAGGACTTACGTTCTTATATGAGAACGGCGGTCAAGGCTTCGCCAGAGCACCCAGTTTTGGTGGATTCTTACATCGTCGGTCGTGAGTGTGAAGTGGATGCTATTTCAGATGGTAAGGATGTCTTGATTCCGGGAATCATGGAGCATATCGAGCGAGCTGGGGTTCACTCAGGTGACTCGATGGCAGTATATCCGCCACAAACCTTGTCTAAAGAGGTGCAGGCGACCATTGCAGACTATACCAAACGCTTGGCAATCGGTCTTAACTGTATCGGTATGATGAATATCCAGTTTGTTATCAAGGATGAGACGGTTTATGTGATTGAGGTCAATCCTCGTGCTAGTCGTACGGTGCCATTCTTGTCCAAAGTCACAGACATTCCAATGGCTCAGGTTGCAACTAAATTGATTTTGGGGCAAAGTCTTGCGGAACTTGGCTACCAAGACGGTCTATATCCTGAAAGCAAGCAAGTGCACGTTAAAGCACCAGTTTTCTCATTCACAAAATTGGCAAAAGTTGACAGTTTGTTAGGTCCAGAGATGAAGTCTACAGGTGAGATTATGGGTTCGGACTTGACACTGGAAAAGGCACTTTACAAGGCTTTCGAGGCAAGTTATCAGCACCTCGCTGAGTTTGGCAACGTTGTCTTTACCATTGCGGATGAAGACAAGGAAGAAGCACTTGGTCTTGCTCAACGATTCCATGAATTGGGGTATGGCTTGCTGGCTACGGCTGGAACAGCTGTCTATCTAACAGAAAATGGTCTTTCCGTAACAACTGTTGGAAAATTGGGCGATGAGTCCTGTCAAGACATTCCTAGTCTGGTTCGAGCTGGAAAGGTACAGGCGATTATCAATACGGTTGGTAAAAAACGTGTGGCTGACGGCGACGGGCAAGTGATTCGAAGCTCTGCTATTGAAGGAGGAATTCCACTATTTACAGCCCTTGATACAGCAGAAGCCATGGTCAAGGTACTGGAAAGCCGCAGCTTCATGACACAGGCGATATAGAAGTTACTATCAGGATGAGCTTTGAGTTCGTCCTGATTTTTTGATATACTAACTATATGAAAATAGTCGTTACAACAAGTCTTCGGATGAATCAAACCTTGGTTTTACAGGCTCAAGAAATAGCAGAGCAGCTTAATCTAGACTATCAAGACCGTCGAAAGAGGTCTATCCAGTCCATCCTAGCAAAAACAGAAGCTGACGCGGTACTGGTTGTTTATCAAAGCCAGCTGGTCTTGGAAGAAAAAACTGGGCAAAAACTCTTTTTCCACCCCGATACCGCTATGTTGCGTATCAAGTCTGGAAGAGATCCACTTTTGGAGTTAGTGGGGAAGGACAGGCAAACAATTCTAGACTGCACTATGGGCCTAGCTTCGGATAGTATTGTGCTAGCTAGTGCAGGTCATCAGGTGACAGCCTTGGAGAGTTCTCAGCTCATTCATTTTATTGTGAGCAAGGGCTTAAAAGAGTTTGATAGTGGGAAATCAGAGGTCAATCAAGCTATGAAATCTATCCAGACCGTTTGGAAGGATAGTTTGATATATTTGAAGGAACAGGCGGATCAATCAGTTGATGTCATATACCTTGACCCCATGTTTTCACATGATATAACGGAATCGGACAATCTTGACGGACTGAAACCCTTTGCCAATTACACAGCCCTATCTGAAGAATTTTTGAGCGAATGCAGGCGCGTGGCAAGGAAGAAAATCATTATTAAAGCTCATTTCAGAGATAACGTTTTTGAAGAATTTGGCTTTATTCGCCATGTCCGTCCCAATCAAAAATTTCACTATGGAGAAATCATTTTGGAGGAGTTAATATGAAAATCATCGTAACAGGTTTTGATCCTTTTGGTGGCGAGGCTATCAACCCAGCCTTGGAAACAATTAAATCTCTGCCCAAGACCATTGCGGCTGCTGAGATGATTATTGTCGAAGTTCCGACGGTTTTTGACAAGGCAGCTCGTGTTTTGGAAGAAAAAATGGCAGAACATAAACCTGATGCAGTGCTTTGCATTGGTCAAGCAGGGGGACGGGCAGATCTGACACCTGAGCGCGTGGCCATTAACCTAGATGATGCCCGGATTCCTGACAATGAAGGCCAGCAACCGATTGACCGAACCATTCGTCCAGATGGACCACCGGCATATTTCTCCACCCTGCCTATCAAGGCCATGGTAGAAGCCATTCGTTCTGCGGGCATTCCAGCTTCTGTTTCCAACACTGCAGGCACCTTTGTCTGCAACCATCTCATGTATCAGGCACTTTACTTGGCAGAGAAAGATTTTCCAAAAACCAAGGCAGGTTTTCTCCATATTCCTTATCTACCAGAGCAGGTCGTGGACAAGCCAGGACTGGCTTCCATGTCTTTGAACGATATTGTAAGAGGAGTTGAAGTAGCCATAGGAGCAATCGTTGAATATAGAGATAAAGAGGATATAAAAAAGGGTGGTGGTAGTACACACTAATGAAAAATACTATGGAAGCAAGAAAACGTGCAGAGGAAATGGAAAAAATATTTAATAGGCATCTAGAGCTGAACAAGTCCCTTTCCGATAGTGTGACCCAACTCAATCAGGAACAATCGGCTTATTTACAGTTATTAGATTATTACCAGAGCCAGATCTATATAGAAGATCTTGATTTATCTAATAAGGGGGAGTTCAATGGTATTCCTTGCGGAGTATTGAGTGAAGATGGAGTCTATAATTTACTGTTTGACCGTACAAATCTAGCAAGTCAACTGAGAGAACTAGCAGATATGCTCGAGCAATAAAATTTTTGGTAAAATTTTTAAAAATCTGTCAAGTTTTTTTCTTGACAGTTGGTCAAAGTGTGTTATAATAGAACATGTGCTAAATAGCTCTGCTATTTCACCGAATAAAAATATAAAGAAAAGAGAACATTTAAAAATGGCAGTTAAAATCCGTTTGACTCGTATGGGTTCTAAAAAGAAACCTTTCTACCGTATTAACGTTGCAGACTCACGCGCTCCACGCGATGGTCGTTTCATCGAAACAGTTGGTACTTACAACCCACTTTTGGCTGAAAACTCAGTAACACTTAAAGAAGAGCGTGTACTTGAGTGGTTGGCAAAAGGTGCACAACCTTCTGATACAGTTCGTAGCCTTCTTTCAAACGCTGGCGTGATGAAGAAATTCCACGAGCAAAAATTCTCTAAATAAGAACAGTAAGCGAGAACACTTATGGACATGATTGAAAATCTCATTATTGCGATTGTGAAACCTTTGATTTCACAGCCTGATAGCTTGACAATTAAAATTGTTGATACACCGGAATTTTTAGAATATCATTTGGATTTGGATAAATCTGATATTGGCCGTATCATTGGGAAAAAAGGACGCACAATTTCTGCAATCAGAACGATTGTTTACTCTGTTCCAACAAGTGATAAAAAAGTTCGTTTAGTGATCGACGAGAAAGAATAGAAAGTCACCATTTGGTGGCTTTTAACTTTAAAGAAGGGGTTATGCCCCTTTTTAACATATAGAAAGGGAGATAAGATGAATCTGATTTGGACCTACTTAAAAAAATATCCTAAGTGGATTGCCTTGGACTTGTTGGGGGCCTTCTTATTTGTAGTGGTAAACTTAGGGTTGCCGACATTTTTGGCGAGAATGATTGACCAAGGAATTACAAAAAATGATGTTGGTCAGCTCTATTATTGGGCGGGAATGATGGGCTTGATCGTCTTGCTTGGAATTGTTGGACGAATAACGCTTGCCTATGCGGCTGGTCAGTTGACAACCAACATTGTAAAAGATATTCGAAATGATCTGTATGAGAAAATTCAGGACTATTCTCATCATGAATATGAGCAGATTGGTGTTTCTTCTCTAGTTGCTCGTATGACAAATGATGCTTTTGTTCTTATGCAATTCTCTGAAATGGTGTTGAAACTAGGTATTATTACACCCTTGATGATGATTGCTTCTGTCATCATGACCTTGGTAACCAGTCCGAGCTTAGCCTGGACAGTAGCAGTAGCCATGCCTTTTCTGGTTTTTGTTATTTTCTATGTGGCAACCAAAACTCGTCCTCTCTCTGAAAAACAACAGAAACGATTGGATACTATCAACCAGTATGTTCGTGAAAATCTCATGGGTTTGCGGGTCATTCGTGCCTTTACTCGTGAGGAGTTTCAAGAGGAGCGCTTTGAGTCGGTCAATGAGGAATATACCGATATTTCCAAAAAGCTCTTTAATCTGACTGGATTGACAGAGCCTCTCTTTGTCCAGATTATCATTGCTATGATTGTGGCCATTGTCTGGTTCGCACTGGCTCCTTTGCAAACAGGTAGTCTGCAAATCGGTGATTTGGTAGCCTTTATCGAATATAGTTTCCACGCGCTTTTCTCATTCTTGCTCTTTGCTAACTTGTTTAACATGTATCCACGTATGTCGGTATCGAGCCAACGGATTCAGGAAGTCTTGGACATGCCCATTTCCATTTCTAAGAATGAAGAAGGTATTACTGAAACAGATACTCGTGGTTATTTGGAATTTGAAAATGTGACCTTTGCCTACCCTGGTGAAACGGAATCGCCTGTGCTGCACAATATTTCCTTCAAAGCTAAGCCTGGTGAAACCATTGCCTTTATTGGTTCAACTGGTTCTGGTAAGTCTTCTTTGGTACATTTGATTCCGCGTTTCTATGATGTGACACTTGGTCGTATCTTGGTGGACG
Source organism: Streptococcus suis (assembly GCF_046032535.1). Classification (GTDB taxonomy): domain Bacteria; phylum Bacillota; class Bacilli; order Lactobacillales; family Streptococcaceae; genus Streptococcus; species Streptococcus suis_AK. The sequence goes on along the minus strand of NZ_JARQPL010000003.1, from coordinate 40,532 downwards.
GTGTGGACGTCAGACGCTACAATCTAAAGGCACTTCGCAGCAAGATTGGCTTTATACCGCAGAAAGCTCTGCTATTTACCGGAACTATCGCAGAAAACCTCAAGTACGGTAAGATGGATGCTAGCCTTGCTGAACTTCATGATGCGACGGATGTGGCTCAGGCTAAGGAGTTTATCGAGAGTAAGGAAGAAAAATTCGACACCCATCTAGCTGAGGGCGGAAGCAACCTGTCAGGTGGGCAAAAACAACGTTTGTCCATTGCGCGTGCCATTGTCAAACAGCCTGATATTTATATCTTTGATGATTCTTTCTCAGCCTTGGATTATAAGACGGATGCCATTTTGAGAGCTCGTTTGAAGGAAGTAACGGAAAATGCGACTGTCTTGATAGTTGCCCAACGTGTCGGAACCATTATGGATGCTGACCAGATTATCGTGCTGAACGAAGGTGAAATCGTTGGCCGCGGCACCCATAATGAATTGATGGAAAGCAATGAGATTTACCGTGAAATTGCCAACTCTCAACTTAACCGTCAATCGTTAACAGAAGAATAGGAGGAATTATGAAGAATAGAACAGTATTTACCCGTGTTTGGGACTATTTGCGTCGTTACAAATCTTCTGTATTTTTAGCTGTTTTTCTAAAGACCATCAGTGCAGTTATGAATGCCTTGGAGCCCTTTGTACTGGGACTTATCATCACAGAATTGACCAAGAATGTGTTGGACATGGCAAATGGAGTAGACGGAGCGCAGATTAACTATTCCTACATTGCCATCATGCTTGCGCTCTATGCACTTCGTGCCCTTATGTATGAAATCGGCGCCTATGGTTCTACCTATTTCATGACTAAGGCGGTACAGGGAGCAACCAAGGAACTGCGGCAGGATTTGAGTCACAAGATTAACAAGATTCCTGTTTCTTATTTTGACAAGCACCAGTATGGTGATTTGCTAGGTCGTTTTACAAGTGATGTGGAGACTGTGTCGAATGCTCTGCAACAAAGTTTTCTCCAGCTAGTCAATGCCGTTCTGACTCTCTCTCTAGCCATTTTCATGTGTTTCTGGTTGGATGTATCCCTAGCACTCGTAGTCGTAACCTTGGTTCCAGTGACCTATTTTGGTTCCAAGTTTGTCATGGGCAAATCCCAGCCTTATTTCAAGCAACAGGCTGATGCCCTAGGTCGATTGAACGGCTTTGTCCAAGAAAATTTGACAGGTTTTAACGTTCTCAAACTCTACGGTCGTGAAGAAATTTCTACTGAAGAATTTCGCCAGATTACCGCAGGTTTGCAGGAAGTTGGTTTCAAGGCTAGTTTTATGTCAGGCTTGCTCATGCCCCTGGTACACGGCTTATCGAACATTGCCTATGTAGTCGTGGCCTTACTTGCTGGTCTGAAAGTTCTTGCAGGTGCATTGACGGTTGGTAATATGCAGGCCTTCGTCCAATACGTCTGGCAGATTTCTCAGCCTGTGCAAACCTTGACCCAGTTGGCACCCCAGTTGCAGTCTGCTAAATCTTCCCTTGAACGTATCTTTTCAGTCTTAGATGAGCTTGATGAAGAAGACGCCAATGCGCTAGAGTTGACAGCTAGTCTGACCGGACAAGTCAGCTTTGAACAGGTCGAATTTGGCTATTCAGAAGACAAGCCGCTTATCCGTAACTTTAATCTTGATGTTAAGCCAGGTGAAATGGTGGCAATCGTAGGACCAACGGGGGCTGGTAAGACAACCCTCATCAACCTGCTCATGCGTTTCTATGATGTGACATCAGGTGCTATCAAAGTAGATGGTCAGGATATTCGAAACATTTCTCGTCAATCCTACCGTAGTCAATTTGGTATGGTCTTGCAGGATGCTTGGCTCTATGAAGGGACTATCAAGGAAAACCTACGATTTGGGCGTCTGGATGCAACGGATGAGGAAATTGTAGAAGCTGCTAAAGCTGCCAACGTTGATCACTTTATCCGTACCCTGCCTGGTGGTTATAATATGGAAATGAACCAGGAATCCAGCAATATTTCCCAAGGTCAGAAACAGCTCTTGACTATTGCGCGTGCCTTGTTAGCGGATCCTGCAATTCTGATTCTTGATGAAGCGACTTCTTCAGTTGATACCCGTTTGGAACTTTTGATTCAAAAGGCCATGAAACGGTTGATGAAAGGGCGGACAAGTTTCGTCATCGCTCATCGCTTATCTACCATTCAGGAAGCTGATAAGATTTTGGTCTTGAAAGATGGACAGATTATCGAACAAGGTAACCATGAAAGTCTTTTGGCGGATAAAGGTTTCTATTATAATCTGTATCAAAGTCAGTTTAGTCAATCTAATACTCTTCGAAAATCAAAAGCAGACGTTGTTGACTCGATTTGATGAACTTCAGTTCTATCTGCATCTTCGTCGCCTAGCCTGATTTTGATTTTCATTGAGTATACATAAAACGAACTCCCTTGTCAGTGACAGGGAGTTTTCTCATATACATGTTTGTGAAAATTAATAGGAAATTTCGGATAATAGTCCCTCAGCGGTAGTGGTTGGGAGGATGCGGACACGATTGAGAGTCAGTAATCCGTCACTAGCAGAGGCCAAGCCGTTGTTAGTAGTCACACCAAGTTTGTAGCCAGCTTGTTCAGTTAAGGCTACGGTATCTGCTGAGTATCGTCCACCAGGGTAGGCGATAGCGATGGTTTCCTGATTTAATTGGCTGTCAAGATAGGCCTTAGAGGAAGTAAGTTCATTTGTTTGATCCTCGATAGAACTATACTCTAAATCAGGGTGGTTGACGGTATGCCCTTGGAAGGAGAGCCCTGCGGTCTGCATTTCCTTGATTTGTTCAAGAGTAAGGTGCCCTGCTTGTCCAGATTCAGTAAACCCTGTAATGACATTGTTGGTTGCCTTCATTTGATATTGCTTAAGCAATGGGTAGGCATAACTATAAAAATCCCAGAGGCTATCGTCAAAGGTTAGCCAGACAACCTTTTTTCCAGCAGGAAGGACATTTTCTGTCAATACCTTATAAGCCTCTTCAGGTGATAAAGTATAGTAACCTGCATCTTGCAATGCTTTTAGATGACTTTCGAAAGTCGTTGGATCTACGATAAGATTCGCATTAGCTTCTTCCTCAGGAGCCATTACGTGAATGGCATGATACATGAGGATTGGAAGTTTGATAGGTGCAGTTTGTTGTTCCCAAATGATTTCTGTTTGTACTTCACTACTTTCTGAAGTCATAACACTCGAACTGGTTGTTGTCTCTACCGTTGAAGCTTTGGAATCATTTTGCTGCTTAGAAGGCTGTTTTAGAAAGATTAGAAAAATAGATAGTAGAGTCACTACTAATAATGCGATACCAAGTAGCATTGGCACAAGTTGTTTCTTTTGTGTGCGGCTTCGACGAGCTCTTCTTGAATGTTTCATTATCTTATCTCCATAATCATATATTAAAACAATTATATCAAATTTTTTGCCAAATAGTCAGAATATTTGTTATAATGGGAGAAATACATTTTAAAGGAGAGCACATGGTAGTTAAGATAGGATTATTAGGATTTGGAACCGTTGCGAGTGGTGTGCCATTTTTATTAGAAGAAAACCAGGAAAAAATAGAGAAAGCCGCGCATGATAGTATTGAAGTTGCTAAGGTTTTGGTCAAGGATGAAGCAGAAAAAGACCGTCTCTTGGCTGCAGGTCATGACTATCATTTTGTGACAAATATTGATGAAATTTTGGCTGACGAAGATATCGCTATTGTAGTTGAGCTGATGGGACGTATTGAGCCAGCAAAAACATTTATCACTCGCGCCTTGGAAGCAGGTAAGCATATTGTAACAGCCAATAAGGATTTACTTGCTGTTCATGGTAGCGAATTGCGTGCCTTGGCTGAAGAGAAAGGTCTTGCGCTTTATTATGAAGCTGCAGTTGCAGGTGGTATTCCAATCTTGCGTACCTTGGTTAACTCATTGGCTGCTGACAAGGTGACTCGTATCCTCGGTGTATTGAATGGTACTTCAAACTTCATGTTGACTAAGATGGTTGATGAAGGCTGGACTTACGAAAAAGCTCTTCAAACAGCACAGGAACTTGGTTATGCAGAATCTGACCCAACAAATGACGTTGAGGGAATTGATGCAGCTTACAAGGCTGTTATCCTCAGTCAATTTGCTTTCGGGATGACAGTTGATTTTGAACACGTAGCACACAAGGGTATCTCAAATATCACGCCAGAAGATGTAGCAGTGGCACAAGAGTTGGGCTATGTCATCAAACTTGTGGGTGATATTCAAGAAACTACCTCTGGTATTGCTGCCGAAGTATCTCCAACCTTCCTACCGAAAAATCATCCACTTGCAAGCGTGAATGGTGTGATGAATGCTGTATTTGTCGAATCTATTGGCATCGGTCAGTCTATGTACTATGGACCGGGCGCTGGGCAAAAACCGACTGCAACAAGTGTTATGGCTGACATTATTCGTATCGTTCGTCGCTTGAAAGACAATACTATCGGCAAAGCTTTTAACGAATATAGCCGCCCACTTCAATTGGCAGCCCCAAGCGATGTGAAAAGCGAATATTATTTCTCAATTGATGCGCCTGATAAAAATGGAAAAATGCTTCGTTTAGCAGAAATCTTCAATTCTGAAGAAATTTCCTTCAAGCAAATTCTGCAACAAGCTGCAGATGGAGAAACAGCCCGCCTAGTGATTGTGACCCATGAAATGAGTAAGACTCAGTTGGAAAATGTAACAGACAAATTGAGTAAAGAAACAGACTTTACTGTCTTAAATACCTTTAAAGTACTGGGAGAATAAGCAATGAAAATTATTATTCCAGCAACTTCAGCTAATATCGGTCCAGGATTTGATTCAGTAGGTGTTGCCCTTTCGAAATATCTAACGATTGAAGTGTTTGAAGAGACTGATGAATGGGTGATTGAGCACAATCTTGAACATGTTCCATCAGACAAGAACAATCTTTTGATCAAGACAGCTTTAAAGATTGAAAAAGGATTGCAGCCTCATCGTATCAGAATGATTAGTGATATTCCCTTGGCACGTGGTTTGGGTTCATCCAGTTCCGTTATCGTAGCTGGTATCGAATTGGCTAATCAATTAGCTGGTTTGAATATGACAGCGGATGAAAAATTGCTCAAAGCTACAGAAATTGAAGGACATCCTGATAATGTAGCCCCAGCGATTTTTGGTAATTTAGTCATCTCTAGCTATGTTAATAAGAGAGTACAGGCAGTTGTAACAGAATTCCCAGAAGCAAGTTTTGTTGCCTTTATTCCAAACTACCCACTGCGTACGGTTGAAAGCCGAGGTGTACTGCCTTCTCAGATGGGGTACAAGAAAGCAGTGGCTGCTAGTGCCATTGCCAATGTGGCTATTGCAAGTTTGATGGCAGGTGATTTGGAAAAGGCAGGAAAAGCCATTCAGTCAGATATGTTCCATGAACCATTCCGTCAGCTACTTGTTAAGGAGTTTTGTCCAATCAAGCAAACTGCACAGGAGTTGGGAGCCTATGCAACCTACTTGTCAGGTGCCGGTCCAACAGTGATGGTATTAGCGCCCAAAGATAGGGAGGACGCTATTGTTCTAGCATTAGAGGAACTAAATCTAGACGGAACTGTCCACCGCCTTCAAGTAGATACCAAAGGGATTGCTATTGTATAGATAGTGAGAATCTATCATTTGCAAAACTAAACATGTTTATTTTATTGGAGTTCGCCTTCGCTACTATACGCGGTAGAAAGGAAACTCCTTTTTTGGTGCATTCCATTCTCCATTTCAAAATATTGGGGCAAATTAATTTGGCTTGTGAAAGTATTTTTGTTGAATTTTATTCGTTTTCTCCTGTAATTTTTGGTATAATAAATCCTGTATATCTTAAATTGAAATGAGAAGGTTATGAAAGATAAAATTAGGCTTGAATTAGAAGGCATCGATATTCGATTCGATGAACCTTTAAAAGAATATACCTATACAAAAGTAGGAGGAGCTGTTGATTATCTAGCTTTTCCGCGGAATCGTTACGAGATTGTTCGTATAGTAGAATTTGCTAAACGCGAAGGTATTCCATGGCAAGTATTAGGAAATTCAAGTAATATCATTGTCCGAGATGGCGGTATTCGTGGTTTTGTTATCCGTATGGATAAACTTAACTCCGTTACTGTATCAGGATACACCATTGAAGCAGAAGCAGGTGCCAATCTGATTGAAACAACAAAAGTCGCACTTTTCCATTCTTTATCAGGATTTGAATTTGCTTGTGGTATTCCGGGAAGCATTGGTGGTGCTGTCTACATGAATGCAGGTGCTTACGGAGGTGAAGTGGCACACATTCTAGTTTCAGCGCAGATTTTGACTCCAGCAGGTTATGTCGAAACATTGGACAATCGTGAGTTACGATTTGGCTACCGTTCTTCTATTTTGCAGGAAAACGGTGCGATTGTTTTGTCTGCAAAATTTGCCCTCAAGCCAGGAAATCATACGGTTATTCAACAAGAAATGGCTCGTTTGACACATTTACGCGAGCTCAAGCAACCTTTGGAATATCCATCTTGTGGTTCAGTCTTCAAACGTCCACTTGGTCACTTTGCAGGTCAGTTGATTATGGAAGCTGGTTTGAAAGGCTACCGTATTGGTGGTGTTGAAGTATCTGAAAAACACGCAGGTTTTATGGTCAATGTCGACAATGGTACAGCAAAGGATTATGAAAATCTGATTGCACATGTGATTGATGTTGTTGAAAAATCTTCAGGCATTACGCTGGAGAGAGAGGTGCGTATTATCGGCGACCCATCTGATACATAGTCTTTCAGTTTATCTTTTATTACGTCGTTAACTCGCTTTGCCGTACTTCAGTACTGTCTGCCACTCGTTGCCTAGTACTAAAAGCAAACTGAAAGACTAAACTCTAGCCATTAGGCTCTTACAAAAAAGAAGGAATTTATGAGAATTGAAAAAGCCAATTATTGAATTTAAGAACGTTTCAAAAGTATTTGAAGACAGTGGAACAACTGTATTAAAGGACATTAGTTTTGAATTGGAAGAGGGGAAATTTTATACCCTTTTAGGAGCTTCTGGTTCAGGTAAATCAACGATTTTGAACATTATTGCTGGTTTATTGGATGCGAGTTCAGGTGATATTTATCTGGATGGTCAACGGATTAATGATGTTCCGACTAATAAACGGGATGTCCATACTGTTTTCCAGTCCTATGCCCTTTTCCCACATATGACTGTCTTTGAAAATGTGGCTTTTCCTCTTAAATTACGAAAGGTTGACAAGGCTGAAATCGAACGCCGTGTGACAGAAGCCTTACAAATGGTCCGACTTTCTGGTTATGAAAATCGTTCCATTCAGAAATTGTCTGGTGGTCAACGCCAGCGGGTTGCTATTGCACGTGCGATTATCAACCAGCCTCGCGTTGTCTTGCTAGATGAACCACTTTCTGCCCTGGACTTGAAACTCCGTACAGAAATGCAGTACGAACTGCGTGAATTGCAACAACGTCTAGGAATTACCTTTGTCTTCGTTACCCATGACCAAGAAGAAGCTCTGGCCATGAGTGACTGGATTTTTGTCATGAATGAAGGTGAAATTGTTCAGTCTGGGACGCCAGTGGACATTTACGACGAGCCAATCAACCATTTTGTTGCGACCTTCATCGGTGAATCCAATATCCTTCCAGGTCGCATGATAGAAGACTATCTGGTTGAATTTAACGGCAAACGCTTCGAAGCTGTCGATGGTGGTATGCGACCAAACGAAGACGTTCAAATCGTTATCCGTCCAGAAGACTTGCAGATTACACTTCCAGAAGAAGGGAAATTGCAGGTAAAAGTAGATACTCAGCTCTTCCGTGGAGTTCACTATGAAATCATCGCCTATGACGACCTCGGTAATGAGTGGATGATTCACTCAACTCGTAAGGCTATTGTGGGAGAGGTCATCGGTCTAGACTTTGAGCCAGAAGATATTCATATCATGCGTCTTAATGAAACAGAGGAAGAATTCGATGCCCGTATCGAAGAATATGTGGAAGTGGAAGAAGTAGAAGATGGCTTGATTAACGCCATTGAGGAGGAACGCAATGAAGAAAACCTCTAGGCTTTTTGCAATTCCCTATGCCCTATGGATCTTTCTCTTTGTACTTGCTCCAGTTGCCTTGATTATCTTCAAATCTTTCTTTGATATTCATGGCAATTTCACTTTGGCCAATTATCAGACCTATTTTAACTCGCCAAATATGACCTATCTGCGAATGAGTTTTAACTCCATTTTTTACGCAGGTATTATCACTCTGGTCACGCTTTTGGTTTCCTACCCAACAGCCTATTTCTTGACCAAACTCAAGCATAGACAGCTCTGGCTCATGTTGATTATCTTGCCAACCTGGGTCAATCTTTTGCTGAAAGCCTATGCCTTTATCGGTATTTTTGGACAACACGGCTCTATCAACCAGTTCCTAGAATTTATTGGTCTAGGAGCTCAGCAAATTCTTTTCACAGATTTCTCCTTTATTGCTGTTGCAGCCTATATCGAGATTCCGTTTATGATTTTGCCGATCTTTAACGCTTTGGATGATTTGGATAAAAACCTAATCAATGCCAGTCGTGATTTGGGGGCAACTCCTTGGCAGACCTTCACAAAAGTTATTTTTCCTCTTTCTATGAATGGTGTCCGTTCTGGTGTACAGGCGGTTTTCATTCCAAGTCTGAGCCTCTTCATGTTGACCCGTTTGATTGGTGGTAACCGAGTGATAACCTTGGGAACAGCCATCGAGCAACATTTCCTTACTACTCAAAACTGGGGAATGGGTTCAACCATTGGTGTGGTCTTGATTTTGGCCATGCTCTTGATTATGTGGATGACGAAAGAGAGGAAGAAATAATGAAGAAATTTGCAAATATCTACTTAACGGTTGCCTTCCTCATTCTTTATTTGCCGATTTTCTATCTGATTTTCTACGCCTTTAATGCGGGCGGAGATATGAACGGCTTTACAGGCTTTACCTTGGAGCATTTTTCATCTATGCTTGGCGATAGCCGATTAATGCTGATTCTGGCTCAAACCTTCTTGTTGGCCTTCTTGAGTTCTTTGATTGCGACCCTTATCGGAACTTTTGGAGCTATCTACATTTATCAGGCAAAACCTCGTTTTCAAAATGCGCTCTTGTCTGTCAATAATATCTTGATGGTGGCACCAGATGTCATGATTGGGGCGAGCTTCCTGATTCTCTTTACTATGATTGGTTTCCAGCTAGGCTTTGTCTCAGTATTGCTCAGTCATATTGCCTTTTCTATTCCAATCGTAGTATTGATGGTTTTGCCACGCTTGAAAGAAATGAATGCCGATATGATTTCAGCAGCTTATGACTTGGGTGCAACTCAGCCACAAATGCTAAAAGAGATCATGTTGCCATACCTAACACCAGCCATCATTGCAGGCTACTTTATGGCCTTTACCTATTCCTTGGATGACTTTGCCGTGACATTCTTTGTTACGGGAAATGGTTACTCAAACCTATCTGTAGAGATTTACTCACGGGCTCGTCAAGGGATTTCTTTGGAAATCAATGCCTTGTCAACCCTAGTTTTCCTTTTCTCTATTCTACTGGTCGTGGGTTATTATTTCATCTCACGTGAAAAGGAGGCCAACTAATGAAACGATTGTATTCATTTTTTGTAGGTATTGTAGCTATTATTCTTGTTTTATGGGGAATTAGTTCAAAATTAGAAGCTGATTCAACCCAAGGGACAACTGATAAACTTGTCATCTATAACTGGGGAGATTATATTGACCCAGAATTGCTGGAAGAATTTACGGCTGAAACAGGTATTCAGGTGGATTACCAGACCTTTGATTCCAACGAATCCATGTACACTAAAATCAAGCAGGGTGGAACTACCTATGACCTGGCTGTTCCTTCTGAGTATATGATTTCCAAAATGACGGAAGAAGATATGCTCGTGAAACTAGATAAATTAAAAATTGAAGGGATAGAAAATATCGATCCACGATTTATGGGCTTGAGTTTTGATAAGAACAATGACTATTCTATTCCATATTTCTGGGGGACCTTGGGGATTGTTTACAATGAAACTATGGTTGACAATCCTCCTCAAGAATGGGAAGATTTGTGGTCAGAAGAATACCGTGACAATATCATGTTAATCGACGGTGTTCGTGAGGTCATGGGCTTCGGTCTGCAATCTTTGGGTTATAGTTTAAACTCTAAAAATCCTGCAGAGATTGAAAAAGCAGCTGAACATCTATATAATTTAACTCCAAATGTCAAAGCAATTGTTGCTGATGAGATAAAAGGTTATATGATACAAGATGCGGCAGCAATTGCTGTTTCGTTCTCAGGTGAGGCGAGTGAAATGTTAGATGGAAATGAAAATCTGCGCTATGTTGTACCATCAAAAGGTTCTAACCTTTGGTTCGATAACATGGTCATTCCAAAAACAGCAAAAAATATTGATGGAGCTTACGCCTTTATGAGTTTTATGCTTCGTCCTGAAAATGCGCTTCGCAATGCAGAATATGTTGGTTATTCAACACCAATTCCTGCAGCCAAGGCTATGCTGGATGAGGAGACTCAGAACGATGAATCTTTCTATCCATCTGAAGAAACGATGAAGAAGATGGAAGTTTATGATAATCTTGGACCAGAGATACTTGGAATGTATAATGACCTCTATCTCCAATTCAAGATGTATCGGAAATAGTCTGATTGGACAGGTAGCAATATAAATAAAAGAATGGGAGTGAGGTTCTTTACTAAGTACTTATTGCTCCTATTTTTTGGTCATACATACTATAGAAAGGAAGGGAAATCCCAATGGATAATCACCGGAAAGAAGTTAGTTTTATTTCTCAATCAATCCTCTACTCGGTTCTGCGTGGTAGTTTAGTTGGCATTGTCGCTGGTTTAGTGGTCGTTGCATTTCGCTTAGCCATTGAAAAAATATTTTCTGTCTTTACGCACCTCTATTCTCTGGCAACAGACAATGCAATCTATTTACTTCTTATTGGAGGGCTTTATCTGGTCATAGCTTTACTTGTTGGCAAGTTGATCAAAGACGAGCCAAATGCAAAAGGTTCTGGTATACCACAGGTGGAGGCAGAACTAAAAGGAATTATGGATTTAAACTGGTGGTCAGTCCTTTGGAGAAAATTTATCGGCGGTGTTTTATCCATTGCATCTGGTCTAATGCTGGGGCGTGAAGGTCCCAGTATTCAATTAGGAGCTGTAACGGCTAAAGGTATATCAGTTCTTCTTAAATCCAGTGAAATGGAAAGAAGGAGTTTGATTGCTAGTGGCGCTGCGGCAGGTTTGGCAGCAGCTTTCAACGCACCAATAGCAGGCCTTTTATTTGTTGTGGAGGAAGTCTATCATCAGTTTTCACGTCTGGTATGGGTCTCAGCCCTGGCAGCCAGTATCACTGCGAACTTTATTTCCTTACATGTTTTTGGATTAATGCCTGTTTTGCATATGCCGAAGGACTTACAGTTACTATCTCTTGACCAATATTGGATCTATATCTTACTTGGAGTTTTCCTTGGACTTGCTGGATATGTGTATGAAGTTGTTATCCTCAATATACAAGGTTTCTATACCCTCCTCTCAAAAATCATTCCTCTCCCAGTTCCATACTACAGTGTATTTGCCTTTTTGTTCATTATACCGATTGGTTATTTTTTCCCTAATCTGTTGGGTGGCGGGCATCATTTGATTTTAGAGCTTCCATATTTGGAACAAGGACTACTGACATTGGCAATCCTGATTTTAATACGATTTGTCTGGAGCATGATTTCCTATGGTTCTGGTCTACCAGGGGGCATCTTTTTACCCATATTAACCTTAGGAAGTCTCCTTGGGCTTTTTGTCGCACGGTTCTTCCTTGATATTGGTTTCATCAGTCAGGACCAGATGCTATTGTTTATTGTATTGGGTATGGCAGGCTTTTTCGCAGCGATTTCCAAAGCACCTCTAACTGCTATTATTCTAGTCACTGAAATGGTAGGAAGTTTGAACCAATTGATGGTCATCGGGTTGGTAGCTTTGAGTTCCTATGTGATGATGGACCTCTTAGGTGGCGCGCCAGTCTATGAAGCAATGTTGGAAAAAATTCTGCCAGAAGAAGTAGAACAGCAAGAACATATGACCTTAATAGAGGTTGTTGTCAACGAAACATTGGACAGAAGATTTGTTAGCGAGTTACGTTTGCCGGATTCATGCTTAATCACTAGTCAAATTCATCATGGTAAGTCAAGGATTGTGAAAGGAAATAGCCAACTTTCTATGGGTGATTCCTTGCTCGTTGCAGTTCCAATCTCTCAAATTCATGCCGTTCGTAGGATATTTGGGGGAGATTAGCATTTTTTTAGATTGTCTTAACAAAGAGATGAGGTAGAAAAGTCCCAATATTATACCGGTTTCGTTGTCCGGTCAACTTTCTCAATTCAGGAATAATTTCATCGGGAACGAAACTCCGAGGCAGCAGACCAATCCGTGTTAATTTAGCAATCCAGTAAGCATCCTTCTTGTCGGTTTTCTGACCTGGGATAGCCTTCATATGGGCTGGTTGAGCCAGTATCAACTCGAAGTCATCACATAGAGCATGCCAGACAGGTCGCCAATAAACACCTGTGCTTTCCATGCCAACAGTTTCCACATGAAATTGACTGAGAAAATCGTGGCAAGCACGTAGGCCTTTAGTCGTTGTATCAAATGTAGCTAAGTAACACTTTGGACAAGTTACGGGAAATACAAACGACAATATCGACTTGAGCTACACATGATTATCTATGACAATTCCTTTCTTCTTAAAATTAGAGAGCCTATCTACTGAATTTTAGTCATATTCTTGAGCGCATATTGTGGTTCTTATCAGTAGGGTAGAGCATTTTTTCATCATAATTAACATTAATAATGCACCAACAACAAGGCTCTCATTAGGTATATAATCTTAGTGAGGGCTTTATGCTTATTTTCATTATTCTGTGGGTAAGGACGGAGCCATCATGAATGTCTTGCTCACTCCTTTTTTTAGTGTGCATTATCTGTATCTATGGTTATAGATATTATTGATAGCTAGTTATAGTTTGAATAAATAACTGAATTTTCAGAATATACTTGCAATGCCGATAATTTTATGTTTTAATATAGTTATTGGTTTTGCCAATAATGAAGGAGAAAAACTAGGAGGAAAAGTTATGAAAAAGAAAGAAACTTTCTCACTTCGGAAGTATAAAATTGGAACTGTGTCTGTTCTTTTGGGTGCAGTTTTTTTGTTTGCAGGTGCACCATCGGTAGCTGCAGATGAATTGACAAGCCTTGTAGAGACTAAGGTGGAAGCAACTGTTCCTGATGCAATCGTCAGCGAATCAGCCTCAGAAAGTCCCGTAGTCGAGGAGTTGGTTGACACTTCTGTGGAGGCTACCCCAACTGATGTAACCACTACAGATAATGAAGAAGAAACACCTGGCTCAGAAGCTCTTGAAAACATCACAAATGCAGAAGTAGAGACAACTCAACCAGCTGTAGAAACTCCAGTTATTTCAGAGAAAAAAGTAGAAGAAGAGGAGAAGCTTTCCGTAGCAGATGAGACTACTGCTATTACGAATCAGGAAGAAGCGAAACCACAAAACATTGATAGTAATACGATCATTACAGTACCTAAAGTTTGGGATAGTGGTTACAAGGGCGAGGGAACAGTAGTTGCAATCATAGATTCCGGTCTTGACGTTGACCACGATGTATTGCATATTTCAGACCTCTCAACTGCAAAATATAAATCAGAAAAAGAGATAGAAGCAGCTAAAGAAGCAGCAGGAATTACCTACGGTGAATGGTTTAACGATAAGGTTGTATTTGGTTATAACTATGTTGATGTGAATACTGTCTTGAAAGAAGAAGACAAACGTTCACACGGTATGCACGTAACAAGTATTGCCACAGGAAATCCGACACAACCAGTCGCTGGACAATTAATGTATGGTGTAGCGCCTGAAGCGCAAGTCATGTTTATGCGTGTATTCTCAGACCTCAAAGCTACAACAGGTGCAGCATTGTATGTAAAGGCGATTGAAGATGCTGTAAAATTAGGTGCAGATAGCATCAACCTCAGTCTGGGAGGAGCTAACGGCTCTGTTGTTAACATGAATGAAAATGTGACTGCAGCAATCGAGGCTGCTCGTCGTGCAGGGGTTTCTGTTGTTATTGCAGCTGGTAATGATGGAACATTTGGTTCAGGTCATTCTAATCCGTCAGCCGATTATCCAGATTATGGCTTAGTCGGTGCTCCTTCAACAGCTCGCGATGCAATTTCTGTCGCTTCTTACAATAACACAACGGTTGGTAGTAAAGTAATCAATATCATTGGCTTAGAAAACAATGCTGACTTGAATTACGGTAAGAGTTCGTTTGATAATCCAGAGAAAAGTCCCGTACCATTTGAAATCGGGAAAGAATATGAATATGTCTATGCGGGAATCGGTCAAGCTTCGGATTTTGATGGTCTAGATTTGACTGGAAAGCTTGCACTCATCAAACGAGGAACGATTACCTTCTCAGAAAAAATAGCCAATGCAACAGCTGCAGGTGCAGTAGGGGTGGTCATTTTCAATAGTCGTCCAGGTGAAGCCAATGTAAGCATGCAACTTGATGATACAGCTATTGCAATTCCATCTGTCTTCATTCCATTGGAATTTGGTGAAGCTTTGGCAGCTAACTCATATAAGATTGCGTTCAATAACGAAACAGATATTCGCCCTAACCCAGAAGCAGGTCTTCTTTCAGATTTTTCAAGTTGGGGTCTATCAGCGGATGGCGAGCTAAAACCAGACTTAGCTGCTCCAGGTGGTGCTATTTATGCAGCCATCAATGATAATGACTATGCCAACATGCAGGGAACAAGTATGGCTTCTCCACACGTGGCAGGAGCAGCCGTACTAGTAAAACAGTATTTACAGGCAACTTACCCTACTAAGTCCCCTAAAGAAATCGAAGCCTTAGTAAAACACTTGCTTATGTCTACTGCTAAAGCACATGTGAACAAAGAAACAACAGCCTACACTTCCCCACGCCAACAAGGTGCAGGTATCATCGATACTGCAGCAGCTATTTCTACAGGTTTATATTTGACTGGCGAAGATGGGTATGGCAGCATTACCTTGGGAAATGTTGAGGATACATTCAGCTTTACGGTCACACTTCATAACATTACAAACGAAGATAAGACTTTAAACTACTCAACACAATTAACAACGGATACTGTTCAAAACGGATTGATCACCTTGGCTCCACGTCTATTAGCAGAGATTCCTGGCGGTAAGGTGACTGTGAAAGCCAATTCAAGTACAACTGTTACAATTAATGTCGATGGATCAAGCTTTGCAGAAGAATTGACAGGTTTGATGAAGAATGGTTACTATCTTGAAGGTTTTGTTCGATTTACAGATGTAGCCGACGGCGGTGATATTGTCAGCATTCCATACGTTGGTTTCCGTGGGGAATTCCAAAATCTAGCCGTTCTAGAAGAGCCGATTTACAATCTTATTGCCGATGGTAAGGGGGGCTTCTACTTTGAACCTGTTACAGCACAGCCCAATACTGTTGACATCAGCCATCACTACACAGGTCTTGTTACAGGAAGTACAGAGTTAATCTATTCTACAGACAAACGATCTGACCTTGCGATCAAGACTCTTGGTACATTTAAAAATGAAGCAGGATACTTTGTTTTAGAACTTGATGAGTCTGGTAAACCTCATTTAGCTATCTCACCAAATGGGGATAACAACCAAGATTCGCTCGCTTTCAAAGGTGTCTTCTTGAGAAATTATACTGATTTAGTCGCAAGCGTCTATGCTGCAGATGATACTGAGCGAACAAATCCACTTTGGGAAAGTCAACCACAGTCAGGCAATAAAAACTTCTATAGTGGTGATCCTAAAAATCCAAAATCAAGCATTATTTATCCTACTGAATGGAATGGAACAGATAGTGACGGAAATGCTTTAGCAGATGGTAAGTATCAATACGTTTTGACCTACTCATCTGAAGTTCCAGGTGCAGCAGTACAAACTATGATTTTCGACGTTATCATCGATAGAGAATCACCAGTTATCACCACAGCTACCTATGATGAAACAAACTTTACATTTAACCCTCGTCCAGCCATTGAAAAAGGAGAATCAGGTCTATATCGTGAGCAAGTATTCTATCTTGTAGCAGATGCAAGCGGTGTGACAACTATTCCTTCCTTATTAGAAAATGGTGATGTAACCGTTTCTGATAATAAGGTATTTGTGGCACAAAACGATGATGGCTCCTTCACATTGCCTCTTGATCTTGCAGATATTTCAAAATTCTACTACACAGTGGAGGATTATGCTGGTAACATCAGCTATGAAAAAGTAGAGAATCTGATCAGTATTGGCAATGAAAAAGGGTTGGTAACTGTCAATATTCTTGATAAAGATACAAATAGTCCTGTACCAATACTCTTCTCTTACTCAGTCACCGATGAAACAGGCAAGATTGTTGCAGAATTACCACGATATGCCGGCGATACTAGCGTTCTTAAGCTACCATTTGGTACTTACACCTTTGATTTATTCCTATATGATACAGAGTGGTCAAGCCTAGCAGGTGAAACAAAAGCAGTCGTGACGATTTCGGAAGAAAATAGCACTGCCGAGGTGAATTTCTATGTGACTTTGAAAGATAAGGCCAACTTGCTGGTAGATATTGATGCATTACTACCTTCTGGTTCAACCATCCAACTGGTAACTGCTGATGGCCAGACTATTCAGCTACCAAATGCTAAATATTCTAAGACTGATTATGGTAAATTTGTACCAGTTGGTACCTACACTATCCTTCCAACCCTCCCAGAAGGCTATGAATTTTTGGAAGAATTAGACGTAGCAGTACTTGCAAACCAGTCAAATGTTAAGAAATTAACCTTGATTAATAAAGTTGCTCTGAAAGAACTGATCGCTGAACTTGCAGGACTTGAAGAAACAGCGCGTTATTACAATGCTAGTCCAGAACTTCAAACTGCCTATGCTAAAGCATTAGAAGATGCCCATGCAATATATGCCAATAAACACAATCAGGCACAAGTAGATTCAGCAGTTGCCAGTCTTGTGGCGGCGAGAGAACAGCTAAACGGTCAGGCTACCGATAAGGAAAAACTAATTGCTGAAGTATCAAACTACACACCGACTCAGGCAAACTTTATTTATTACAATGCTGAAAATACCAAACAAATTGCCTATGATACAGCTGTTCGTTCAGCACAACTTGTATTGAACCAAGAGAATGTAACACAGGCAGTTGTCAACCAAGCATTGGCTGACTTGTTAGCAGCGAAAGCCAACTTAGATGGTCAAAAGACTGATATTTCAGCCCTTCGTAGCGCAGTATCCGTTTCTTCCGTATTAAAAGCGACAGATGCTAAGTATCTCAATGCATCTGAGAACGTGAAACAAGCTTATGACCAGGCAGTTGAAGCAGCGAAAGCGATTCTAGCTGATGAATCTGCAAGCCAAGCAAGTGTCGATCAAGCCCTAGCCGTTCTGACAAGCGCTCAGGCAGAACTGGATGGTGTTGCTACTTCAACAAATGATGCCAAAGAGCCAGCAAATACTGCCACTGACAAAAAAGATGAAGGCACTGTAACGCCTCCACCTATAGACTCAGAAAAAGTTGATGTACAGGCACCTCCTGTAAAAGATACTGGGAATTCAAGGCATGTACCGATAGGTCAGAAGCCAAACCCTCAACCAACTTTACCTCGTCCAGTCACTTTGCAAGCTAGTCTATCTAGTCCTAATCAAGAAAAACAGGTGACTCAACTACCAAATACTGGAGAAAATGATACGAAATACTATCTTGTTCTCGGTGTCATTATTGGGCTAGGGACTCTGTTAGTAAGCAAACGACGTCATAAGGAAGAAGTATAACCAACACTAGCTTTATCACAAGTTTGCTAAATAATAAAACCGCTTAATCATTGATTAGGCGGTTGTTTGTGTTTGAAATTGAAGCATTATCTTTTGGATGTTTCTTGAGACATCAGTTGGCTTTACAAGATAATAATCTTGAGCCAGTTGGTCGGCAATATAGGAGTGGAGGTAGGTTGCTACAAGGATTCTTTCATATAGTTGAACATGGGGAAATTGTACAGCAAATCCTGCAATCATACCTGCAAGAGTATCTCCCATACCTCCTGTTGCTTGGTAGGGACCACCAGCTCCTATTGGAGTGACTTGGTTTGGCTGGGTTTTTAGGATTTGAGTAGCAGAGCTTTTAGCTACAAGGATTGTATTTTCTTGAAAAGATTGCAAGGCTTCAAGATTTCTTTGGCTTGTTTGGTCAGCAACCGGAATGGCTGATAACCGTTCCCATTCTTTCTGGTGGGGCGTCAGGATGACTTGTTTACACGGGAAGTTCTTCCTGTTTTGCTTTGCGACTAAGGTAAGGGCTGAGCCGTCAAGAACTAAAATCTGCTGGTCAGATAA
This sequence comes from Streptococcus suis, assembly GCF_046032535.1. GTDB lineage: Bacteria > Bacillota > Bacilli > Lactobacillales > Streptococcaceae > Streptococcus > Streptococcus suis_AK. The sequence goes on along the minus strand of NZ_JARQPL010000003.1, from coordinate 21,991 downwards.
ATGTTCAAAAACAAAGTCCAATAACTGTTCAGCTCTGCTATTTTCCCCAAAACCTGGACCAATCAATATCAAGTCAGCATTTTCTAAGCTACTTATCAGCAAGGCTTGATCGTCAAATGAAAATGCCATGGCTTCAGGCAGATGACTATGTAAGGTTGGTATGTTGTCTTTTTCAGTAGCAACAGTTACCAAACCTGCTCCACTGTTGACGGTTGCTAGTGCAGCCATGATAATCGCTCCACCATAAGGGTACAGTCCACCAATCAGCAAGACTCGACCATAGCTTCCCTTATGGCTATTGCGTGGTCTTGCTTGAATAACCTTTCTACAGAGTTCTTGTAAGTCCATACTTATTCCCCCTTTTCTTCTTATTATACCACGAGGAATGAGGTTTATGACAATCCAGATTTTAGATAAATCCAAGTTTTCATGTTATAATGAATTCATGGTATTATCAAAAAAACGTGCAAGAAAAGTTATTGAAGAAATCATCGCTCTATATCCTGATGCTAAGCCTAGCTTGGACTTTCGAAATCACTTTGAGTTGGTATGTGCAGTGCTCTTATCTGCTCAAACTACAGACGCTGCGGTGAATAAGGCGACACCTGGTTTGTTCGCAGCTTTCCCTACTCCCCAAGCCATGGCGGCAGCAGAAGTGAAGGATATTGAGCCTTATATTTCCCGTTTGGGTTTGTATCGAAATAAAGCCAAATTTTTGAAAGAATGCGCCCAGCAGTTATTGGAACGGCATAATGGCATTGTACCGCAGACTCGTGAGGAATTAGAAGCTCTGGCAGGAGTGGGAAGAAAAACGGCCAATGTTGTCTTAAGTGTCGGTTTCGGAATCCCAGCCTTTGCAGTTGATACCCACGTGGGACGGATTTGTAAACACCACGATATTGTCAAAAAATCGGCTACACCCCTGGAAACAGAGAAACGAGTCATGGAAGTCTTACCTCCTGAACTCTGGCTCCCTGCTCATCAAGCTATGATTTATTTTGGTCGTGAGGTTTGCCATCCTAAGAACCCTGAATGCGAAAAATTCCCACAATTATATGAATTTGACTAAAAAATCTTCTGTTTTTGAAGATTTTTTTAGTTTTTATGTGAAATTGTTTGAGTAAATTCTGAACATTTTTTAAAATTTTATAAGAATAGTAACTCAGAAAAGAATTATACGAATGTTATGTTTTATAAACGATTCTAAAAAGTGATATATCCGAATATTATCTAGATAGGTTTCTTTTTTATTGACAAAACACAAACAATAAGCTATACTATATCTTGTAATAAGGAAAAAATACGAAAAACAAACTGTTTTTCTGTTCCAATGTTAAGAAAAAGAGGTAGAAGCATGTTCAACGAAACTCCAGTTTTTGACTACGAAGATATTCAGCTCATTCCAAATAAATGTATCATCAATAGCCGTTCCGAGGCAGATACAACAGTGACTCTTGGGAAATATAGCTTTAAATTACCAGTTGTTCCAGCTAATATGCAGACTATTATTGATGAAGATGTGGCAGAAATGCTTGCCAAAGAAGGGTATTTCTATATCATGCATCGTTTCGATGAAGCTGGTCGTATTCCATTTATCAAACGCATGCACGAGCAAGGTTTGCTTGCTTCCATCTCTGTTGGCGTAAAAGAATATGAATATGAGTTTGTGACTAGCTTGAAAGCTGATACCCCTGAGTTTATCACCATCGATATTGCTCATGGCCATGCAGAAAGTGTTATCAAGATGATCCAACATATCAAGAAAGAATTACCTGAGACTTTTGTCATTGCAGGTAATGTCGGTACTCCAGAAGCAGTTCGTGAACTAGAAAATGCTGGTGCGGATGCGACAAAAGTTGGTATTGGTCCTGGTAAGGTCTGCATCACCAAGGTCAAGACTGGTTTTGGTACTGGCGGTTGGCAGCTGGCTGCCCTTCGTTGGTGTGCAAAGGCTGCTCGTAAGCCAATTATTGCGGATGGCGGTATTCGTACCCACGGAGACATTGCCAAATCGATCCGTTTCGGTGCTAGCATGGTCATGATTGGCTCGCTCTTTGCAGGTCACATTGAAAGCCCGGGTAAAACGGTAGAAGTGGATGGTAAACAGTTTAAGGAATACTACGGGTCCGCCTCTGAATACCAAAAAGGTGCTTACAAAAACGTCGAAGGAAAGAAAATTCTCTTGCCAGCCAAGGGACATTTGAAAGATACTCTGATTGAAATGGAGCAAGATTTGCAGTCATCTATTTCTTATGCAGGTGGACGTGACATTACCAGCTTGAAGCATGTGGACTATGTTATTGTGAAAAACTCTATCTGGAATGGTGACTCAATCTAGTCAAAGAGGACTTGCAATGCAGGTCCTTTTCTTGTTACAATATTTATATAAAATTGAAAGAGAATCAGTATGTACCAAACAAGAAATAACAAAGAGAAGCTCTGGCTTTTTATTAAGATTTTTTTACCTATATTAATTTATCAGTTCGCTAATTACTCCGCATCCTTTATCGATACCATGATGACTGGTCAGTTTAGTACTATGGATTTGGCAGGTGTGTCCATGGCAACAAGTCTTTGGAATCCGCTTTTTTCATTTCTAACAGGTATCGTATCTGCATTGGTTCCAATCATTGCTCAATATCTAGGACAAGGTGAGAAGACAAAGATTCGCCAGGAGTTTCATCAGTTTGTCTACCTAGCCATCGGATTAACCATTTTACTCTTGTGCTCGGTCCTATTTATCGCTGTGCCCGCCTTGGCTCTGTTTGGACTTGATGAATCTGTTTTTCAAGTTGGTAGGCAGTACCTCCACTATATCTCTATTGGCATCTTGCCACTCTTACTCTTTAGCGTTTGCCGATCCTTTTTCGACGCTTTGGGCTTAACCCGACTCTCCATGTACCTCATGTTGCTCCTGGTTCCCTTTAACAGTCTCTTTAACTATCTCTTAATTTATGGGAAAATGGGCCTACCGGCCCTAGGCGGAGCTGGAGCTGGATTGGGTACGGCATTAGCTTACTGGGCGGTACTGCTAGTAATCGTCATTGTCATGTGCAAAAATAAGACCATCGCATCTTATCAGATTTGGCGGTGGAGTCCGATTGATGGAGCTTTACTGAAGGAAGGACTGAAAATCGGGCTTCCCATCGGTTTACAAGTCTTTGCAGAAGTAGCAATTTTTGCAGTAGTAGGGCTCTACATGGCAAAATTTTCAGCCCAGATTATAGCAGCACACCAGTCAGCTATGAACTTTGCGACATTATTATATGCCTTTCCTGCCTCAGTTTCTTCAGCCCTAGCCATAGTTATTGCCTATGAAGTAGGGGCTAAACGGCCACAAGATGTGAAAGCCTACAGCCGTTTAGGACGCTTGGTGGCACTAGGTTTTGCAGGCTTAACACTCACTTTCCTATATTTTTTCCGCTCCAAAGTCGCCTACCTTTATGGTAATGATGCAGAATTTATCCGCCTGACCTCGCATTTTCTTAGTTTTGCCCTCATGTTTCAGTTAGCAGATGCCTTTACCGCACCTATTCAGGGGATTTTACGTGGTTACAAGGATACGACTGTTCCCTTCATACTTGGTTTGGTTGCCTATTGGTCCATGACCTTCCCAGTCGCATTCTTGCTTGAAAGATTTTTCCAAATGGGTCCAGAAGCCTATTGGATTGGTCTTATTTCAGGGATTTTTGTCTGCGGAATAGCTCTTAATTTGCGCTTGATCAAAATAGCTCATTCTCATTTGTCCGTGAAATAAATTAACTATGAAAGTCGGGGGCATCCGGCTTTTTCTCTCTTGTGAAAATATCTTGCTCATGTTAAAATAAAAGGATAGAAAATCAAATGGAGAAATTATGAATTATTTTAACGTAGGAAAGATTGTTAACACGCAAGGCCTACAAGGGGAAATGCGTGTTTTGTCTGTGACCGATTTTGCAGAAGAACGTTTTAAAAAAGGGGCAAAGCTTGCACTTTTTGATGACAAGGATCAGTTTGTCATGGAAGTGGAAATTGCTAGTCACCGTAAGGCTAAGAACTTTGATATTATCAAGTTTAAGGGCATGTACCATATCAACGATATTGAAAAGTACAAGGGCTTTAGTTTGAAAATTGCCGAGGAAAACTTGACCGACCTTGAAGATGGTGAGTTTTATTACCATGAAATTATCGGCTTGGATGTCTATGAGAATGATACTCTGATCGGACAAATCAAGGAAATCTTGCAGCCAGGTGCCAATGATGTCTGGGTGGTGAAACGAAAAGGTAAGAAAGACCTGCTCTTGCCATATATTCCACCTGTTGTCTTGAACATTGATATTCCAAATAACCGTGTCGATGTGGAATTGCTCGAGGGCCTAGACGATGAGAATTGATATTTTGACCCTCTTCCCTGAGATGTTTGCACCTCTAGAACACTCTATTGTGGGTAAGGCGCGTGACAAGGGTTTGCTAGAAATCAACTACCACAATTTCCGTGAGAATGCTGAAAAGGCTCGCCATGTGGACGATGAACCCTATGGTGGAGGACAAGGCATGTTGCTCCGTGCCCAGCCAATTTTTGATACCATGGATAGCATTGAACAAACCAAGCCACGTGTTATCCTATTGGATCCCGCTGGGCGTACTTTCAATCAGGCCTATGCCGAAGAATTGGCACAGGAAGAGCAGCTGATTTTCATTTGCGGTCACTATGAAGGATATGATGAGCGGATTAAGACCTTGGTAACAGATGAGATTTCTCTCGGAGACTATGTTCTGACAGGCGGAGAGTTGGCGGCTATGACCATGATTGATGCCACCGTTCGCCTGATTCCAGAGGTTATTGGCAAAGAAGTCAGTCATACGGATGATAGTTTTTCATCAGGGCTATTGGAATATCCTCAATACACCCGACCATACGAGTATCGTGGAATGGTAGTGCCAGATGTTCTCATGAGCGGTCACCATGAAAATATTCGTAAATGGCGTTTGGAAGAGAGTCTACGCAAAACCTATCAACGTCGTCCAGACTTGTTGGAAAATTACAACTTTACAGCTGAAGAGTTAACTATTTTTGAAAAAATCAAAGCAGAAGACACAGTTGATTAGACTGTGTTTTTCTTGCTAGAAGGAGAAATGATGAAACGCAAGGTATTTGAACATTACCAACCCTATAAGTTAGGAAAAATTGCCAAATACGACTTGGGCAATAATGAAAATCGTATTATCGACTGGTCTTTTTTACCGCAAAAGACCTTAGAGAGCTTAGAAGTTGGTCAATTGAGCTTTTACGGTGACAATACTTACTCAGAGTTGATTGAGAAATATGCAGCCTATCTTGGAGTGAATCCCAAACAAGTAACAGTAGGTGCGGGCTCTGATCACCTTATTCACATGATTGTTTCCACCTTTATGGAAAAGGATGATACTTTTTTGACTGTCAATCCAGACTTCTTCATGTATGAAACCTATAATCACATGCATGGTAGCCGTTTTGAAGCCATTGACTTGGAAGCAAAAAACGATACACTCGTCCTGCCAGTAGAGAAATTGTTGGCGCGTGCGGAGGAGGTGAAGGCAAAGATAATCATGCTTTCCAATCCTAACAATCCTTCTTCAGTAGCTTATTCACTAGAAGATTTGGAGAAATTGGCTATTTCTTTTAAAGGGCTACTCGTTGTCGATGAGGCTTACATTGAATTTGCAAATGTCGAAAGCTTCATCAGTCGTCTGCAACAATTTGACAATGTTTTAGTTTTACGGACTTTATCAAAGGCTTTTGGACTTGCAGGTTTACGAGTTGGCTTTGCGGTAGGAAGCGAAGAGTTAATTTATGAATTGGACAAGGTCATTCCCCCGTTCAGCTTGTCAAACTTGACTGCAAAAATGGCAGCCGTTGCATTGAATTATACAGACAAAGTTTTAGAAACAGTGGGAGTAATTCAGAATTTGCGAGAAGAAATGATTTTATTCTTGCAAGGGTTAGATAACTGTCAAGTTCTACCTAGTCAGGCTAGTTTTGTAACGTTTAAAGCACCGTGGGCAGAAGAATTTTATCAGCAAGCCTTGGCACAGGATTGGAATTTCAAATATTATCCAACAGGTAAATTAGAGGGGCGTATTCGCCTATCTATTGGTCGTCCAGAAGAAATGGATATGATGAAAAAAATGATTGAGAAACTAGTGGAAGCGTAGATTTCTGCTAGTTTTTTTGTTTTTTTGAAAGAAAATGATAGAAAATGATTGACAATGACAGAAAATCGTGTATAATGATTTTTGTAAACGATTGCAGGAGGTGTTGGACATTCTCAAATCAGAACGCAAGCAAGTCATACTAGAACTCATTCAAGCACAACAATTTGTACGATTGGAAGAATTGATTGATATTCTAGAAACATCCGAATCCACTGTTCGTAGGGATTTGGACGAGTTGGAAAACGAAGGTAAGCTTCGTCGTGTACACGGCGGTGCGGAAGCGCCAGGGAATTTGCAACTCGAAGAGTCTATTCTAGAAAAATCTGTCAAAAACGTTCAAGAAAAACGGATGATTGCTGAAAGAGCAGCACAGTTAATCGTGGACGGCGATGTGATTTTTGTAGACGCAGGGACGACAACCGGTGTCTTGATTGACTATCTCCAACAGGATAATCTAACAGTCGTGACCAATTCCATTCACCATGCTGTCAAGTTGGTTGAACGCAAGATAAAAACAATCATTATAGGTGGTTATGTCAAGCAATCAACCGATGCTTCAGTAGGTGCTATGGCTTTGGAACAAATTCGACAGCTCAATTTTGATAAGGCATTTCTGGGGATGAATGGTATTGATAAAAACTATTTTACAACGCCAGATATTGAAGAAGCGACCATCAAACGCACTATCATAGACAATGCTAAAGAAAGCTATGTTTTGGCAGATGCTTCTAAAATTGGTCAATTCTCCTTTGTTAAAGTTGCGGCAATCGAAAAATCCAACATTATCTGCCAATCTTCAGAAAGCAGTTTGTTGGATATCATAAAAGAGAAAACGAGGGTAATCGAGGTATGATTTATACAGTTACGCTCAATCCAGCTATTGACTACATTGTTCGACTTGATAGAGTTGAAACAGGCAGTGTCAATCGGATGGAGAGCGACGATAAGTATGCCGGCGGTAAGGGAATTAACGTTAGTCGTGTTTTGAAGCGTTTAGGCTATCCAAACACAGCGACAGGATTTCTAGGCGGTTTTACCGGTCAGTTCATCAAAGATGGATTGGTTGCTGAAGGCATTGATACTGATTTTGTTCAAGTTGACCAAGATACACGGATTAACGTAAAAATCAAGGCTGACCAAGAAACAGAAATCAACGGTTTGGGTCCGATTGTGACAGATACACAGTTGGCCGAATTAGAAATGGTCTTAGCAGGATTGACCAAAGAAGACACCGTTGTCTTTGCTGGGTCTGCTCCAGCTAGTCTTGGAAACGAAGTCTACAATAGGCTGATTCCTATGGCGAAAAAAGCAGGAGCGCAAGTGGTCTGTGACTTTGAAGGTCAAACACTTCTTGACTCACTAGCACACCAACCACTATTGGTCAAGCCAAACAACCATGAACTTGAAGCAATCTTCAACGTCGAGTTGAATGGCATTGCAGACATCGAGACCTATGCTAAGAAAATCTTAGACATGGGAGCTCAGAATGTGATCATTTCTATGGCAGGGGACGGAGCCTTGTTGGTTACGCCAACGGCAACTTACTTTGCTAAACCAATCAAGGGTACAGTGAAAAACTCTGTCGGAGCTGGAGATTCCATGGTGGCAGGTTTTACAGGTGAATACGTTCGCTCACAAGACCCGATCGAAGCTCTCAAATGGGGAGTTGCTTGCGGTACGGCAACAGCCTTTTCAGATGATTTGGCAAGTATCGAATTTATTAAGGAAACTTATGAAAAAGTTGAGGTAGAAACACTATGAAAATTCAAGACGTTTTGAAAAAAGATGTCATGTTGCTTGATTTACAAGCGACAAGCAAGGAAGCAGTTATCGATGAAATGATTGCGAGCTTGGTTGATAAAGGTTATGTATCGGATTTTGACGTATTCAAAACAGGTATTATGAAACGTGAAGCACAAACGACAACAGGACTTGGCGACGGTATCGCAATGCCACACGCTAAGAATGCTGCTGTAAAAGAAGCGACTGTTCTCTTTGCAAAATCAAACAAGGGTGTTGACTACGCAAGTCTCGATGGTCAACCAACTGACTTGTTCTTCATGATTGCAGCTCCAGAAGGTGCTAACGATACCCACTTGGCTGCCCTTGCTGAATTGTCAAAATATTTGATGAAACCAGGTTTTGCTGATAGACTTCGTGCGGCATCAAATCCTGAAGAAGTGATTGCAGTCTTCGATACAGCTGAAGCCACAGATAAGGCAGTTGAAGAAGTGGTTGCATCACCAAGTGGTGACCGTCCATTTATCGTTGCTGTTACAGCATGTACAACAGGTATTGCCCACACTTACATGGCAGAAGAAGCTCTCAAGAAACAAGCTGCTGAAATGGGTGTTGACATCAAGGTTGAAACCAACGGTGCTTCAGGTGTTGGAAACAAACTAACGGCTGAAGACATCAAGAATGCAGCAGGTGTTATCATCGCAGCAGATAAGGCTGTTGATATGCCTCGTTTCAATGGTAAGCCATTGGTATCTCGTCCAGTTGCTGCTGGTATCAAACAGGCAGAAGAATTGATTAACATCATCTTGGACGGAAAAGCATCTGCATATACAGCAACAGAAGGAGCTGCTACAGTGGAATCTTCTGAAAAACTCAGTCTTGGTAAAGCATTCTATAAACACTTGATGAGTGGTGTTTCTCAAATGTTGCCATTCGTTATCGGTGGCGGTATCTTGATTGCCCTTGCCTTCCTATTCGATGGAGCTCTAGGTGTGCCGAATGACAGCCTTAGTAACTTAGGTTCTTATAACGAGCTTGCATCCATGTTCATGAAGGTTGGTCAAGCAGCCTTTGGCTTCATGTTGCCACTTCTTGCAGGGTACATTGCTTACTCAATCGCTGAAAAACCAGGTTTGGTTGCAGGTTTCGTAGCTGGTGCGATTGCTAGCAGCGGTCTTGCATTCGGTAAAATTTCTTACGCAGCTGGTGGTGAAGAAACCCTTGCCCTTGCTGGTGTATCATCTGGTTTCTTGGGTGCCCTTGTTGGTGGTTTCCTTGCTGGTGGTGTAGTACTCGTTCTTCGTAATGCTTTGCGTAATATGCCAAAATCTCTCCAAGGTTTGAATGCAATCTTGCTCTTGCCACTTTTGGGAACAGCTATCACTGGTTTCTTGATGTTCTTTGTGAACATCCCAATGGCAGCTATCAACACTGGTATGAACGATTTCCTTGCTGGTCTTGAAGGTAGCTCTGCTATTCTCCTTGGACTTGTCCTCGGTGGTATGATGGCAGTCGATATGGGTGGTCCAGTCAACAAGGCAGCCTATGTCTTCGGTACAGGTACCCTTGCAGCAACTGTTGCAGATGGTGGTTCTGTTGCTATGGCAGCGGTAATGGCAGGTGGTATGGTTCCACCGTTGGCAGTATTCGTTGCAACCCTTCTTTACAAAAACAAATTCACGCAAGAAGAGCGTAACTCAGGTTTGACAAACATTGTTATGGGTCTTTCATTCATTACTGAAGGTGCAATTCCATTCGGTGCTGCTGACCCAGCTCGTGCTATCCCAAGCTTTATCGCTGGTTCTGCTCTTGCAGGTGCCTTGGTTGGTTTGTCGGGCATCCAATTGATGGCTCCACACGGTGGTATCTTCGTTATTGCTTTGACTTCTAACCCACTTCTTTACCTTGCTTATGTAGCAATTGGTGCAGTAGTATCAGGTGTTCTTTACGGCGTACTTCGTAAAGCGAAATAAGATTGTAAACCTTGTCATTTGACAAGGTTTTTTCATCAGGAAAATGCTATAATTAGATCGAGATATAAATAATTATGTAAATAATACCAAATATAGTATATTGAGCCATATTTTGTTTTAAAACAGTATATTATTAGAAAAAATATGCTATACTTTTAAGTAAGAAGAAACAAACGAAGGAGCTTCATATGTTTTGGAAGGAAAAGCAAAATAAGTTTTCTATTCGCAAATTTAATAGAGGCGTTGCATCAGTTATTATTGGTATGACTGCCGCCTTATTTTTTGTACCAAATTTGGCTATTAAAGCAGAATTGACAGCTCTTGCCCATACAAATGTAGCAAGAGAACAGATTTCCTATAAATATGTCCTTTATTCGGAACTGACATCAGATGAGAAGGCACGAATTCAAGCGACCATTCCAGCAAGGCAGGTTGGGGATACCCATACTTACTATATGGTCTATCGGCCAAAGACAAATTTGCCTCAAACAGGAGATATACCGACTTTTACAAGTAGTCTGGTTGGTTTAGGGCTATTGATTATCGGTCTATCTCTTACAAAAGATAGGAAAAAACGAATTGTTAGAAGTCTGATTATTTTAACTGCTACAGGTAGTCTTTCAGTGGCTGCAATTTCTACAGGTAGCCTCTCTGGTTTCGATAAGCAATTTACCCTTGCTATAGGCGAAGCTTTGCCACAAGCAGTGATTTCTATAGATCAGCATGAATTTGTAGGTTTTATTTTAGAAGGGGATGTAAATTCTGAGACAATCACAGTTAGCGAAGCGATTATTGGTGAGCAAGAGTCATCGAGCGAATTGATATTGCCAAATACATTGGTTGAGGGAATATCTAAGCATTCAGAAGCTCCTGTCACTCCGGCACCACCATCAACAGAGGGCGAAGTTCTCCCTGAGGAACCAACAGATCCTGTTGTCCCAAGTGCCCCAGTTACGGAAGAGCCAGAAACTCCTGTCACTCCGGCACCACCATCAACAGAGGGCGAAGTTCTCCCTGAGGAACCAACAGATCCTGTTGTCCCAAGT
>NZ_JARQPL010000003.1:10167-10958 GCF_046032535.1 Streptococcus suis | reverse complement strand
GCCCCAGTTACGGAAGAGCCAGAAACTCCTGTCACTCCGGCACCACCATCAACAGAGGGCGAAGTTCTACCTGAGGAACCAACAGCGCCTGTTGCCCCAAGTGAACCAATAACGGAACAACCAGAAGCCCCCGTTCCACCAGCTACAGAAGATGAAGTTCAACCCGAGGAACCAACAGCGCCTGTTGTCCCAAGTGAACCGGTTACTGAACAGCCAGAAGCCCCCGTCACTCCCGTTCCACCATCAACAGAAGCCGAAGTTCTACCTGAGGAACCAACAGATCCAGTTGCCCCAAGTGAACCGGTTACGGACGAGCCAAAAGTGCCTGAAACACCAGTTTCTCCAACGGTTGAGGATGAAGTTCAACCCGAGGAACCAAAAGCGCCTGTAGTCCCAAGTAACCCAGTAACGGACGAGCCAGAAGCTCCCGTTCCACCATCAACAGAAGCCGAAGTTCAACCCGAGGAACCAACAGCGCCAGTTGTCCCAAGTGCTCCAGTTACGGACGAGCCAGAAGCCCCCGTTCCACCATCAACAGAAGATGAAGTTCAACCCGAGGAACCAACAGAACCTGTTGCCCCAAGTGCCCCAGTTACGGAAGAACCAGAGGTTCCAGTCACTCCCGTTCCACCATCAACAGAAGATGAAGTTCAACCCGAGGAACCAACAGAGCCTGTTGCCCCAAGTGAACCAATAACGGAACAACCAGTAGCCCCCGTTCCACCATCAACAGAAGATGAAGTTCAACCCGAGGAACCAACAGAGCCTGTTGCCCCAAGTGAACCAATAAC
>NZ_JARQPL010000003.1:0-10067 GCF_046032535.1 Streptococcus suis | reverse complement strand
GGAACAACCAGTAGCCCCCGTTCCACCATCAACAGAAGATGAAGTCCTCACTGAGGAATCAACAGATCCTGTTGTCCCAAGTGAACCGATTACGGACGAGCCAGAAACTCCCGTTCCACCATCAACAGAAGTCGAAGTTCAACCCGAGGAACCAACAGATCCTGTAGTCCCAAGCTCTCCAGTTACTGAACAACCAGAAGAACCGGAAACTCCCGTTCCACCATCAACAGAAGATGAAGTTCTACCTGAGGAACCAACAGTGCCCGTTGCCCCAAGTGCCCCAGTTACTGAACAGCCAGAAGAACCAGAAACTCCCGTTCCACCATCAACAGAAGTCGAAGTTCAACCCGAGGAACCAACAGCGCCAGTTGTCCCAAGCTCTCCAGTTACGGAAGAACCAGAAGAACCTATTAAAACCAAACCGGAGTTAGTTTTATCAATTCTTAAAGAAAATGTAGATGATAAGACTGTAGAACTAAGCTATACACTGACAGATAGTGATTCTACATTTGTCAAGGCTATGGTATCTCTATACAAAGGGGATGAATTAGTCACAGAAAAAGAAATTCTAACACAAGAAGAGCTATACAAGGTTCAATTTGCTAACTTACTACTGAACACTGAATATAAAGTTAAAACACGATTTGCCTATAATTTAGGTAGTGATGATGTGGAAGAAGAGCTCGGAACAGAAAAATTTGAACTAGAAAATAAATTACTGGAATTACGAGAATACAAGAGTATTGAGCTGTATCAAGTTGATGAATTTGGCGAGAAAACAAGGGTCACAGCCTTGACTAGCACTCCAATTTCTTCAGAAAACTACCTTGTTAAAATTGCTACTGTAAACAATAAAGATATTTACCTCCCCGTCGATAACTTTGAGAATGATGTCAATGGCATTAAGGTGAGCATTATTCATCCAAAATTAGTAAAATTTAATCAGAACAATTCTAGTTTCGATGAACACCATACCTTTACAGTTGACAAGCTTGTCTTGCAAGAGGGGGCCTACAGTAAATTTAGTGAATTAGTAGATGCCATCAATACTAATCCTAGCGGAACCTACTATCTAGCTGCGGATATGGTAGTTGATAAGATGGTTTCAACTGACACTTACATTACCAAAGAATTTACTGGCAGTCTGAAGAGTCTAGGTGACCACAAGACATATTCTATTTTGCAGTTGGATAAACCGCTTTTCAGCACTCTTAAAAATGCTAGGGTTGAAAATATCTCCTTGAAAGATGTGAGCATTAAAAATGATCAAACAGCAGTAGCAGCTCTAGCTAAGAAATCAGACAAGTCTACCATCGATAAAGTTTCTGTTTCAGGAAATATTACGGCCAAACAAAATATTGCTGGTTTGGTTTACGAAGCAACAAATGGTACAAGCATTAGTAATTCCATCATCGATGTCAGATTAAACAATACAGCAAGCCATGAAATCTACTATATGGGTGGTGTTACAGGAATACTAAATAGTTCAACCATTGACAAGGTAAGGGTTAATGTGGCAATTGATGCTAAGACAGCAAGTGGTCGCGGACAAAAAATTGGTGGTGTCACTGCGGAGATGGCTTTGTTCAGTCAGCAACCTATGATTACCAATGCCTATGTTACAGGAAATATCCAGGCTACAGCACCTGCTGATACTGGAGGTGTTGTAGGTACAGCTAGGATGTCTGTCTTGAATAACATTGCAACAGGTGTATCTGTTACCAATGGGGGTATCATCGCTTCGGCACAAAATCTATATACTACATACGGGTCAATGCCAACTAATATTTATAGTGTTGAAGATCATGCAGCAGGGCAACCAAATCCAACAATTCAGCCTACAAGCCTTTCTCAAGAAGCCGTGCTAGAGAAAATCAAGGCATGGGGAATTCCAACAACACCAACCACAACAGAACAGGAAAATAGCGACAGTCAGTCGAATTCAGTGCATACCATTGATTATAACCTGGTTCAAAATGCTCAGGCTGAACGAAGAACTGCCTATGAAAACACTGCTAAGTTGTTGCCTTTCTATGACCGGAATACGATTGTTAAATATGGTAACTTGATTGATGAAGCAAGTAATCTCTATAGCAAGCCTATCCAGTCAGTTCTGACCTTGAATGAGGATGGAGTAGCAACAAATATCTATGACCAACACGCTTCCTTGACCAAATTACTGATCCATTATGAAGATGGAACTTCAGAAGTTCTACCTTTGGTATTTAAGGGAGAGTACGGCAATACCAAGGTTGTTGAATACCGTTTAGGTGAACAACTTCTCTATACACCAGAACAATTATTATCTCTGGAAACAAGTCTTATCGACGACCTAGTTCAAGAATTTTCTCAAGTTGAACTCTATAGCGAAAAGATGGCCGAGGTCCTGGTCCTACATATCCAAACTGCAGACAAGCACGCCAAACTAAAAGACTTGTACTTAGATGAATCCTTTGCAGAAGTCAAAGCCAATCTTGAAGAACATATCAAAGGTTTGCTGGCCAATAGACTGGTAGTTGATACCACAAGCAAGGCTGTCAGGGATGTCATTAAAAAAGAATTCTTGGCAGATAAAGAAAAAATTATGTTCGCCCTTGCCTACCTCAATAGGCTATATGGCATTAAATATGGAGATACCAATATCAAGAATGTTGTGCTCCATCATGCAGATTTTTATAATCGTCAACTTGATACTCTTGAGTGGTTGAAGTCATTTACAGATAAAATCACCAAGGATACAGATCAGTATTATGTTTCACAACAAGGCTACGAAGATATGTATTTTGACAGGTTAACGCTTGCCAATAATGCAGAAATTCATAAAGAACGTTTTGGAGCACTCTCTAGTCAACTTGGAACAGTTCGTGATTTCTTGGAATACAATAAGAAATTGTTCTTGGAAGAAACTGATTCAAGGAAGTGGTTCAAAGAAGCGACCAATACCTTTGTTTATGAAATTCCATCCAATGCAAACTCTAGCATTGACACCAGTCTATATAGTCATCTGGGACGTATTCCACGCTATGAAAAATACTACTTGCCATTGCTGAATATCAAGGAGAAGGATGATATTTTCGTAATGAGCTCAATGGCAACAGTAGCCTTTGGTGGTTATGGAAGATATGTGGATACGGCTTTGAAAAAGACCAATCCAGAACAATACTACCAAGCAGTTAAGACAGTACAGACAAGTTTGATACCGAAACACGGGAAACGATTAGGTGACTTTTTGGATATGTGGTATCAGATGGCAGATTCTCATCTGAGAGACAAGTTTATCCAACGCTCAACTGAAATTTGGGATGGTTACTGGATCAAGGATTCAAATGCATTTGAAGACCAAACTGATAAACGTCGTTGGGCAGATAAGTATGACCAGGAATACCGCTATGTTCAGGAGTTGGCAGGTCCCTTGAATGAATGGCATAGACAATCAAGAGATAGTGCCTTTTCAGATACAGTAACCTTTGTAAAATTCTCAAATCGGGACATGCTATCGGATTTAGGTGATTCGACCATGAGCCATGAATTGGTCCATAACTATGATGAAACGATCATGTTGGATGGTTATAAGCGTCGTCCTGGTCAAGATGCAGAATCCTATGCTATGGGCTTGTTGCAGTCATCAGCTGGTGGAGGTATTTATTACTATGGATTTAACTTCATGAATGAACATAGTCCAAATACTCCACACAATGTTTCAAGTAGTCGTTTCAAAACAAAAGAGGACTTGCAAACCTATCTAAAAGGGATCTTTGATGTTACCTACCTCTTGGATGCAGTCGAAATCCAAGCCATTGCTGCTAAGGGGAAAGAGGCTTATCCTTACTTCTTTAACAAGATAGAGTTGGTCCCAGTCAATGATGCGAATACCAATCAGTCCCTCATCTATCAGAACGCTCATGACCGTATTAGAAAATTAAGGGATGATGAACTGGATAACCTGAATATTGCGACTATCAACGATGCGATTGATCATGCCCTTGTTGCCAAATCATCATTCTTACTAGAACAAGATTATTTGCGCGAAAATTTGAAGAACTATTATTTCGTACCGCTTTATTATCCGATTTATGCAGGCTTGCAAAATAATAGTGGGACTGTTGGTGGTTTACAATTCCGTAAGACGGCCTTGGAACTTCTTGCTGCAAAAGGTTGGGAAGAAGGCTTTATTCCTTATGCAACAGACAAGCTAAAAGCGGAAGCAGAGGCGGCAGGTCAGCCACTATCTGATCAGTTTATTTTTGAAAAAATATTTGCTAATCAATATGCGGATTATACAAGCTTCAAAAAAGCTTTGTACAAAGAGCGCTGGGATAAGAAGGATAGACTGAAAGCCATCACGATTAGCTTCAATGGTCAGACTGAAACAATGGATAATATTGAAACGCTGAGTAGGCTGATGGCAGAGGCAGTTGATAAAGATTACCAAGCAGCTCAGAATGGTCAAATAGGATTTAATCGCCAAGGTTTGAAAGATGCTATTTTGAAAGCCTATGTCAAGCTAACAGATAGTTTCAGTTCCTCTATATTTGGAGAATGATGGAAGTCTGCTCTATATACAAAATGGGAAGAAATTGAAAGATAATATTTTCGGTTTCTTCCTTTTATTTTTTAAATCTTCAATACATTATGGTATAATATGCATAATATTGATTATAGGAGAAGTTAGAAATGGAAATCATTCGCGATAAAGAATTTGTCAATCAGTATCATTTTGATGCCCGCAATCACGCGTGGGAAAAAGAGAACGGAATTCCGGAAACAAAATTGAAAGTTGACTTTCAATTGATTGAGCAAAATCGTGCAGAAAATCGAACATCGATGATTACCATTTTGCGCTTTATGATTGTACTAGATCATTTTGTGATTTCAGGTGCCATGAGTCAGGCCGTTCACTTACCAAATCGATTGGTAGAAGAACCAACTGAATTTACTGATGAGGAAAAACGTGTTTTGGTAGAGCCTCTTTTGGACATTTTAAAACGAATGACTTATGAGGTTACTGAAATCGCCTTTGATGCACCAGGAGTGAATTTGGAGTTTTAATATGAAATTAGCAGTTATAACTGACTCATCGGCTGTTTTGAATGTCCGAAGTATTGAGCGGGATGACCTGTTTGTCCTAAGTATTCCAGTCAGCATCGATGGGGAAAATTATATTGAAGGGCAAAATTTGACGGTTGAAGAGTTTTATCAAAAAATGGCTTCATCGAAAGAATTACCTAAAACAAGTCAACCAAGTTTGATGGAATTGGAAGAAATTCTTAGAGGCTTGAAAGATAAAGGCTATACACACGCACTTGGCTTATTCTTGTCATCAGGTATTTCAGGTTTTTATCAAAATATTCAATATTTAGCTGATGAATTTGAAGGATTAACCGTTGCCTTTCCAGATACCAAAATCACATCGGCTCCTTTAGGCATGATGGTAGAAAATGTTCTCAAATGGGCTGACTCTGGACTTAGTTTTGAAGAAATTTTAGGTAAGCTGGACCAAGAAATTGGGAAGACAACAGCCTTCATCATGGTTGATGACCTCAATCATTTGGTAAAAGGTGGTCGCTTGTCCAATGGTGCAGCCTTGTTAGGCAATCTCTTGAGTATCAAGCCGATTCTATACTTTACAGATGAAGGTAAGATTGAAGTTTATGAAAAAGTTCGGACAGAGAAGAAGGCTATTAAACGGTTAATCGAAATTCTCCAAGAACAAACGACCGAAGGAAAGTATCAGATTGCTATCATACATGCCAACGCTCCTGAAAAAGCTGATAACTTTAAACAGCAATTGGAAGAAGCAGGAGTGGGAAGTGATTTGCCAATCGTATCATTTGGCTCGGTCATTGGTACGCACTTGGGAGAAGGGGCAGTGGCCTTTGGTATTTCTCCCATTATTGAATAGGAGTTTGCATGACAATTAAGGTAATTATCGCAGGATTTAAAGGGAAAATGGGCTCAACGGCTGTTGAGATGGTCAAAGGCGACGCAGAACTTAGTCTGGCTGCCTTGGTGGACCCATTTGCGACAGAAACAGAAGTGGACGGTGTTCCTGTTTTCAAGACCAAAGAAGAAGTTGCTAGCTTAGACGCAGATGTATGGGTGGATTTTACAACACCAAAATTTGCCTATGAAAACACTCGTTTTGCCTTGGAAAACGGCTTTGCACCTGTGGTTGGTACAACGGGCTTTACCCCAGAAGAAATCGAAGAATTGACAGCCTTGTCTGCTGAGAAAGGCTTGGGCGGCTTGATTGCTCCTAACTTTGCAATTGGGGCTATCTTGCTCATGCAGTTCGCAGCCCAGGCAGCCAAGTATTTCCCAAATCTTGAAATTATCGAATTGCACCACGATAAGAAGAAGGATGCACCGAGCGGAACGGCTGTCAAAACGGCCGAACTCATTTCCCGAGTCCGTCAGTCACAGACTCAAGGTGCAGCGGATGAAGAAGAACTGATTGCTGGCGTTCGCGGTGCAGAATTTGATGGCTTCCGTATCCACTCAGTACGCTTGCCAGGCCTTGTTGCCCATCAGGAAGTGATTTTTGGGGCACAGGGTGAAGGCTTGACCATTCGTCATGACTCTTACGATCGTATTTCCTTTATGGGCGGTGTCAACCTCGGCATTAAAGAGGTAGTCAAACGCTCACAACTCGTTTATGGTTTGGAACACTTATTATGAAATTAAACAATCTGCCTTCTGAGTTTCAGGAGGCTTTGCCGATTTTAGAGAAAATTAAAGCAGCTGGCTTTGAGGCTTACTTTGTTGGTGGCTCCGTGCGGGATGCCATTTTGGGCAGACCTATTCATGATGTCGACATTGCCTCTTCCAGCTACCCTCAGGAAACGAAACAAATCTTTTCACGGACTATTGATGTCGGAATTGAACACGGTACGGTGTTAGTATTAGAGGGGAAAAAGGAGTATGAAATTACCACCTTTCGGACAGAGGAGGAGTATGTCGACTTCCGTAGGCCGAGTCAGGTTTCTTTTGTGCGTTCCTTAGAAGAGGATCTCAAACGTCGCGACTTCACAGTCAATGCCTTTGCTCTGGATGAAGACGCACAGATTGTTGATCTCTTTGATGGGATGACTGACTTAGAAAACAGCACCCTACGGGCTGTAGGCATCCCGGCTGAACGTTTCAACGAAGATGCCCTCCGTATCATGCGAGGTTTTCGTTTTGCTGCGACCTTGGACTTTGAAATTGAGCCGACGACCTTCACAGCTATGGTTGAAACCGCACCGCTCTTGGAAAAAATCTCTGTGGAGCGCAGTTTTATCGAGTTTGATAAACTCTTGATGGCGGATTTTTGGCGAAAAGGCTTGCGTGCTATGATTGAGTCTAAGGCTTACAATTTCTTGCCTGATTTAGTTGGAAAAGGAGAACAGCTGGCTAGAATGCTGTCCAGTTTGGCAGAAGACTTCCAATTTTCAACTTCTGAACAAGCTTGGGCCATGCTCTTTGTCTGCCTAGGTATTGATAACATCAAATCCTTCCTGAAAAAATGGAAAACCAGCAATGATTTCCAACGCAGCGTGGTCAAGTTGGTAGAGATTTATCAGCTCCGCCAAGCAGGATCTGTTACCAAGCAAATCTGTTTCAAGTATGGCAAAGAATTCTTGTGCTTGGTAGAGGAACTCCGTCATGCACAAGGTTTGACTATAGATTTTGCAGCAATTGACCAGATAGATCAAGCATTGACCATTCATGACAAGCATGAAATTGTCGTCAATGGAGGACATCTGATGAAGGCATTTGACCTCAAACCAGGCCCTGTTTTGGGAAATCTACTCAAGCAGGTTGAGTATGAGATTATTGAGGGACATTTGCCCAATGAACAGGAGGCCATTATGGCATTTGTGAAAGGAAGGTTAGACCATGAGTGATTTTATCGTTGAACACCTGACTAAATCTGTCGGAGATAAAACGGTCTTTGCTGATCTGTCTTTCATCATCCACCAAGGCGACCGTATCGGGATTATTGGGGTCAATGGTACAGGAAAGACTACACTTCTGGATGTCCTGTCAGGTCGCATCGGTTTTGATGGCGATGTGTCGCCTTTTCGCACAAAAAATGCCTATAAAATTGCCTATCTGACTCAGGAACCTGATTTTGATGAAAGTAAGACAGTTTTAGACACCGTTCTTTCATCTGACCTCCGTGAAACCCAGCTGATTCGTGAATACGAGTTGCTCTTATCCCATTACGATGAAGCCAGTCAAGCAAGACTGGAGAAAGTCATGGCAGAGATGGATTCTCTCAATGCTTGGGAGATTGAAAGTCAGGTCAAGACTGTCTTGTCGAAACTCGGGCTAACAGACCTCAACAAAACCGTTGCTGAGTTATCGGGTGGTCTACGTAGACGAGTGCAATTGGCCCAAGTCCTCCTTGGCAATGCTGACTTGCTCTTGCTGGATGAACCGACTAACCACTTGGACATTGATACTATTGAATGGTTGACGACTTTCTTGAAAAATACTAAAAAGTCTGTTCTCTTTATTACCCACGATCGCTATTTCTTGGACAATGTGGCGACACGGATTTTTGAATTGGACCGCGCCAGCTTAACCGAATATCAAGGAAATTACCAGGACTATGTTCGCTTGAAGGCAGAACAGGACGAGCGAGATGCCGCCCTTCGCCATAAGAAAGAGCAGCTCTACAAACAAGAGCTGGCTTGGATGCGCAGACAACCTCAAGCTCGTGCAACCAAGCAACAGGCCCGTATCAATCGTTTCCATGACCTCAAAGGCGATTTAGCCAACAAGATAGACGATAGCGAACTGGAAATCAATTTTGAAACTTCTCGTATCGGTAAAAAGGTCATTAATTTTGAAAATGTCAGCTTTTCCTATCCTGACAAGCCCATTTTAAAAGACTTTAACCTGCTCATTCAAAACAAGGACCGCATTGGCATTGTTGGTGATAACGGAAAAGGAAAATCCACTTTGCTCAATCTGATTGCAGGTGATTTGCAAGCAGACAGCGGTAAGGTAGATATTGGTGAAACTATCCGTATCGGTTATTTTTCTCAGACCATCAAGGGCTTGGACGAAAGCAAGCGGGTCATCAATTTCTTGCAGGAAGTGGCAGAAGAAGCTAAGACGACATCTGGTATGGTTTCTATCGCAGAACTCTTGGAGCAATTCCTCTTCCCACGTAATACCCACGGGACCTTGATTGAAAAGTTGTCTGGTGGGGAGAAGAAGCGACTTTATTTGCTTAAGATTCTCTTGCAGCGCCCCAATGTTCTCTTACTAGATGAGCCGACCAACGACTTGGACATAGCGACTCTGACAGTCTTGGAACATTTCTTGCAGGGCTTTGCTGGTCCGGTCATTACTGTCAGTCACGACCGTTATTTCTTGGACAAGGTGGCTAACAAAATCTTGGCTTTTGAAGACGACGGCATTCAGACCTTCTTTGGCAACTACACGGACTATCTGGATGAAAAGACCTTTCTGGCTTCCAGCTCTGCTATTTCTTTGGAAAAACCAAAGGAGAAAATCGAGAAGGTCAGAGAGAACAAGAAGCGGATGTCCTATTTTGAGAAGCAGGAGTGGACGACCATTGAGGAGGAGATTGCTGGTCTGGAGGAACGGATTGCGGCAATCGAGGCGGAAATGCTAACTTGTGGCAGTGACTTTACCCGCCTATCCGACTTGCAGAAAGAGTTGGATGAGAAAAATGAACAGCTCTTGGAAAAATATGAACGCTACGACTATTTGAGCGACTTGGAGGCCTAGATGAAAGTTCTTGTCATGTCATATATGGTCATCTATCTCTTGGTGACCTTGGGAGCGGCTTTGTTTAGCTATCTAAAGACCCAAAAAATGAATGCTTTGCGCTTGTTATTAACGGTCTTATCCATGCTCTTGCTAGCTGTTACACTCTATTTTTACAGTCAGGCCTATCACGATGTACAAATGGTGGGGTTTGCTCTGGGATTTACCTTTATTTCTACTCTTTTTCTTTATAATGGAACGAAAGAGGGTAGTAATTTTACTACGGTCATGCTATTTTCCGTGGGACGCTTTATTTTGCATATTCAATTTTTAATTTTGCT
>NZ_JARQPL010000002.1:0-158833 GCF_046032535.1 Streptococcus suis | reverse complement strand
GAAAAGTGTGGTAAAATGAAACATATAAGACCTCCAATTGAGTGTGGTAATTCCTGTTAGAAGTTGATTGTTTTTTTATTCTAGTGTACAGGTAAATCCACGAATTCTCAACTGGGGGTCTTTACATATTGTCTATAACAAAACGATATATTGACTAAGGTAAAGCGGTGTGTTACAATATTAGTACATAAAAACGTTTTCAATACTGTCTTTTGAGCTAGATAGAAAGGAGTTTATATGGAATTTCAATGGTTTACAGTTCTGGCTCTGTTTGCAGAAGGGCTCTTGTCTTTCTTATCACCCTGTGTTCTGCCCATTCTCCCTATCTACATTGGTTTGTTGGCAGGTGGAGCTGAGGGGAAAGAGGGAGAGAAGAAGGTTCTCGTCAATACGCTAAGTTTTGTAGTTGGGATTGCTCTGACCTTCTTCTTATTGGGTTTTGCTTCTAGTTTGCTGAGCAGGGTCTTACAAGCAAATGCTCAATTCTTGCAGATTATTAGTGGTCTATTGATTGTTCTGATGGGAATTTTGCAGTTGGGTTGGTTCAATATTCCCATGTTAGAGCGTGAATTTTCTGCTAAAAATAAGGTGTACCAAGCAGGAAAACAGGTTACTCCATTTCTAGCTTTCCTGATGGGTTTTACCTTTAGTTTTTCTTGGACTCCATGTATAGGACCTATTCTGGCATCTGTTTTTATTTATGCTAGCAGTCAGCAGGGTTGGTTGAGCGGTATCTTGCTGTTGGTCTATTGTCTTGGCTTTATTCTTCCCTTTATTTTGGTTGCCTTCTTTTCTCAGAAAATGTTGGCCTTCTTCAAGAACAATCGGCACTATTTGGCTTGGACTAAGCGTATTTCAGGCTATTTATTGCTCTTGATAGGGTTGAGTATTTTAACAGGTTTCTTCCAACATCTTGTGCGTTTTTTCCAGTAGGATAGAAAGGATTTATTTATGAAAAAGTTGGTATCAATTGTCGTTTGCTTACTTGTTTCTTGCTTTGTTTTGACTGCCTGTTCCCTTTTACCATTGGTCAGTCCGTCTTCTACTGAGTCGACTTTACAGGTCAATCAACCAGTCACGCTAGATTTTTCCCTAAAGGATAAGGATGGAAATGATGTCAATCTGGCGGATTACAAGGGGAAAAAGATTTACATCAATGTTTGGGCAACCTATTGTGGTCCTTGTCAGAGGGAAATTCCTGAATTGGAGGAAGTTTATCAAGAGTACAAGGATAAGGAAGATTATGTTTTCTTGTCTATCACGTCACCTAAGGATGCTGAGTTTGCGAATACCAATCCTGCGGATGTGAGCAAGGCTGAAATTTTGGAGAAGGCCAGTGAGTTAGGAGCGACCTATCCAGTCTTGTTTGATACTAAAGATCAGGCGATGACACATTTTGGTATTGCTGCTTTTCCGACACATATCCTTATCAATAGTGATGGAACCCTCAAGGTTTCTTTTGCAGGACAGGTTCAAAAGGATAAGCTGGTTGAATTATTGGAAGAAATGGAAGAAATGCAATAAGAACGATGAAAAAGGCTTTACAGAGCCTTTTTTTTGTGCTATACTGATATTTGTGTGAAATAACAGCAGGGCAAAATGAAGCTCGTCAACAGAAGGTCAGCAAGAAGAGTAATCGTTGCTGTTTCGATGAAGGCCTCCTGCACGAATCAGGTTTGCTTAAAACGTTATTTCCTACAGACAAGTCTTTTTGTTTCCTTTTAGTAGTTGGCAAGGAGGTGCAGGCTATACTGAGGTATGCCAAGCCGACTTAACGACGTAATAAAAGAGAAACGAAATGACGGAAATTTTTATTTTTAGGAGGACATAACACATGTCACGTTATACAGGACCATCTTGGAAACAAGCTCGTCGTCTTGGCTTGTCATTGACAGGTACAGGTAAAGAATTGGCACGTCGTAACTACGTACCAGGTCAACACGGACCAAACAACCGTTCTAAATTGTCAGAATACGGTTTGCAATTGGCTGAGAAACAAAAATTGCGTTTCTCTTACGGTTTGGGTGAAAAACAATTCCGTAACTTGTTCGTACAAGCTACTAAAATCAAACAAGGTACTCTTGGTTTCAACTTCATGCTTCTTTTAGAGCGTCGTTTGGACAACGTTGTTTACCGTCTTGGTTTGGCAACTACTCGTCGTCAAGCACGTCAATTCGTAAACCACGGTCACATCCTTGTTGACGGCAAACGCGTTGACATCCCTTCATACCGCGTTGAAGTTGGTCAAGTGATCTCAGTTCGTGAGAAGTCAATCAAAGTTCCAGCTATCCTTGAAGCTGTTGAAGCAACTCTTGGACGTCCAGCTTTCGTATCATTCGATGCTGAAAAGCTTGAAGGTTCATTGACTCGCTTGCCAGAACGCGACGAAATCAACCCAGAAATCAACGAAGCTCTTGTCGTAGAATTCTACAATAAAATGCTCTAAGATTTGTATTGATATTTTAAAAGCCCTATTTACAAGGGCTTTTTGTCTGTATTTTAGGAGGGATTATGTGGCGTAAGTATTTTTTGCTAGTGCTAATAGCTATTTTGGTCGTAGGTGGGGCCTTCTTTCTATCTCAATCAGCGACTACGCCAAATGAATCAGACTATGTGAAGGCTGTAAAGAGTTACCAGACTATTTCGATAGATGAAGTGGAGCAAAAGGTCCAAGACGAGGAAGAATTTATATTATACATAGGTCGTGAGACATGCCCTTATTGTCGTGATTTTGTTCCGAAATTAACAGAGGCAGTAGAGCAATCACGTGCGACTATCTACTATTTGGATAGCGAGTCGGATCCGAATGGAAAAATACAACAATTTCGACAGAGTCAAGGTCTTGCTACGGTTCCTAGCTTAACCTATTATAAATCGGGTAAATTATCTGGAATACTTCGTAAAGGGAGTCAGGCAACAATTTCCGAAATAGCAAGCTTTTTAGCTCTTCAAGGGTGGTAAATAATTTTTATTAATGTATGATTTGAATTCTATGCATTTATATTATTGTGAAAAATGTTTCAAAACAGATTGAAAAACATTTCACAATCTTGTATAATACTAATATCAGATAAAAATTGGAGGTTTATCATGAAAAAGAAAGCTTGGTTAGGCTTATTATTGAGTCTACTTGCTGTTGTGTTTTTAGTGGCATGTGGAGGCAAGTCTGAAAAGACAGCTACATCTTCATCATCTACGACCTCTTCTTCATCAGAAGAAGCTGTTTCAGGTGCATCTGAGAAAGTTTATACAGATCCATCTGAGTTGAAAGATAGCTACGATGTTATCGTTGTTGGTTCAGGTGGTGCAGGTATGTCGGCAGCTATCTCAGCTAAAGATGCTGGTGCTAGTGTTGTTTTGTTAGAGAAAATGCCTGTTATCGGTGGTAATACGGCTAAATCATCAGCTGGTATGAATGCTTCACAAACCAAATTCCAAGAAGCGGAAGGTATTGCTGATTCAAACGATAAATTCTATGAAGAAACACTTAAAGGTGGTAAAGGAACAAATGATCCGGAATTACTTCGTTACCTTGTAGATAACTCAGCTGGTGCAATTGACTGGTTGGATGGAATGGGGATCACTCTTAGCAACCTAACTACAACTGGTGGTATGAGCGAGAAACGTACCCACCGTCCTGCAGATGGTTCAGCTGTTGGTGGCTACTTGGTAAATGGTCTTTACCACAATCTTGTTGAACGTGAAGTACCAATTTTTGTCAATGCAGATGTTACAAAACTCCAAGACAAGGATGGAGCTGTGACAGGTGTTGAAGTGAAGATTGCTGGTGAAACTAAGAAAATCTCAGCTAAAGCAGTTGTATTGGCGACTGGTGGTTTCGGTGCAGATTTGGAAATGGTTGCTAAATTAAACCCAGCATTGAAAGGTTATGTTACAACTAACCAAGAAGGCTCAACAGGTGACGGTATTGCGCTTGCTGAATCAGAAGGTGCAGCAACTGTTGATATGGAACAAATCCAAATTCACCCAAGTGTTGAGCAAGAAACTTCTTACTTGATTACAGAAGCAGTTCGTGGCGAAGGTGCTATCCTTGTCAACTCAAAAGGTGAGCGTTTTGTTAACGAATTGGAAACTCGTGATAAAGTTTCTGCGGCTATCAATAGCTTAGAGCCAAACTATGCTTATGTTATCTTTGATGATGCCTTGAAAGATCGTGTGAAAGCTATTGCTCAATACGAAGAAAAAGGACTTGTAAAAACGGGTGCTACACTTGCAGATTTGGCTAAAGAAATTGACCTACCTGCGGATACACTTCAAACGACACTTGATACTTGGAATAAGGCTGTAGCAGATAAGAATGATGCGGCATTTGGTCGTACATCAGGTATGGACCATGCTTTGAATACTGGTTCTTACCATGCGATTAAAGTTGCACCTGGTGTTCACCATACAATGGGTGGTGTGAAAATCAATACCAATACTGAAGTATTGAAAACAGATGGTTCAGCAATTTCTGGTCTTTATGCTGCTGGTGAAGTAACTGGTGGTGTTCATGGTCAAAACCGTATTGGTGGTAATGCTGTAGCAGATATCATCGTATTTGGTCGTCAGGCTGGTGAACAGGCAGCAGGATTTGCTAAGAAATAAATTGTAGATACAAGAGGCTCGGCAGAAAGAAGGCGAGTCTCTTTTTCTTGTCCCTCTATCTCTAAGATGATATACTTTTAAGGTATGAAGAAGAAAATAGTATTATTGTTAGGAGCTATTGCAGTCATTGTTTTGATTTGGTCTGCTATTGCTGGTCAGCGTCAGCAATCCTATGCCGAGGCTGAATTAAGAGACCAGGATAAAATCTGGATTATCACTGATTTGCATTATTTATCACAGGATTTATTTGATGATGGAGAGGCTTTTTCCTATATAGAAAAAACAGCTGCTGGCAAGGATTTACGTTATGGAAAAGAGCGGATGGAGGCTTTGGTTGAGCAGGTTGAGCGTGAACATCCTTCCTTGTTACTAGTCAGTGGGGATTTGACTCTAAACGGTGAAAAGCAGAGCATGGTTGAATTAGCTCAGTATTTTACAGAGATTGAAGAACAAGGAACTGAGGTTTTGGTGATTCCTGGCAACCATGATATTGCCAGTGGCTGGGCTAGGGTCTTTAAGGGAGACCAGCAGATAGTGACGGATCAGGTCACCGCTCAGCAATTTGCAGAGCTATTTGCAAATCACGGTTATCAACAAGCTAGCAGTCGTGACAAAGCCTCATTGAGCTACCTGGCTAAACCATTTTCCAATGCTTGGTTTCTGATGATAGACAGCAACATCTACTCTGACGGCTACGGAAAAGGAGCTCCTCCAACCAATGGAAGTATCAAAAAAGAGACCCTAGAATGGATAGAAGTTCAGCTTCAGGCAGCAAAGGAAGCTGGAGTGAGCCTGATACCTGTTGTCCATCACAATGTCTTGCAACAGCATGCTATGCTGACAAAAGGGTACACTTTGGATAATGCTGCCGATTTGAAGGCTTTACTTAATCAGTATGGGATTCAATTTGGTTTTTCAGGGCACACTCATTCTCAGAATATTGTTAAGGAAGACTTGGGACAAGTTAGCTATACTGAAGTGGTCAATGGAGCATTTTCTATTTATCCAGCTATTATCGGCCAATTGAGCCTTGATGATACAAGTATTCACTATCAAAAAACTCAACTTGATATGGCTTCGTGGACAGAAAAGCACCAACCTAGTGATCCAAATTTGCAGGATCACGTTACCTACTTACAAACTGTCTTTGATCATACCAGTGACATCATGGTGCACAATATGTTAAACGATGAAGGTTGGTATGACGGCGAGACGGCAGATGCTATTTCACAATTTATCATGCCGGCCAACCGTGCTTATTTTTCAGGAGAAAAACTAGATCAGACTTGGCTTGATGACACAGTATTTCCAAGCCAGGCTTATCAGAGCTTGCAAGCAGTGTCACCGAGAAGTTTCTTAGCTGACTATCTTGATGTGATTATAAAACGGAGCCAAAGTCGAGATGTAGAGCAAGTAACGGTTTCTAAATGATAAATAGAAAGAAAATCCCGCCTTTAAACGGGATTTTTCTATGCTTGTAAAGGGAGAATGATTTTTAGTTGAACCCAATTATCTTCCTTGCTAAGTGTGAGACTGCCACCGTATTTATTGGCAACATACTCCATACTCTTAAGACCGAATCCGTGGTAGTCCTTATTTGTTTTTGACGTTTCTGGGAGCTGTCCTGTGGATAAGTCAAGTGAAGAAGTATCGTAGTTGTCTAATCGGATGATGAGAAATTGCTGATGGCTGGCAACCTTTAAAGTAATCAAGCGTTGTTCAGGATTGTCTATTTTTTCCACAGCCTCGATGGCATTGTCAATGGCATTTCCAAATAGAGCTGAAATATCCATTACATCCATAAAATGGAGAGGTTCTCCCTGAACAATACAGGTAAAGTTAATACCGTTTTGCAAACAGTAATAATTTTTCTGGCTAAGAATGGTATCTAGAACGGGATTTCCTGTTTCAATCTTGGCATCAAGGGTCTGGATCACCTCGCTCATTTCTTCTAGGTATTGTTCCTTTTTGGTTTTATCCGATTCTTGTTGGATGATGGTCAGTTGATGCTTTAAATCATGGACCTTACGGTCAAGAATCTCACTGTTTTCACGATAGGCTTGGTATTGCTTATATTGAAGTTGAAAGATATTATTGATAGAAGTCAATTCCTGCCGTAAATAGCGATCGTATTGTTGAGATTCTTGGGTGAATAGGAGTAGAAGACCAGAGAGATTGACGGTTGTCCGAAGAATGAAGATGCTGGTCGAATCTTGAAATTGGCGCGTGCCAGAGAGGATGAAACCAATATTACTGAGAACAAAGATAGATAAGGTTGTAAAGACGGCTACAGTAACATCTCGCTGCTCAATGAATTTATCCAATTCTTCTAAGCGAACTTTTTTATCTTGTAGATAGATGAGCCAGTAAGAAAGTAGAGAAGTTATCAACAGAAATAGCCCCTGTGTCCACAAGTTATCCACAGGTTGTTGATAAATCGTCAAACAGTAGAGATGCCAAGTAATGGAGGCTACTAATTCGGCAATGATAAAGGCTTTTGCTGTCAAATAGAGACTAGTCCTCTTGTGGATAACTCCAAGCAATCGAATGGAAACAAACATCCAAGCGATATTGGTGCCCATTCCTACAGTCCAAAAAAGCAAAGGGAGTTTGCCAGCTACAAGTTGAAGTAAGATTTGTATGAGAAAAATCAGGAGGATACGTACCTGTTTGCGTGCCCATTTTTCAGACAAAACAAGTGAGGAACATACCAGTAGGCAGGCCAAGCTTTCTGTTAGTGCAGTATAGAAACGTGGAATATCAGGGAAATTGATCATAGTAGGCTATCTCCGATGAAGTTGGTTAGAGCTGTCATAAATTCTCTTTTCCTTGGGCGGCTAATTGGCAAGGCTGTATTTGTGACGTAAACTAGGCTACCTTCCACTTTTTGAACATGGGAAAGATTGATGATATAAGCTGAATGGGCTCGTACAAACACTTTACTGTCTAACATGGCTTCGAGATTCTT
Organism: Streptococcus suis; assembly: GCF_046032535.1. Lineage (GTDB taxonomy): Bacteria > Bacillota > Bacilli > Lactobacillales > Streptococcaceae > Streptococcus > Streptococcus suis_AK. The sequence continues at coordinate 151,257 of NZ_JARQPL010000002.1, read as the reverse complement.
GAGACTATTATGGGTAATCGTTAGGCCACCGTCAACTGTGTAGATGTAAACCTGATGTCCTTGACTTTCTAGGTAAACAATATCTTCTTGATAGAGTTTTACGGTGGACTGCTTGCTTTTTATATATAAACTTTGTTTCTCTTGGCTATCGGGTAATTTTCTAAGAATTTTTTTAAAATGTTCCTCAAAGACAAAAGAACTCAGTGGCTTGAGCAGAAAATCAATAGCTTCAACTGAATACCCTTGAATCGCTACGTGAGAATGATTGGTCACAAATACTAATAGAACTTCTTTGTCCACAGACCGAATTTTTTGAGCGGTGGTCATCCCGTCCATAATTTCCATCTCAACATCTAGGTAAATCAGGTCAAATTGTTTTTGATAGTCACTAGTGATATGGAGACCGTCATTAAAACAGCTGATTTCCACTGCAATCCCAGCTTTTTGGCAGTAGGTTTTGATGCAGTTGGACAATCTATCTTGCTCAATTTTTTGATCTTCTACAATCGCGATTTTCATAAAGCACCCCTTTTATTTTCTATCAGTATATCAAAATTAAAATGAAATTGTTAGCTATATTTTAGAAAATCAAATGATAAAATAGCAAGAGTAGGATTATTCTTGTAAATTTACAAATTATGAAGGTTAAATGACAGATTATGAAGAAAGGGTTTTCATTGAGTATGTTAATTGATATAGTGGATTCAAGAAAAAGAAAAGGCTTACATGAAAGCCGAAACATTTAGGAGGAAGTCTTATGAAGGCTTGGAAAAAGAAAGGGGCTCTCTTGAGCCTAGCAGGAGCTCTGCTATCAGGAAAAACAGTCTATGCAGATAGCTATCCAAGTAGCTATCAATCATGGGATGCGGTCGGGATTGTAAAAACAGTATTTATCTGTTCTGCTGTAGTTGTCCTTGGCCTATTGGGATTTGCGATTTATCGCGTAGTGAAGGAAAAATCCCTCTCTAGCAAGAAGAAAAAGTTGGGCTTTAGCCTCTTGGCTCTCTTGAGTATCATTATCGTTGGAGCTAACTATGCTGTCAATATGTTTGTCAATGTGATTGACACATATTTTGCTCCATCTTATGCAGATGCTGCTAAAATTGCTGATGCAGAAGAAGTTTCTAAGTCCTTGGTAACGACCATTCAAGAAGAAGGTACTGTCTTGCTTGAAAACAAGAATAAGACCCTACCACTTGAAAAATCATCCAAGGTCAATGTCTTTGGTATTTCTTCTGTAGCCATTACTTACGGTGGATCTGGTTCAGGTGCGGCAGATGAGTCCAAAAACATCAATCTGCAACAAGGTCTTGAAAATGCAGGTTTTGAAGTCAACAGCGAATTGACAGACTTCTACACAGAAAACCTTCCAGAAAAAGAAGGGACAAATATTTTCTCCCTCAATGGTGGAGATTACAATATCTACGAGCCAACTCAAGATAAATACTCAGAGGAACTGCTAGCAAATGCTAAGAACTTCTCTGATACAGCCTTAGTAGTTATTTCCCGTAATGGTGGTGAAGGGGCGGACCTTCCACAAAACATGGCAGAATACCAACAAGGTGACAAGGATAAGCACTACCTTGAACTCCAAGAAGTTGAAAAAGCTATGTTGAAAACTGTAACCGAAAACTTTGATAAGGTTGTTGTCTTAGTCAACTCTTCAAATGCTATGGAGCTTGGATTCTTGGAAGATGCAGGTGTCGATGCAGCTCTATGGATTGGTGGTCCTGGCTCAACCGGCTTGACTGGTGTAGCCAATATCTTGGCAGGGGAGGTCAACCCATCTGGTCGCTTGGTCGATACCTACGCTTACGACTTGGAAAGCAATCCAACCTACTGGAATACAGGTGACTTCTCTTATACAAATATTACTTATGAAGATACTCCATGGGGAGCAAAAGAGCCTCAGACCTTTAACTACAAATTTGTTAACTACCAAGAAGGCATCTATCTAGGATATCGTTACTATGAAACTCGCTTTATTGACAATGCGACTGGTCAAGTAGATGAGGCAGCCTACGATGCAACAGTGCAATATCCATTTGGCTACGGTTTGAGCTATACAAAATTTGACCAAGAAATCACCAGCATGAAAGAAAATGGTGACAAGATTGAGGTCAATGTCAAGGTAACCAACACTGGTGATGTGGCTGGTAAAGAAGTTGCACAAGTTTATTACACTGCTCCATATACAGAAGGTGGTGTTGAGAAATCACACGTTGTTTTAGCTGGATTTGATAAGACTGAAGTCCTTGACCCAGGTCAGAGCGAAGAAATGACCATTTCCTTCGACCGTGATGATATGGCATCTTACGACGAAAAGACTGAAAAAGCCTATGTCTTGGATGAAGGTGACTACCAAATCAAACTCATGAATAACGCTCATGATGTTTTGGATTCAGAAACCTACACTGTTGACAGTAAGGAAGTCTTGAAGCAACGTTCATCTGACAAGGCTGAGGTAACCAATGCCTTTGAATATGCTGTTGGTGATGTTAACTATGTAGCCCGTGCGGACTGGGAAAGTACTTTGCCAACTGAACGTACAAAAGATAAAGAGGCTAGTGAGCAAATTGCTGCTGAGGTTGATCGCTCGAACTTCCGCATTGACGAATCTTCAGAAACACCGATTGATACTGTGACAACAGAAGACAATGGACTTCGTTTGGTTGATTTGATTGGTGCAGACTATGATGATGAGCGTTGGGAACGACTAGTTGCTCAAATGTCTGTTGATGAAATGGTCAACTTGGTTGGCTTTGGTGGTTATGCAACAGGAGCAGTCAAATCAATCGATAAACCAGCTGTTGTTGACTTGGATGGACCTGCTGGTATCAACGGTATCTTCCAAGGTATCAAAGGTATTCAATACAACTCAGAGGTTGTCGTTGCTTCTACTTGGAACACAGACTTGGCAGAAGAAATGGGTGATGCTTTTGCCAAAGAGGCCTTGGCACACGGTATCGTTGGTCTATATGCACCAGCAGTTAACATCCACCGTTCACCATTCTCAGGTCGTAACTTCGAGTACTACTCAGAAGATCCGCTGATTTCAGGTAAAATGGCAAGTTCTCTTGTAGCAAAAGCTCTTGAAAATGGCGTCTATACCTTTACCAAACACTTTGCCCTTAATGACCAAGAAGATAACCGTGATGGCGTTGCAACCTGGTCAAATGAACAGGCAATTCGTGAAATTTACTTGAAAGCCTTTGAAATTCCTGTCAAAGAAGGCGGAGCAACTGCTATTATGTCTTCCTTCAACCGTATCGGTACCCTTTGGGCAGGGGGTAATAGCGACCTCTTGAATACTGTCCTTCGTGACGAGTGGGGCTTCAAAGGGATGGTGATCACAGACTTTGCAGGTAAGGATTACATGAGTCCAGACCAGGCTATCCGCAATGGCGGTGACCTCATGTTGACACCTATGGGAAGCCTCCCTACAGCAGCCTCAACAGGTACAGAAGAAGGTGTTGCAGCCCTTCGTCAGGCAAGCAAAAATATCTTGTACACCGTTGCTCATTCTGCAGCCTTTGACATCTATAAACCAAAAACAAAATGGTGGATTGTAGCTTTAGTAGCAAGCAATATTGCCCTTATCGGCTTGACAGATCTTGGACTCGTTAAGTTGACAGGTAAGAAAAAAGAAGAAAAAGAAGTAGCATAACAAGGGGGCCTTCCCCCTTGTCTTGCATAGGAGACCGTATGAAAGAATGGATTGCCAAACACCCAGATTTGTGGGAGTTTATCAAGTTTAATGTCTTATCAAACATCGCAACCATTACAAACTTCTGCGTCCTTTGGTTGTCAACCAATTTCCTCTTTACAGCCCTGTCAAGTCAGTCATTTGATTGGTTTATCTTTCACTATTCCGTAGAAAATGGCGGTTTGAACGGCTTTCTCTCCTTCCTCTTGGCTTATGTAGCGGCGCAGGTTGTCAACTATATCGTCCAAAGGAAGTTGGTATTCGGAGCAGAAAACGATATATCCAAAACCCTCCATTGGTATATCTTGACTGTTGTAGTTGCAGGAATTTTGTCCATCGTGCTACCGCCTTACACCACTCAACTCTTTACATTATGGGGCTTGAGTTTGGGTTGGGCACAGACAGCGGCCAACTGGGTCAATATTTTCGTTCAAGTGGCTGTCAACTATCCAATGATGAAGTTTGTAATCATGAAATAAGAAGTGATGAACACGATCTCCCTGGTATTTCTAGGGAGATTTTTCATAGCAGATTATGCCTAAAATCGTACAGATTATGAAGAAAGCGTTTTAATTGCTTGTGTAGTCTGATATGATAATGGTAAATAAATATGAATGAGGAACAGGAAATGAAGCATCAAGAGATTATTAATCGTTTAACGTTGGAAGAAAAAGCTGCACTCATGTCAGGAAAATCTGTTTGGGAAACAAAGGATTACCCTGAAAAAGGAATTCCATCTATCTTTTTGTCTGATGGACCACATGGAATTCGCAAGCAAGAAGGTGAAGGAGATCACTTAGGGCTGAACGCTTCTGTTCCTGCCACCTGCTTCCCAACAGCTGCTACCTTAGCAAATTCTTGGGATGTGGATCTGGTTGAGCGTGTCGGACAGGGTCTCGGCGCAGAAGCAAATAGCTTGGGTGTCAATGTCATTTTGGGGCCGGGGCTTAATATTAAGCGCAGTCCCTTATGTGGTCGAAACTTTGAGTATTATTCAGAAGATCCATATCAAGCGGGAAAACTGGCGGCCGCAATGATTCGGGGAATGCAGTCGCAAGGTGTTGCGGCAACGCCTAAGCATTTTGCTGTAAACAGTCAGGAATTGCGCCGTATGGCTTCAGACTCCATTGTAGATGAGCGCACGCTGAGAGAGCTCTATCTGACAGGATTTGAGATTGCGGTGCGTGAAGGAAATCCAAAGGCAATCATGTCTGCCTATAACAAAATAAACGGCGTCTATGCTAATGAAGACAAGCGTCTCTTGCGTGACATTCTTCGTGATGAATGGGGCTTTACAGGCTTTGTTGTATCGGATTGGGGTGGCTCCAATGACCATGTTCTCGGTGTTGAAAATGGTAGTCATTTGGAAATGCCAGGTACTAAAAAGGTCGGTCAAAAGGAAATTATTGACGCTGTTCAGTCAGGTCGTCTATCCGAGCAAGTATTGAATGAGCGCGTGGATGAGCTACTTGATGTGGTTTTAGAGTTGGCCAATGCTGAAAAACAAGCTGTAGATTATTCTGAACAACATGAATTGGCCCGTCAGGCTGCCACTGAGAGCATTGTGCTATTAAAAAATAAGGATCAGATCTTGCCCTTATCTAGGGGGACAAAAATAGCCCTCATCGGAGAATTTGCCCAAAATCCTCGCTATCAGGGAGCAGGTTCTTCTTTAATCAATACAAGACAATTAGATAAAACAGTGGGTTGCATCGCAGATTATCCATTAAATGTCATTGGTTACGAACAAGGCTATCAACGTGTAGATAAAGAAGACAGGGTGTTAGTTGACAGGGCTGTCAATCTTGCAAACCAAGCGGAACTTGTTCTTTACTATATGGGGTTAGATGAAATGAGTGAAAGTGAGGGCTTGGATCGCCATCATATAAGTCTCCCTAAAAATCAGTTATCCTTACTGAATACCTTGGTAGGGACAGGTAAAAAAATCGTTGTTGTCCTATCAGCAGGCTCAGTTGTGGATATGAATTGGGATGTGGATGCAGATGCGGTTCTTCACGGCTATCTATCAGGAGAAGCTGGTGCCAGAGCTATGTTAGATACCTTGACAGGACGTGTCAACCCATCAGGAAAACTAAGCGAAACCTATCCTATTAATCTTGCAGATGTTCCATCTTCGGATGACTATCCAGCGGAAGGCGATTTTGCCCTCTATAAGGAAGCTCTCTATGTAGGCTACCGTTACTTTACAAGCCTTGACAAGACTGTCAAGTATCCCTTTGGCTATGGATTATCCTACACAGACTTTTCTTACAGTCAATTGGATGTGACCGAATTAGGAGTCACAGTCACTATTACAAATATTGGTCTGGTTGATGGTGCTGAAATTGTCCAATTGTACGTAGGCAAAGAAGATAGTCAGATTTACCGCCCTGCAAAGGAGTTAAAAGGCTTTAAAAAAGTATATGTAAAAGCAGGCGAGTCCAAACAGATTTTTATTCCTTTTGAGGACTATACGTTCCGTTATTTTAATAAAGAGACAGGCCAATTTGAAGTAGAGGCTGGAAATTATCTCTTGCATGTAGGTGCAAGTAGTCAGGATATTCGCTTAGTTGGCGAGATTACCCAAGAAGGCACTATAGACCAATTTCCTGCTTCAGAACAGATTCCGACTTATCTGACAGCCCAAGTGCAGGCCGTCTCATCGCAGGATTTTGCACAATTGCTTGGACGTCCAGTTCCAGAAGAAACCTGGAAAATTGGTCAAGAACTGAGCCTGAACGATCCAGTTTTGAAACTCCAATTTGCTAAGAGTGGGTTGGCACGTGGCGTGCATAAACTATTGGCTAGCTTACTGAAAAAAGCAGAGCAGAAAGGGACTCCTGACTTGAACCTGCTGTTCCTTTATAATATGCCATTTAGGGCTATGGCTAAGATGACAGGTGACATGCTCGATTTACCGATGGTGGAAGGGATTCTAACCATTGTCAATGGCCATTTTTTCAAGGGCCTAGGCCAACTATGGAGAGCCTATCAAGCAAAAAGAAAATATCAAAAGCAACTTTCCTGAAAATGTGATAAAATAGTAACAAATTGTGTCAAATGGAGAGAAAGATGACCTTACTAAGCATTGCTATTCCGAGTTATAATTCGGAGGCCTACCTTCATTACTGTGTTCATTCCCTTGTTATGGGGGGTGATAAGGTTGAAATTCTGATTATTAACGATGGTTCGACCGATCGGACTCAGGAAATTGCAGAGGAACTTGCTAATCAATTTTCGAATGTACGAGCTATTTATCAAGAGAATAAGGGTCATGGCGGAGCTGTTAATACAGGGATACGTGAGGCCAAGGGGAAGTACTTTAAAGTTGTAGATTCAGATGACTGGGTCGATACCAGGGCCTATTTGAAGATCCTAGAGAGTTTGCAGGCTTTGGAAGATGAAAATACGCCAGTTGATGCCTTTATCTCCAACTTTGTTTATGAAAAAGAGGGACAATCTCGCAAAAAATCCATGTCTTATCAGGATGTTTTACCAGAAAATCGGATTTTTGGCTGGGAGGATGTAGGTGCCTTTTCCAAGGGGCAATACATGATGATGCATTCCCTGATTTACAGGACAGATTTATTGCGTGAGGTTGGTCTTGTTCTGCCAGAGCATACTTTTTATGTGGATAATATTTTTGTATTTACTCCTTTGCAGGCTGTGAAAACGATGTTCTATCTGCCAGTAGATTTTTATCGTTACTTTATTGGGCGAAATGACCAGTCTGTCAATGAATCCGTCATGATTAAGCGCATTGACCAGCAGTTAAAAGTCAATCGAATCTTGGTAGATAATTTGGACTTGGAGGTCATTGACAATCCTGATTTGCGAAGTTACCTGCTCAATCATGTGGAAATTACGACCATTATCTCCTGTGCTCTTCTCAATCGTGCTGGTACTGCTGAGCATATGATGAAGAAGCAGGAACTATGGCACTATATTCGGGATAATAATCCTGCTCTATTTAAAATTGTTCGAAAAGGGTTACTTGGGCAATTAACCAACCTTTACGGTTACCCAGGTCGAAAAATTTCCAATGCCGTCTATAAAATCGCTAAAAGAATTTATGGTTTTAACTAAAACTCAGTTTCGGCTGAGTTTTTCTGTTATAATAAGGAATACGAAAAGCGTTTACAAAGGAGAAGATAAATGCAAAGATTAGGACAAACAGGTCTAGAAGTTTCACGAATTGGTCTAGGTTGTATGCGAATGGCTAGTCTGACAGAGCAGGAAACTGCTGAAGTGTTAGATACAGTCGTTGGACAGGGAATCAACTTTTTTGATCATGCGGATATTTATGGTGGTGGTGAATCAGAAATCCGTTTTGCTCAGGGGGCAAAATTGGTAGGAATCAAACGAGAGGAAATCGTCCTTCAATCAAAATGTGGTATTCGTAAAGGTTATTTTGATTTCTCAAAAGAGTATATTTTGGAATCTGTGGATGGGATTTTAAAGCGCTTGGATACGGAATATTTAGACGTTCTCGCCTTACACCGTCCGGATGCTCTAATGGAGGCAGAGGAAGTGGCAGAAGCCTTTTATCTCTTGAAAAAAGCAGGGAAGGTTCATCATTTTGGCGTCAGCAACCAAAACATTTACCAAATGGAGTTATTACAATCCTATCTCGATCAACCGCTTGCAGTTAATCAATTGCAGCTATCTCCTGCTCACACGCCTTTGATTGATGCTGGACTACATGTCAATATGAAAGATGATGCTGCGACTATGCGTGATGGTGGGCTAATTGACTATTGCCAGCTTAAAAAAATCACTATCCAAGCCTGGTCTCCTTTCTTGATTGATTTGCAACGAGGTATTTTTGCCAATCATCCAGACTATGCTCTTTTAAATCAGACCATTGGGGAAATAGCAGAGCGATACAATGTTTCACATGAAACAATTGTCGTAGCTTGGATTTTGCGTCATCCAGCAAAGATTCAAACGATTGTGGGTTCTATGAATCCAGATCGCCTGACAAAGATTGCTCAAGCTAGCCAGATTACCATAACCAGACCAGAATGGTACGAGATTTACAGAAGTGCAGGAAACATTTTGCCATAGGAGGAATGTATGAAGTGGGAAATAAAAACATTTGAACAACTTAGTTTACAGGAACTTTACACTATCTTGACACTTCGGACAGATGTGTTTGTTGTAGAACAAGCCTGTCCCTATCCTGAAATTGATGGAAAGGATCCAAACTGTCTTCATCTTTTAGGAACAGACAATGGGGAGTTAGTGGCTTACTTGAGAATCTTACCAGCTGGTTTAAGTTATGATGAAGTTTCCATCGGTCGTGTGGTCATCAAGCCAAGTCATCGTGGCAAAGGATTGGGTCGGCCAATGATGGAGCAAGCTATCGCTTACATTACAACCGAGTGGAAGGAAAGTCAGATTAAAATCGGGGCCCAAGCCTATTTGGAAAAATTCTATCAATCGCTTGGCTTCGAACCGATTTCTGAAGTATATTTGGAGGATGATATCCCACATTTGGATATGTTATACCGTAAACCAGTCAACTAGGGCTGGTTTTTCGATTTTTCTCGGCAATTTCTCCCAAAAATCAGCCATTTTATGGTAGAATGAATAGGTATAAAATCAGTAAAAGAGGAAGAAAATGAAACGTTCTATGTACGCTGGACGTGTTCGTAAGGAACATGTCGGACAGGAAATTACTTTGAAAGGTTGGGTTGGCCGCCGTCGTGACTTAGGTGGCCTGATTTTCATTGACTTGCGTGACCGTGAAGGCATTATGCAATTGGTGATTAACCCTGAGTCAGTTGAGGCTGAAGTGATGGCAAAAGCTGAGAGTCTTCGCTCTGAATTCGTTATCGAAGTAACAGGAACGGTTGTTGAGCGTGAGCAAGCTAACGACAATATCCCGACAGGAGCTGTTGAACTGCAAGTAACCAGCTTGACAGTGTTGAACACAGCTAAGACAACTCCATTTGAAATCAAGGATGGCATTGAAGCCAGCGATGACACTCGTCTTCGTTACCGTTATTTGGATCTTCGCCGTCCAGAAATGCTCAACAACTTCAAATTACGTGCAGCGGTAACCCACAGCATTCGCAATTATCTGGATGACTTGGAATTTATCGATGTGGAAACACCAATGTTGACCAAGTCAACACCAGAAGGTGCGCGCGACTACTTGGTACCATCTCGTGTGTCCAAAGGTCATTTCTATGCTTTGCCACAAAGTCCACAGATTACTAAGCAGCTTTTAATGAATGCTGGTTTCGACCGTTATTACCAAATCGTTAAGTGTTTCCGTGATGAAGATTTGCGTGGGGATCGTCAACCTGAGTTTACACAGGTGGACTTGGAAACCTCATTCTTGAATGAAGTTGAAATCCAAGACATCGTAGAAGGCTTGATTGCTAAGGTCTTGAAAGATACCAAAGGAATCGATGTAACCTTGCCATTCCCTCGTATGTCCTATGACAATGCGATGAATTTCTATGGTTCAGACAAGCCAGATACTCGTTTTGACATGCTCTTGCAAGACTTGACAGATACTGTCAAGGAAGTTGACTTCAAAGTCTTCTCAGAAGCACCTGTTGTAAAGGCTATTGTGGTCAAGGGTGCGGCGGATAGCTACTCACGTAAAGATATTGATAAATTAACAGAATACGCTAAACAATTTGGTGCCAAGGGCCTTGCCTGGGTTAAAGTTGATAAGGGAGAATTAGCGGGTCCAGTTGCTAAGTTCTTGACGGGTATTACAGAAAACTTGACAGCAAGTTTACAACTTGAAGACAAGGACCTGGTCCTCTTTGTAGCAGATGAATTGGAAGTTGCCAATAATACCCTGGGAGCTTTACGGAACCGCTTGGCAAAAGAGCAAGGCTTGATTGACGAAAGCAAGTTCAACTTCCTCTGGATTGTAGACTGGCCAATGTTTGAGTGGTCTGAAGAGGAAGGTCGCTACATGAGTGCCCACCACCCATTCACCTTGCCGACGGAAGAAACAGCTCATCATTTGGATGGTGATTTGGCGCAGGTGCGTGCAGTTGCCTACGATATTGTTTTGAATGGTTATGAATTGGGTGGCGGTAGTCTTCGTATCAACCAAAAAGACATGCAAGAACGGATGTTCAAGGCGCTTGGCTTCTCTGCTGAAGATGCGCATGAGCAGTTTGGTTTCTTGCTAGAAGCTATGGACTACGGCTTCCCACCACATGGTGGCTTGGCTATCGGTTTGGACCGCTTTGTCATGTTATTGGCTGGTGAGGATAACATTCGTGAAGTTATCGCCTTTCCGAAGAATAACAAGGCATCTGATCCGATGACACAGGCACCAAGTACGGTTGCATCAGCACAATTAGAGGAATTGGCTTTAGACATTACACTTGAAAATGAATAAATTTTTCAGAAAACAGCGTGTACGCTTTTTAAGAAAGGCCAGAAAGAATAAGTTTTGGTCGGTCATTTTGGGAATTTCTCGGGAAAAATATGCTGAACGGATATCGGGGTCCATTATTTATGGACTCCTATCTAGTATTGCAGTCAATTTTTTCTTTCGACCAGGGAATGTTTATTCGTCTGGAGTTACTGGTCTTGCACAGATTGTTTCTGCTCTGGCAGCTTCTTACGCTGGTTGGAATGTACCGATTGCGGTGGTCTACTACGGCCTGAACATTCCCTTGCTTATCTTAGCTTGGTATAAAATTGGTTATAAATTTACTATCTTTACCTTTATTACGGTATCCTTCAGTTCTTTCTTTATCCAATTTATGCCGCCAGTTACCCTGACGACGGATCCGTTAGTCAATGCTATTTTTGGTGGTCTCATGCTGGGAACTGGAATTGGCTTTGCGCTTAGGAACAATGTATCCAGTGGTGGTACTGATATTGTCTCTATTATTATTCGCAAGAAGACGGGACGACAAGTCGGCTCTATTTCCTTGATTGTTAATATTATGATTATGTTGATAGCAGGGATGACCTTTGGTTGGCGATACGCCCTTTATTCGATGGTGGCTCTTTTCATTTCCAGTCGGATGACAGATGCTATTTTTGTCAAGCAGAAGCGGATGCAGGCTATGATTATTACCAATCAGCCAGACCGAGTTATTAAACAAATTCACAAGAAGCTCAATCGCGGTGTGACCATTATCAACGGTGCTGAGGGTGCTTATAACCATGAGCAAAAAACGGTACTGATTACTATTATCACGCGTGCGGAGTTTAGTGAATTTAAGCAAATTATGAAAAAAGCAGATCCTCAAGCCTTTGTATCTGTAGCTGACAACGTCAATATTATTGGTCGGTTTGTGGAAAGTGACTGATTGACAAACACTACATGTAGGAGTAAAATAGTATTTACAGTCTACATGTAGTGTTTTTATTATAAAGAGGAAATGTATGAAGAAGAAAATATATTTGGTTTACATCAGTTTGAGTGGCAATACAGAGAGTTTTGTGAAACGTCTAAAGTCTTTTTTCCAATTTCAAACTGACTGGGAGATTGAACTGGTCCATGTTAAAGATTTGGTCAAGCAGGATATTCCTTTCTATCAGCTAGATGCACCCTTTGTCGCCTTTTTACCTACCTACTTAGAAGGTGGAAATGGAGTGGACAACGGAGATGTGGAAATTCTGACCAATCCTCTCGGAGATTTTATCGCTTTGGGGACCAATGCAGAGCTCTGTCTGGGTGTCGTTGGCTCAGGCAACCGCAATTTTAACAACCAATATTGTCTGACCGCCAAGCAATATGCTGAGCGATTTAATTTTCCTGTTATAGACACCTTTGAACTCAGAGGAATGCAGAATGACATTGAACGCATTGGTCGGAAGATAATGGAATTGATGTAAAGAGCCTCAACTCAGCTTTATGCTGGGTTGTTTTTTTGGTTACACAAAAAAACTCACCAGAGTGACCAGTGAGTTTTAAGGAGATTATGAAAAATATTTAGGATTGACTATAGTATACCTCAGACTATATCGTGTTTCATCGGTCTAAAGTCCTATTTGTCTTCTAAAATGCAAATACTCTGTCCTGCAATCGTGATTTCTTGCTGATCACGCTCTTCGACTGGAGGATAGTTGTAGAGAACTGCCTTATCTTTTTCACGTTCATAGGTAAAGTCGCTATCCGCAAAGTTGATGATAAATTGAATGGTCTTTTCTTCACTTGTCACTTGATAGCGAAGAACATATTCAGTTAACCAGTAGAAATCACATGTTTGTTGAATACTTTCGTAGTTGTCTTGGCTAAGAATTGGATTGTTTTTACGGAAAGCAATTAATTCCTGAATGAATTCAATATGTTCCTTGTAATGAATAGCTCTTGTCCAATCTAAGCGGTTAATTGTATCAGAGACATTGTATGTATTGTCAATCTCATCTTTTGTACGGAAAAATTCCTGCCCGCTGTGAATGAAGGCCATACCCTGAGAGATTAAGATGAGCTGGAGACCAAAACTAGCAGCACGTTTCTGCTGTTGAGGTGTCCAGTTTGGATTCTCAATATGGAAATAGTCAAATGCTGTAGCATTATCATGGCATTCGATGTAGTTGAGGGACTGTTGAGGTGTTAAGAAATGGCTTAATCGGCTACCAGTCAGGAGATGTTGTACCTTTTCGTGCAATTGCTTATCTACTAGACGGTTTGGATTGAGCAAGAGTTTCTTAAAGGTATCACGGTAATCGTCATTGAAGAAGCTGATTTCAGGTAAATGCTCTGCATTGTACTGGTGAGCCAGCTTTTTAAATTCGAGACCTGTTGCCATTTTCCATCCTTCACCATAGAGGTAGACATTTGGGTGAATGGCAGATAATTCAGTTTGAATCTGGTTGATTGTTTCGCTATCTAAAATACCCATAAGGTCGAAACGGAAGCCATCAAAACCATAGAGTTCTAGCCATTGGCGAAGGGATTGTTTGATGTAGTTGCGGACCATACTGCGCTCGCTGGCAACGTCGTTACCGCAGAATGTCCCGTCTGTTCGCATGCCGTGGTCATCATAGCGATAGAAGTAGCCTGGAACGATGAGCTCAAATGCGTACTTTTCAGCATGATAGACGTGGTTGTAAACAACGTCCATAATAACTGAAATATCTGCATCATGGTAGGCCTGGATAGCTTCTTGTAGCTCTAGAATACGTGCGTAAGGATCGTTTGGTTGGCTAGAATAGGAACCTTCTGGCAGATTGTATTGCATAGGATCGTAGCCCCAGTTGTAAACAGCTTGGGGTTTATTTTCATCCACACTGCCAAAATCATAAACAGGCAATAATTGAATATGGGTAACGCCTAGTTCTCTGATGTAATCCATTCCTAGCTTCATTCCATCCATGGTAGGAGATTCTGTCAATCCGAGAAATTGACTGCGATGCTTGAACCCAGCTTCTTTTTGCCATGAGAAATCACGGACGCTCATTTCATAGATAATGGCCTGAGAAATAGGTCGTTGGGTCTTAGCACGACGAATTTTATGAAGTTTATCTGGATTGATAACGTAGCTGTCACCTGAGTTGGCTGTGGAAGACAGGGCGTAGGGATCGTGAACGGAAATCCATTCACCGTTTACTTTGTGGAGATAGTGATAGCTGTTCGCTTCTAGGTCTCCTTCAACAGTAATTTCCCAAACTCCTTTTGCTCCCTTAGTCATTGCATGTGGGTTTCCTTCTAGAACAAGAAAAACTTGCTTAGAAATAGGTGCCCATAACTTAAAGGTTGTTGCCTCTGGTCGATAGGTTGCTCCCAAGTCTTGGCCATTGTATGTATAACTTTGTTCAAAAAGTGTAGAGCGAACGATATGACCATAGCCGAGTTCAGCTTTATTACGGTCCTGGTCGTAGATGGTATAGTCCTTATCCAATGTCAATGCATGGAGGCTGGTTAGATAATAGATAACGAGATTGTCTACTTCTAGACAGGAATGGATAAAAAGTTGAGACGTAGCATCATTTGATTCGAGTGAGAAGCTCATATGTTCGGAGTCGAATCGTTTTTCCATGACCAAGCGAATAGTTGCTACATCATCAAGGAATGCTTGGAATTGTCGTAATGTCATGAGCCAAAAGGCTCCTTTCTAAGTTAGAGTTCGGTGATGGTATGTGGAATGACACGTCGGTAGCAGACTTGCTTGTCTTCCTTGTTGTCATTGATGATTTGGTGCAGAGTGTTGAATGCGACGCGTCCTAGTTTAATAGCATGGACGTCAACGTAGGCTTCAATATCTAGTTTTGGCTTGACGGAGTCAAAAGAAATGATAGGAAGTTTGACTTCGACTTCGTTGAGATATTTGACAACACCTTCGGCAACGGAAGTGTCGGTTGTGACGATTGCATCCAGGTCTTGTTTGAGTAATTTCTTAGAAATTTTATAGGCACTGTCTCCGAGAAGGAAGCCAGACACAAACTTGACCTTGTTTTCATCTAGGGGAATATTGTGCGATTTAAGGGCGTTCTTGTAACCAGTATAACGGTCTTGAGATACGACCAACTCTTTGTTACCAGCGACGAAGGCAATGTTTTTGTAACCTTTATTGATGAAGTAGTTGGTAGCTTCAAAGCCGGCCTGGATATTATCATTATCAACTAGTGATATGAATGGAGAATCCGCCTTACCAAGAATGAGGAAGGGGAATTTGTGTTGGATAGCCAATTGTACCAATGGATCGTCGGGCTTGGAATAGAGGAAGATAAGGCCGTCCACTCGTTTGCCGTAGACCATCTGAGAAATTGCTTCTAGACGTTGTTCTTCATTCTTTCCTGTGGAGATTTGGATGGCATAATTATGATCTGCCGCAACTTGAGAAATTCCTCGTAAGGCAGTAGGGAAGAAGGGGTTTTGATAGAAAACATCCGAGTCATCTGGCAAAACCAGTCCGATAACCTGTGTATAGCTAGAAACCAGGCTTCGAGCGTTGAGGTTTGGATGGTAGTTGAGATCCGCCATGGCTTTCCTAACCAAGTCTTTCGTTTTTTGGCTAATGGCAGAGCTATTTTGGATGACACGAGTAACTGTAGATGGCGAGACACCAGCTAATTTAGCCACATCTTTGATGGTTGCACGCATATAGACCTCCTAGATTTCATCTCTGAATTTTGTTTTGAAAAATACCCATAACAAGCATAGCACAAATAGGATGTTTTGTATGGTCAGAAGGGTAGTCACAGGTTGACCAAATAGTCCAATTAGACAGGCTATAAGAGTAGGCAGGCCCAGACAGTTGAGAGCAAAATTATAGCACTCTGCAAACGTTTCAAAATGGAAGAAACGAGACTTTTTAGTCAAAAAGAGGAAGAAGCTGGCTCCTAGTAGGATGAAGAGTAGGTTTGTTGTTAAAATAAAGGTCGAAATAAGAGTGATGGACAGTCCGACAGCTGCTCGGTTGGCTTGATACCATTTTTTAGAGATGGTTGCAGTCAAGGTCTCCTTACTAGCAAAATCGTCAGTATTCAAACCTTCATAAGTCAATTCGCTTAGAATATCACTTCCTTTACGAATAGTCAGAGACTGATTGGCGAATTGATAAGTAAAGTCAGAACTAGAGCTAACGGTATCACCAAATGTCACTTGCTCCCAGTTAGTATTTCCAGTATAGGTTAGGTGGTTGTTTTCGATGACTGCGTGTTGCCGGAGGTCATCTACGACCTGATCTGTCAGAGGTGCATAGATACCTTCTACGAAATTTTCTAAAGGATAGGTTTCGAGATTGACAGTCTGTAGGGAGCTCGGAATGAGCAAGAGCGCCACTAAAAAAAGCGTTGTAAACAACCGTTGCCAAAGGTTCATTAGTCTACGATTGGCAAACATATTTCTTGGAGAGAAGATACTAGAAAAATAGGAAAAAGGATATGGGAGCATTCGTTGGACCTTTCATAAATATCAATGTTTCCCCTAAAAAGGGAAAAGGTGGGACAGGGTTATCCCTTGTCGCCACCGCTTGTTAAACCAGATACAAAGTTCTTTTGTAGGAAGAAGAATAGGATACTGATAGGGAGGGCAATAAGAATAGCACCTGCCGCAAAGTAGGCAATCTTCATATTTTTCACATCACTGATGAAGGTTTGAAGGCCGACAGCTACAGTATAGAATTCTTTTTCACGAAGCAAGAATTTGGATAGGATGTAATCTCCAAAAGGTCCCATGAAGGCCCAGAGCGCTTGTACAGCAATCATTGGACGAACGAGTGGGAGGACGATTTGCCAGAAACGTCTGAAGTGACCAGCGCCGTCTAGTTTTGCAGATTCATCAAGTGAGATTGGCACCGTATCGAAGTAGCCTTTCATGAGCCAAGCGTTCATTGGGATACCACCACCGACATAAAGGAAGATGAGGAACCAGCTTTGGTTGAGCGCATTGAGCATGAGGGCCATAACGAAGAAGGCAGTAAGAGCGGCCATGGTTGGTACCATTTGGATAATTAAGAAGAAGACCAAACTCTGCTTACGAGCGATGAAGTTATAGCGACTATAAGCGTAACCCGCTAGTACCACTATACTTGTTTGAATAACCATTGTCAAGAGAGCAATGATAAGCGTATTGAGGTACCAGGTTCCGTATAGAGTCTCGCTAAAGAGCTTGCTGAAATTGTCTAGTGTAAAGTTGATATTGCTATCCAATTTGAAGGCAACCACGTTACCAGACTTGAAGGCTGACATGATGGTAATCAATAGAGGATAGATGATAATGATAGAGAGGGTAATCAGATAAAGGTAAGTAAAGGTCTGATTGAGTATGCGTCTAGTTTTTACAGATACTTTCATCTTATACATCCTCCATTTCAAATGCATTTAATTTCTTGAATGCAATCATAGAGATACTGATGACGATCATAGAGATAATCAAGGTCACCGCTGCAGCCATTGAATACTGAGGAGCAGTACCAGTTGTCAATTTGTAAATCCATGAAATCAAGATGTCAGTTGAACCAGCACCACCACCGACGCTACCAGGTCCACCGTTGTTGAAGAGGTAGATGATAGAGAAGTTGTTGAAGTTGAAGGTGTACTGACTGATAAGAGTTGGTGCAGCCACTGCCAAGATCATTGGAAGTGTAATGCTGCGGAATTTTTGAATAGCACTTGCACCATCAATGTATGCCGCTTCGTACAAGTCGTTTGGAATGGATTGCAAAATACCCAAGGTCAAGACGTAGATATAAGGGAAACCAAGCCAAGCCTGCATCATAATAAGGGCAACCTTAGTCCAGAATGGATCTGTTTTCCATGGAATAAGGAAATTATCGATGAATGGTAGGAATTTGCTCAAGAATGGCAATACCTGTGTGTTAATAGCACCGACACTATCGTTGAACATGTTACTAAAAGTCAAGATAGTTACGAAGGCCGGAACAGCCCATGGGAGCAAGAAGATAACACCGAAGATACGTTTTCCTTTGATGAATGGCTGATTTGCGATGATGGCTGTCAAGATACCGATAACAATTTGAGCTGTTGAAGCGCAGAGTGCCCAGATAATTGTCCAGCCAAGTACAGAACCAAATGCTGTACGGAATGTGCTTAGTTTCCAGATGTTTGTAAAGTTGGTAATACCAATCCAATCCAACAAGGCACCTGGTGGCAGGTGTTTGAAGTCGTAGTTTGTAAAGGCGATAAACAATGTAACGACAACTGGGAAGATGATAGCGAAGGTCATCGCAATATATGATGGGATAATCAAGAGATATGGGAAACCATTCTCATAGATACCTTTTACCATTTCTTTTAATGTGGTAGCCACTGGTATCCCTGAATTCCATCGTTTCGCAGTATCACGTGCATCTTTTAGGTTGAGTGCATAGAAAGCGAGATAGACAACCGTGATAATCAAATGGAAAGAACCGCGAATCAGCATGAATAGTGAATTATCTTGTCCACGAACACTACCGAGGGTAATCAAGTTGCCTAATTCACCAGCTGCAATAGCAATAAAATAAACAAGGAAGGCAAGCGTAACACCTAAAAAGATGTATCCTTTGGCTTTTTGTTTATTGTAGATTTGTCCGAGACCAGGGATCAGGGACAAAAGGAGTGCCTTACCTGGATTTTGTTTCATAGTCATAGTCTCCTTATATAGCTTCTGAATAGATGGTGGATGTTATCGTCATTTAGTTTTTCTTTTATTACTTCGTTAACTCGCCTTGCCTAACTTCAGTTATGCCTGCGACTCATTGCCTCGTACTAAAAGTAAACTAAAAGACTATATCTATTCAGTTTATCGTTAAGTAATAAAGTAGACTGGGAAGAGAACTCCCAGTCCAACTTTAAACTTGACTAGTTGCTGTGTTTTTGAGCAATTTCGTCTGCAATAGCTTTCACAGCGTCTGTTGCAGCAGTCTTAGCGTCTTTTGAGCCACTTGCAGCTTCGAAGAGCATGTTACCAGCTGGTGTCCAAACTGAACCCATTTCTGAGATGTTTGGCATTGGTTGAGCTGAAGCAAACTGGTTGATAACTGCAGTTGTCAATTCGTCTTTTTTGCTTACAGCATATTCACGAGCTTCAGTGTTAGCTGGAACTTCGTTTGTAGCGTCGTAAAGTGCTTTTTGTTGGTCTGTAGCAGTCAAGAAGTCAACAAACTTTTGAGCCATTTCTTGGTTTTTAGCGCCTGCTGGAACAACCCATGCTTTACCACCACCGAATGCTGAGTAGTTTTTGCCGTTTACAAGAGTTGGTATTGTTGCAACACCATAGTTTACACCAGCTTCTTTATATGAAGCTGCTTTCCAAGGACCTTCGATGATAGCAGCTGCTTTACCGTCTGTAAATTGAGTGTTAATCAAGTTGTTTGCAGCAGTACCGTCTTGAAGACCTTGAGGCCATTTTTCGTACCAAGTTTTAGCGTATTCAATTGCTTTGATGGCACCTTCATTAGCAAGTCCAATGTCTTTTGGATTTGTACCATTTTCACCGAATACATAGCCGCCGTAACCAGAAAGAAGTCCGTATGTATAGTAGAAATTCGTCCAGTCAGCTAGGAATGCTGAAGTTTTACCCTCTTCACCAGCAAATGCGTATTTACTGTCTTTAGCAAGTGTTTCAAGTTCTGCAAATGTTTTAGGAGCTTCAGTCAACAAGTCTTTGTTGTAGTAAAGAACAAGTGTTTCGATAACCGCAGGTGAACCGTAAACTTTACCACCGTTTGTTACAAGAGCAGTTGTTGTGTCATCTGCTTTGCTATCATCTGCAAGAGTCAATTCAGATAGTTGACCTTCAGAACCAAGGCTACCTACACGGTCGTATGGTGCCATCATAACGTCTGGGGCTGAACCTGATTGGTTATCCAATGATAAGTTATCCAAACCAGTTAAAGCATCACCAGTTTTAACTGTAACAGATACACCATTTTCTTTTTCGAAGCTAGCTTTGACATCGTTGATGTAAGATTCATAACCTTGGTCAACGTAGACAGTCAATTCTTTGCTACCTTCAGCAGACTTAGATGCCTCTGTTGATGAACCTGAGTTTGAGCAAGCAGCTAAAACAGCAGTTGATGCAGCAAGAAGAGCAACGCTCTTAAGGAGATTGTGTTTCATTTTCTTCCCTCCGAAGATAAATAGTTTTGTGTGACGTCTGCATAGCGCAAACGTTTTCCTAAGTTGACTTCATTATACACCAGATTGAATCCGTTTGCAAGCGTTTTTATAAAAAAATTTAAAATTTTTTTTGAGTTTTAAAAAACATAAGAATTTTTTTGTATATATAATGAAGAGAAATATGAAATGGTATAGGAACGAACAGAATTAAAGGAAAACCCCTTGATTTGTTACCGTTTTCAGTATATAATGAAAAAGAGAAAACGTTTGCGTCGTGTAAGCGGATTAGATAGGAGAGCTTATGAAAGTAAGACAGAGTGGTGTGCTGATGCACATTTCATCATTACCAGGCAAATATGGAATTGGTTCCATGGGACAATCGGCCTATGAATTTGTTGATTTTTTGGTAAGAACTAAGCAGCGCTACTGGCAGATTTTGCCTTTGGGAACAACCAGTTATGGAGATTCTCCTTACCAGTCATTTTCAGCTTTTGCAGGGAATACCCATTTTATTGATTTCGATATATTGATTGATAAAGGCTGGCTGGCAGCAGAGGATTTACACGGTGTTGACTTTGGGCAGAATCCTACAGAGGTAGATTACGCAGCCATTTTTTATGCTCGCCGTCCATTACTGGAGAAGGCAGTTGCCAACATGAAGGCACAAGGCTTGCCGGAAGATTACTGGATGTTCTTAGGGGAGAATGACTTTTGGATTCATACCTTTGCGGAGTATATGGCTATAAAAGAGCATTTTGATCTCAAACCTTGGACAGAGTGGGAAGATCAAGGGGCGCGCTTACGTTACCACGATACCTTGGAATATTATCGTCACTTGTTGGCAGATCGAATTGATTATCACCGCATTACACAATATTTATTCTTTTCACAATGGAAGGCTTTAAAGGCTTATGCCAATGCCAAAGGTGTTGAGTTTGTTGGGGATATGCCGATTTATATCGCGGCTGATTCTGCTGATATGTGGGCTAATCCACATTTCTTTAAAACGGATGAAGAAGGCAAACCGAGTGTGGTTGCAGGATGCCCACCAGATGCCTTTTCGGAAATTGGTCAGCTTTGGGGCAATCCGATTTATGATTGGGAAGCGATGAAGCATGACGGATTTACTTGGTGGGTTGCTCGTTTACGTGAATCCTTTAAGATATACGATATGGTACGTATCGACCACTTTATCGGCTTTGCCTCCTTCTGGGAAATTCCAGCGGGTGAAGAAACAGCTGTAAATGGCTATCGTGTCGAAGCACCAGGTTTCGAACTCTTTGAAACCATCAAGTACCACTTGGGCGATTTGAATATTATCGCGGAAGATTTGGGAACAGTGACAGATAAGGTCATTCAATTGCGTGAAAGGACTGGTTTCCCAGGCATGAAAGTCTTGCAGTTTGCTTTTGATCCAGAAGGAGACAGCATTGAAATGCCGCATAACCATCCTAATAATGTGGTGGCATATACGGGAACCCATGACAATGATACGATTCTTGGCTGGTACGAAAATGAAACAACAAAAGAATCGCGTGCATTCTTAGATAAGTACAGCAATCGTCGTGAGGGCGAAACGGTCAGTCATGCTCTTTTCCGCCTGCTCTTTGGTTCACCTGCCTTTATGGCGGTGGCTACTATGCAGGACCTACTTGGTTTGGATGGTTCGGCTCGCATGAACTTGCCAAACACCCTTGGTGGCAACTGGACTTGGAGGATGACGGCGGATCAATTGACACCAGAGATTGAAGCGGAATTGCTAGACCTTACAGAAACTTATCGTCGGGTTAATGTGCATTTGGTTGATAAAAAGTCAGAATAAAATGAACTCCTCTAAGCAGCTAACTTAGAGGAGCCTTTGTTATCTCTGTTTACGGACATAGAGCCAGTAGGAAATCCAGTAGTAGATTGTGTAGGCTAGCATGGCGACTAAAGACCAGGAGCCGATAGTAATTATGATAGCCGCTAAACTAGGAAATAAGAGCTTTGCTAGTAAATAGAAGAGGAGATACAGGAAACAGTATTGCCAGTAGTATTTTTTGAAATGTTTCATCACTTTTCCTCCTTACTACTTTTCTTTATTATAGCATTTTAATATATTTATTTCAACTTGTTCACAAAATCACATTGACAAAGCATGGTTTTTGGAGTAGAATAAGACTAAAATTAGGAGGTGCCATATGAAAAGGCCAATTCATCTGTATATTTTTGTTGTACTGTCATCTATTGCGAGCGTATTGCGTGGCTTTAATATATTTTTTGCGAAGTACGATGAGGCTGTTGTGCGTCAATTGTTGCAGAATTTTAATGTTGAGGGGATTGATGAGGCATATTTTATCTACATGAGAGAATCTATCAATTTCCAGACGAATCTTGTCAATAAGGCATTTGCAGTTGTGTTACTACTTGCTGTGATTGCGACGATTGTGCTGCTTTTCCTCAAGAAAAATGAGCAGGCTTCTTATACCTACCTGGGTTATCTTTTTGTAACTCTCCTATTTTCGACCTACGCTTTTATTGGTGAGAAAGGGTTGGGTCAAATTTATACGGATTCAGTTATGCGTCAGTCAGTAGAGGCGCAGGCAATGATGAATTATATTATTCGAGTTGTCCTATTTGCCATCTATTTTGGGGTAACTATTTTCTTCCATCTGCGTAAACCGAAAGAAAAACCGAGCACAGCTATCAATTCTACTGATATTTAATCATCTAAAAAACTGCATGGTGCATAGTGAACCTGCAGTTTCTTTTGTTTTATGGGATGGCGATGTAGCGACGGACTCCTGAATAGCTGACATAGCTGATCCACTGGCGTCCTTCGGATGTGACAACTCGGTCATAGCGGACAGAAGAACCAGCACCGTAGTAGGTGATTTCACTGGCGGACTGACTAGGGCTATTGCGGACAATGGCTTTGCTCTTGAAATAATAGGTACCCGATGCTGGTAAATTACTGTTTGTTTGATTGGTTTGTTGAGATATTGCTGTTAGTTGAGTTGTAGTTCCAGTAATGAATTCGAGTTTGTTTGAGGAATCTGTGTAATAGACATGGATGTGGTAGAGTCCTCGGTCATTTTTATGTTTACTTGCTTGAACGTTTACCTTGTAGCTGCCATCGCTTTGTCGCTGAGCAGGATACCAGATGATATCATCTTGCCCATTATTATCTGACCAAATTGGAATAGATACTGATTTGATAGTCTTGGGAGATTTTACATTGGTGACGATAACTTCAAAACTACCCTCTGCTTGATTGATATTTGTAATGTGGATTGTTCCTTGAGGTTTTGTAGGAGTTGATACAATTGGCTGCTGTGGTGCAGGGGAGGACTGTACCTGTTTGATAGGAATGTAGCGTCTTTGACCACTATAGCTGACATAGCTAATCCACTGGTAGCCGTCAGCTGTTAGAACCCGATCGTAGCGTACGCTCTCACCAGCATAATAGTAATCCAAGGTTGTGCTAGATTGTTTGGCTTCATTTTTAATTGGTGCTTGCTGGGTAAAGGTATAGGTACCACTGTTTGCTAAGCCAGATGTGTGCGTCTGAGTAGGTGCAGGACTGGTCTGACTGACAGGAGAGCCAGCTAGGTCCTTGAAGTGAATATAGCCACTGACAGAGTTCTTATGGATCAGACGGCGATTGTAGGTGTATCGAGTACCGTAGTTGTATTCTTCGATTTCGACCATGTCACCTTGGATGCTAGATACC
This sequence comes from Streptococcus suis, assembly GCF_046032535.1. Classification (GTDB taxonomy): domain Bacteria; phylum Bacillota; class Bacilli; order Lactobacillales; family Streptococcaceae; genus Streptococcus; species Streptococcus suis_AK. Next base: position 127,336 of record NZ_JARQPL010000002.1, on the reverse strand, counting down.
CAGGCAACGTGCATAGGAGAGGTCCACCAAGCCACTGCTCCTATGGCAGGGTTCATATCCACTCGGTAACCCTCTCGTCGAGCTCTATGTCCCCAAGCATCTGCATTACCGTAAGCTGCCGGAATTTCAAAACCGTTGACTTTACTGAGGCGAAAGGCTACAAAAGAAGTACATTGACGGGTGTAGAGCCTCCAAGGGTCAATAGCGTCAACCGCTGTATAAGGATAATCATCCCCCAAGGCACTGGTGGAGCTGGAACGTGTGCTGGCAGTACGAGTTTGGGTAGTCAGTCGAGCTCTGGTGGTGTTGGTTTGTGTTTGGGTGTTTGTTTTTTGGGAAATAGCAGAGCTACTTGTTGATGAAGTATTAGTTTGAATTTGGTTGGTACTTGTTTGTCTAGTCTGGTTTTGACTTTGCTGTGAGGAAGGTGTTGTTTGTTGAGAACGTGTTTGACTAGCTGGACTAGTTGATGGTGTAGTGGTTTGGATTGGTTGAATTGCTGACGTTGTTGTACCCGTAACGTTTTTTTCTTGCGATATTTGTTCTGTATTGGACTTAGTGGATGGTGTAGTGTTTGTTTGGTTTGTACTAGATTGACTAACTTGATTGTTTTTTTGTTCAGTAGTGCTATTTGTTGTTTGGGCTATAGTTGGGCTTGTAGATGGATTAGTTGTCGTATTGGCACTAGCTACTGGAGCAGCTGCCAGACAGGCATAGGCTAGTAGAACAGAAGTAGCACCGAGAGAATAAGTGCGGATAGAAAAGCGTGGTTGGTTTGCTGTAAGTGATGTTTTTGTCATTCAGACTCCTTTGATGATTTTTTGTAGGGGTCTTAGAACCTGTATTCACAAGTAAAGTGCTTTTAGATAAGAGATAGTTTTTCGCTAATCAAGGCAGTTTTTTGAGGGAATACTGACTGTATTTTGAAAAAAACGAACGATGAGTAACTGGAAAACTAGCCTTAGGTGAACGTGCTGAACTGTGAATACAGGTTCTTACTCCCCCTCGCTAAATCTATTCGCAAGAAGTTGGATAATTTTTTGGCATTTTATATTTGTTTTCTGAAATTGATAAATTATCGCAAACGAAAAATCCTCAACCAGTAAGATTGAGGATAGGATGTAATTACATTTTTTCAGGTGCTTTTACGCCGAGAAGACGTAGAGCTTCTTTGAGGACGACACCGGTTGTGTAGGCAAGAGCCAAACGGCTGTCACGCTCTGGGCTTTCATCCAAGATTCGAGTATGTGCATAGTACTTGTTGAAGGCTTGAGCTAGGTTGATAGCATATTTAGCGATGAGAGATGGGTCAAATTTGTCACCAGCACGTTCTACAACGTTTGAGAAGTTTTGGATGTGTTTGATGATTTCCCAGGTTTCTGCATCAGCCAGTTTGTAGTCATTTTCTGCGCTTGGTACAAAGTTTGCCTTGCGTAGGATAGACTGGATGCGGGCGTATGCGTATTGTACATAAGGACCTGTTTCACCTTCGAAGGAAACCATAGCTTCCAAGTCGAAGTCGTAGCCATTGTCACGGTCGGTTTTGAGGTCGTAGAACTTAACAGCGCCGACACCAACTGCGTGTGCCACTTCTTCCTTGTTTTCAAGGTCAGGGTTTTTGGCTTCGATTTGAGTAAGGGCGCGTGAAATGGCTTCGTCAAGCGTTGGCTCGAGTAGGATGATATTTCCTTTACGAGTGGATAGCTTTTTCTTGTCCTTGGTAACCAGACCGAAGGTGATGTGGGTCATATCGTCGCTCCAGTCGAAATCCATTTCTTTCAAGACAGCCTTGAGCTGTTTGAAGTGGTTGATTTGCTCCTGACCAACGACATAGATGCTTTTCACAAAGTCGTAAGTGCGTTTGCGGTACATAGCTGTTGCCATGTCACGTGTGATGTAAAGTGTTGCACCGTCTGTTTTCATGATGAGGGCTGGTGGAAGATTGTAGCTTTCAAGGTCAACGATTTTGGCCCCTTTAGATTCTTGAAGAAGTCCTTTTTCTTCTAAGATTTGGATGCCTTCGTCCATCTTATCGTTGTAGAAAGCTTCGCCATTATAGCTGTCGAAAGTTACATCGAGTTTGTCGTAAATGCGGTTGAATTCGACCAAGCTTTCATCACGGAACCATTGCCATAGCTCGTGAGCTTCTGGATCGCCGTCTTCCAATTTTTTGAACCATTGACGTGCTTCTTCGTCCAACTCAGGCTTTTCTTCCGCCTCAGCGTTGATACGCACATAGAGTTTGAGGAGTTCTGAAATTGGGTCTGCTTCGACCGCAGCCTTGTCTCCCCAAAGTTTGTAGGCAACAATCAACATACCGAACTGTTTGCCCCAGTCACCCAAGTGGTTGATGCGGATTGGCTTGTAGCCAAGCTTTTCGTGGATGTTAGCAAGGGCATCACCGATAACGGTTGAGCGCAAATGGCCAACTGAGAATGGTTTAGCAATGTTTGGACTAGACATATCAATCGTAACATTGCGTCCTTGACCGATGTTGAGTTTACCGTATTGGTCTTTTTCAGTAATAACATCTGTCAAGACTTGGTGGGAGATAGCAGCCTTGTCCAAGAAGAAGTTGACGTAAGGACCCGTTGCAACAACGTTCTCAAAGCCAGTTGTATCGAGTTTTTCAACGATGTCCGCTGCGATAGCCTGTGGAGCCTTGCGTTCCACTTTAGCAAGTGAGAAGGCAGGGAAGGCAATATCGCCCATTTCTGATGATTTTGGTTTTTCTAGCAGATTGTAGATAGCTTCCACTTCCAAACTCGGAAGGATGGCAGCCAATCTTTCTGCAATCACTTGTTTTTGATTCATATAGGATTTCCTCCAAAGTTATTGATTCTATTTTAACACATTTCTAGGCTAATAGCGGGGAAAAGTGTTATAATATTTCTATAAATATACATTTTGAGGTAAAATGATGAATAAAGCAGGGCGACATGATTTAATAAAGGCCATGATTCGTCAAGAAAAAATAGGGCGACAAACGGATATTCAGCAAGGTTTAGAGGCTCGAGGGGTAGTGGTAACCCAGACAACCTTGTCTCGTGATTTACGTGAGTTGGGAGTGATAAAAATTCATGAAAATGGGCGTTCATTTTATTCCTTAGCTATCGAAGAAGAGCGCGTGAATTTTATCCAATTATTGGCACAATATGCGTATAAAGTAGATAGGGCTAGTTTTATTCTGGTCCTTCATTCAGAACTGGGAGAAGCGGCCTTGATGGCCAATATCATTGATGCAGAAAAGCCAGAGACTATTTTGGGAACGCTGGCGGGAGCTAATACACTTTTAGTTATTTGTCGAGATGAGGTTGCGGCCCAGCAAGTTGAAGCGGAGATTAACTACTATTTGAATTAGAACAAGGAGAGATGATGGCAACAGAAAAAATTTCTCCGGGAATGCAGCAGTATCTGGATATAAAAGCAAACTATCCAGATGCTTTTTTGCTTTTCCGTATGGGAGACTTTTATGAATTATTTTATGAAGATGCGGTAGAAGCGGCACAGATTTTGGAATTGTCCTTGACCAGTCGGAATAAGAATGCGGAAAATCCGATTCCTATGGCGGGGGTACCGTATCACGCGGCACAACAGTATATCGACACACTTGTTGAACTGGGGCATAAGGTCGCTATAGCTGAGCAGATGGAAGATCCTAAGCAGGCAGTCGGCGTGGTCAAGCGGGAAGTGGTGCAGGTCATCACGCCTGGTACGGTAACAGACTCGTCCAAAATGGGAGCAGACAGTAACTATTTGGTTGCGATTGACCGTCAGGGAGTGCAGTTCGCACTTTCTTATATGGATGTGTCAACAGGTCAGTTTTTTGTGACTAGTTTGGATGATTTTACTAGTCTTTGTGGTGAGATCCGCAATTTACGGGCACGTGAATTGGTCATCGGCTATGATCTGTCGGAGGAAGAAGAGCAGGTCTTTTCGAACCAGATGAACCTCCTGCTCTCTTTTGAAGATGAGGTGACGGAAGATGTCCAGCTGATTGACAACTCCTTGACAGACTTGGAAAAGGCTGCGGCGGGCAAACTCCTCAGCTACCTACATCGGACTCAGATGCGAGATCTGAGCCACTTACAAAAGGTGGTCCACTATGAAATCAAGGACTATCTGCAAATGGACTATGCAACCAAGTCCAGTCTGGATCTGCTTGAAAACGGTCGGACAGGCAAGAAGCATGGTAGTTTGTATTGGCTGCTAGACGAAACCAAGACAGCCATGGGTATGCGCCTATTGCGGACATGGATTGATCGTCCCTTGATTGACCTTAAGCGGATTGAGAATCGTCAGGCTGTCGTTCAGGTTTTTCTGGATTACTTCTTTGAACGGAGTGACTTGGTCGAGGCTTTAAAAGGTGTCTATGACATCGAACGTTTGGCCAGCCGAGTGTCTTTTGGGAAAACCATGCCCAAGGATCTCTTGCAGCTCTCCCAGACTCTGGGAAATATCCCAGCAATCAAGAATATCTTGCTACAAATCAATGAGCCTGCTCTAGGCAATCTGGTGGCTGGATTGGACCCAATCCCAGAACTGCACGCTCTCATCAGCTCTGCTATTGACCCAGAAGCCCAAGGGACCATCACAGATGGAAACATCATCCGTACAGGCTTTGACGAAACGCTGGATCAGTATCGTCTGGTCATGCGTGAGGGCGCGGGTTGGATTGCGGAGATTGAGGCCAAGGAGCGTGAAGCATCTGGTATCAATAATCTTAAGATTGATTACAATAAAAAAGACGGTTACTATTTCCATGTGACCAATTCCAATCTGGGCAATGTGCCGGACCATTTTTTCCGTAAGGCGACCTTGAAAAATTCGGAGCGCTATGGAACGGAAGAGTTGGCTAAGATCGAAGGGCAGATGTTGGAGGCGCGCGACAAGTCGTCTAACTTGGAGTACGAGATTTTCATGCGGATTCGCCAGGAGGTTGAAAAATACATCAGTCGCTTGCAGAAGTTGGCTCGGACCATTGCGACCATCGATGTTTTGCAGGCTTTTGCAGTTGTGGCAGAGCAGCAACATTTGGTTTGTCCACGCTTTACAGATCAAAGAGAACTGACCATTAACCGTGGTCGTCATGCAGTGGTGGAGAAGGTCATGGGCAAGCAGACCTACATTCCCAACTCTATTCACTTGAATACCGATACACATATGCAGCTGATTACAGGGCCTAACATGAGCGGTAAGTCTACCTATATGCGGCAGTTGGCAGTTATCGTCATCATGGCGCAGATGGGTTCCTATGTGCCTGCGGATCAGGCTGAATTACCGATTTTTGATGCTATTTTCACCCGAATTGGGGCGGCAGACGACCTAGTTAGTGGTCAATCGACCTTCATGGTCGAGATGATGGAGGCCAATAAGGCAGTCCGTCTGGCGACAGATCGGTCGCTCATCCTCTTTGATGAGTTGGGACGGGGAACAGCCACCTATGACGGTATGGCTCTGGCCCAGTCTATCATCGAGTACATCCACGACAAGATTGGTGCCAAGACTCTTTTTGCCACCCACTACCATGAGTTGACAGACCTTAGCCAGACCTTGGAACACTTAGAGAATGTCCATGTATCGACCTTGGAGAAGGACGGCCAAGTCACCTTCCTCCACAAGATTGCCCAAGGTCCAGCTGACAAGTCCTACGGGATTCATGTGGCTAAGATTGCGGGAATGCCAGAGGAGTTATTGGAGCGGGCGGATAGGATTTTGCAGACACTTGAAAATCAAGCTCCTACTGCACCAGCTAACCCAGCTCCGTCAGTTGTGGAAGAGCCGTCTGGTCAAATCGACCTCTTTGCAGACACCCCTTCTCACCCAGTCCTTGATGAACTGGAAAAACTAGACATCTACAATATGACCCCTATGGAAGTCATGATGGCAGTGGCAGAGTTGAAGAAAAAAATATAAGACAATGAAAGTCAGGACAAACGTTCTGGCTTTTTTGAGCAAAGAACGAACGTTTGGAAGGTAATTAAAGAAAAAAATTGTCTTTTATGAATAAGTGATATAGAATATGTTTGTATCGATACATTTGTGATTAAGATAATGTTTTTATAAAAATTGAAATTTTAATTGTATTTTGCAAAGTGATAAGTCAACAGAATTCTAAAATATTAAAATACTATAATTTTTATAGGCTGATTCTATAATTCTATTCTGATTAGGAGATAAAACATATGAAAAAAAAGCTCGGTATTTTTAATTTATTTACAGTAATTATCATGTTATTTAACATATTGAGTACTACGATTGTGAATGTAGATAGTGTTAAAGCAGCTGAAGTTGCGATGGCTGATGAGAAACCTATAATTGATTTATATAATGACTATGTAAGCAAAACAGGAAGTCTTTATATTAGTAATTCACAGTATAAGCAAATTCGAGATTTAGCTAGAAAAGAAGGATATAGTGTAAATGCATACAGTGATAATTCTAGGGTTGGTGCAGGAAAAAGTGCACGAGTTATCGCTAAATGGATACTCAGAAACAGACAGTTTCTTACGAATATGGTAGGAAAAGTACTTGGACGAAAAGCCGCAGTAAGATTTGGGCATGCGTTACAGTATATCACAGGTCCTTTAAGAGTTATTGATCAAACAATTGATGGTGGTTTGTATCAAATTGAGCAGATAATCATAAACGGATTAGTAGCGTCAGGATTAGATAATTGGTCTGCTCGAACATTGGCTGCAGGAGTTCGTGGGATATTAAGTGTATTAGTTTAGGAAGAATAGCTACAATGGATTTAAAAGATACAAAATATATTACAGATAAACTGTTTCAATTGGAACAATTGGTTTTGGATATCTATGCTGAACTAGAAAGACAAAATCCGCAATTTGCCCCGATTAGCTGGTATGTGTATCATCTGGGTTTGGATGATGAACAGGCTAGCGAACTCATGCAGTATTTTCTCTTTCAACAGGATAAGTCTCTTGAGGAACTAACGGCTTGGTTGGAAGAGTGGGTTGCGACCAATCGTTATCCTTATCCTCGTGATTTTATTGAGAAGATGGCTCGTCGCTATTATGAAGAAGTCACACGGGCAGTGGATAGGGCGGATGCCAGTCTGTCCTTAGAAGATTTGGAGCAGTTGAAGGCAAGCGGAGCCTTCGATGGGCTAGATGACTTTGAAGGGTAAAGCTCCTGAGGTTTTTGGCTCCTCACATAAAAAAGTTGATATAAAAGACTAAGTCAGGACTCTTGTTCTGGCTTTTTTCAAATAAAAAAACTGCTTCCATGGAGAAAAGCAGGGGATATATTAGTCCAAATAGTTCTGTAAACTCTCGATGAGTTCCTGATTGTACTTGACGTACGATTGTTTTTTTTCTATAGTCAGGCCATCGAGTTGGCGAAAGCAGGAAAGTAACTTGTCTTCAAGAATGGCTTGGAGTTTTTGACCATCTTCGGTGAGCTGGATAAGGAGTTGTCGTTTATCTCCCAGAGGAATGCTTCGCTGGATGTAGCCCTTTTCCTCGAGTCGCTTGAGAAGTGGCGTCAAGGTATTGCTGGCCAAATCTAGCTTTTTACCGAGTTCCTTGAGTGTCAGTGGAGCTGTTTCCCAGAGGACAACAAGCACAAGGTATTGGGTATAGGTCAAGTCAAATTCCTTGAGATTTTTCATATAAAATTGATTGAAGAGTTTGTTGACTTGGTAGAAGGAATAGCAGAGCTGCTTTGAGTAATGATAGTCTGACATGGTTTCTCGCTTTCTAATCGCACACGATAAAAATATCTTATCAAAATTCTTTTACCTTGACAAATCAAATGAATAGGGATAGACTAGACACATATCAAAAAACAATCGCGCGCGATTGAAATTAGGAGGAAGCATGAAAAAAGCACTGATTGTCCTAACCAATACAGAACAATATGGTGAGCATGAACGGTTGACAGGCTTGTGGCTCAGTGAGCTGACCCATTTTTATGATGAGTTGGTCAAGGCGGGGTATGAAGCGGATTTTGTCAGCCCAAAAGGTGGTTATGTGCCCCTAGACCCACATAGTTTGACCATGATGGATGATGTAGACCGTACTTACTATAAGGGCGCTGATTTTCGCAATCGTGCTCTCGGTCAGACCTTGCGACCTGAAGAGGTTAAGGCGACGGACTATGAGTTGATTTACTATACAGGTGGTCATGGGGTCATGTGGGATTTTCCAGAGTCTGTAGAAATAGCAGAGCTGGCAAGCCAGATTTACCAAAACGGAGGTCTCGTCACAGCAGTTTGTCACGGTGTGGCAGGGCTATTGCCAATCAAAGATGAGAATGGTCAACCCTTGATTGAAGGAAAAGTCGTTACTGGCTTTACCAATCAAGAAGAGGAATTAAACGGCACCGCAGACTTGGTACCATTTTTAACGGAGACAGCCCTTCGTGAAAAAGGGGCTAAAGTTGAAATTGGAACAGCCTTTTCCCCCGTTGTTCGCCAGGATGATCGCATCTTGACGGGTCAAAATCCCCAATCTGCTCGTGCCCTAGGCCAAACAGTTGTTTCGAAGTTGATGAATTAGGAGGAAGAATGATGTATCAATACGATGTTACCTTTATCGGTTCAGGACATGCCAACTGGCATGCCGCGGTTGATTTGGCAAAAGCAGGCAAGAAAGTGGCCATTGTCGAAAAAGATATCACAGCAGGAACTTGCACAAACTACGGTTGTAATGCCAAGTTTTTACTAGAAAGTCCCTTTGAGTTTATGGATGGATTGGCACGGTATGAAAAAGCAGGGATTGCCAAAACAGGAGAAATTTCCTGGGAAAAATTGATGGCGTATAAAAAAGAGGAAATTCCAACCTACTCTCCTATGCTAGAAGGTATGTTTGCCAGCCTGTCAATTGATCTGTTAAAAGGACATGGGCAGTTAAAAGACCTTCACACAGTGATGGTTGATGATAAGGAAATTACCACAGACTTTATTGTGATTGGAACAGGTCAACGCCCTGCTCGACTAAATGTCCCTGGGAATGAATGGTTTCAAGACAGCCGTGCCTTTCTTGATATGGATCACATGCCTGAGAGACTAGTCTTTATCGGTGCTGGGATTATCTCGCTGGAGTTTGCGACAATGGCTTCGCTACTGGGTTCAGAAGTTCATATTATCGAATTTGCAGACCGTGCTTTAGCAGCCTATCCTGAGCAAATGGTAGCTAGTGTCATTGATAAAATGACCGCCGATGGTGTTAGCTTCCATTTCAATCAAGCGGTTGTTTCAGCTGAAAAAACAGCAAGTGGTCTTCTTGTCAAAACGGCTCAGGGCTTAGAAATCGAGACAGACACCATTATTGACGCCACAGGCCGTGTCTCAAATGTAGAAGGTCTAGGCTTAGAAGAGGTTGGAGTGGATTTTGATCGCACTGGCATCAAGGTGAATGAATTCATGCAGACATCTCTATCCAATATCTACGCATCTGGTGATGTGGTTTCTAAAACGATTCCTCGCTTGACACCGACTGCTAGCTTTGAGTCTAGCTACATTGCGGAGCATATTTTGGGCAATCCAGCTCCAATTACCTATCCAGTTGTTCCAAATGTCGTTTTCACGCTGCCACGTCTGGCTCAAGTTGGTATTACGGTTGCAGAGGCTAAGGCGAATCCTGAACAGTACAAGATTGTAGAGATTCCCTTTGGACAACAATTAAAATTCCAAACTAAGTTGGAGACAGAAGCTCACTTTACGCTGATTGTAGGAAGTGATAAGACCTTGAAGGGTGCTGCTTTGTTGGGACATGAAGCGGGAGAGTTGATTAATTTACTGACCTTGATTATCAATCAACAGTTGACAGCAACAGATTTAAATCGCATGATTTTTGCTTTCCCTGCAACAACCTATGCTCTACTTTCCCATGTAAAAACAGCGCTAATGTAAGGAAGATAATCGTGTATGGTAACTAATGATTTTAATGAAATTATGTTTGGTCGCAAGTCTATCAAAGTATATGATGAGACTGTGACGATTGACCACGAAGAAATGCTTGAAATGCTGAACAAAGCCATTACAGCTCCATCTTCTGTGAACTTGCAGCCTTGGCGTTTTGTGGTTGTGGAAAGCGCAACTGCTAAGGCCAAGTTGCGTCCCATGGTACGCTTTAATACTAAGCAAGTCGATACAGCTTCAGCGGTGATTTTAATCTTTGCAGATGTCCGTCCACAGGAGCACACAGAAGTTATCTATGATCGTGCTGTAGCGGAAGGTAAGATGCCCCAAGAAGTACGAGATTATCAAGTACCTGTGATTAAGAGCATGTATGATGCTTTATCACCAGCTACGATGAGAGAAGTCGTCAAAATGGATGCTAGTTTAGCCGCCATGCAGTTGATGTTAATAGCACGTTCTCACGGTTATGATACTAATCCTATGTCAGGTTTTGACCCTGAGGAGATGGCGGCGACTTTTGAATTGGATCCAAACCGTTATATTCCCGTTCTGATGGTTTCAATTGGAAAAGCCAAAGAACCAGGATTTGACTCTGTTCGTATTGAGGCAGAAAAAATTACAGATTTTAAATAAGTCTAGTGGCAAAATACCAAGAGAAAGTAATAAGGAAAGAAAAAGATGAGAGTACATAATCTACAAAAATGGGGAGCCATTGGCTTTCTAATAAATGCCAGTATTTACCTAGGAACCGAATTAATCGCTGCTATTGGAACGGGCTATCCGCTTAGCTATGTCTATGGTCGGCAGTTTATTTCAGCTCTTGGGGTATACAATGGTCAGCAGGTAGCTGGTGTGCCAGAAAACTTTTCGAATTGGGCGATTGTTATGAATAGCGGCTTTATTCTAACTGCGATTGGCTTTGTCTTTTCTTATGCTCTGCTTATTTTCTCTAAGATAAGGCGAAGACATCCAATTTTGGCAATCCTTATCCTGCTTATAGTCACCCTCTTTGGTCTAGGGAGTCTCTTAGTTGGTTTCTTCCAAGGTGGTGTACCTGGTCAGGACGGTTTGCATGGATTTGGGGCACGTCTGTCCTTTATGATGGGCAATAGCACCTTGCTGTTGACAGGTCTTTTCTTGCCCGATCAAAAAATGGTTTATCGCTTCATTAGTATTTTTCTCGGATTGTGTGGTTTTGTCGCTGCAGGATTGTTGCAGACGGCAATCGCAGAAAATCAAGTGGCGGTAATGGCCATTTATGAACGCTTAACTGTCTATCCTATCACAGCTTGGCAGATAGTGACGGGGCTAACATTTCTAAAGAATGACTAAGTCAGGACAAACGTTCTGGCTTTTTTGCCGTTTAGTGCAGGAAATCGACCACATAGCCAAAAGCCCTTGAAACCAGTAAAGAAATGGTGTTTAATAGGGGCAGAAAGAGAAAGGAGAGAATATGAAAGTAAAACTAGCTATTTCGCCAGACATTGTAGAAGACTTAGTAACTATTGAAGCTCAAGCTATGTCAGAGCAAATTACTAACTTGGTGACCTATGTTCAAAACTTGGATAAGCAGAGATCCAGTCTAACTGTCAAAAAAGGGGAACAGGTTTATCTTTTGGAGCATGATGAGATTGTCAGACTCTACTTGGAAGACAAAATCTTACAGGTGGAAACGCAGGAGGCTTCCTTCACTTCCAACCTACGCTTGTATCAGGTCAAGGAGGACTTGCCGGCGAACTTTTTACAAATCTCTCAGTCGGAGATCATTCACATTAAGCAACTGGACCACCTCAAGCTGACCGCCAACGGTCTGGTCAAACTGGTCATGAAGAATGGGTCGGTCACCTACTCATCCCGTCGCTATCTAAAAGTTATCAAAGAAAGGTTAGGACTATGAAAAAATACATCTTATCAGCCAGTTTAGGCATCGCTATCGGAACCATTATCTCCATTATCACATCAGCCGTCTTCGGACAGGGAACCTATTTTCCTCTAAATCCCTTTTCAACCATGGGGGCTTACTACCTGAGCAACTTTAATCAAGTAACCGTCATGATGATTTGTGTAGTTATTTGGGCGGCAATCGGTCTCTTGTTCCAGCTGGCAGACAAGATTTTTGAACAGGATTGGAGCCTTTTGCGAATGACTGCGACACATTTTTGTATCACAGCTTTAGGCTTCACACCGCTGGGCATTTTGGCTGGCTGGTTTCCCGTGAAACTTGGGGCTCTTATCTTCTTTTGGTTCCTCTTTATCTTGGTCTACGCTTCTCTCTTTTTCCTAAATTATCGGAAAATGGAGCGGCAGATTAAGGACATCAACGGTCGTTTGTAGTATAATAGCACTATCATTTAATTGGAGTGTTTTATGAAAATTATTTTGATGATTGTCTATAGCTTGGGGGTAGTGTGGAATACTCTCTATATTGCCTACAATGTCGGTAAACTTCCTTTGTTAAATTTGCTTTGGCCTGCTGTGATTTTAGTGGCCTGTGCTATTAACCTGTACTTTTTATGGACTAGAAAACAAGAGTCAGAATAGGCTCTTGTTTTCATTTGCTTTTCAGAAATAAAAAACTATATCTAGTGTAAATTTTAAATTTTTATATTTTTTTACACAAGATATTGATTTTTGTTTTGTGAAGTGCTACACTAATAGAAGTGAAGAATTTTGGAGGTTTGTCAGATGAATGTGCAAGAAAATGTCTTACCGAGTATAGAATTATTAGTTTTGAAACGTGATGGACGGACAGTATCCTTTGACCAGGATAAGATTTTTTCTGCTCTTCGGCGGGCAAACCAAGAATTAGAACATCCTGTTTCAGAAGCAGGTTTGAAAATAGTATTAGAAGCTGTTTTAGCTGAAATTGGTCGCCGATTTGAGAAAGATGTTCAAATTTACGAAATTCAAACGGTCGTTGAACAGGAATTGTTAAAGGTTCATTTATATGACTTGGCGGAGCTTTATATTCAATACCGAACACGCCGTGATTTTCGCCGTCATCAGGCTACCGATATTAATTTTGAAATTCATAAGCTGTTGAGCAAGGACCAGTCTGTGGTCAATGAAAATGCCAATAAGGACGCGGATGTGTTCAATACCCAACGTGACCTGACAGCAGGTATTGTCGGAAAGTCTATCGGTCTCAAATTATTGCCAGCTCATGTGGCCAATGCCCACCAAAAAGGCGATATTCATTACCATGATTTGGATTACAGCCCTTATACACCAATGACCAACTGTTGTTTGATTGATTTTAAAGGGATGTTGGCACAGGGCTTCAAGATAGGAAATGCCGATGTAGAAAGTCCAAAATCAATTCAAACAGCTACGGCTCAGATTTCACAAATCATTGCTAATGTAGCCTCAAGTCAATATGGTGGTTGCTCAGCTGACCGTATCGATGAAGTTTTGGCGCCCTATGCGGAACTCAACTACCAAAAGCATTTGAAGGACGCCAAGGATTGGGTGTTAGCAGACAAGCAAGAAGAGTATGCGCGTGCTAAAACGCAAAAAAACATCTATGACGCTATGCAGTCTTTGGAGTATGAAATCAACACCCTTTTTACTTCCAATGGACAAACACCTTTTACCTCACTCGGTTTCGGGCTAGGGACATCGTGGTTTGAGCGAGAAATTCAAAAAGCGATTTTGAACATTCGTATCAAGGGTCTAGGGCGAGAAGGTCGGACGGCCATTTTTCCAAAGCTGATTTTTACAGTTAAACGAGGCTTGAACTTGGAGCCGGATTCCCCTAACTATGACATCAAGCAACTAGCGATTGAATGTGCGACCAAGCGTATGTATCCAGATATGCTTTCTTATGACAAGATTGTTGAATTGACAGGTTCCTTCAAGGTGCCAATGGGCTGCCGCTCTTTCCTTCAAGGTTGGAAGGATGAAAATGGGCAGGATGTGACATCTGGTCGTATGAACCTCGGTGTCGTAACCGTAAATCTGCCACGGATTGCCATGGAGTCTGCAGGAGATAAGGATAAGTTTTGGGAAATCTTTGCAGAACGCATGGCCATTGCCAAGGATGCCCTGATCTATCGTGTGGAACGAGTGAAAGAGGCGACACCTGCCAATGCACCAATTCTCTATCAGTATGGGGCATTCGGCAAACGCTTGGCTAAGACAGACGCAGTAGATGAAGTCTTTAAAAATCGTCGAGCAACCGTATCTTTGGGGTACATTGGTTTGTATGAAGTCGCAACAGTATTTTACGGTGGCGAATGGGAGACCAACCCAGAGGCAAAAGATTTCACGGTGGATATTATCAAGAAAATGAAAGCCTTGGTTGAAGATTGGTCGGATGAATATGGTTATCATTTCTCAGTTTATTCGACACCATCTGAAAGCCTGACAGACCGCTTCTGCCGTATGGATACAGAGAAATTTGGCATCGTTAAGGACATTACGGATAAAGAATATTACACGAACAGTTTCCACTATGATGTACGCAAAAATCCAACACCGTTTGAAAAACTGGACTTTGAGAAAATTTATCCTGCTGTAGGTGCCAGTGGTGGATTTATCCATTACTGTGAATACCCTGTGCTGCAACAAAATCCAAAGGCCTTGGAAGCTGTTTGGGACTATGCTTATGACCGTGTTGGTTACTTGGGAACCAATACTCCGATTGACCATTGTTACGCTTGCGATTTTGAAGGTGATTTTGAGCCGACGGAGCGTGGCTTCAAGTGTCCAAACTGCGGCAATAGCGACCCCAAAACAGTTGATGTGGTCAAGCGGACCTGTGGTTACCTAGGCAATCCACAGGCCCGTCCGATGGTAAAAGGCCGTCACAAGGAGATTTCGGCGCGTGTGAAACACATGAATGGGTCGAGCTTATAAGTAATAAACAGACTATGTAGAGCTTCCACAGTTCCAGTTAGCTGTGGAAGTTTATTATAAACGAACAAGAGATGAAAAAGGGGGAGACAATGGGAAAATATCAATTAGACGACAAGGGCAAGGCCCTGGTGACACGCTATCATGAGAAGAATTCTAATGTGAAGCAGGATAAAAAAGCGCGTGTGCAGGAATTGCTCAAACAAGCAAAAAATAAGAAAAAATAGTATGGACTATACAGATATTAGTATTCTCCATACCAATGATATGCATTCCTACATGGAGAATTTTCCAAAGAAGGCGCAACTGATTGCGAACATTCGGGATGGTAATAAGAAAAAGGGGATTCCGACCTACAGACAGGCCTCCACCCTCAGATGTGGGGCATTGTCCCGGGCGGCGAGGGTTTTGTGGTCAATGGCAGAGCAGTCGAGTCAGATAGGGTCTATCAGATTGTGACCAATTCCTTTGTTTGGAGTGGCAAGGACAACTATGACGATTTCCACAAGGCAGAAATTGTGCAGGACTTGGGACTGGATATTGACATCATCAGCGATTTTTTTAAAAGACAATATGGAGGCTAGAATGGAATTAAGAAGACCGACTGTGGCGGATAAGGAAACGATTTTGGAGATACTAGCGGAGTTTGAAGCGGTAGGATCTGCTATGGACGGAGGGTTTATCTCCAAAGATGTGGACTTTGAAGACTGGATTTTGAGAAACCAAGACTATGAGGCAGGCATCAACCTGCCAGAAGGTTTTGTTCCCTATGTTCAGTATGTGTCATTTGACCAGACTGGTCGAGCACTTGGTTTTCTCAATCTACGCCTCCGGCTCAACGATTTCTTGCTGAAGAAGGGCGGTCACATCGGTTATTCCATTCGCCCGACCGAGCGAGGAAAGGGTTATGCCAAGGACCAGTTGCGACTAGGTTTGCAGGAGGCGGCTAGTAAAAATATTTCCAAAGTCCTTGTGACTTGCTCGACAGACAATCAAGCCAGCCGTCGCACGATTGTGGCTTGTGGTGGCGTTTTGGAAGATGTTCGAGACGGAGTAGAAAGATACTGGATTGGCTAAGAGAGGAGGTAGCTATGCGAGAGCAGACTTGGAACAATCCCAAGCCAGGTGAGTGGAAGAGTGAAGAACTCAGTCAGGGACGGATTATGGACTACAAGGCCTTTAACTTTGTGGACGGCGAAGGCGTGCGCTGTTCCCTCTATGTCAGCGGCTGCCTCTTTCACTGTCCAGGCTGCTACAACGTCGCCACCTGGTCTTTTAAAGCTGGAATTCCCTATACCAAGGAGCTGGAAGACCGCATTTTAGCAGATCTGGCCCAGCCCTATGTGCAGGGGCTGACTCTCTTGGGTGGGGAGCCCTTTCTCAATATAGGGACCGTCCTCCCCCTCGTCAAGCGAGTTCGGGAGGAATTGCCAGACAAGGATATTTGGTCCTGGACAGGCTACACATGGGAAGAATTGATGCTGGAAATGCCAGACAAATTAGAACTGCTCAGCCAGTTGGATATTCTCGTAGACGGCCGCTATGACAAAAGCAAACGCAACCTCATGTTGCAATTTAGAGGATCGACCAACCAACGCATTATTGATGTGCAGAAATCATTGCAGGAAAAACGAGTTGTCCTGTGGGATAAGTTAAAAAAATAGCCCTTCACAATGTGAAAGGGTTCTTTTTGACCAATTCTCTCAAAAAACGAGAAAAAGCCTTGATAAATCAAGACTTTCCTCATATCAACCAATATCCTCCCTGTAGGGATCGAACCTACGACCCACGGATTAAGAGTCCGCTGCTCTGCCAGCTGAGCTAAGGAAGGTAAAAAATAAAAATGCTGTATTGGTACCGGTTATTCAAAGATTGTATTGATCCCGCACGCTAGAAGCAGGTGGGTGACGTGTTTCTGACTTAGTTGCTTCTGGGTGTGCCAGCCTGCATACTGCCAAAAGATCTTTGTCTCCCTAGTAATACAAAAATAGTCGGTCAACACATAGGTATGAATTCGTATACCACAGCAGTTCTTATTTATGATTTAATATTACCACATTTTAAAAAAAAATCAAGAGAAAATCGGCAAAAAATGAAAACGTTATCAACTTTTTTTCTTGTTTTGTTTTAGATGGTTGATTTTTTCTTGTGTCATGCCCAAGGCACGCTCGTATTTTCCAGTGTCGTTGGCGGTGAAGTAGTCCGCAGCTAGTAACTTATCGGGCAGGTATTGTTGGTCCACCCATTTCTCAGGATAGGCATGCGGATACTGGTAGCCAATAGCATTTCCCAGCTCCTTGCTGCCAGCGTAGTGGCCATCCCGAAGATGATTTGGAATGGGCAGATGGCCGTTTTTCCGTAAATCAGCCAGAGCTGCATCCATAGCCAGATAGGCAGAGTTGGACTTGGGAGAAAGAGCCAAATCAATGACCACATTGGCAATCAAAATGCGTGCCTCTGGAAATCCGATTTTCTGGGCCGCTTCAAGTGCAGTCACCGTATGAATCTGAGCCTCTGGATTGGCCAAGCCGATGTCTTCGTAGGCAATGACCGTCAAGCGACGGGCCAGGCTAGGTAGGTCTTCGGCCTCAATCAAACGAGCGGCGTAGTGGAGGCTAGCATTGACATCGCTACCTCGAATAGATTTTTGCAGGGCGGAGAGGATGTCGTAGTGGGTATCGCCGTTCTTGTCCATGCTGATGTAGGACTTTTGCAGGCTATTTTCCACAGCGTCCAAGTCGATATGGCGTCCGCCCTCGCTTTCCTTGGTAGAAAGTACAGCCAGTTCCAGCGAATTGTAGGCAGCACGGAGGTCACCATTGGTCGCATTTGCTAGAAAGTCCAGAGCCTGAGGCTCAATGGTGACTGGGAAGTCAAAACCCCGTTCACTGTCTGTCAAAGCCAGCTCCAAGGCCTGTCGGATGTGGCTGGTTTGCAAAGGTTGCAATTCAAAAATCTGCACTCGACTGCGAATGGCAGGCAAAATAGAGAAAAATGGATTTTCTGTTGTTGCTCCAATCATGATGATATTGCCATTTTCCAAAAGAGGAAGTAGGAAGTCCTGTTTGGTCTTGTTGAGGCGGTGGATTTCATCGAGCAGGAGAACCAGACCGCCAGAAAACTTAGCCTCTTCAGCGATTTCCTGCAGGCGTTTTTGGTTGTCGGTCGTGGCATTAAAGGTCCGAAAGGCGTACTTGGTCGTGCCAGCAATGGCAGAGGCGATAGAGGTCTTGCCAATCCCTGGCGGACCGTAGAGAATCATGGACGACAGCATATTGGCATCAATCATGCGGCGGATAATCTTTCCAGAACCGACCAGGTGTTCCTGACCGATGACTTCATCAATGGATTTGGGCCGCATACGAAGGGCGAGATTGGCTGGCATAGGCTTCCTTTCAGTACATTTATGGTATAATCATTATACTACAATTTTAGGATTTGGAGAGAAACGAAGATGGCGGAGTTGACGGTGAGTGTTTTGGAAGAATACTTGCGTGACCACTATGGGACGACAGTTCCAGAGCAAAGTCTCTTTATGAAATTAGTGGAAGAAATTGGTGAAGTGGCAGAGCTGCTGAACAAGCGTGCAGGCCGCAAGATGATGGACGGCGAAGAAGACAGCTCTGCTCGTCTGGCAGAAGAATTAGCTGACGTTATTCACTATGCTGTAGCCTTGGCAGCGGTGAATCAACTAGATTTAACCAAGTCCATTTTGGAGAAAGACAAGCGGGCTTCCGTCAAATATGGTCGAGAAATAAATTTATTGGAATTTATCGTCATTTAGTTTTTCTTTTATTACGTCGTTAACTCGCTTTGCCGTACTTCAGTACAGTCTACAGCTCGTTGCCTAGTACTAAAAGTAAACTAAAAGACTATATAGAAAAGAGGAAATAGAATGGCGAAACATGGCTTTTTAGATGTGCTGGAAGCGGCACTGGACAAATATTTTACTTACGATTACGAGCTTAACTGGGACAAGAAAAATCATGCTGTTGAGTTGGCGTTTATCTTGGAAGCGCAAAATGTGGCTGGGATCGAAACGGTGGACGACGAAGGCAATGCGTCTTCTGAGGATATTTTCTTGGAGGAGTATGTCCTTTTCTACAACCAGGATAAGTCCCGCTTTGACGCGGAAGACTATCTGGTCGCTCTGCCATTTGACGCTAAGAAGGGCTTTTCAGCAGAGTTTCTGACCTACTTCGCAAGCTTTCTCAAGGACACCGCAGACCAAGGCCTAGATGACCTCATGGACTTTTTGGCGGACCCAGAAACCCAAGAATTTGCGATTGCTTGGGACGGAGAGGCTTTTGAAAAAGGCAGAGCAGACCTGGTGGAAGGGGAATTTTACCCATATCCGAGGTATTGAGATGGTTCATGAAATGTTACTGGCTCCAAAACCTTTTGAAATGATGAAGTCTGGTCAGAAGACCATTGAGCTACGACTTTATGATGAGAAGCGCAAGCATATACAAATTGGAGATCACATCCGTTTTTATTGTACAGAAAATCAGACGCAAACGATCGAGGTGCAAGTATTAGATCTTCACATATTTGATAATTTTGCTCAGTTATACAAAGAACTGGATTTATTGTCTTGTGGGTATACGCAAAGCAGTAGCAGAGAGGCGAAACCAGAAGATATGGAAGTTTACTATTCACGAGAACAATTAGAACAATATGGTGCAGTGGGTATAGAATTGAGGGTAATAGATTCTATTTGACATTCCGTTTTCTCTCTTGCTTGACTGCAGGCGAAACTTTTGCTATTATAAAAATAGAAAAGGCGTTGAGTTCCAGCTCAACGCCCAGTAGGACCGCTAAACGGTGGTTCAGTTCGTTAGATTAAATAACCGTCAGAACTGTGTCAAAGTTTGCTGACGGTTATTTTTTATCTCGAATAGCTAAAATGATGACAATTATCAAGCTCAGCATTTCAACAAGTAGGCTTGCGAATGTGAGCATGACAATCAGTCCATCAGCTACGGACAAAAGCATTCCTCCTTTCTAGCAGATTTGCTGTCCACTTTCATGGGCATCACCTCCGTTCAGAAACTTGGAACCACCGTCTCAAACTTTCCTACACATATTTATTCGCAGTACGATTAGAAAATTTTCGAAAAAGTATTATTAGGGCTCCATCGCGTAACATTAACTTGTAAAATAGGCTAGAAATCGGTACAATAATACAGTGATTGACGATAGAAAAGAAAAGGAAAACAAACATGAACTCATGGCAAGAATTAACTATTCACGTGCATCGTGATGCAGAAGAGGCAGTTTCAAATCTGATGATTGAAACGGGCAGTCAGGGGGTGGCCATTAGCGACTCAGCTGACTATGTGGGGCAGGAAGACCGTTTCGGCGAGCTCTATCCCGAGGTAGAGCAGTCAGATATGATTGCGATTACGGCTTATTATCCTGATACTGTAGATATTGAGGAAGTTAAGGCAGACTTGGCGACTCGCTTGGCGGATTTGACAGGCTTTGGCTTGGAGATTGGTCAGGTCAGCCTAGAAAGTCAGGAATTGGCAGAAGAAGACTGGGCGGACAACTGGAAGAAATACTATGAACCAGCCCGCATTACCCACGATTTGACCATTGTGCCGTCTTGGACGGACTACGAGGCGACAGCAGGTGAGAAAATTATCCGCTTGGATCCAGGCATGGCTTTCGGTACGGGTACCCACCCGACTACCAAGATGAGCCTCTTTGCTCTTTCTCAGGTCTTGCGTGGTGGCGAGACAGTCATTGACGTCGGCACAGGTTCAGGCGTCCTTTCCATTGCTAGTTCCCTCCTAGGTGCCAAGGAGATTTATGCCTATGACTTGGATGAAGTGGCGGTGCGTGTGGCCCAGGAAAACATTGACCTCAACGCCAATACTAGCAATATTCATGTTGCAGCGGGCGATTTGCTTCGTGGCGTTGACATTAAAGCAGAAGTCATCGTTGCCAACATCTTAGCGGATATTCTCGTTCATTTGACGGACGATGCCTACGGTCTAGTCAAGGACGAGGGTTACCTAATTATGAGCGGCATCATCGCGGATAAGTGGGACATGGTGCGAGCATCTGCGGAGGCGGCCGGCTTCTTCCTCGAGACCCACATGATGCAGGGCGAGTGGAATTGTTGCGTCTTTAAGAAGACGACTGACCGCTCAGGTGTGATTGGAGGCTAGGATGCAGCAGTATTTTGTTAATGGCAGAGCACCGCAGGGCATTTTCCAGATTAAGGATAGGGACACTGCCAAGCATATGTTTTCTGTCATGCGCTTGCAGGCAGATGACCAGACTGTCCTCGTCTTTGACGATGGTATCAAACGCTTGGCGCGCGTGGTAGATAGCCAGAACCAATCTGTTGAAATCATCGAAGAATTGGCAGACAATGTTGAATTGCCCGTTTCCGTCACCATTGCCATGGGCTTCCCCAAAGGAGACAAGCTCGAATTTGTCGCCCAAAAGGCAACGGAGTTAGGCATGGCAGCCCTTTGGGCCTTTCCAGCGGACTGGTCTGTGGTCAAATGGGACGGTAAAAAACTGGCAAAAAAAGCAGAGAAGTTAGAAAAAATCGCCCAAGGAGCAGCCGAGCAAAGCAAACGCAATCGCATTCCAGCAGTTCGTTTGTTCGAGAAAAAAACTGATTTCCTAGCTCTGTTGACAGGATTTGACCAGATTATCCTAGCCTACGAAGAAGCCGCCAAGGAGGGCGAACAAGCCAACCTGGTGAAAATCTTGTCTGGCTTAGAAATCGGGCAATCAGTCCTGGTCATCGTCGGTCCAGAAGGCGGCGTGTCGCCTGAGGAGGTAGCTGCTTTCGAAGGAGCAGGAGCGGTCAAGACAGGTCTTGGACCTCGTATCTTGCGAGCAGAAACGGCTCCACTCTATGCTCTTTCTGCTATTAGCTACGCGACGGAATTGTTGAGGTAACCCATGTTTGCTTTAGGAACAATTATCAATACCATCGCCATCGCCCTAGCAGGTGTGCTAGGGTCTTGGTTTGGTCACTTGCTTAAAGAACGCCATCAATCAGGTTTAACGGTGGCGAGCGGGCTAGCTGTTTTATTTTTAGGAATTTCAGGTAGTTTAGAAGGACTGTTGACAGTCGTTGACGGTCAACTCAAAAGTCAAAACAGCATGCTTTTGGTCCTTAGTCTAGCCTTTGGGACTTTGATTGGGGAAGTCCTCCATATCGAAGGCTGGTTTGAAAGGCTGGGTGTTTGGCTCCGTGAAAAATCGGGAAACAGCCAAGATGGCCAATTCTTAGATGCTTTCCTGACAGCTTCTTTGACCGTCTGTATCGGTGCCATGGCCATACTAGGAGCCATCCAAGATGGATTGACGGGTGATTATCGCTTGTTGGCCGTTAAGAGTATTTTGGATTTTATTATCATTTTGATTATGACCTCGAGTTTGGGCAAGGGAGCAGGCTTTTCAGCAGTACCGGTCTTTCTCTTTCAAGGAACAATTACGCTCTTGGCTCATTTGATAGAGCCTCTGATGACGGATCAGGCTCTTGCAAATCTTTCCTTTATCGGCTCCGCCCTCATCTTCTGTGTCGGTGTCAATATCATCTGGGACAAAAACATTCGCGTGGCCAATATGTTGCCTGCGATTCTTATCGCAGTTGTTTGGAGCTACTTTGCATAAGAAAAACCAGGATTTCCCTGGTTTTTACTATTTTCTTTCAAATTCTAACAGACTGACTTGCCCCAAGCCCTTCCAGACCTCCTCGATGTGCCCACTCTGTTGAAAACCATTTTTCAGTAGCACCTTCTGAGAGGCTCGGTTTTCTGGCAGGACAAAGGCAACGATTGCTTTTATCTGACATTCTTCTATTAGGAAATGGCAGAGCAGGCTGACTGCCTGACTAGCTAGACCCTGATTCCAAAAGGCATGATGAATCCGATAGCCAATGGTTACCGACGCAGACCGTTTCTTGTGGTCGAAAACTTCCAAAACGCCAATCAATCTCCCTTGATGTTCCAAGCCCAAGAATAAGCATTTCTTCTTATTGAAATCCCTCTGGAAATGCCCAATGCGTTTTCGGAGGGTTTCTTTGTTTTGAGTGGAAGTGTTGGGTGTCATCTGAAAGTGAATGGGATTGGAATAGATTTCCCACAGGTCATCGAGGTCTGTTTCCTCGATTTTCCGAAGTTGGAAGGAGGTAGATTTTAGAGTAGGGAAGGTTTGAAACATGGTTTCCTCTTACATATTTTTACTATTCTTTTTTCTTGCGGAAAGCACCGACAAGGCCCATCAAACTGATGCCAATCAGGCTAAGCATAGAATTTATCTCACCTGTTGCAGGGAGTGTTTTTTGTCCTGCTTGAGTTGTTGAGGAGGAAGTGCTTGTCTTAGCTGTAGTAGCAAGTTGGTGTTTTGGTGCAGGTGCTGTTGTTTTTTCGGCTGGAAGGGTAATGACCTGACCAGACGGAAGTGTAATTTGAACACCAGATTGACCAGATGAAGTTTGATTATCAGTAGCTGTTTGTCCAGTTGGAGGTGTTACGACTTTTGGCTCAGTGTAGACAAACTTGAACTCACCAAATCCTTCGTTTTCAGCTGAGGCTTGGAGGTAAACCAGACCTTCTTGGTCAGCAACTAGAGATTTCGCACGATCTGCTGTCAAGAAGCGGAGGTCGAGTCCCTTGATGCTATCTGTAAAGGTCCAGTTATTGTCTGCTGTAGGGTTGATAACTTTCTCAGCGATAATATAATTGATGATGGCTTGGCGGTTTTCCAGGTTGAGCAAGTAATTGACAGAAGCTTCGCGGACCCCAGGGAAAGTACCGTTTGCACGGTAGTTGTTGGTAACCACGATGAATTCTTGATCAGCTGTCACATCTTGCCCATTGTATTGCAGATTCCGAACTCTGCTGGCAGTTTCGTTGATTACCTTACCGTTACGATCGTATTTATTTGGTTGCGTAATATCGTACTGATAAGTTACTCCGTCAATAACGTCAAAATTGTAAGTGCGGAAATCTGTGTTGACTAGGTTTTGTGGCTCTGTTGAGCTTGGGTCAACTTGGTTGAATTGCCCTGCGGACATTTCCAACCATTCTTTGAGTTGGGCACCGTTGACTTTCAAGATAGCTACCACATTGTCATAGAGGTAAAGGTCTGCTACGTTCTTGATAGCGATTGGACCAGCAGGGATATCTGTATAGGCAGTTGCATCGCCTCGAGTACCAGCCTTAAATGGTGCAGCCGCAGATAGGATTGGCAGATTAGCTTCTGAAGTACCCGCCAACTGTTGTTTTGCATACCAGATTTGGGCATTGTTGACGATTTGAACAGATGGGTCGTCTTGCACCAAGGAGAAGAAGCTGTTGATTGGTGCAGTTGTTTCACCGACTTGCTGGCGAACATAGTTGATAGTTTCAGTGTGAGCTTCTTTAGCGAGGTCAATGATACGACTGTCCGCCACAGATGACTTGGTGTCAATCTTGCGGATAGCTGCCTTACTAGAAGTTGTGGTCCATTTACCGTCGGTGTAGGTCAGGTTGAGGTCGATGACGCCGAGGTGATCACCGTATTTACCCGCCATGGTGACAGGAGTGCCGTTGATTTTACCATTTGTATCATCCACGCCAGAGTATTTAGCATAGAAGCTTGGTTTTTCGGCTGTTCCTGGGAATTCTGCGTGGGAGTGACCTGTGATAACCGCATCAACTCCTGACAGGCTGGCGATTTGGTAACCGACATTTTCCTCACCGACTTCATATTGGTCATCGCCGATACCTGAGTGGGAAAGGACCAGAACGATGTCTGCGCCATTTTCTCGCATGGTTGGGATAATATCGCGAACGGCTTCAACTGCATCACGAACAATCACTTTTCCTTCTAGATAAGCTTTGTCCCAGTTGAGAATTTGAGGGGGAACAATCCCTGTAACACCGACATTTAGTGTAACCTTTTTACCCTCGGTGTCTGTGAATGTCTTTTTCACAATGGTATAAGGGGTGTAGAGAAAGTCTTTCGTAGTCGGATCGAGGACATTGGCATTGACTAGAGGCATGTTGGCTGTACGAATTACTTTTTCGAGGTAGGCAAGGCCGTAGTTAAATTCGTGGTTTCCAAGTGTGCCGACGTCAAATCCCAGAGTCTCTAAGGCGGCGTACATAGGATGTTGTTCACCTTCTTCAATAGGATCAACGATAGACTTGTAATTTCCAAGAGGAGTACCTTGAATGGTGTCTCCATTATCTACCAATACGACATTTGGATTTTCTTTTTTTGCCTCTTCGATAAGAACAGCTGTTTTTGCCAGACCAAGCGTTTCCACTGGTTTATCTTGGTAATAGTCATAGTTGACCAAGTTCGTATGGAGGTCAGTTGTTGCGAGAATGCGAACATCAACAGTTTGTCCTTCAACAGGCTGACTAGTTTCAGTTGCAGCAGGAGTGACCGTGCGTGCTTCTGAAGTAGTTGTGTCAGTTGTCTCGCTTGTAGGATCACTAGTTTCAGCTGTCTCGGAAGAGCTTGGATTTTCAGCTTCGGTAGTGGCTGGAACAGGAGATTCTGTATTATCAGCTTCCTCTGTGGTGTCAGATTCAACTGGTACAGCCTGACTTGCTTCTGTTGAAGAAGCTGGAGTTGTGTTGAGAATCTCTTCGGCTTGAGCTAATTTTGGATTGCTTGCAGCTAAGAGAGCTAGTGTGAGCGCTACGGCACACTTACTGAAACGAAAATTCATAAGAATCCTCCATTTTCTTTTTGTAATAATCTTCTACAATCATTATACAGCTAAGGAATGCAAAAATCAAGACTAATTCTGAACGTTTGGTTGAAAAACAAGTGAAAACAGCAAGAAAAATAATGAAAAAAGGAACGTTCGCTGAATCTGAGTCTGAGTTGGATTGTTTGTAATTAGTAGTCTTATGTTGTTAGATTCCTTTTTCTTTTCCAGTGAAAATGGTAAAATAATAGGAAATAGTTAGGGAGAGAAGTAAATGAAAGAAATCAATTACACTGGCGAGGAAGTTGTTGCACTGACAGCAAGCTATCTTCCAGCTGATGATGTGGCCTTTGTTGAGAAAGCTTTGAACTATGCTACTGAAGCTCATAAACTTCAATTTCGGAAGTCAGGCGAACCCTACATTGTCCACCCTATCCAAGTGGCAGGGATTTTGGCAGGGCTCAAGCTAGATGCGGTAACCGTAGCTTGCGGATTCTTGCATGACGTAGTAGAAGACACTGATGTGACACTGGATGAGATGGAAGCAGAATTTGGACCAGAGGTTCGGCATATTGTCGGTGGGGTGACCAAGTTAGGTAAGGTCGAGTACAAGTCTCATGAGGAGCAGTTGGCTGAAAATCACCGCAACATGCTGATTGCCATGTCCCAAGACATGCGGGTCATTCTGGTTAAACTGGCAGACCGCCTTCACAACATGCGGACTCTTAAGCACTTGCGCAAGGACAAGCAGGAACGAATTTCACGTGAAACGATGGAAATCTATGCGCCGCTTGCCCACCGACTTGGTATTTCTTCTATCAAGTGGGAATTGGAAGATATGTCCTTCCGCTATCTCAATGAGATTGAATTTTACAAGATAACTCGAATGATGAGGGAAAAGCGTCGTGAGCGGGAAGAATTGGTCAATGAAGTCGTCGATAAGTTGAGAGAATATACAGAAGAACGCCATCTACATGGTCAGATTTACGGTCGTCCAAAACATATCTACTCTATCTATCGGAAGATGCATGACAAGAAAAAACGCTTTGACCAGCTCTATGACCTGACGGCTATCCGTTGCTTGATGGATACTCCAAGCGATGTCTATGCCATGCTAGGCTACATTCATGAACTATGGAAGCCCATGCCTGGCCGGTTCAAGGACTACATTGCCAGTCCAAAAGCCAATGGCTACCAGTCCATCCATACGACAGTTTATGGGCCAAAGGGGCCAATTGAGTTCCAAATTCGGACGGTGGAAATGCACCAGGTGGCAGAGTACGGGGTGGCGGCTCACTGGGCCTACAAGCGTGGTGGCAAGGCGACTGCCAGCGAAAAAGAACTGCGTTGGATTAACAACCTGATTGAACTCCAAGAAGGTGCAGGAGATGCCCAATCCTTCGTCGATTCTGTCAAGGATGATATTTTTACAGAGCGTATTTACGTTTTCACGCCAGATGGCGCGGTGCGTGAATTGCCTAAGGACTCCGTACCGATTGACTTCGCCTATGAAATTCACACTAAGGTAGGCGAGCGGGCGACAGGTGCCAAGGTCAACGGCCGTATGGTGCCTCTGACAACCAAGCTTAAGACAGGCGATCAGGTGGAAATCATCACCTCTGCCAACTCTTTCGGTCCAAGTCGTGACTGGGTCAACCTGGTTAAAACCCACAAGGCACGCAATAAAATCAAGCAGTTCTTCAAGAATCAGGACAAGGAACTATCTGTTTCCAAGGGGCGTGAGATGCTTCAGAACCTGCTCCAAGAAAATGGCTACGTTCCCAACCAATACCTGGACCGTCGCCACATGGATGAGGTTCTGCAAAAGACCAGCTATAAGACCGATGAAGCTCTCTTCGCAGCGGTTGGTTTTGGGGAAATCTCTGCCGTGTCTGTCTTTAACCGTCTGACAGAAAAAGAACGCCGAGAAGCTGAGCGGGCTAAGGCCAAAGCTGTCGCGGATGAATTGGTTAACGGTGGCGAAGTCAAACACGACAACAAAGATAGTCTGAAAATCCGTCACGAAGGTGGTGTGGTCATTGAAGGGGCGTCAGGCTTGCTGATTCGGATTGCCAAATGTTGTAATCCAGTACCTGGCGATGAAATTGTCGGCTACATCACCAAGGGACGTGGTGTGGCAGTTCACCGAGTGGACTGTATGAACCTCAAGAGCCAGGAAAATGTGGATGTCCGCCTGATTGAAGTCGGCTGGGAAGATGATAATTCCACCAAGGAATACATGGCCAATATCGACATTTATGGACTCAACCGCTCTGGTTTGCTCAACGATGTCCTCAAGGTTTTGACCAATGCCAGCAAGAACATTTCTTCGGTCAATGCCCAGCCAACCAAGGATATGAAGTTTGCGACCATCCATGTTTCTTTTGGTATTTCCAACCTGGCAACCTTGACCAGTCTGGTGGACAAGATCAAGTCGGTGCCAGAAGTTTACTCAGTGAAAAGGACCAACGGATAAGATGAAAATTGTATTACAACGTGTATCACAGGCCAGTGTGACCATCGACGGAAGTATCCATGGGAAGATTAATCAGGGAGTTTTGCTCCTAGTCGGTGTGGGGCCAGATGACGGTCAGGAAGACCTGGACTATGCTGTTCGAAAAATCGTCAATATGCGGATTTTTTCAGATGAGGCAGGCAAGATGAACAAGTCTGTTCAAGATGTGGCGGGCAAGATTTTATCCATTTCCCAATTTACTCTTTTTGCGGATACAAAAAAAGGTAATCGCCCTGCCTTTACAGGAGCGGCAGCTCCTGCCCTAGCCAGCCAACTCTACGATGCCTTTAACCAGGCCTTGTCAGAGTATGTGCCAGTTGAAGTGGGGATTTTTGGGGCGGATATGGCGGTCAGTCTGATCAATGATGGGCCGGTGACCATTGTGTTGGATACCAAAAATCGCTAGACCTCTATACTTTTTGTGTCTATTTTGATATACTAAAAGTGAATTAGATGTGGAGGTGTGCCATGAAAAACTTACTGACCAATCATTTTTTCTACCTAGTGGTAGCATTTACCTTGATTTTGGTGATTTACTTTAGTGGAATTGACAAGCGCTGGATTATTCTGGCAAGTTTTCTCTATTTTATCCCTTCGCAGATTTTATACCGTCGCCGCCTTAAAGAGCGACTACAAGAAGACCAGCCCAAGTAGGCTGGTTTTTTGATGTGTAAATTGGACTACAATTCTTTATTAAATATGCTATAATAGTTTTTGCAGAAAAGTAAAGACGGTGGCTCTAATTTCTGAAAGGTAGGTGGGAGCGGTACAGAACTCAACTTGTAGAAATTGAGTTCCCTTTGCCTCCATATTTGTAGCTTCAGGCTAAAATAGTCCACTGGACTATTTTACTACCGCCCCCGCACAGCTCAAAAGGTTCAGTGAACATTTTGAGGTTGGAAATGGAGCGAACTTGTTCGCAACAGTCGTATAGGTCAGATTTGGAGTGCGAAGCACGAACAAATCTGCCAATCAACCACTGCGCTGAGATGTTGACGCGAATTAAGAGAAGTGGAATGGAACTTTTTGTTCTACTATGCAAATCATCAAAATCTAACAGAAGGGCTAGCCCAAGCCAGCTGGTAAGTGAACTTACTCATCTGGCAACGACAAATCCTATAAGATTTGTCTAGGGCTCGCACTAGCTCGAGTTTTGAAAAATATCGTTTCAAAACTCTCACGTCGAAAGTCTTAGCTTGTCAACCTTTGAGGTGCTGACACTCATGTTTGTAGCTGGTAACTTTGTTATTGCTCTCGTGATGTTAGTGCTTGAATTGGTAAAATTGACAAAAAAATAACCGTCTATAACTTTGGCGAGTTAACGGTTATTTTTTAAATAATTTGTAAACAGCCACCGTCTTAAACGGTTCTGCAAGGGGTAGTTGTTTCCAGCAACTACCTTTTTCTATGTTTATTATACATCGGTAGATCTATCAAGTCAAGTTGGACATTTATCTTTTGTCTAAATATGCTATAATAATGATTATAACTTACAAAAAGTTTAGGAGATAATCTATGCTTAATATTTTTGTATTAGAAGATGATTTTTTTCAGCAGAGCAGGCTAGAAAATGCTATTAGGCGGTGTGTTGAAGAAACGTCAGTAAGGTATAAATTCCTAGAAGTTTTTGGTAAACCAAATCAATTATTGGAATCAATCGAGGAAGCAGGCAATCACCAATTTTTCTTTTTAGATATTGAAATAAAAGGCGAAGAAAAGAAAGGAATGGAAATCGCTAAAGAAATCCGTGCTCGCGATCCTTATGCTGTTATTGTCTTTGTAACAACTCATTCAGAATTTATGCCGGTAACGTATCGTTATCGAGTCTCTGCTTTAGATTTTATAGATAAAGGCCTAGAGGATAGTGACTTTCAAAAGGCAGTATCAGATGTGTTAGTGCATGCTTTTGAAAATATTGATCATACTATAGCTGAAAATTCTTTTGTATACAAAACTGAAACTGCTCATATTCAAGTTCCTTTTAGCGACATCCTTTATTTTGAAACATCATCAACGATTCATAAAGTTATTTTAAAAACGAAAACAGGTCAGACTGAGTTTTATGGGAAGGTATCCGATATAGCTAAAGTTGATGAACGACTTTACCAAGCACATCGTTCTTGTGTAGTGAATCCATTAAATATAACAAGATTGGACAGAACAAATCACATTGCCTACTTCGAGAATGGAGATTCTTGTTTTGTTTCTCGGATGAAGCAGAAGGAGCTTGCAGATTTGTTGGAGATTGATTGATGAATATTTTTATATCTCCATTTTATGACACCATTTTCTTTATTGACATGCTGATTCGTTTGATGATTCTTCAACAAATCAGTGGTTTATTTTTAAGCAAGAAGAAAAAATGTTTGATAGCTTCTTGCTTAACTGTCAGTCAGATAGTTTTATATGATATCTATTCTTTGTTAGAACCTTTTTCATTTTTAGTTGTCATTCCTTTTTTAAAAACAAATTGGAACAAGACGCAAAAAATATTTTATGGATTATTACCATTTGTGATAGGGGATATGTTTCAAAGGATAATTGCTCTTTATTTGAGATTCCTATTCCAACTTGACTACTCTGCCATGAGTTTAAATCTAGTATTTAATGTAGTTCTAACATTACTACTTATACCGTTTTATCTATTATTTTTAAAGGGATTGGGAATTGAGGCTAAGGATTTAAAAGTAGATACTGTAGATAAGGAATTGAGAAAAATATTTTGGTGGTTTAATGTTTCATTTATAACATACTTTTTACTTGTAAGAACAACCACTCAAGCTGAAATATGGAGCCAGGGAGGTATGATTTCGATAGATTGGAATCCATACTATATCCGTACTAATATTTTGTTGATTTACTTTGTAATATTTACGGTTAGTTTATTATATTTGAACTATCAGAAGAAAGAAATACAAGATAGAGAAATCCAGGAGTTGAAAGACAAGCAATTAACTGATTTAGGTCGTTATAGTCGTCATGTTGAGTCGCTTTATAAAGAAATTCGAAGTTTCCGACATGACTATACAAATATTCTCGTTAGCTTAAATGAGGCTATAAAAGCAGAAGACATTGTTGCGATTCGAACCATTTATCACGAGGTTATTGCAGATTCTGATAGAAAATTCTATGATGGAAAGTATGATATAGCTAGACTATCCAATATACAAAATCCTGCTGTGAAGAGTTTACTATCATCTAAGATGTTGGAGGCACAAAAAAAGGGGATTGCAATTTCTGTGGAAGTAGATGCTGAAATTGAACCACCTGATTTAGAGTTGATAGAATTCATAACGATTCTGTCTATTTTATTAGATAATGCTATTGATGCTGCAGAGCAGTGTACAAATGGAAATATTGTATTTGCCTACTTCCAGGAATATGACCGAAAAATTGTGGTTGTAGAAAATACTACTGTCGAAGATAAGGTAGCAACAAGTAATATATTCGAGTACGGAAACTCTACAAAAGGAGATAATCGAGGAATTGGCTTGGCCAATGTGAAAACAATTTTAGATAACTATCCTAAATTTTCTATATCAACGAACAGTAGCAATCATCGATTTGTTCAAGAGTTGGTGTTTTTGGATTAAGATTTATAGATGTAAGTCCAGTCGAAAGGCTGGATTTTTTTGCATGTTCTCGAAAAAATGGTCATTCATTACAAAATATCGACAGTTCATGACATGGATGAAAAAATGGTGGTGTGTTGGTCTATACTAAGAGTGTAAAGAAAACAAAAGGAGATACGAACATGAATACTTTAAAAACATACTTCAAAGGAAATAAAAAAACAATCTACATGGTGTTGATTATTGTTGGCTTATTGACCATTTATCCGCCTATTTTTCAAACCATTTACCAAGCAGGTAGAGATTTTGGGCGTAGTTTTGTGAATGCAGTTTTACCGTAAAGATGTTGATAGGATAGGAAATTTTAAAGGAGAGAAAGCGATGAAAAAAATGAAAACTGTTAAGGATAGTCAACCGTGGTCAGAGCGTGAAAAAGTTTTGCTCTTGTTACTTTTGGTTAGTGTGATTGATATTCCGTCTCTCATTGATACCCTATATCAAATTGGTTATGAATTTGGTCAGGCTCTTGCACTTTGGTTTTAGTAAATGATGAGATGATTTTACGGAATGTGTTTGTTGGTGCATTTTATACGCGTATCGTAAGAGGAATAATTTTATGATTTGGCTTATTAAACTTCTATTGGTTGTTGTAATTTCCATTCCTGTAACAAGTATTTTACAGCCTTTTCAAAATCATTACTTAAATGGAGTAACGGTTGGGGTCATTACCGTCATTGTGTCCCATTTAGTGGATAAATATGGGAAAGGTGGGGATGAAGTATGAGCAAAGAGCTGAAAAGGATGTTGAAACTTGGGACACTTTTCCTTGCCTTTTTTGTCTTAAATGTGTTTTTTCTTAAATGGTTGTCTGTTATAGGATTTGCTATTCATTTTAGCGAAATTAGTTATTTGGTCCCACCGCTGTTTTCAGTCATCGTTCTATCGATGATTGAAAAAAAGAGAAGTATGAAAACGACTTAATGAAAAAATGGTCATTCATTACAAAATATCGACAGTTCATGACATGGATGAAAAAATCGGGCTGAGTTGACTTATACTAAAAGTGTAAAAAACAAAAAGGAGGCACGAACATGAATACTTTAAAAACAATTGTTAAACACCGTCATTTCCGCTCTCTACTTGTAGGACTCGGAGCAGGAGCTATCATTGGTCTATGGGGAGTGTATTATGGAATGGTTTACCTATTCAGTTACCTTGTCATTAGAGGGGTGATTTATATGTGTAAAAAATAAGAACAAGGAGAAATGAGATGACAGTAAAAAAGAAAATCGCTATGACAGAAGAACAATTGCTACATGTCGCGATGTTTGTCTATGCCTTGTATGTGCTATACTTACTCGTCACTAAGAATTTTACATCTCGCTTCATAACTCCCTATGGACTGTATCTATTTATTCTCGTTGAAGAAAAATTAGAGAAATTTATCAAAAAACTATATCACAACTTAATGAATCAATAAAAAATGGTCATTCATTACAAAATAACGACCGTTCATGACATGGATGAAAAAATGGAGTTGATTTGGCTTATACTAAGAGTGTAAAGAAAACAAGAACAGGAGAAACAAAGATGAAAGAAAAAAAGGAACTTGTTATTACAGGGAAACATGTATTACACACAACAATGATTGTCTATACCTTTTTTATTGGATTTGCATTCATTAGACAGAATCTTGAGTTGCCGATGTTGATACCGTACGGATTTTATCTAGCTACCCTTATTCTTGAAAAAATGGAAAAAAGTGGCAAAACGTTATTTGAAATCAGAATTGAGCGATAAGTAAAATAATAGTGAGGAGAACTGAAGATGAAGAATAAAAAATTCTATGCAGTTTTGATTCCCATTGTGCTTTGGCTGGTTTTTAAAATCTGTGCGAATTTGTCAGATGATAGCCTTAAAGACTATTTCAATATTTTAGCACTCAGTAATCCAGGTCTAATCATCACTTTTGCCATTTTAACAAATAAGGAAAAAAACAAGGAAAAGTAAGCTAATAAAGAAAACAAGAACAGGAGAAATGAAAATGGAAAACAAACATCGAATGATGACTATCAATGAAACGAACAAAATTATGCAGTTCTTGCAAGGGATTGTTGAAGGAATTTTGGTCACTGCCGTTCTTATTCACCTAGTGGCTTGGCTTGTTCTTGGAAAAACAGTAGATGTTTTCTCATCTAGTTTCTATCCAACGCTCTTTATTGCATTGTATTTTCTAATGAAAGTGAGTAAGACTAAAAAGGAGGACTAGCTTATGAAACGTGTTAAAAATATTTTAAAATTTATTGGTTTGATTCTTGTCATCGTTGCGATTAACATAACTCCGATGCGATTTATTGCCATACAGGATTCGATGTCAGGTGCCATGCAGTGGGTTTCTGGCATTGGCTATCTAGTCATTGCGACAGCTATTGTGGTGTGGACTTGGAAACGGTATAAGAAAGGTCTACCTGACCAGCAAAAACGGTTCACATTTACTTGGAAAGATTTTGGGTTTGCTCTGCTATTTTTCTTGGTCGGACGGATTGTCGGTATTGGCGGAACGTTATTGACCCAGTTGGTAACTGGTAATGCCACCACAGCCAACGATGCAGCACTTTTGGCTACAAATGAGCAATTGGCGAAGATGTTTCCGCTATACTTTGTTGCCTTTCATATTGCAATAGGTGTCTTTGCTCCTTTTATGGAAGAGCTTGTTTTCAGAGGTTTGTTTAGCAGATATTTCTTCAAAGAACATCAAAAATGGCTAAAATTGATAATCAGTTCAGCTGTCTTTGCTCTTCTTCATGCGATTCATCCAGTTGAGTTGCCACTTTACTTCTTGCTTGGGGCAGTCTTCTATTTGGCTTATGCTCGTCGTGGCAATATTGTGGATGCTATTCTTGTTCATATCTTAAACAATAGCTTGATGGTTATCTTCTCAATTATTGGTTACTTATTGGTATTGTTTGGTTAGTGATGTTAAAGGAGTTCAGTTATGACAATGATGGAAAAATTAGATAAAAAATACCAAGAATTTGAAACAGCTTATGAGTCTTCCTCGTTTGCAATGAAATTCTTGGTCTGGGTAGGAGTAGCTCTGACCTTGATGACACTTGGATCAGTTCTTGTACCAGCGATTTATTCTGCAGGGCAAGAATTCGGGGAATTTCTATATTCTGTTTTTGGATGAGAGAGTGGTAGAAAATAAAATGAAAAAAGCTGAGCAATCAGCTTTTTGTTTACACTCGTTTCGTTAGACTTGTTGAAGGTGGGGGAGTTGCTCGTTATTTGAGGGTTTGCTTGAATAGATTGTCTAGGTTGTTTAGGTAGTCTGTCCTTGCTCCTCTAATGCGAAGGATATCTACACGAGAGTCACGAATCAAATAGAAGATGAGATGCTGTTTTCCAGGAATCATCCGTGTTTTTCCTTCTGGGAATAATGCTCGTCCCAGACGAGCATCGAGGTCAATATATCCCTCTGGAAATATTTCTAAGGTCAAGATAGCTGTGCTCAGAGATGCAAGCACCTTTCGAGCACTTGATTCTGAAAATTCACGGACATAATACTGGTAGATTTCCTCTAAATCTTGTTCGGCTTTAGCAGATAAATGTACTTCATAGACCATATTTGGCGAATACCTCACGAGCAGGTGTCGTGTTTCCAGATAAAACTTCTTGGTAGCCTTCATCAAGCTCTGCAATCAACTCATCTAGAAAAGCCTCTGCACGTGCCTCTTCTACCGTTTTTATTGGCAAATCTTGCTCTTCAACCATTCTTTCTACAAATAAATTAAGAGCATCAGAAAGGGTCATATCTTTTTCTGATAAGATTATTTTTGCTTGTTCCAATAATTGTGCATTTACTCTAAAATTATATTGTCTATCCCTAACCAATCCTGCCATTGTCTTCGACTCCAAATTCTAATATGTATAATAATAGTGTAGCTATTTGTTTTACATCTGTCAAGCGATAATCTGGTACTGAATATCTTGGATAATATCCGGTGACTTCGAAAAAATGGTCATTCATTACAAAATAACGACCGTTCGTGACATGAATGAAAAAATTGGGGTGAGTTAGATTATACTAAAATAGGAAAAAACAATTGTGTGGCAGTAATATACACTGGAGGTACTATATGAAGGAAAATAATTCAAGGAAAAAAGAATTGATATTCTTTCGATTTTGGGCTGGTCAACTTCCTCTAATTGTTTTATTTGTTCTCTATATGATGAGAGAGGTCATATCTCTTCAAACCTTATGGTGTGTGACAATTGGAATGTGTATGTCTACTTCTTTCGTCGTCAATTATTATTTTATGAAAGAAGTAAGAAAGCAGGGAGAACATACAGTGTGGGAGCCTACTTTGTACTTGCAACAGTTAGGTTTCATAGTCTTATTTTCAATCATAGGACTAGTAAGTTTGTATAGAGGTTTGACTGCAGAATATTTCTACCAGAAAATAATCGGTTTTATCGGATTCATTATAGCAATTACTTTTTTAATCTTGCTCTGTTGAGGAATTCGTGCTATGAAAGATTGGAAAAAGAATAAGTAGTATTTGAAATAACATCTAGTAAAAACAGTTTAATAACAGTGACAGGAGGGATAAATGGTTGATTTTTTTAGCTTCCATTTTGCAGTGAATTTATGAATAGAAAGCTATTATTTTTTACTTTATTTTTTATGAACATTTCCATAGTTGTCTATTATTACCTCGAAAGTAAGGCGCTTTCTGTAAAAGACTGGATTATTATTGGCACTTGGTTGATTATTTTGAGTCAAATCAATAAAAATGCTAAATAAATGGAGTGTCGCTTGACAATACATTAGAAACAAGAAAAATTAGGATTAAAATATCTGAAGAAAGTATGGGATAAGAATATGAAAATGCTAAAATTGACAACTATTATTCCCTTGTTTGTACTATTAATGATGGGCATACTAAACTTGTTTCGAGTGACAGACTACTTGCGATATATTTTAAATATACTGGGGTTAGTAGGAATATTAATTCTAAGTTATCATACGTATAAAAAGAACACTCGGAATTAGTTGTAATAGATAAAAAATGAGTAGAATATGAAAATAATAAAATCAATCGGTTTAGCAGTGGGTACCTTGCTGCTCACTTTGCTCATTCAACTTCCAGTTTATGTGGGGATAACAGTCTTTCAAGAGAATGTGCTTTTAAAACTTGCAGTCATGATAGGTCTTGGTCTTGCAATATTGGCACTACTTTCTGTTATCAGACGAGGAATGGTGAAGAATCAAGTCTTTTCAAGAGAGAAGCTGAATATTTTAAAAATAGTCGGAATGACAGCACTGGTATTTACGGGTCAAACTTGCCTGAACCTCCTTTGGCAGTATTTGGGTCTTAGTCCTAGTGATTCTAACGCCTTGGATACAGTCAATCAGTTAAATTCAGACAATTTTGGGGTGATAGCTCTCTCAGTTGTCTTGTTTGCTCCAGTTTTAGAAGAATTTCTTTACAGAGGGATTTTGTTAGAAAAGACAGCCCAGTATTTTCCTAAGTATCCTCAAATGGTCATCGTATTTTCTGCCCTTCTATTTGCCTATTGTCATACTTGGAGCTTTTCGGTGGCATTTTTTGGTCACTTTATCACAGGGGCTTATCTGGGCTATCTGTATATGTGCAATAGACGAATGACGGATACTATCCTTGCACATAGCTTCTATAATGCCTCCATTTTATTCCTTCAAATTTTATTTGGTTTGGTGCAGATTGGTGGATAAAAATTGACAGTAGACATTTTGGGGAAATGCCTGTATACTGAGAGGAAACGAGGCTGGGCAAAAAGCTCAGCACCGCTTCTCAACGTTAGTGTCAACATCTCAGCGCAGTGGTTGATTGGCAGATTTGTTCGTGTTTTACACTCCAAATCTGACCATTACGACTGTTGCGAACAAAGTTCGCTCTATTTCCAACCTCAAAAGGTTCACTGAACCTTTTGAGCTGTGCGGGGATGGGAGTGAAACAGTCTGGGGATAGACTGTTTCAGCTCAACAAATGGAAATAAGGACTTGTTGACGAACTCTTCTATGAATGGTCGAGTTCTTTCCCACTCCCACTATCAAGTGCAGAGGTGGGCAGAAATATGAGAAAATTTTTTCAAGACCTTAATCAAGAGTATCTGGAAACCAGAAGTTCAGTTGGAGAAGATTGGCTGGAATGGTTGATTCAGAGAAAGATGACCTGGGGCATGCGGTGGGGCTTGGTAGGGATTCTCATGTTTGTCCTACAACCTCTAACCTTTCGTCCACACTTTCTCTTGGGCTGTTTTTATCTAGGTTCTTTTTTGGGTTTGGTATATATCCTAGGGCAACTATTTTTTGTAGCCAGAACTATTTTTCGTAACATGAAGAAAAAATAATCGCTCAGCTTGTTTAGGCTGGGCGATTGCTTTTTTCGATGAATAATTGTTGAGCGATGGCTGTTGGGACGGCGAGCTCTTTGTCCTTGTACTGGATGGTGATGGTTTGGGCAAAGTGGTCGAAGTCTGTGACGGTTAGTAAATCGCCGACAGCTAATTCATGTTGTTCCAAGTACTGAAGGAGTTGATAGAAGTCATGGATACGGACAAGCTGGTAGTTCCCTGTCTCAGTTAGCTGTGACAGCCGTGTCTGGTAGCGTTCGATGAGCGGTTGTCCTGCTTGAGGAATGCTTCCCCCGTGAGGACAAGTTTGAGGCTGTTCCAGTAGCAGGTCTAGGCGATTGATAAAGTGATCTGAAACGGTGTGTTCTAAAATCTCAGCCTCTTCATGGACTTGTTCAGGGGAATAGCCCAGCTGTTCGACCAAAAAGACTTCGATCAGGCGGTGCTTGCGGTAGAGATTGGCTACCATTTCCAAGGCAGTTTGGCTGAGGAGATAACCTGCCTTGGCATCCTTAGAAATGAGTTCTTCGGCTACCATTTTTTTGAGCATTTCAGAAACGGCTGGTGCGGAGAAGGCCATCTTCTCTGCGATGAGTTTATTGGTAATTTTTTGGTCTAATTGACCCAGTTCATAAATACATTTTAGGTAATCTTCTTTGTTTGGTGTCATGAGAACTCGCTTTCTACTGAAACTATTATATCAAAAAATTTAAAAATCAGTTGACAAAATGAATTTTTTAGCTTAATCTAATTATATAGTTAGGCATGCTTAATAAAAATAAAAGGAGAACCTATATGAAGAAAATATTGTTCAGTTTTGCTCTGCTATTGTCCCTAATAGGACTAGGAGCCTGTCGTTCAACGCAAAGCCCAGAGGCTGCCAGCAAGCCGCGAGTGGCTGTCACAACCTCTTTCCTCAATGATATGGTCTACCAGCTGGCAGGTGATGAGGTGGAACGTGATTTGCTGATTCCAGCAGGAGAAGACCCTCATTTGTACGTAGCCAAATCTAGTGATTTATCAAAATTACAAAAGGCTGACCTTGTTCTCTACCACGGTTTGCACTTTGAAGGTAAAATGGTTGAAGCTTTGGAGAAGACCGGAGTAGCTGTTTCTAAAAACTTTAATGCAAAAGATTTGAATACGATGGATGAGGATGGAGAAGAGATTGTCGATCCGCACTTCTGGTTTTCAATTCCCTTGTACAAGTCAGCTGTAGCTGTAGCTTCAGAGGAACTACAAAAACTCTTACCTGCTAAAGCTGAGATGATTCAGAAAAATGCAGAAAAATACCAAGCGCAGCTAGATGATTTGCATGCCTGGGTAGAAAAAGAATTAAGTGTGATTCCAAAAGAAAGTCGCTATTTGGTAACACCACATGATGCCTTTAATTACTTTGCTGCTAGTTATGACTTCACTCTCTATGCTCCTCAAGGCGTGAGCACCGACTCAGAAGTGGCTAACAGTGACATGATTGAGACAGTTAACCTAATCATTGACCATAATATCAAGGCTATCTTTACAGAGTCTACAACTAATCCAGAACGCATGGAGAAATTGCAAGAGGCAGTAAAAGCCAAAGGCGGTCAGGTTGAAGTTGTTACTGGCGAAGGTAAGGAGTTATTCTCAGATTCTTTGGCACCAGAAGGCGAGGAAGGGGATACCTTTATCGACATGTACAAACATAATGTTAAACTGATGGTTAAATATCTAAAATAGTAGAGGTCGAACGGGCTTGCTATCCAATGAAGACTAGAGATATTACCGAAGATAGAGTTGATAGGTACCAATATGAGGGATAATCAATTGTTTCGAGCACAAGCAGTATAGGACTCTTTCTATAGGAGGTGGCAACGCTTGGGGGAGGATAGGCGTTAGTAGCAAATCACACCAGTTATTGAGGTCCTTGACTAGAAATACCGCTTGTAGACCTCGATGATCTTGGTTCACAGCGGGACTTTATATATCAGTAGTCTGTGCGTGAACAGGGATTTCAAATGAGTAGTAAAAAGGACTCGGTCTAGGTCGAGTTCTTTCCGTTTTTGGACCATTTTTAACAGATTTATAAACATACGATTGAAGGAAGCATTGGTGCTCTACGAAAATCAAATTCATGTACTGATGTGTTGAAATAAGCGATGTATAGGGTTTGCCAGCAATTTGTTGGTACGGTATCTTAATCTTATCGACTTTCTCAGCTTGGTAGGTTGGTCTGATTTTGATTTTCATTGAGTATGAATGAGGTATATCATTTTTAAAATAGGAGGAAATATGTCGGCAATCATTGAATTAAAAGATGTCAATTTAGCATATACAGCCAGCCAGACCATGGCTTTAGAAGATGTCAATTTGGTAATTCCCAGAGGGAGTCGGACGGCTATTGTTGGACCAAATGGTGCTGGGAAGTCCAGTCTATTCAAGGTCATTTTGGGGTTGGAAAAACCTGACACAGGACAGGTTCGCTTGCTTGGCCAGGAGGCAGGTCTAGAGAGATTGATTGCTCAAAAAGTAGCCTATATTCCCCAGTCCAGTCAAGTAAATTGGCAATTTCCTGCAACAGTTTTTGAAATTGTTCTGATGGGACGCTTCGCTCATAGTAAGGGGATGTTTAGAAGACCGACTAAGGCTGATAGACAGATTGTTGAGCAGGCTCTAGAACGGTTAAAAATTGCGGATTTACGCCATCGTCAGATTGATCAGCTTTCAGGTGGGCAGCGTCAGCGGGTCTTTCTAGCTAGAGCCCTGGCACAGGAAGCAGAATTGTATCTTATGGATGAGCCTCTGGCAGGGATTGATCAGGCAACAGAAATCATGATCATGGATATGCTCAAGGAGTTCCAATGTGAAGGGAAAACTTCCATTGTCATTCATCATGACTTAACGACGCTGGATGCCTACTTTGATCACCTTGTCTGGCTTCATAAGCATGTGATTGACTCTGGTCCGATGGATGAGACTTTGACAAGTGAGAATTATCAGGCGACCTACGGCATAGGAAATGGGCTGTTTTTAGGAAATGCCAAAGGAGGCAGTCATGTTTGAGGTTTTCAAAGAGTATTCTTTCTGGACAGTTGCTTTAGGGACCGTCAGCCTAGCTGTAGCAGCCAGCACTATCGGAAGTATATCTGTTCTTACTAAACAGAGTTTGCTTGGGGATGCTCTTGGGCATGCTTCTTATCCTGGAGTGATTGTCTCTTTCATGATTTTTCAGTCGCGACATCCTCTCTACTTGCTGTTAGGAGCAGTGTTGTCAGGCTACCTTTCTTATGCACTTGTCCATTGGTTGCGTCGAAAAGGTGGTCACAGCCTAGTCAATGCCCTTTCATTGGTGTCTGCGTCTTTCTTTGGTTTGGGAATGGTCTTAAAAAATGCTATTCAGGGAAATGAAGCCTTTGCAGGGGCTTCCCAAGCTGGATTGCAAACCTATCTATTTGGACAGGCAGCCTTTATTCAGCTGGATGATGTGATACTCATCGGAATTATTTCACTATTGGCTTTGGTATTGTTTGCTTTCTTTTATCAAGACTATAAGCTATATCTGTTTGATCAAACTTTTGCAAGGGTTATTGGTGTTCGTGTAAAGTACTTGCAGCAGTTGACGATGTTTTTGATGATTTGCCTAATTGCAGTAGGATTAAAGTTAGTCGGAGCTATTTTGATGAGTAGTTTTTTGATTGCACCAGCTGTCTTTGGCTTGGTGCTGGGAAAATCGTATCATAAGAGTCTGTTACTGGCAGGAATCGTTGCAATTGGGTCGGCTTTCGTAGGGACCTGGATTAGCTCCAGTGTATCTGGTTTGTCGACTGGACCGACTATTATCGTCTGTCTGACAGGTCTGACCCTGTCTGCATTTGTGTATGTTACCTATGTCAGAAAGGAGAATGGTCGTGTTTGAAGTATTACTCATTTTGATGGTTATTGCTAGTTCTTGTGGCTTGCTCGGCTCGATACTGGTTGTAAAAAATCAATCGATGTTGGCAGATGCGCTATCGCATTCTGTCTTGCTTGGGATTGTTCTGGGATTTTTTATTAGTCATAGTTTGGATTCGCCGTTGCTAATAGTTGGTGCCAGTCTGTTTGGGTTATTATCGGTTCTTGCCATTGACCGTCTGCATAGTCGAAAGATAGCGCATGATGCCGCAACAGGTCTAGTTTTTTCTCTCTTTTTTGCGGTGGCGGTTTTGCTTATTTCTCTTTTTGCTCGCAATGTTCACTTGGATGTGGATCTGATTTTGCAGGGGGAAGTACTTTTTGCTCCGCTCCATCGTATGGATGTTCTAGGCTGGTCACTCCCTGTTAGTCTGGTCAAGTCGAGTTTGGCTTGGTTGGTTATTGTTCTATTTTTTGCTTGGGCTTACTATCGTTTACAAGTGTATCTATTTGACAGCAACCATGCTCGTTTGTCTGGCTTGCGAACAAGGATTTTAGAAATGGTTATTTTGATTCTAGTTTCCTTAACTACTGTTCTGGCCTTTGAAGCGGTCGGCTCGATGACTGTTATTGTTTTCTTGGTGGCACCAAGTATGGCTGCCCTACGTTGGGTCAAATCCTTTTGGCAATTGCTTCTTTTAGGGCAAGGTATCGCTATTTTAACGGTTGTGCTAGGTCTTTTAGTGGCCAATCAACTGGATTTAACCATGTCAGGGACCTGTGCCGTTGTCAGCCTTCTTGTGGTTTGTTCGAGTATTATTCTAAAAAATACTTGGTCATGGTCACCTGATAAGTGAAATTGTCAGAATTTTTTGTTATTATAGTCATTAGGAAAGACAAAGGAGAAAATCAATGACACGTTTACAAGATGATTTTTACGAATACGTCAATGGTGAATGGGCAAAAACAGCCGTGATTCCAGACGATAAGCCAAGAACAGGTGGTTTCTCAGACCTGGCGGACGAGATTGAAAAGCTCATGATTGACACGACAAACGCATGGTTGGCGGGAGAAAATGTCCCAGAAGATAGCGTTTTGCAAAACTTTGTAGCCTTCCACAAGCAAGTGGCTGACTATGAAACCCGTGACCGTTTGGGAGCAGAGCCAGCACAAGCCTTGATTGCAGAGTACAAGGCACTCAACTCTTTCGAAGAATTTACCAGCAAGTTGGCGGAATACGAGTTGGCAGGCAAGCCAAACCTCATGCCTTTCGGTGTGGCACCTGACTTTATGGATGCGACCACCAATGTTCTTTGGGCAGATTCTCTGGGCATTATCCTGCCAGATACGACCTACTATGAGGAAGGGCATGAAAAAGGAGCAGAGTTGCTCAAAACGTGGAGAGAGAGCCAAGAAGCTCTCCTACCAAAATTTGGTTTTAGCGATGCAGAAATCAAGGACCTTTTGGACAAGCGTTTGGAACTAGATGCCACGATTGCCAAGTATGCTCTGTCAAATGAAGAAGGTTCTGAGTACGCCAAACTTTACCACCCGTACGAGTGGGCAGATTTTACTGCCTTGGCACCAGAGTTGCCTTTGGATGATTTCTTCACAGCGATTTTAGGTCAAACACCAGACAAGATTATCGTGCCTGAGGAACGTTTCTGGCAGGCTGCCAAGGACATTTACAGTGCGGATAATTGGGAACTTTTGAAGGCGACCTTGATTTTGAAAGCGGCAGGAGCTTATACAGCCTTCCTGTCGGATGAAATCCGCATCTTGTCAGGAGCCTACAGCCGTGCTCTTTCTGGTACACCGCAGGCTCAAAATCAGGAAAAAGCAGCCTACAACTTGGCACAAGGCTACTTTAACCAAGCCCTCGGTCTTTGGTATGCTGGAGAAAAATTCTCACCAGAAGCCAAGGCTGATGTGGAAGCAAAAGTTGCCAAGATGATTGAGGTCTACAAATCTCGTTTGGAAACGGCAGACTGGTTGGCTCAGGAAACGCGTGACAAAGCCATTGTCAAGCTCAATGTCATCAAGCCTTACATCGGCTATCCAGAAGCCTTGCCAGAGCGTTATTATAAGAAGATTGTTGACCCAGGCAAGTCCTTGGTGGAAAATGCTATCGAACTAAACAAGATTGACATTGCTCATGGTTGGAGCAAGTGGAACAAGCCTGTGGACATTAAGGAATGGGGCATGCCAGCCCACATGGTCAACGCCTACTACAATCCACAGAAGAACTTGATTGTCTTCCCAGCAGCCATTTTGCAGGCACCATTCTACTCTCTGGAGCAGTCTTCATCAGCTAACTACGGCGGTATCGGTGCGGTTATTGCCCACGAGATTTCCCATGCCTTTGACTCAAATGGTGCTTCCTTTGATGAGCATGGTAGCTTGAATAACT
Organism: Streptococcus suis; assembly: GCF_046032535.1. Taxonomy (GTDB): domain Bacteria; phylum Bacillota; class Bacilli; order Lactobacillales; family Streptococcaceae; genus Streptococcus; species Streptococcus suis_AK. Next base: position 83,152 of record NZ_JARQPL010000002.1, on the reverse strand, counting down.
GGTGGACAGAGGAAGACTATGCTGCCTTTGAGGCCCGTACCCAGCAGGTTATTGACCAGTTTGAGGGTCAGGATTCTTACGGTGCCAAAATCAATGGTAAATTGACCGTGTCAGAAAACATTGCCGACCTTGGTGGGATTGCAGCAGCTCTTGAAGCAGCCAAGTCAGAAGATGACTTCTCCGCAGAGGAATTCTTCACTAACTTTGCTCGTATCTGGCGAATGAAGGCCCGTCCTGAGTTCATGCAGATGTTGGCAAGTGTAGATGTCCACGCACCAGGTCATCTACGTACCAACATCCAGTTGCCAAACTTCGATGAATTCCATGAAACATTTGGCGTTCAAGAAGGCGACGGCATGTGGCGTGCCAAAGAAGACCGTGTGATTATTTGGTAAAAACGGGAAAACAGCTAGTGAAAACTGGCTGTTTTTGTCTTTCCCAATTCCCTAAAAACGTGATATAATAGTAAAGATAATTTATTGACATGGAGAAATGACATGAGCTTCTACAATCACAAGGAAATCGAGCCCAAATGGCAGGAATTTTGGGCAAAAAATCATACTTTTAAGACGGGAACAGATGCGGCTAAGCCAAACTTTTATGCCCTAGATATGTTCCCTTATCCGTCTGGTGCAGGCTTGCACGTTGGTCACCCTGAGGGCTATACTGCAACCGATATTCTTAGTCGTTACAAGCGTGCCCAAGGCTACAACGTCCTTCACCCAATGGGTTGGGATGCCTTTGGTTTGCCAGCGGAGCAATACGCTATGGACACGGGAAATGACCCAGCTGACTTTACGGCGGAAAATATTGCCAACTTCAAACGTCAGATTAACGCCCTTGGCTTTTCTTATGACTGGGACCGCGAGGTCAATACGACAGACCCTAACTACTACAAGTGGACTCAGTGGATTTTCACCAAGTTGTATGAAAAAGGCCTAGCCTATGAGGCAGAAGTGCCTGTCAACTGGGTAGAAGAATTGGGAACAGCTATTGCCAACGAAGAGGTTCTTCCTGACGGAACATCTGAACGTGGTGGCTACCCTGTTGTCCGCAAGCCAATGCGTCAATGGATGTTGAAAATCACTGCCTATGCAGAACGCTTGCTCAATGACCTAGAAGAAGTTGATTGGCCAGAGTCAATCAAGGACATGCAACGCAACTGGATCGGCAAGTCAACCGGTGCCAATGTGACTTTCAAGATTAAGGACACAGACAAGGACTTCACAGTCTTTACCACTCGTCCTGATACTCTTTTTGGTGCGACCTACGCAGTTCTTGCTCCTGAGCATGACTTGGTAGATAGTATCACATCAGCTGAACAAGCAGAAGCTGTGGCAGAGTACAAACGCCAAGCCTCTCTCAAATCAGACCTGGCTCGTACTGACTTGGCTAAAGACAAGACAGGTGTTTGGACTGGTGCCTACGCCATCAACCCTGTTAATAACAAAGAAATTCCAATCTGGATTGCGGACTATGTGCTGGCAAGTTACGGAACAGGTGCTATCATGGCCGTTCCCGCTCATGATGAGCGTGACTGGGCATTTGCCAAACAGTTTGGTTTGGACATCATTCCAGTTTTGGAAGGTGGCAATGTAGAAGAAGCGCCTTACACAGAAGATGGTGCCCACATCAATTCAGACTTCCTAGACGGTCTGAATAAGGAAGAAGCCATTGCCAAAATGGTGGCTTGGTTGGAAGAAAATGGTCTCGGTCAGGAGAAAATTTCCTACCGCCTCCGTGACTGGCTCTTCAGCCGTCAACGTTATTGGGGTGAGCCGATTCCAATCATCCACTGGGAAGACGGTACTTCCACAGCAGTCCCAGAAAATGAGTTACCTCTGGTATTGCCAAAAACCTCAGACATCAAGCCTTCAGGTACAGGCGAATCACCGCTTGCTAACCTGACAGACTGGTTGGAAGTGGTGCGTGAAGACGGGGTTAAAGGTCGCCGTGAGACCAACACTATGCCACAATGGGCGGGCTCTAGCTGGTACTACCTCCGCTACATCGACCCGCACAACGATGAGAAATTGGCAGACGAAGAGATTCTCAAGGCTTGGTTGCCAGTGGACATCTACATCGGTGGTGCTGAGCACGCAGTCCTTCACTTGCTTTATGCTCGCTTCTGGCATAAGTTCCTTTACGACCTCGGTGTTGTGCCGACTAAAGAGCCATTCCAAAAACTCTTTAACCAAGGGATGATTTTGGGAACTAGCTATCGCGACAGCCGTGGTGCGCTTGTAGCGACCGACAAGGTGGAAAAACGCGACGGATCCTTCTTCAACATCGAAACTGGTGAGGAGTTGGAGCAGGCACCTGCTAAGATGTCTAAGTCTCTTAAAAACGTGGTTAACCCAGATGATGTGGTCGAGCAGTTTGGTGCGGATACCCTCCGTGTTTACGAGATGTTCATGGGCCCACTTGATGCGTCAATCGCCTGGTCAGAAGAAGGTCTCGAGGGCAGCCGTAAGTTCCTTGACCGTGTCTACCGCCTGATTACAACGAAGGAAATTTCTTCGGAAAATAGCGGAGCGCTTGATAAAGTCTACAATGAAACTGTGAAGACAGTGACTGAGCATATTGAAGACCTGAAATTCAACACGGCTATCGCCCAGCTCATGATTTTTGTCAACGCGGCCAACAAAGAAGATAAGCTCTATGTCAAATATGCCAAAGGCTTTGTCCAATTGATTGCTCCATTTGCACCACACTTGGCAGAAGAACTCTGGCAGGGTCTGGTAGCAACAGGCCAGTCAATCAGCTACGTCGCATGGCCAATATATGACGAAAGCAAGCTGGTAGAAAGCGAAGTGGAAATCGTTGTCCAAATCAAGGGTAAAGTAAAAGCTCGCTTGACTGTAGCCAAAGACCTAGCACCAGCTGAACTTGAAAAAGTTGCCCTTGCAGATGAAAAAGTCCAAGCTGAAATCGCTGGTCAAACAGTGGTGAAGGTGATTGTTGTTGTAAACAAACTCGTCAATATCGTTATCAAGTAACGATTGCCTCGTTTGTTTGTCCATTTCCAACCTCCAACAGCCTATCCGTAGACTGTTGGAGCCAACTAAATTGGTGAATATTGTTGTGAAGTAACCAAATTAGTGAATATCCTAGCGAAATAAATGTAAATAACAAGAAAACGACTTCCGTATTGGAGGTCGTTTTTGGCTGTCTTGAGGGGAGTTTCCTTTATATTACGGAAAAAGACAGGAAGTGTACGCGTTTACAAAAGGTAGAAACAGGAATATAATAAGAATATATGAATAAAAAAGGAGAACAGGTCGTGAAATCAATCAAATTAGTCACACTCGGTGGCGAATCGAGCTATACTCCTGAGCTAGTTGAAGGTATGATTTTGCGGCATCAGCAACTACCCATCCGAGAATGGTGGTTTGTAGATGTTGAAGCTGGGGTGGAAAAGCAGAAGATAGTTGTTGATTTGGCACGTCGAATGGTCAGAAAGGCTGGATTAGACTGGAAAATAGAGGAGACACTGGATCGAAGGGCTGCTTTGAAGGGAGCAGACTTTGTGACATCTCAGTTCCGAGTTGGTCAGTTACAGGCACGCTATATCGATGAGACAATTCCTCTGAGTCATGGTCTACTTGGACAGGAAACCAATGGGGCAGGCGGCATCTTTAAGGCATTTCGGACCATAGAGGCCTATAAGGGTATTATTGCAGACATGAAAGAGCTGTGTCCAGATGCTTGGTTGATTAATTTTACCAATCCTGCAGGCATAGTAACGGAAGCGATTGTTAATGAACTGCAGTGGAACAGGGTGATTGGCTTATGCAATATTCCGATTGGTCAGAAAAAGACGGCAGCTCAGATTTTGAATCTGCCTGAGGAATCGATTCAAACCAATCATGTTGGATTAAACCATTTCCATTTTCATGAAGTTTGGGATCAAACGGGCCAGAATCGTACTGGTGAGGTCATGGAAGCTTTATACGGTAACTCAAGAGGGAATCAGGAGGTTGTTAAAAATATTACCAATTTAGATTTTTCATTCCCCTTCTTGCAGTCGATTGGTCTGTTGCCCTGTGATTACCACCGTTACTACTTTTTAGAAAAGGAGATGTTGGCAGATACCTTAGACCAGTATCGTCAAGGGAAGGTGCGGGCTCAGGTTGTTCAAGAGGTCGAAGAAGAGTTGTTTGAGCTCTACAGGGATTCAAATTTGGACCGTAAGCCTAAGCAACTGGAGCAACGCGGTGGTGCTTATTATAGCGATGTTGCCTGTCAACTCATTTGTGCTATATACAACGACAGCAAGGAAATTATGACGGTTTCGACGGTTAATAGGGGAGTGATTTCTTATCTGCCAGAGGACTGTGTAGTCGAAGTCTCGTCTGTCATTACTGCCCAGGGTGCGCTTCCTTTGGTATGTCCCAAAACACCGATGGTGGTCAGGGGATACTTGCAGCAAATGAAGCAAATGGAGTTGGCAACTGTTGGGGCTGCAATGACAGGAGACTACGCTTTGGCTTTACAGGCTTTTGCTCTCAATCCTCTGATTCCGAATGGAGAATTGGCAGAGCGTGTCTTACAAGAATTACTAGTGGCACATGAGGCGTACTTGCCACAATTTAGGAGTGTCATCGATCAGATAAAGAAGAAAGGAATTGGTTATGACAGAGGATAAGGTAGTTTATCATTTTCCAGAAGGTTTTTTGTGGGGGACTTCTACATCGGGTCCGCAGAGTGAGGGGACTGAGCTGGGCGATGGAAAAGGACAGAATAATTGGGACTACTGGTACAGCATTGAGCCAGAACGTTTCCATGGGAAAGTAGGTCCAGAGAGGACTTCCACTTTCTATAAGAATTTCAAAAAGGATATCGAGTTATTGGTTGAAACTGGACACATAGTATTTAGGACATCGATTCAGTGGTCGCGGTTATTTCCAAAGGGTGTTGGAGAGGTTAATCAGGAGGCTGTGACTTTTTATCGTTCTGTATTTTCTTTGATAAAAGAAAAAGGGATTCAGCTGTTTGTTAATCTCTATCATTTTGATCTTCCCTATGCTTTACAGGAGCAAGGAGGCTGGGAGAACAAGGATATTGTTTGGGCATATGAAGCCTATGCTCGTACTTGTTTTGAATTGTTTGACGACCTAGTAGATCGTTGGATTACCTTTAATGAGCCGATTGTTCCAGTTGAGTGCGGCTATCTAGGGGATTATCATTATCCTTGTAAGGTGGATGCCAAGGCAGCAGTTGCTGTTGCCTACCATACTCAGTTGGCTAGTTCCTTGGCAGTAAAAGCCTGTCATGAAGTGAATTCGGAGAAGAAAATTGCAATTGTCCTGAATCTGACACCGGCCTATCCTCGAAGTGAGCATCCTGATGATGTCAAGGCAGCTAAAATAGCTGAGCTCTTCCAAACCAAGAGCTTCTTAGATCCTTCTGTATTGGGAGAATACCCGAGGGACTTGGTTGACTTGATTGCGGCATACGGATTGAGTCCTGAAACCAGCGAGGAAGAGCTGGCGATTATTAGGGAAAATCGGGTAGATTTTTTAGGTGTCAACTATTACCAACCCCTTCGTGTACAGGCACCGACAAAGGTCTGGAAAGAGGGAGAGGTTTTGACTCCAGAGCACTTCTTCGCACCTTACGATATGCCAGGGAAAAAAATCAATCCGCATCGAGGTTGGGAAATCTATGAAAAAGGAATCTACGATATCGCAATCAATATTCGGGACCAATACAACAATATTGAGTGGTTAGTCACTGAAAATGGTATGGGAGTAGAGGGTGAAGTGGCTTTTCGGCAAGATGAGGTCATTCAGGATGATTATCGGATTGAATTTATTGAAGATCACTTGATAGAATTACATCGGGCTATTGAGGAAGGGGCTAACTGCAAGGGTTATATGTTGTGGACCTTTATTGATTGTTGGTCTTGGCTCAATGCCTACAAAAATCGTTATGGGCTGGTCGAGTTGGATTTGGAGACTCAGGAGCGTAGGATTAAGAAATCGGGACGTTGGTTTAAGGCGCTGAGTGATGCCAATGGATTTAGTCGTTAGGAGGAGCAATGGTGCAATTTGGTTTTTCAATCTATCCAGAAAACTATTCTCTGGAAGAGTCTAAGGCTTATATAGACTTGCTGGGGCGTTATGGAGCACGGAGGATGTTTATGAGCCTCTTGCAGCTTGGGGGGAATGCCCAAGAAGCCTTGCAACTCTATCGGGACTTGATTGCCTATGCTCGTCAGTTGGGGATAGTCGTGATTGCGGATCTTAGTCCGAGTTTTATAGAGGCACAGGGCTGGCAGAAATCACTCATTGAAGAAGCCCATGGTTTAGGGCTGACAGGGATTCGGCTGGACGAGGCCTTGCCTTTGGAGGAGATTGTCAGCTTGACACAGAATCCTTACGGGCTCAAGATTGAACTAAATCTGAGTACCGATAAGGTCTTACTGACGCAACTGCTAGCTAGTGAGGCAAATAGGGATAACATTGTTGCCTGTCATAATTTCTATCCTCACGCCTATACAGGACTATCAGAAGAGCATTTTTTAGAAATGTCTTCTTTCTATCACCAAGAAGGCATACAGACGGCAGCTTTTGTGACTGCCCAGTCTGCAACGGAAGGGCCTTGGCCCTTGTCAGAAGGTCTACCTACCTTGGAGGAGCATCGCAACCAGACCTTACCTCTTCAGATTGCCTGGCTCAAGGCGACAGGTTTGATTGACTGTATTCTCGTCTCCAATCAGTTCATCTCGGAGGAGGAGCTCCAGTCTATTCAATCTATCTTGAAAGAAGAGGACATTTGTTTACCTGTAGACCTTACTGGGCAAGTGACAGCTGTGGAGCGGGAAATCATTGAGTTTCACCATATCTATCGTGGGGACATTTCAGCTTACCTACTTCGGTCGACCATGCCCCGTGTTGTCTACAAGGATGCGACCATTCCTGCACATACAGATAGGAAAACGCTTGTGCAGCGAGGGGATGTCTTGATTGACAATGATCTATATGGTCGTTACAAGGGAGAGTTACAAATAGCTTTGAGGGAGTTTACCGTTAGTTCAAAAGTGAATCGGGTTGGACGAATTTGCCCTGACTATCTGCCCTTGCTCGCTTTTATCAAGCCTTGGCAATCCTTTCGATTGCGAATCGTTGCGTCCGATTCCTTTCATTAACAATACGGAAAAAAAGAGAACCCTTGTAGCCTGAGGATATGCTACAATAGAAATATAAAAATATGTTTTTATCAACAGGCTCTAGCTTACTAGTCTTGTTATATTTCGTATAAATCTTGCGGAGAGGAGGGAGTATGCTATCTAAAAAAGAAGTTCGTCTGGTAGATTATTTACTGGAAAAACAAGGGGACTTTGTATCTAGTGCAGAACTGGCAAAGGCTTTGGGTGTCAGTGATCGAACAGCAAGAAAGTATGTCCAGCAACTCTCTCTTTCGCTAGAGGTTAGCGGTGCTTCTATTTTGTCCAAACAAAGTAAGGGCTACTGTTTGCTGGTAGAGAGACCGGTTGAGTTTGAAATGTTTTGGCAAGAACAGCTACGGTTGAAAAAGCAGGTGACGGACTTACGGCAACTGGAGGAAGCGACGGACCGACAACGGTATGTTTTAAGTAAGTTATTATTTGAAAATCCAATTCAGTCCATGGATCGTTTGCAACGAGAGCTGTTTATCGGAAAAACAACCCTGCATTCTATCATCGCGGATATTCGCAATTTATTTGTTCCTTACCAACTGGAACTGTTGTTCACACGGAGAGGTGTAGAATTAAGCGGGGAGGAGCCTGCTATTCGGCACTTCATCATGGATTACTTTTTTGGACAAGGGAATGGTCAGTCTCTTTATGGTTTGGTGGAAAATCAGCTCCTGCCAGACATTCGGTTTACAGACCTGATGTTGATTGTCTTGGATGAGTGCCGCGATGCCAAACTTCGCCTGTCTGATTTTGTGATGCAAAACCTGGTTCTTCATATCGCTCTGCTCTTACAACGAATGAAGGGGGGAGCTAGTTTAGAGCGATTTCCAATATCTGATCAGATTCAATCTTCCAAGGAGTATCAGGTTGCTGGACGAATTATCGAACGAATTGAAACAGAGTTTCAAGTGGAGATTCCTGTAGAAGAAGCCAACTATATCGCTCTACACCTGAAGGTCAAGTTGACGGGGAACCCTAGTCAGCTTTCAGACTTGGAGGACGGTTTGGAGGAAGGAGTTGAAACTTGTTTACAGACTCTCTCTCAGTTGACTGGTCTGGATTTGTTAAAAGATCGACAGCTTTTCAAGGGGATTGTCGCTCATTTGCTTCCCTTACGGACGCGGTTGGAGCACCAGATTCAGTTGGCTAATCCCTTGGTGGCTGATATCCAGAGGGATTATATAGAAGTATTTGAGCTGACCAAGCAAGCTTTTGCTTCTATGCCAACCTTGGCTGCCTATAGTATTTCGGATGACGAATGGGCCTATCTGACCCTGCATGTATTGGCTGCGATTGAGCGATACGAGGGTCGGAAAAAGTTGCGGGTATTGGTCGTCTGTGCGACTGGGATTGGAAGCGCTTTAATGTTGCGAAATCGTTTGGAAAAGGAATTTGCAACAAGCTTGGAAATTGCAGATGTTGTGAGTTACTATGAGGTAACAGAAGAAGGTTTAAGAGATGTAGACCTGATTATTTCTTCGATTAGCTTGTCCAATTTAATTTTCCTGACACCCGTCATCACCGTCAGTGTTTTCCTGTCAGAGCAGGATATCGAGGCAATTCGTTCCTATCTTCAACAAGTGACACCTGTCCGAGTTGAGCAGAACGAGGCTTTACCTATGGAGGAAGAGCAGGCGAGACAGATTGCAGAGGCTGTATTTTCACCCTTGCGAATAGTCTCTTTGGAAAAAAAGATGAGTCGAGATAGGACCTTGTTGCAACTAATAGCGCGCTTGGATGAAGCCAAGGAATCAGGCTTTGTGGAACAATTTAGGGAACAGGTAAATGTGAGAGAGTCCTATAGCTCGGTCGTTTTTGGAGAACTATTGGCCTTTCCGCATCCAGCTATTCCACTGACTTTCTCTGAGCAGATTGTGGTTGGAGTTTGTAAGGAAGCGGTTGAATGGGAAGAGGGGAAGAAGGTGCAGTTTGTCTTTCTTCTATCCCCGTCTAAAGGGCGGAATCCGCATCTGAAGTATATTTCACCTTGTCTGGTTGAATTTGTCCAAGACAGGTCCTTGCAAGAAAGGCTAGTGCAAAATCCTAGCTATCAGGAATTAGTCGATATATTTATTCCCTTGATTCAGAAACAGGGATAGGAGGAGTTTTTTATGAAACAAATTATGTTAGTGTGCAATGCTGGTATGTCTACTAGTATGTTGGTGACCAAGATGCAGAAATCCGCAGAAGAAAAGGGGATAAAGGCAACGATTTGGGCAGTCCCTGTGTCAGAAGCTGATAGTGAAGTTAGTCAAAAGGAGATTGATGTCCTTTTGCTAGGTCCACAGGTTAAATTTTTGCTAAATGACTACAAGGCTAAGTTCGAGCCTGCGATCAAGGTGGATGCAATCAATATGATGGATTATGGGGTGATGAACGGTGCCAAGGTGCTTGATGCAGCGTTGGCACTAATGGAGGACTAGTATGAACTCTCCGGAATACTTAGAAGCGATTATGGGGCTTATTATGTATGGGGGAGAGGCAAAAGGCTATGCTGTTCAGGCGATTCAAGCGGCCAAGCAGGAGGATTTCCAGACGGCAGAGCACTTGCTTCAAGAAGCAAATACCTCCCTAAATATTGCCCACAAGTCACAAACAGGTCTACTAGCCCAAGAGGCTGGTGGGCAAGGAGTGGAAGTGACCTTGCTAATGGTGCATGGACAAGACCACTTGATGAATGCCTTGACATTTATTGATATGGCCAAGGAAGTAGTGGAGCTCTATAAGCGTTTAGCTGAACAGAAGAATTGTGGCTAGGCTACCTTGTTGGATGACGGAGATAGGAGGACAGGTATGAAAATCAAAAAAATAGGACAGGTTCCAATTGAACAATTATTTGCTGCGATTGGTCGCTCCTTGAAAGAGGATTATCAGCAAAATACTGGACGTCCTCTTCTTGATCAAGATATCCAGGAAGGTTTGACCTATGTAAAAACATTTGGAGACAAAGGAGAGCATAGTGTTAAGGTGCGTGTAGAGGAATTTCTTGCCCCCTATCGTTATGCTGTTTGCTTTCATTCCAATCGAGGAAAAGAGCATATCTGCTATGATTTGCACGCTTTGGAGGACAATCAAACAGAGATTGAATACTCTTATGAAATGGAAGCAGCAGACTTATTTATGAGAGGCAACTACTTCTTAATGGAGAAAGTCTTCTCTAAGAGTTTGAAACGGCAGACAGATGCTCAATTAGAAGCACTGATTCGGTATTCTAAAGAAGGTGCTTCGACATCGTGATTTTGTTTATACAACAATAAAAAAATAGAAAAGGAGACAGATTATGTCAAATATTTCTGAAAAGTTTATGGAAATATCAGGAAAAATCGGCTCGCAATGTCATTTGATTGCCATTCGTGATTCCTTTATTTCCATGATGCCTATTACCATGGCAGGTACGGTGGCCGTTCTTTTGAATGTCTTTCTGAGGGATATTCCAAACAATATGGGCTGGACAGGTTTTGCAGAGGCCATGCAGCCAATTATTAACATCAATGGTTACGTTTATTTTGGAACCATTGGCATCATGGCGCTTGTTTTTGCCTTTACCTTTGGTTACAATTTGTCGCTCATGTATAAGGTCAATCCTTTGGCGGGTGGTTTGATTTCCTTCGCCTCCTTCATTTCAACTATTCCTCAAAGCCTCACCATTTCAACCGCTTTAGAAGGGGTGGACAAATCGGTTATCACTGCTTTGGAAGAACTTGGTTTGACCATTGTTACCACTGATGGTGTTTCTGTATTGGAAACCAGTGAGTGGGGAGCAATCGCCTTGAAATATGGAGGTGCAACTGGTCTCTTCACAGCCATGTTTATTGGTTTCTTGGCAACCTTTGTTTATGCAAGTTTGGTGAAACGCAATATCATCATCAAGCTACCAGACTCTGTTCCACCTGCAGTTAACAAGGCTTTTGCAGCGATTATCCCAGGAACGGCAGCGATTTATGTTTCTTCTATCGTGGCTTACCTCGTATTTTCTGTATCTGGTCAGTCCCTGAGTGATGTGGTATCAACCTACATTCAGATGCCGTTGCTTGGTTTATCACAAGGGCTTGGTTCAGTCGTACTCCTGACCTTCCTCGTTCAACTTTTCTGGTTTTTTGGTTTGCATGGACACAATGTCCTGGCACCGATTATGGACGGAATTTACCTCATCGCCCTGAATGAGAATACTGCTGCCTATGAAGCAACAAGAAGTGTTGCAGATTTGCCTTGGCTTTGGACACGCGGTTCCTTTGATGCCTACGCTCAGATGGGTGGTTCAGGTGTCACCCTCGCGTTGATTATTGCAATTTTCATCTTCTCTAAACGGGAAGAATACAAGATGGTCGCTAAGCTATCAGCTCCGATGGGAGTCTTTAATATCAATGAACCGATTACCTTTGGTATTCCGATGGTATTGAATCCACTCTTTGTCATTCCATGGTTGATTGTGCCTCCAGTTTGTGCTGCTATTGCTTATTTAGCGACTGCTGCTGGACTCATTCCTCCTGTCTTTCTAGCTGTACCTTGGATTACCCCGCCAGGTCTCTATGCTTATCTGGCAACAGGTGGTAACATTATGGCGGCTCTGGTTTCACTCTTCAACCTCTTTGTTGCCTTCTTGATTTGGACTCCATTTGTCATTGCGGCCAACAAGGTGAAGGCTGGTGAGGACTAATGTTTTCCAAAAATAAATCCCCCTTCTTACTAGCACTAGGTTTTTTTCTGATTGCGATTAGTCCGCTGTATGGCAATAAGTATCTCAATATTATTTCTGGTTTGGTGCTCATCTTACTCAGTGTACTTAGAAGTAGGAGAAAATAATTACGCTAAATAGAAAACGACTTCCGTATTGGAGGTCGTTTTTTGACAAAAAGTCCGAACACTGTAATTGTTAAGAGATTGCAAGTTGTCTGTAATATTTGTTACATTTCTTTAAGCTCTCTGCAAGGATTATCCCTTAGGATAGATAGGGCAGAAAAACACGAAGGAATCAAATATTATGAGTTATCAAATGATAAAAAAACAATTCAAATTGGGACTGTTTACAGCCCTCATAGGAAATCTTTTATGGTCGGGAATGGTGAATGTCAGTGCAGATGACACAGTTATAAGCGATAGTCCGACAGTATCAGCGTTAACAAAAAAGGTTGAAGCTGCAAAAAAAGCAGCCAAAGCTGCTGCCGCTGCAAAGGCTGCTTTGGCTACCAATATGGTGTCAGAGGTTGCTGTGGAATATACGGCTAATACCTATCCAGCGGGTCAGTGTACTTGGGGTGCCAAAGAAATGGCTCCTTGGGTTGGAAACTATTGGGGTAATGGTGGAGATTGGGCAGCTAGTGCGACAGCGCTTGGATATGAAGTGGGAACTATTCCAAAAGTTGGCGCTATTGCTGTATGGACAGATGGAGGTTACGGTCATGTTGCCTATGTAACAGATGTGGCAGCTAACGGTCACATTCAAGTTAAGGAATCAAACTATGGTGGAGTATACTACCCAAGTAATGTCCGAGGTTTCTTTGATCCAACAACGACTAGCGAAGGAACAGTCAGCTATATTTACCCACCAGCTGGAGTATAATTATAGTCATTTGAATTAACTTTGATACATCGTCACTTTCGTCTTGCCGTACTCTACGAAAGTGACTTGCTTCGCAGGTCTTATTTCCAACCTAGAACAGCCTTTATGCTGTTCTAGCAACCTGCACCTCAGTTCCTTGTCTGAAAGCTAATTCATTCGACTATAATATGAGATATAAAGACCGAGTAGGTCTCAGATTGAAGAAAAAGTCCATTTTGGATAATTTTCTTCAATCTTTTTTCTTTATGTTGAAAATAAAAAAACTCTCAGAAATACCAAAATATAAATGTTTCTAAGAGTTTAATGACTTGCTATCTTTCGCAAACTTCTTCAATTTTTTATATTGTTAGGAGTTTGGCTACGTTCTGAGACCGAGATCATCTATTTTGATGAACCAACCTCGGCCTTGGATCCTGAGTTAATCGGTGAAGTCCTGGCTGTCATGATGCAGTTGGCAAAAGAAGGTATGACCATGGTGGTTGTGACGCACGAGATGGGCTTTGCGCGTGCGGTAGCTGATCGAGTCATATTTATAGATGGTGGTCGGATTGTCGAAGAAGGTCGACCAGAAGACATTTTTGACCAGCCAAAAGAAGAACGTACTAAGCAATTCTTAGCTCGCATTCAAAAGGTAGATGTTGAGTAAGCTAAGCAAATTAATTTATCTTATTCATTTCCATAATCGTACAGAAAATGGACAGAATTTGACAAAGATACTTCAATTGTTAGACATTGATTGGTCTAGCGGTTGGAGTATTTTTTGTTTAGAGGGAATGGGTATTCTTATATAGTACTTTTAGAACGAGGCGATGAGCCACAGGCATAGATGAAGTTAGGCAAGGTGAACTAAGGAAGTAATAGAAGGAAAACTAAATGACGATAAATGTATTCGAAAGGTCTTTACTTTTTAGTAATAAATAGTATATAATAACCTAAAGAAAACGTTTGCGCAATTTTGACTGTTTGCCTGCTAAAAGATAAGCAACAGAAATAGAATTAGGGAGGAGTTCTATGACGACATTAACTGATGTGGCTAGGTTAGCCAATGTATCAAAGATGACTGTTTCGCGTGTCATCAACCATCCAGAACAAGTTACAAAAGAGTTGCGGACGCTCGTAACAGCTGCGATGGAAGAATTAAACTATAAGCCAAATGTGGCGGCCAAGGCCTTGGCCCAGCAACGGACGCTGATTGTTCAGGCTGTCATTCTCGAAAAGATGGATGTGGTAGAGCCGTACTATATCGACCTTCTTGCAGGAATCGCTGATGAGCTCAATCATCGAAATTATACTTTGCAGTTGGTGACCAATCCAAGTCAGATTACTGATCAATGTGATGGTTACATCGTGACTGGCGCTCGCAAGGATGACTACCCTTGGTTGAAAGGGCTGCGGAAGCCATTGATTTTATTTGGGGAGAATCAAGAAGGCCTTCCTTTTGTAGATTCAGACAATCATTTGGCGACTAGGTCCGCAACCCAGTTTGCTTTATCAAAAGGTTATGAGAGGATTGTTTTTGTAGGGATTGACTTGCCAGAAGCCTTTGAAAAAGGGAGAGAAGAAGGCTACAAAGATGCGATGCAGGGCCGAGAAACTCATCTCTATCGATTGGAAAATCGTTCTCGTGTTGCGGAAGAATTTGTGAAAAATCTTGATTATTTACCAGAAAACACCTGCTTTATCTGCGCATCGGATCGTCTCGCTCTTGGGGTTACAAGAGGTTTACAAGCTCTAGGAAAGTCTATTCCGAATGACGTTGGGGTGATTGGTTTTGACGGCTTCTTTTTAGATCGGATGTCCAGACCAGCCTTGACGACGATGAAGCAGCCGATTCGTCAAATGGGGGCTCTTAGCGTCAAACATTTAATGACGATATTGGATGGCAAGCCTCTGGCTAGACAGGGGCATTACTGTCAGGCGACGCTAATTGAAAGGGAGACTACACCTCAGTAGTCTCTTTTTTTTGGTCAGTGGGCGGTCTAGGAGCAAAAGAAGGGGGAGCTATTTATTCTATTTTTGTTAGATAGTAGATTAAAACTTGTTACCGCTAACATTCAAGAAAACGTTTGCAAAAACTCCTTAGAATTGTATATACTGGTAGTGTACAATTCAAACTTATTCATACTCTTCGAAAATCAAAATCAGACGTTGTTGACTTGATTTGATGAACTTCAGTTCTATCTGCATCTGCGTCGCCTAGTCTGTTTTTGATTTTCATTGAGTATTATATGGAGGAGTCTATGAAAAAGAAATCCGTTCAGAATATGAAACGAACAGGGATGCTAGAGAAGAAACAGATTTTTGGCATTCGTAAACTAAATGTAGGTGTAGCCTCTGTTGGGATTGCGGCTGCTCTGTTTTTAAGTGGGGCAGGTCAACTAGTGCAGGCAGAGGAAGTTGTCCTCCCTGCGTCAACTAGTTCAACGACTCTTTCGGAACAGGATGGCGGCGCGGTAGAAGCGACCACAACTGCGATAGAAGCTACAGATTCTATGGTAGCTGAAGCGACAGCGGTAACAGAAACAGCCGATGCAACTGCTCCAGAGGAAGCTCCTATCGAAGAAGGCAGTATTCGTCTGCACTTTGAAAATGTAGATGAAACAGCACCAGAAAGTCAAGGACTTTGGACTTGGGGAGGAGTGGCAGAGCCGTCCGATGGTAATCAATGGCCAACGGATACAGCGAATTTTTCAAGCAGTCAGGTAGATGACTACGGCCATTACGTTGATATTAAAAAATCTGAGACACCAGGAACGATTGGTTATCTGGTTCTCAAGAATGGGGAAAAAATAACAGAATCGGACCAGAAAGTGGAGCTTCTTGTTCCGGAACAAAATGAGGCTTGGATTGCTAGTGATTATAGCGTGTCTAGCTATGAGCCGCTCAAAGATGAAAATGTCCTCCGTATCAACTACACCCGTGAAGACAATAATTATGAAGGTTGGGGCGTTTGGACTTGGGGCGATACAACTGAAGCAAGTAGCGACTGGCCAACAGGTGCCGTTGATTTTAAACTTGGGAAATACGGCGCTTATG
Source organism: Streptococcus suis (assembly GCF_046032535.1). Taxonomy (GTDB): domain Bacteria; phylum Bacillota; class Bacilli; order Lactobacillales; family Streptococcaceae; genus Streptococcus; species Streptococcus suis_AK. The sequence continues at coordinate 67,373 of NZ_JARQPL010000002.1, read as the reverse complement.
TTGACATTCCTCTATCAAACGGTTTAGATTCCAAGCTTGGATTTCTGCTAATCAATCAGAATAATCCAGATTTGGCAGGCAATAAAACCATTGATTTAGCCTTTGCAGATCGTAAACGGCATAGCCAAATTTTCCTTCGCAATGACGACGACAAAGTCTATACCAATCCATATTTTATTGAAGAGAAAGTAGAACTCGATACAAGTAAAGCGACTCCGGGTACAAAAAATGTGAAGGTTGAGGCTAGTAGCAAAGCGCCATTCAACTACAATGAGAGCGGCTTGGTATCTGTAACTGTCACCAACCCTGAAAATGCTGAGATTGTCAAAATGGAAGTCGATACAAGTGCCATCGGCGGAGGTCTTGTGCCAATCTCTACTGAACTCAATCGTGTGACCATTAAAGCGACGTCTAGCACAGCGCCAGGGACATATAGTCTTCCTGTAAAGGTCTATGACAAGGACAACGGTTACTACGAAACAAAATTGGATGTGACCATTACAGAGCGTATCAAGGCAGATGGTGAAAAAGACTGGGACGAGCAAGTCATCTACTTCATGATGACAGACCGTTTCTATAATGGAGACACCAGCAATGACAAGCTAGTGGAAGGAACAGCCTCCAACCCACGTGGTCTTTACCAGGGCGGAGACTTCAAAGGAGTGACAGCCAAGCTGGATTACTTGAAAGAATTGGGTGTGGATTCTATCTGGTTGACACCAATTGTTGAAAATATTCCACAGAATGTTGGTAGCGCAACAGATGGAGAGTACTATGCTTACCATGGTTATTGGGCATCCAATTTTGAGAAACTTAATCCGCATTTGGGAAGTTTAGCCGATTTCCACGAATTGATTGATGCCGCGGCGGAAAAAGGTATAAACATTGTTGTTGACGTGGTGCTTAACCATGCTGGCTATGGTACAGAAGAAACCTTTGCAGGTATGGTACGGACTAAGGAAGAAGACAAGCAGGGAGATGACCAATTAGGCTCATTATCTGGATTACCAGACTTCAAGACAGAAGAAGCAGCTGTTCGCAATCAGTTGGTTGCTTGGCAGGCATCTTGGTTGGAACGCTCAACAACTGCCAAGGGCAACTCTATCTATGGCTTCCGTGTCGATACAGTCAAACACGTTGATGATACCACATGGCAACATTTCAAAAATGAATTGGTAGATAGAGATCCTGACTTCCACTTGATTGGTGAAACTTGGGGAGCAAATTATAAGGATACCAAGGGTGACTTGGGAATCGGTACTATGGACAGCTTGTTGGACTTTGGCTTCAAGGATATTGCCAAATATCTGGTCAATGGTCAACTAAAAGCAGCTGGAAAAGAGCTGGAAGAACGTAGCAAGGTTCTGACTAGTGCAGCTTCTCTGGGTCAATTCTTGGGTAGTCACGACGAAGATGGTTTCCTCTACAGTCTCGGTGGTGCAGAAAAAGAAGGAAATCTGGACAAACTGAAATTGGCTGCTAGTCTCTTGATTACTGCTAAAGGTCAGCCAGTCATCTACTACGGCGAAGAAGTCGGGCAATCTGGGCAAAACAACTGGCCAGTTTATGACAACCGGTACGATTTCGATTGGAGCAAGGTAGAGACTAGCGACATCACAGATCACTATCAGAAATTGTTGGCTTTCCGTAATGCCAATTCAACATTGCTCTCACGTGGTGATACAAACACACTTGCTGGAAATGATAGCCAAGGTTGGCTTATCAGCAAACGCAGTTACCAAGATCAAGCTGCCTATCTTGTCTTCTCAACCAATACCGAGAGCAAGGAAATGGCAATTGAAGTATCTGGTAAGGATGTAGTGGTCACAGATGCCTACACAGGAAAAACGTATCAAGCTATCGAGAAAGACGGTAAATGGGTTGTTCAAGTCGAACTTCCAACTATCGGTCAAGGTGGCACCATGCTCCTTCAGACTCAAGCAGGTGACATCGTCAATGCAAGTGTGCAAGGAGCGACTGAAGAGCCAATTGAAGCAGGCTACTTCCGTGTTCACTTTAAAACCCTACCATCTGATAATTTATCTAGTCTAGGTCTATGGACATGGGATGATGTCGAAAAACCATCGTCAGATGTTGGTGCTTGGCCAACAGGTGCAACCAATTTCAGCACGGCTAAACAGGATGACTATGGCTATTATCTGGATATCAAGATGAAAGACGAAACGGCCAGCAAGATTAGTCTGTTGATTAATAACACTTCTGGTGAAAATATCACAGGTGACAAGACCATTGAACGGATTAGCACCAAGATGAATGAAGCTTGGTTTGATGAAAACTACCAACTCAGCCTCTATCAACCGCTTAAAGAAGGCTACATCCGTATCAATTACTTCCGTACCGATGGCAATTATGACCAAAAAGGTCTCTGGATCTGGGGAGATGTGACTGATGTTGCCTTGGGTGACTGGCCAAATGGTATTGATTTTGAAAACCAAGGCAAGTATGGTGCCTATATTGATGTCAAATTGACAGATTTACCAAGTTCCATTGGCTTCCTGCTATTGGATGAAAGCAAGTCAGGAGATGATGTGAAGATTCAACAGAAAGATTATAGCTTTAAAGATTTGAAAAATCAGACACAAATCTTCCTTAAGGATGATGATGCGACTATTTACACCAACCCTTATTTTGTCAACAATGTCCGTGTAACAGGTGTTTCTCATGTTAGCCTAACAGCTTTAGAAGCAGCCTTTACAACGCTGGAAGGTGCGGATAAGCATAGCATCTTGGAGAAATTGTCTGTAACAGATAAAAATGGCCAGACAGTGACTGTGACGGAACTTGTCTTGGATGCTACAAGCAACAAGGTGCGAGTCCTCGGGGATTTCAACCAAGAAAATGCGGGCTATACCCTCAAATATGGCAATGATAGTTTCACAACAACTATGAGCTGGCAATTGAAGGATGAGCTCTATGCTTATGATGGGGAGCTTGGTGCGCGTGTGCGTCAGGCTGGTAGTGTCGTTGATATGACTCTCTGGTCTCCAAGTGCAGACAGTGTAGCAGTTGTTCTTTATGATAAGGATGACCAGTCTAAGGTGGTTGGTAAATTGGCCATGACCAAGGGCGATAAAGGACAATGGGACCTCGAATTAAACGGTCAATCAGGTCTTGGTATCGCGGACTATCGTGGTTACTACTACCATTATGAAATTACTCGTGGGGATCAAGCTGTTCTTGTTTTAGATCCATATGCTAAGTCTTTAGCGGAGTGGAATAGTGATTTGGCAGATACAGATCCATCTTATCGTATTGCAAAAGCTGCGATTGTGGATCCATCAGAAGTTGGTCCAAGTGGCTTGGGCTATGCCACAATTCCTAACTTCAATCAGCGTGAAGATGCCATTATCTATGAGGCTCATGTCCGTGACTTCACATCAGATCCTGCTATTTCCGATGAATTGACAGCTCAGTTCGGTACCTTTGCGGCCTTTGCAGAGCGACTCAGCTACCTTAAGGACTTGGGTGTGACCCATATTCAGCTGCTCCCAGTTATGAGCTACTATTATGTCAATGAATTGAAAAATGCAGAGCGGATGAGCGAGTACGCTTCTAGCAACAGCAACTACAACTGGGGCTATGATCCACAGAGCTACTTTGCCTTTACAGGTATGTATTCTACAGATCCGACCGATCCAATGAAACGCATCGAGGAATTCAAAAACCTAGTCAATGAAATCCACAAACAAGGCATGGGTGTGATTTTGGATGTGGTCTATAACCACACTTCCAAGACCTTCTTGTTTGAAGATTTGGAGCCAAACTATTACCACTTCATGGAGGCAGATGGTACGGCTAAATCAAGCTTTGGTGGTGGTCGTCTGGGAACCACTCACTACATGAGCCGTCGTGTCTTAGTTGATTCCATCAAGTATCTTGTGGATGAGTTTAAGGTAGATGGTTTCCGTTTCGATATGATGGGTGACCATGATGCCGAAGCAATTGAGCAGGCCTTTACTGAAGCTCAAAAACTCAATCCAAACATTATTATGCTTGGTGAAGGATGGAGAACCTTTACAGGTGATGCCAATCAGCCTGTTCAGCCAGCGGACCAAGACTGGATGAGCTCAACAGATACGGTTGCGGTATTCTCAGATGAGATTCGTAACACACTTAAATCTGGTTATCCAAACGAAGGTCAGCCAGCCTTTATCACAGGCGGTGCTAAGAGTGTAGAATCTGTCTTCAATAACATCAAGGCACAACCAGGCAACTTCTTGGCAGATGATCCAGGTGATGTGATCCAGTATATTGCTGCGCATGACAACTTGACCCTCTTTGATATTATCGCTCAGTCCATCAAGAAGGATCCGTCAGTTGCTGAAAACTATACTGAAATTCACCAACGTCAACGCTTGGGTAATTTGCTAGTCTTGACTGCTCAAGGGACACCATTTATCCATTCTGGTCAGGAGTATGGACGGACCAAACAGTTCCGCCATCCTGATTACAAGGAGCCAGTTACAGAGGACAAGGTACCAAACAAGGCGCATTTGTTGACCAATGCAGATGGAACGCCATTTGACTATCCATACTACATTCATGACTCTTACGATTCATCGGATGCGGTCAACAAGTTTGACTGGACCAAAGCGACAGATGAGGCGCTCTATCCAGAGAATACCCGTACTCAGGCCTTTACAAAAGGATTGATTGCCTTGCGCAAATCTACAGATGCCTTCCGTTTGGGAACAAAAGAAGAAGTTGAACAGAAGGTTAGCTTGATTTCAATTCCAGGTCAAAATGGCATTGCTAAAAATGATGTGGTTATTGCCTATCAAACCATTGCAAGCAATGGGGACCGCTATGCTGTCTTTGTTAACGCAGATAACAAGGAGCGCAGCTTTGTTCTTTCAGATAGTTACAAAGAATTGCTGAAGGGTCAAGTGCTGGTCGATGGTGAACGTGCAGGTGTAGAAGCATTGTCTGATTTAGTGGGTGTTGAGTTGACTGATAGCGCAGTTGTGCTTGCCCCATTGACTGCAACAGTGATTCGTTTGCCTTATATCATCACAGAAGTTCCAGATACAGCACCTATTGCTGAAGAAAAACCAACCCTAGACGTTACTAGGAAAGAACGTACAGAAGAATCTGTCCTTCCGATTGCAGAGGAAGTTCGCTATGATGCAACTCTTGCTAAGGGTCAATCCTATGTCCTACAAGAAGGTAAGGCAGGTAAGCGAGTCTTGGTCTATCAAGATGTCTTGATTGATGGTAAGGTAGTTGCTACTAATTTGTTATCAGAAACAGTTGTTGATAGCGAAACACGTATTGTTGTGAAAGGCAGTATGGAGGCTAAGAAAGAGGCTGAAAAACCGAGTCTTTCTACTACTGCTCAAGCATCTGGACAAGCGACAAGTGGTACAAGCAAGGCGAGTCTACCAGCTACAGGTGACCATCAAAGTGATTTGGCACTTCTAAGTCTCGGACTTGCTGGACTTGGTCTGACAGTCGCTGCCCAAAGCAGAAATAAAAAATCAGAAGAATAATATGCTTTCCTCCCAAGAGGTTAGGAACCCTATGGTTCTTGACCTCTTTTTTATTTTGTGGGCAGAAACCAAATCGTCTTTTAAAATTTACGATTTAGAAGTAGTCAATAGAAACTTTGGTAAATAGTCCAAGAGTGAACACAAGCCTGTGCTTTATTTGGTCTTTTTGTTTCCGCTTACATAACTTATAATAAAACCATAAAAATCATTTCAAAAAAGGAGAATGAAAAATGGATTTCCTTCAAACCCCATTAAACTGGTTCTCACAGAATATCCTGCAGAATCCAGCCTTCTTTGTAGGTCTTTTGGTATTGGTGGGCTATGCCCTCTTAAAGAAAAAGCCTCATGATGTTTTTGCAGGGTTTATCAAAGCGACAGTCGGCTATATGATTTTGAACGTAGCAGCTGGTGGTTTGGTAACGACTTTCCGTCCGATTTTGGCGGCCTTGAACCACAAGTTCCAGATTGACGCGGCAGTTATTGACCCTTACTTCGGTCTTGCAGCGGCAAACGGTAAAATCGCTGAAGAGTTTCCTGATTTTGTATCAGCAGCTACAACAGCCCTCTTGATTGGTTTCGGTGTCAATATCCTCTTGGTGGCACTTCGTAAGGTTACCAAAGTACGTACTCTGTTCATCACTGGACACATTATGGTACAACAAGCGGCAACAGTCTCATTGATGGTGCTCTTCCTTATCCCGGCTCTTCGCAATCAATTTGGTACAGCAGCGATTGGTATCATCTGTGGTATTTACTGGGCAGTCAGCTCAAATATGACAGTTGAAGCAACGCAACGATTGACAGGTGGCGGTGGATTTGCCATCGGTCACCAACAACAATTCGCTATCTGGTTTGTCGATAAGATTGCACCAAAACTTGGTAAAAAAGAAGAAAACTTGGATAACTTGAAGCTACCTAGCTTCCTCAACATCTTCCACGATACAGTTGTTGCTTCAGCGACATTGATGCTTGTGTTCTTCGGTGTGATTTTGTTCATCTTGGGTCCAGAAATCATGGCAAACCCAGAAGTGATCACTTCTGGCACTCCATACAACCCAGCTAAACAAGCATTCTTTATGTATGTGATTCAAACAGCCTTCACCTTCTCAGTATATCTTTTCATTTTGATGCAAGGTGTCCGCATGTTCGTGGCAGAATTGACAAATGCCTTCCAAGGTATCTCAAGCAAATTGCTTCCAGGTTCATTCCCAGCGGTGGACGTTGCAGCTTCTTACGGCTTTGGTTCATCTAACGCAGTTCTTTCAGGTTTTGCCTTTGGTTTAATCGGTCAGTTGATTACAATCGTTCTCTTGATTGTTTTCAAGAGTCCAATCCTTATCATCACTGGTTTCGTACCTGTATTCTTCGATAACGCAGCTATCGCAGTGTACGCTGACAAACGTGGTGGTTGGAAAGCAGCAGCCATCCTTTCCTTCATCTCAGGTGTCCTTCAAGTTGCTCTTGGTGCAGTCTGCGTTGGTTTGCTTGAATTGAGCGGTGGTTACCACGGAAACATCGACTTCGAAATCCCATGGTTGCCATTCGGTTATGCCTTTAAATACCTCGGTGTTGCTGGTTATGTTCTTGTTTGCTTATTCTTATTGGCTATTCCGCAACTTCAATTTGCAAAAGCAAAAGATAAGGAAGCTTACTATCGCGGTGAGGCACAAGCGGACTAGCATCGTCATCCAGTTTATCTTTTATTACTTGGTTCATTAAGAAAAACAACAAAATATATTTTATAAAAAACAAGGAGAAAATAAGATGGTTAAAGTTTTAACAGCCTGTGGAAACGGCATGGGTTCATCTATGGTCATCAAGATGAAGGTAGAAAACGCCCTTCGTCAACTTGGTGTAACAGATTTCCAATCTGCTTCTTGCTCAGTAGGTGAAGCAAAAGGTTTAGCGGCGGGATATGATATCGTAGTTGCTTCAAATCACTTGATTGCTGAATTGGAAGGTCGCACGAAAGGTCACTTGGTTGGTCTTGACAACCTCATGGACGACAATGAAATTAAGACAAAACTAAGTCAAGTATTGTAATGAATAGGGGACGGGATTTCTTCTCATCCCCTTTCACATAGAGAGGAAGACAATATGAATTTACAAAAATCATTTACGGAAAATAATTCCATTCGCTTGGGATTGACGGCGGAAACCTGGCAGGAGGCTGTTCACAAGGCTGTTGAACCGCTGATTGACAGCGGTGCTGCAACAGAAGAATACTACGATGCCATCATCGCTTCGACGGAAGAATATGGTCCCTACTATGTGCTCATGCCAGGCATGGCTATGCCTCATGCTCAAGCTGGTGTCGGTGTCTTGAAGGATTCTTTTGCTTTGATAACTTTGACAAAGCCAGTAGCCTTTTCAGACGGTAAGGAAGTTTCCGTTCTGTTGACCTTGGCTGCGACAGATCCAAAGATTCACACATCAGTAGCTATTCCACAGATTATTGCCCTCTTTGAATTGGAAAATTCCATTGAGCGTCTGGTAGCTTGTCAGACACCAGAAGAGGTTTTGGCAATGGTTGAAGAGTCTAAAAATAGCCCATACTTAGAAGGCTTAGACTTGGAAAGCTAATCTGACGACAAGAAATTGACATAGACAAAAATGAAAGGAATTGAAGTAGAGTAGCAAGGTCTGACAGTCTGGAGACACTAGACTGTTCAGTCTTCTATTCCTTCTTGGTAATAGTATTATGACAAAACATATCCCAAATCTACAGGTTGCATTGGATCATTCAGATTTGCAAGGAGCGATTAAGGCTGCTGTGTCTGTTGGTCATGAAGTGGATGTTATCGAGGCAGGTACCGTTTGTTTGCTTCAAGTTGGTAGCGAATTGGTAGAAGTGCTACGTAGCCTTTTCCCAGACAAAATTATCGTTGCAGATACCAAGTGTGCGGATGCGGGTGGTACTGTGGCTAAAAACAATGCTATTCGTGGTGCGGACTGGATGACTTGTATCTGTTCAGCAACTATTCCAACTATGGAAGCGGCTTTGAAGGCTATCAAGGAAGTTCGTGGCGACAAGGGTGAAATCCAAATCGAACTCTATGGTGACTGGACTTATGAACAGGCTCAGCTTTGGTTGGACGCAGGTATTTCCCAAGCGATTTATCACCAATCTCGTGACGCCCTTCTTGCTGGCGAAACTTGGGGCGAAAAAGACCTCAATAAAGTGAAAAAATTGGTTGACATGGGCTTCCGTGTTTCTGTAACAGGTGGTTTGGACGTTGATACCCTTAAACTCTTCGAGGGTGTAGATGTTTTCACCTTTATCGCAGGTCGCGGTATCACAGAAGCAGCAGACCCAGCAGCTGCAGCACGTGAATTTAAAGACGAAATCCGTCGTATCTGGGGGTAAGGCCCATGGCACGACTAATCGGAATATATGAAAAGGCAACGCCCAAGCATTTCACATGGAAGGAGCGTTTGGAGTTTGCCAAAGAATTAGGTTTCGACTTTGTGGAAATGTCGGTGGATGAGAGCGATGCACGTTTGGCTCGTTTGGAGTGGACCAAGGAAGAGCGTTTGGAGCTGGTCAAGGCCATCTATGAAACAGGTGTCCGTATTCCGACCATTTGCTTCTCTGGTCACCGTCGCTACCCGCTAGGTTCCAATGACCCTGCTCTTGAAGCTAAGTCCCTAGAAACCATGAAACAGTGTATCGAACTGGCTCAGGATTTGGGCGTTCGGGTCATCCAGTTGGCTGGCTATGACGTCTACTATGAGGAAAAATCACCTGAAACCAGAGAGCGTTTTATAAAAAATCTCCGTAAGGCCTGCGACTGGGCTGAACAAGCTCAGGTCATGTTGGCTATTGAGATTATGGATGATCCATTTATCAACTCCATTGAAAAATACCTAGCTGTTGAGAAAGAAATCGATTCGCCTTATCTCTTTGTTTATCCAGATACGGGCAATGTCTCTGCTTGGCACAATGACATTTACAGCGAATTTTACTTGGGTCACCGATCTATTGCCGCCCTTCACCTGAAAGATACCTATGCGGTAACGGAAACTTCTAAAGGTCAATTCCGTGATGTCCCATTTGGTCAGGGCGGTGTGGATTGGGACAATATGTTTGCAGTATTGAAAAAGACCAATTACCAAGGTCCATTCTTGATTGAGATGTGGTCTGAAAACTGCGAAACGGTTGAGGAAACACGAGCTGCTATCAAGGAAGCACAAGATTTCCTCTATCCATTGATTGAGAAAGCGGGGTTGAACTAATGCCAAAAGATTTACAGGAAATGCGCCAACGGGTTTATGAAGCCAATATCGCCCTACCTGCTCATGGACTTGTCAAATTCACCTGGGGAAATGTATCAGAAGTCTGCCGTGAACTTGGTCGCATTGTTATCAAGCCTTCTGGTGTGGATTATGAAAAATTGTCACCAGAAAACATGGTCGTTACGGACTTAGACGGAAATGTAGTGGAAGGAGACCTGAATCCTTCGTCTGATTTGGCGACCCACGTTGCCCTCTACAAGGCTTGGCCAAACGTACATGCGGTTGTCCATACGCATTCGACAGAAGCAGTGGGCTGGGCTCAGGCTGGTCGCGACATTCCATTTTATGGAACAACGCACGCAGACTATTTCTACGGTCCGGTACCATGTGCCCGTTCTTTGACGGCTGAGGAAGTGAATTCTGCCTATGAAAAAGAAACAGGCTCAGTCATCATTGAGGAATTTGAGCGTCGTGGCATTGACCCAGTTGCTGTTCCGGGTATTGTTGTCCGCAACCACGGGCCATTTACTTGGGGCAAGGATCCTGCTCAGGCGGTTTACCATAGTGTTGTACTTGAAGAAGTTGCTCGGATGAACCGCTATACTGAACAAATCAATCCACGGGTGGAACCAGCACCAAGCTACATCATGGACAAGCACTATCTCCGTAAGCACGGTCCAAATGCCTACTACGGACAAAAAGGTGATGAACATTAAGTTCTTGTGTGAAAAAAAAGTAGGGAAAAGTAGCAGACTCCCCAAAAAGGAGAACTGCTTTTTCTCTTTTGATGAGGAGAACGATGAGAAAATTTTTACAAGACAGTCTGACAGAGATTGCCTACTATCTGGAATTGATTTTATCTGCTATTTTAGGACTAGCCCTCTTAGCTCTATCAGGCTTGTTGTTGGCGGATTTACTGGGGTCCTTGACGGGTGGCATTCAAGATGACACCTTTATCCAGAGTTTTTTGAGCAAGGCCATGACCCTGGCAGTCGGGGTCGAGTTTATCAAAATGCTCTGCAAACAATCGCCCAGCACGGTGATTGAGGTACTCTTGGTTGCTATTGCTCGCCAATTGATTGTGGAACATGGTTCCAGTATGGATTACCTGATTGGTATTGTGTCGGTTGCTATCTTATTTGCGGTACGAAAATACCTCTTTACTCAGTTTGATGATTCTAATAATATCATCATGCGGGCCAGTCAAAAGGTCAAGGTTGCCAATATTATTGCCCGGGTAAAAATCCCTAGCGAAGGAACAGAAACCTTGCGTGATTTTGTGACTCGTAAGCTGAAAGAAGAAGAAAAAACCATTGCCATTGGTGCCTGTGTCTATCTGAAAAATGTGGCCTTACGAATTGACAATATGCATGGGGATTTGATTACAAGAGTGGAAATTATAAAAAGCGTCTATTGAATGCTGTAGAGAACTTCGTACGATAAGATAACTGGTAATAGTACTCAGAACATGATACAATGGAAACGGTGACATGAAAAGGAGGACCAGATGTTATTAGATAAGAGTAGCTGTGATTTGTTACACTACCTCATTCGCTTGCAGGAGCCAGCGACGGTAATGGAGATATCACGCGAATTGGGACAATCACGGCGTAAGATTTACTATCATCTCGAGAAAATCAATGCTTCCTTGCCGGCTCATCTAGATATGATTGAAAGTCAGCCTCGGATTGGTCTGCTGCTAACGCCAGAGCAGAAAGAAGCCTGTCAGGTTCTCTTGGAAGGTCTGGATTCCTATAGCTATATTCTCAATATGACTGAGCGGATGCAGTTGATGCTGATCTATATCTGCATTGCACAAGAGCGAGTGACCATTGAAAAACTAATGGAGTTGACAGAGGTTTCCCGCAATACCGTCCTGAATGACTTGAATGAAATCAGGGGCAAGCTAGCTCAGGAACAATACCAGATGACCCTGTATGTATCCAAGGTACATGGCTATGATTTGGACTGCCACCCTCTCAATAAGATTCAGTATATGCACTCCTTGCTCTATAATCTCTACGCCGAGGCCAATGAAGGTTTTATACAGGTATTAGAAGGCAAGGTCGGTGATTTTTCAGGTTGTCAGGAGTTCTTCTCGGACCAACTTTCTCAATTTTTGACCAAACAAGTATCGGTCATTGAGCGGGAACTGGGGAAAAAGATTAATCGATCTGAAATCGAGTTTATGTTGAAAATCTTGCCTTATATCTTGCTCAGCTATCGCAATATGGACTTGACGGCTGAGGATAAGGAGGCAATTGCCCGCGAATTTACCTTGGTCTATGAGCGGATTGAGTATACGGTCGCTCATCATTTTCAACAAGCCTTAGAAACTGCTTTTGATATTGAGCTAGATGATATTGAGGTTTCTTTGATAGCGGTCTTGCTCTTGTCTTATCGGAAGGACCGCGATGCCCATGTGACCAGTCAGGATTTTGTAGAACTTAAAAAAGTAGTTGATAAATTTATTCGTTATTTCGAGATTCATTCTTCCTTTGAGCTTGAGAATAAGGAGGAACTTTCTCATCATCTCTTGGCTCACTGTAAAGCTCTGCTATTTCGCAAAACCTACGGGATTTTATCGCGTAATCCCTTGGCAGAACAGATTCGCTACAAGTACGATACGCTGTTTCGGGTGACGAAAACGGCGGGACATATCTTGGAAGAGGCCTGGCAAATCCAGTTGACAGATGAGGATATTGCATATCTGACGGTGCATTTAGGTGGAGCCCTTCGTCGAAGCAGTAGTCGAAAGCTGACCAGTCCGACTGTCTTTCTTATCTGTGATGAGGGAGTTTCTGTGCAGAAATTGTTGATGAAACAATGCCAGCACCACCTACCTGAAAAAACCATCTCTGCCGTCTTTACAACAGAGCAATTTAAGAGCGTGGAAGACCTGTTGGAGGTGGACTTCTTGATTTCGACCAATGAAGTGACGGATACGGATTTGCCTGTGATACAAGTCCATCCTATTCTGGATTTTGATGATGTCTTGCGTTTGATTCATTTTGCCAAATACCGCAATCTGACAGACAGTCAAAAAGGTTTTGCCATAGAATTGGACAAACTTCTAGCGTCATATGTTGAAAATGGCCAGGAAGCCCTGGAATTGAAACAGCGTTTGCAAAATCTGATTGCCAATGAATTATTGGCAAGCTTAGCTAGTTCCGATTTGGAAACAGATTTGTATTAGCCATCTGCGTGCAAAAGTCCAAATGTGAACACAAGCCTGTGTTTTATTTGGTCTTTTTTTTGTGACCTTTTGCGCATATACTAGAAGCATAGAAACACAATCAGCCTTATAGGAGGAATGAAAAATGGCTAAAGTTCAAGATATTACAAGAGAATCATGGATTCTTTCAACCTTCCCAGAATGGGGAACTTGGCTCAATGAAGAAATTGAAGAAGAAGTAGTGCCAGAAGGCAACTTTGCTATGTGGTGGCTTGGGAACTGCGGTGTCTGGATTAAAACACCAGGTGGTGCGAACGTTGTCATGGACCTCTGGTCATCACGTGGAAAATCCACTAAAAAAGTGAAAGATATGGTTTGGGGACACCAGATGGCTAACATGGCAGGTGTGCGCAAATTGCAACCAAACTTGCGTGTACAACCAATGGTTATCGATCCATTCGCTATCAATGAATTGGACTACTACCTTGTATCGCACGTCCACAGTGACCACATGGACATCAGCACAGCTGCTGCCATCATCAACAATCCAAAGTTGGACCATGTCAAATTTGTAGGACCAGTTGAAAGTGGCGACATCTGGGAAAAATGGGGTGTTCCAGCAGACCGCATCATCCGTATCGCACCAGGTGACAGCTTTGAATTCAAAGACATCAAGGTTCACGCTGTAGAATCCTTCGACCGTACTTGCTTGGTGACACTTCCCATCGAAGGTTATGACGAAAATGGTGGTAAACTAGCAGGACTTCCTGTGACAGATGAACTCATGGCTCGCAAGGCAGTCAACTATGTCTTTGAAACACCTGGCGGAACTATCTACCACGGTGCAGACTCCCACTTCTCAAACTACTTTGCAAAACACGGTCGCGACTTCAACATCGACGTTGCTATCAACAACTACGGTGACAACCCAATCGGTATCCAAGACAAGATGACATCAATCGACCTTCTCCGTATGGCAGAAAACTTGCGTGCTAAGGTAATCATCCCTGTTCACTATGACATCTGGTCTAACTTCATGGCATCAACAGATGAAATCTTGCAGCTCTGGAAAATGCGCAAAGAACGCTTGCAATATGATTTCCATCCATTCATCTGGGAAGTTGGTGGCAAGTATACTTATCCGATGGACAAGGACCGTATTGAATATCACCACCCACGTGGCTTTGATGATTGCTTCTTAGAAGACTCAAATATTCAATTTAAGGCTTTGTTATAAGATTTAGAACTCTCTTGCTCCATAGAGACGAGGAGAGGTACTATAAACTCTGATAAAGTATGAAATGTGCGAATTACTACTGTTCACTCCAAGGGCGGGACGAAAGTTCTGCCTCTTTTCTACGGACAATTTATTTCTCGCTTCATTTCAAACAGACATAGAAAACGCTTTATGGTATAATAAATTCATGACTTTAAAAAAGGAGAAAAACATGTCAAATCTTTCAGTCAATGCGATTCGTTTCCTTGGTATTGATGCCATCGAAAAATCAAAATCAGGTCACCCAGGTGTTGTTATGGGTGCAGCTCCAATGGCTTACAGCCTCTTTACTAAAGAGCTCCGTATCAACCCAGCTCAACCAAACTGGATCAACCGCGACCGCTTTATTTTGTCAGCAGGACACGGTTCTATGTTGCTTTACGGACTGCTCCACCTTTCAGGCTTTGAAGATGTGAGCATGGACGAAATCAAGAACTTCCGTCAGTGGGGTTCAAAAACACCAGGTCACCCAGAATTTGGTCATACAGCAGGTGTTGACGCGACAACTGGTCCTCTTGGACAAGGTATCTCAACTGCGACAGGTTTTGCACAAGCAGAGCGTTTCCTTGCAGCCAAGTACAACCGCGACGGCTTCCCAATCTTCGACCACTATACTTATGTCATCTGTGGCGATGGCGATTTGATGGAAGGTGTTTCTGCAGAAGCGGCTTCTTATGCAGGTCTTCAAAAATTAGAAAAACTAATCGTTCTTTACGATTCAAACGACATCAACTTGGACGGGGAAACAAAAGACTCCTTCACAGAAGATGTACGTGCTCGCTACAACGCCTACGGCTGGCACACAGATTTGGTAACAGACGGTACGGATGTAGATGCCATCTTTGCTGCTATTGAAAAGGCAAAAGCAGCTGGTAAGCCATCTCTTATCGAAATCAAGACTGTTATCGGTCATGGTTCACCAAACAAACAAGGTACAAATGCCGTTCACGGTGCTCCACTTGGTGCAGAAGAAACAGAAGCAACTCGTAAGGCGCTTGATTGGAACTATGGTCCATTTGAAATTCCAGCTGAAGTCTATGCGGACTTCAAAGCTAATGTAGCTGATCGCGGTGCAGCAGCCTACGATGCTTGGGTGAAATTAGTTGAAGACTACAAAGTAGCTCATCCAGAATTAGCAGCTGAAGTAACAGCTATCTTGGAAGGTCGTGACGTAGTTGAAATCAAGCCAGAAGACTTCCCAGTTTACGAAAATGGCTTCTCACAAGCAACTCGTAACTCATCACAAGATGCCCTCAACGCAGCGGCTAAGGTCTTGCCAACCTTCCTCGGTGGTTCAGCTGACTTGGCTCACTCTAACATGACCTATATCAAGGAAGATGGTCTGCAAGATTCAGTAAATCCACTCAACCGCAACATCCAGTTTGGTGTTCGTGAATTTGCCATGGGAACTATCTTGAATGGTATGGCAGCCCACGGCGGACTTCGTGTTTACGGTGGTACCTTCTTCGTCTTCTCAGACTATGTCAAAGCAGCGGTTCGTTTGTCAGCCCTTCAAGGTCTTCCTGTTACTTACGTCTTCACACACGACTCTATCGCAGTTGGTGAAGATGGTCCAACTCACGAGCCAATCGAACACTTGGCAGGACTTCGTGCTATGCCAAACCTCAATGTCTTCCGTCCAGCAGATGCGCGTGAAACACAGGCGGCTTGGTACTTGTCATTGACCAGCAAGTCTACACCATCAGCTCTTGTTCTTACTCGTCAAAACTTGACAGTTGAAGAAGGAACCGACTTTAACAAGGTTGCCAAAGGTGCCTATGTGGTTTACGAAGCAGCAGGTTTTGACACCATCCTTCTTGCATCTGGTTCAGAGGTTAACTTGGCTGTCAAAGCTGCTAAAGAACTAGAAGCTGCTGGTACAAAAGTGCGTGTGGTTTCTGTACCATCAACTGAGCTATTTGATGCCCAAGATGCAACTTATAAGGAAGAAATCCTTCCGAATGCTATCCGTCGTCGTTTGGCGATTGAAATGGGTGCGACTCAAGGCTGGTACAAGTATGTCGGCCTTGACGGTAAAGTTCTCGGTATCGACGCATTTGGTGCATCAGCTCCAGCCCAAACAGTTATTGACAACTATGGCTTCACAGTAGAAAATGTTGTGAAATTGGTTGGTGAATTGTAATAAACAGTGTAGAGACAGCCTTTCGGGGCTGTTTTCTGTTATAATAATTCTATGAACTATACCTTAGAAGAAAAAGAATATTTTATGAAAGAGGCCTTGGTCGAGGCTGAAAAATCGCTGGCAAAAGATGAAATTCCTATCGGCTGTGTCATTGTTAAGGATGGACAGATTATTGGCCGTGGGCATAATGCGCGTGAGGAACTCAATCAAGCCATCATGCATGCCGAAGTCATGGCCATCCAAGAAGCCAATCGAGTGGAAGGGAATTGGCGACTGCTGGATACGACCCTCTTTGTCACAATAGAACCCTGTGTCATGTGTAGTGGTGCTATCGGCTTGGCCCGTATTCCCCAGGTGGTCTATGGGGCTGCCAACCAAAAATTTGGAGCGGCGGGCAGTCTCTATGATATTTTGACAGACCAGCGGCTCAATCACCGTGTGGAGGTTGAAACGGGGATTTTGGAAGAGGCTTGCGCTCAGATTATGCAAGATTTTTTTAGACAGAGAAGAGAAAAGCAAAAAGCTGAGAAAGAAGCTTTGAAGGCGCAAGAGGAAGCCACTTCGGATAGCTAGTTTCTACTCCAAACTTGCACTTTCATCGATTTGTGTTATAATAATAAACGGAGCAACATTCGTGCGTGAAGCGGGTCAGGGGAGGAATCCAGCAGCCCTAAGCGAAGTCGGGTGTGTGCTCTTTTTGCGTACAGTCTAAAAACCCTTTGGAATAAGGGAGCGTTTAGAAATAGGAGACAGCCTTTGTAGGTATTTTTGACTCCGTCTAGGGACTGATTTTTGAAATTTTCTATTGATTGATAGGAAAAAAAGAGTAAAATAGATTTCCACTTAAGAAAACTTTTTGTTAGCTCTGCTATTCTACTGGGGAATAAGGAGGAAGGACTATGTTTTTATTTGCTTTTCCAGGTATGGGTAAGACTACCCTCGCTAAGAAACACGCCAATGTAGTGGATTTAGAGCTGTCTGACATTAAGTACGATAATAGGAGCGTCAGCCATTTGACCAAGGAAGAACGGAAATCTACTCCTCGGCCTATTAAAGACAAGGATTATAAAAATATCTATGTAGACAAAGCCTATGCCTTGCATGAGGAGGGTAAGACTGTCCTTGTTGCAATGAATTTCCTACTGAGAATGTTATTGGTAATGCTTGTCCGTGGAGCTGTCCCGTTCCATATCTACATTCCGCATCCTCGTCTGAAACCGGAGTACAGGCAGCGCTACATTCAACGTGGAAATAATGGTAAGTTTATTTTTGAAGTCATGATCATTTGGTATCCAACCCTTCTGCCTCTTTATCTACTGTGTAAGGTATGTCCTAGCTTTATCAGTGTTACCCAGTCAGGCGAGTATTTAGAAGACTATTATACAAGTGCGGCTTACAAACAATTTTCAGAAAATAACATTCGAGCGAACTCTGTTTCATGAAAATAAATGAAAATTGATAAATCCCTTGAAAAAAACATGATAAAGCGTTATCATATTATGGTACATAAATGGAGGAATGACATGACACATATTACATTTGACTATTCAAAAGTCTTGGGCCAATTCGTTGGAGCTCAAGAAGTAGAATACATGCAACCACAAGTGACCCTAGCTGACCAAATGCTCCGTCAAGGAACTGGTCCTGGTAACGACTTTATCGGCTGGTTGGATTTGCCAGAAAACTACGACAAAGAAGAATTTGCTCGTATCAAGGAAGCTGCAGCTAAAATCCAAAAGGAAAGTGAAGTTTTGGTAGTTATCGGTATCGGTGGTTCTTACCTCGGTGCTAAGGCAGCTATTGATTTCTTGAGCAATGCCTTTGTAAACTTGCAAACACGTGAAGAGCGCAAAGCTCCACAAATCCTTTACGCTGGAAACTCTATCTCATCAAGCTACCTTGCTGACTTGGTGGACTATGTGGCAGATAAGGATTTCTCAGTTAACGTGATTTCTAAATCAGGTACAACAACTGAGCCTGCTATTGCCTTCCGTGTCTTCAAAGAATTGCTTGTGAAGAAATACGGTCAAGAAGAAGCTAACAAGCGTATCTATGCAACAACTGACAAGGCAAAAGGTGCTGTTAAGGTTGAAGCGGACGCAAATGGTTGGGAAACCTTTGTTGTTCCAGATGATGTTGGTGGCCGTTTCTCAGTCTTGACTGCAGTTGGTCTTTTGCCAATCGCAGCAGCTGGTGCAGACATTGATGCCCTTATGGAAGGTGCAAATGCTGCTCGCAAGACCTACACATCAGATAAAATTGCTGAAAACCAAGCATACCAATATGCAGCTGTTCGCAACATCCTTTACAGAAAAGGTTATGTAACAGAAATTTTGGCTAACTATGAGCCATCACTGCAATACTTCAGTGAGTGGTGGAAACAATTGGCAGGTGAGTCAGAAGGTAAAGATCAAAAAGGTATCAACCCAACATCTGCTAACTTCTCAACAGACTTGCACTCTCTTGGACAATTCATCCAAGAAGGAAACCGCAACATCTTTGAGACAGTGGTTCGTGTTGACAAACCAAGAAAAAATATCTTGATTCCTGAAATGGCAGAAGACCTTGACGGTCTTGGCTACTTGCAAGGAAAAGACGTTGACTTTGTAAACAAAAAGGCAACGGACGGCGTACTTCTTGCCCACACAGACGGTGGTGTACCAAACATGTTTGTGACCCTTCCACAACAAGATGAGTTCACACTTGGTTACACCTTCTACTTCTTCGAGTTGGCGATTGCTATCTCTGGTTACCTCAATGCGATCAACCCATTTGACCAACCAGGTGTAGAAGCCTACAAGAAAAATATGTTCGCTCTTCTTGGCAAGCCAGGATTTGAAGAACTCGGTGCAGAATTGAACGCACGTTTGTAAGAAAATCAAACTTCAATCCCGCCTATCAGAGTTCGTGTTTCATACTCCCAATCTGGCCTAACGACTGTTGCGAACAGAGTTCGCTTCATTTCCAACCTCAAAAGGTTCACTGAACCTTTTGAGCTGTGCGGGGGTGTGAGAACGAACTCTTTTCTATGTCTTGAGTTCTATCACACTCCCAGTTTTTCTTTCCTTTGGAAATGTGGTAGAATAGACTCTATGAAAAAAGAATTTTTTGTAGTAGGAGATGTTCATGGTAAATTTGAACTCCTACTCGATATTTTAAAGAAATGGAATGAAGAGCGGCAACAACTGATTTTTCTAGGCGATTTGATTGATCGTGGAGAAAATTCAAAGGCCTGCCTTGAGTTGGTGCGACAGTTGGTCCGTGAAAAAGGTGCTATCTGTTTAACTGGTAATCATGAACGGATGTTTCTAGCTTGGTTACGCGATCCAGTTGATCGCTACGACCACTATCGGAGAAATGGTGGAGATACGACCATCAATTCCCTACTGGGGCGTCCCTTGGATGCACCGGTAGATGGTCTGGTGGATGCCAATGCAGTGATGGAACAATATGAGGACCTGATTGATTTTGTCAAATCTTGCCCCTATCATATAGAGACTGAGCACTATATCTTCGTCCATGCAGGGGTTGATTTGACCTTACCAGATTGGCGTGAAACCAATAATCATGATAAGGTTTGGTTACGCACCCCTTTCCATGAGGCCGAAAATACCACAGGGAAGATGATTGTCTTTGGGCATACTCCTGTTTATAACCTTTATCAAACAAAACTCCGCATTAGCCAAATCTGGACCAGTTCAGATGGGAAAATGGGGATTGACGGTGGAGCTGTTTACGGCGGAGTTTTACATGGGATTGTACTGGATGCCACAGGTTTAGTTCAAGATTATATCGTTGGAGCTGTCAATCCAAGAAAAGAAATTGAAGATTAGATAATGATTAAAAATTAGGAGGTAAAACTTCTAATTTTTTTACTTTTCTACTTGACAACCGATATATATAATGGAATTGTAAAATTTTTTGGAGGATTATATGAAAAAAATTACATTCCTAGCACTAACTGCTTTATCGGTGCTAACCCTTGCTGCATGTTCAACTACAGAACCAAGTAAAAAAGAAACTACCGATACCTCTAGTAGTGTTGCACAGTCAAGCTCTGAACAAGCATCCGATACAAGCTATAAGGTGGGAGATACCATTGTCTTTAAAGATGTAGCGGAAATTACAATTACGAATATTGCATGGACTGACGAACGGAATACAGTAAGCGATATTGTAGCTAATAAAGTACTTTTGGTAACTTATAATGTGACAAACTTGACTGATGAAGATTACGTTGTCGGTGAAGATATGGACCTATATATCAACAACAAAGTGACAGAAAGTTATCCAGTTGGTACCATTCTCGAAACAATCGCACCTGGTCGAAGTATTGAGGGAGCTACGACTGCTTTTGCAGTTAATGAGGAAGGGACTGCTGAGTTAGAGGTTGAACCAGGCTTCCAGTTTAGTACAGACATAAAACCAGCTATTGTAAAATTCGATTTACCACAATAACTTTAGGAGGCTAACTTAGCCTCTTTTTCATTTTTTTGCATTTCTTCCCAAATTTTCTGAAAATTTTGATATAATAGAAAAAATATTATTTTTAGATTGGAAACATTATGACTGCACAAAAAATGACTGCACAAGAAATCATTGCTTTTATCGGCAATGCTGTGAAGAAGACAACTGTTAAAGTGACCTTTGAAGGTGAATTGGTTGGGCCTGTTCCTGCTGAGGTGACAAAGCTTGGCAATGTCCTCTTCGGTGACTGGAAGGATGTTGAGCCACTCTTAGCAAACTTGACTGAGAATGTGGATTATGTGGTGGAGCAAGACGGCCGCAATTCGGCTGTGCCTTTGCTGGACAAGCGTAATATCAATGCCCGTATCGAGCCAGGTGCTATTATTCGTGACCAAGTGACCATCGGTGATAATGCCGTTATCATGATGGGTGCGGTCATCAACATTGGTGCGGAAATCGGTCCAGGTACCATGATTGACATGGGTGCGATTTTGGGCGGTCGTGCGACGGTTGGTAAAAACAGCCACATCGGTGCAGGTGCAGTCCTTGCAGGTGTCATCGAGCCAGCTTCTGCCGAGCCAGTTCGTGTCGGCGACAACGTTTTGGTCGGTGCCAATGCTGTTGTTATCGAGGGCGTGCAAATCGGTAGCGGTTCTGTTGTGGCCGCAGGTGCTATTGTGACCCAAGATGTTCCTGAAAATGTTGTGGTGGCAGGTGTGCCAGCTCGCATCATCAAGGAAATCGACGCTCAAACCCAACAAAAAACAGCCTTGGAAGAGGCTTTGCGGACACTCTAAGAGGTAGCTATGCTAGATTTAATCGCGACACGCCGGTCCCTCCACCAGATTCCAGAGCTGGGCATGGAGGAGTTCAAGACCCACGCCTTTCTTATGGAAACTATTGAAGGTTTACTTCAAGATTGTACTTTTGCTCAAGTCCGTACTTGGAAGACAGGGATATTGGTCTATCTGACGGGCTCTGCTCCAGAGAAAACGATTGGTTGGCGGGCAGATATTGACGGTCTTCCGATCGTGGAGGAGACGGGCCTGGACTTCAAGTCCCTCCACCCAGACAGGATGCACGCCTGCGGACATGATTTCCACATGACCATTGCCTTGGGGCTTTTGGAGAAAATGGCAGAGCAGCAACCGAAAAATAATCTTCTCTTCTTGTTTCAGCCTGCGGAGGAAAATCTAGCAGGTGGCATGCTCATGTATGAAGCGGGAGCTTTTGGGGATTGGTTGCCAGATGAATTTTATGGGCTCCATGTCCGACCAGACCTCAAAGTCGGTCAAATGGCCACCAACCGTGCGACCCTCTTTGCCGGGACCTGTGAAGTCAAGATACGGTTTACAGGAAAGGGTGGGCACGCAGCATTTCCCCATACTGCCAATGACGCCTTGGTGGCAGCAAGCTACTTTGTGACCCAGGTTCAGTCGGTGGTCAGTCGAAATGTTGACCCGATTGAGGGGGCTGTGGTGACCTTCGGCTCCATGCACGCGGGTACGACCAATAATGTCATTGCGGAAACGGCCTTTTTGCACGGGACCATTCGGGCCTTGACTCAGAGCATGAGTCTCTTGGTGCAAAAGCGGGTGCGAGAAGTGGCAGAAGGGATTACCCTGTCCTTTGGAGTAGACTTGGACATCGAGCTTAATCCTAGCGGTTATCTGCCTGTGGAGAACAATCCCCAGCTGGCTGATGAACTGATGACATATTTTGAACAGGTTGATGGTGTGGAGATGATTGACTGCCCACCTGCCATGACGGGTGAGGACTTCGGCTACCTGCTCAACAAGGTGCCGGGTGTTATGTTCTGGCTGGGTGTGGATACGCCTTATCCGCTCCACAATCCTCGCCTTAGTCCCAAGGAGGAAGTTCTTCCCTTTGCTGTGGAAAAGTTGAGCGATTTTTTGAAAATGAAAGCAAGATAGACTGGTTTTTCCAGTCTTTTTCTGAAAGAAAGGAGTTTATGTGGATAAAGTCAGTATTCGACGAGAAGCCTTGCAGAGCTTGAAAGGCTTGACAAGTAGTCAGCGAGCAAGATGGAGCCAGCAGCTAACAGAAAGGCTTCTAGCCTCTGCGTCCTATAAGGGCGCAAAGTCGCTTGGGACCTACCTTTCCATGCCCCATGAGTTTGATACTTCTTACCTAATTGAGCAGGCTCAAAAGGATGGAAAATTCATTTTCATTCCTAAGACCTATTCACAAGGACGCATGGATTTTGTAGAATATGATCCTGATGATTTGGTGAAATCCAAGTTTGGGGTTTGGGAACCTGGGACTTATTCACAACCTGTGGATAAGTCTGTGGTTAAGTTGATCCATGTTCCTGGTTTAGCTTGGAATCAAGCGGGTTTTCGAGTGGGATATGGAGGTGGTTTTTATGATCGCTACCTAGCAGATTATCAGGGGGAGACGGTATCGACCTTGGCAGACTTTCAAGTCTATGATTTCGAACCAGATGTATTTGATATTCCAGTAAAGGAGTTGTTGATTTTTGAAGAACTTTTTTGATAAGCGCTATCCTGTGACCAATGCCTTGTTGGCAGTCACGGCTCTTGTTTTTCTTTTGATACAAGTATTTCGATTTGGGCAGACGACGGCAGCCTATACAATTTTTGAATTTGGTGGCATGTATGGTCAAGTTGTGCGGTATGATCCGACTCAGTTGTGGCGGTTGGTGTCCCCTATCTTTGTCCACATTGGTTGGGAACATTTTATCTTTAACAGCATTACCTTGCTTGGTTTGGGTTATCAATTAGAAGGACTGTTTGGAGCACGGCGCTTCTTTCTCCTTTATCTCTTGTCTGGGATCATGGGCAACCTTTTTGTTCTCTTCTTTACACCAGATGTAGTTGGTGCAGGTGCATCGACCTCGCTCTTTGGTCTTTTTGCTGCCATGGCACTATTGAGGAAATTCAGTCGTAGTCCCTATCTGCAGGTTCTTGGTCAACGCTACATGGTCCTTTTGGGATTGAACTTGGTCTTGGGACTTTTTAATCCAACCATTAGCATGGCTGGGCATGTTGGAGGAGCTGTTGGAGGCTGCTTGGTCGTGATGTTCCTTCCACCTCTTGTTGAAAAGGATCTCTTTACAGGAAAACAGATTTTTTTCAGTTTTATTGGCTATTTGGGTTTAATCGCCTTGCTACTAGGTATATTTTATGTGATATAAGTAAAAAAACTAGCGATTGCTAGTTTTTCTTTGTATCTAATTTTTTACCAAGATCGATCAAGTATTGTTTCAAATCATCTTTTACTTGAGGGTGTTGGAGGGCGTAGTCGATAGAAGTTTTCATGAAACCGAACTTATCTCCGACATCATAGCGCTTACCTGTGAATTCACGGGCAAAAACACGCTGGGTCTTGTTGAGGGTATCGATGGCATCGGTCAATTGAATCTCATTACCCGCACCTGGTTCTTGGTTTTCTAAAATCTCAAAGATTTCAGGAGTGAGTAAGTAGCGTCCGATAATAGCAAGGTCAGAAGGAGCATCTTCTGGTTTTGGTTTTTCCACAAAGGTTTCCACACTATAGAGACCGTTGACACCTTCACCTTGTGGAGCGATAACACCGTATGCAGAAACTTCTTCATGTGGAACTGGCATAACAGCGATGGTTGAAGCATGTGTTTTTTCATAGTCGTCCATGAGTTGCTTGGTCAATGGAACAGCTTTTGTATCTGTGATGTCCATGAGGTCATCGCCCAGCATGACAACGAAAGGTTCATTGCCAACGAAAGCCTTGGCTTGTAATACGGCGTCTCCCAAACCTTTTGGATAGCTTTGGCGGATAAAATGAAGACGGATAGCTGTTGCTTCGTCGACTAATTTTAAAAGGTCATTTTTGCCTTTTTCTTTTAGGTTGTACTCCAATTCAAAGTTTGAGTCAAAATGATCTTCAATAGAACGCTTGGCCTTATTGGTAACAACGAGGATATCCTCGATACCAGAACGAAGGGCTTCTTCAAAGATGAACTGGAGGGTTGGCTTGTCAACGATTGGCAACATCTCTTTGGCAAGGGCCTTAGTTGCTGGAAGGAAACGTGTTCCCAAACCTGCTGCAGGGATAACGGCTTTTCTAACTTTTTTTGTCATGGTACAATCTCCTTATATTTGTATAATAACTATTTTATTAAGACCATTCATTTTCATGGCGGAATTCGCCGGACATGATATCTTTGATAGCGTCCTGGATGCTAGCTCCTTGGTAAATGACGCTGTAGATGGCTTGAGTGATTGGCATATAAACGCCCAATTCTTGTGCTAATTCGTAGGCTGCCTTGGTAGTAGAAATCCCTTCGATAACCATGCCCATATTGGCTTCGATATCTTCCAGTTTTTCACCTTTACCAAGCAAATCACCAGCCCGCCAGTTACGCGAATGGACAGAAGTTCCTGTTACAATCAGGTCCCCCACACCAGAAAGTCCACTGTAAGTCAGAGGGTTGGCTCCCATTTTCACACCGAGACGGGTGATTTCGGTCAAACCGCGGGCAATAATAGCAGCCTTGGCATTGTCACCGTAACCGAGACCGTGAAGAGCACCCGCCCCTACGGCGATAATGTTTTTCAGAGCACCAGCTGTTTCTACACCGATGACATCATTGTTAGTGTAGAGACGGAAGTAGTGGTTGCTGAAGAGGTTCTGCACATAGCCGGCTGTTGCCAAGTCTTTAGAAGCGGCAGAAATCAAGGTCAAGTCACGGACAATGGTTTCTTCTGCATGGCTTGGTCCAGAAACCACAACGATTTCTGAACGGAGATCTGCAGGAATTTCTTCCTCCAAGACCTCTGACAAGCGCTTGTGACTATCAGGCTCTAGACCTTTAGAAGCGTGCATGACAACCACTTTGTGTTTAAGGGCTTGAGCAACTTGTTTGGCAACCAGGCGGGTCACCTTGGTTGGAACAACAAAGAGAACAGCGTCAACTCCATCTAGAGTTTCCGCCAAATCCTTGTAACCTTTGATATTTTCGTCTAAGACAATGTCCTTGAAGTAGCGCGTGTTGGTGTGCTGCTCGTTGATTTCATCGATTTGCTCTGGAATATTTCCCCAGATACGAACAGAATGTCCGTTATCGTTGAGAACCTGTGCAAGCGCAGTTCCCCAAGATCCTGGTCCTAGGACTGCAATAGTTTGTTTCTCCATAAGATTCCCCTGTGTAAGTATTTTCTATTATTATAACATAGTTGCATTTTTTTGGAAAATAGCAGAGCCAAAACTTGACAATAGTTCTTAAGAGAACTATAATAGTTCCCATGCTAATTAATTGATTGGAAAGGAGTCATTGTGGGACATACCATTGCAGATTTTCGGAACTTGCTCAATCAGATTGAACAAATCAGTGAAACCATTGCAAAAGAATACGATGTGGAGCACTTGGCTGGTCCACAGGGCTGGGCCTTGCGTTTCATTGCGGAACGGTCAGACCTTGAAACCTTTGTCAAAGATATAGAAGCGGAATTAAAAATTTCCAAATCGGTTGCCAGCAATCTGGTCAAGCGAATGGAAAGAAATGGCTTTATCCAAGTCCTGCCTTCTCATGTTGACAAACGCTACAAGCAGTTGGTTTTGACAGAGAAAGGGCAAGGGAAAATCTGTCACCTGAAAGCCTTCCATGAAGAAATGCACCATTCACTTTTTTGGGGCATTCAAAAAGAGGACTTTGATTTGGTCAAACAGGTGGCTAATCAATTAAAAGAAAATATTCAACACTATAAGGAGAAGAATCATGTTTAAAGAAGCCATTTTACGTTATAAATGGTACGCCTTAGCATCGGTCTTGTTGACGTCCATTGTCGTAGCAACGACCTTGATGCAACCTAGTTATTTGCAGGATGTTTTGACAGCAGTCTTGGCCAATGACAAGGATGAAATTGTTCGTGTGGGCAAATTACTGCTGATTATTGCTGGAACTGGTCTTTTGGCAGGGCTGGTCAATACCATTTCAGCGGCAAAAATTTCACAAGGGGTATCTGCAGATATTCGTGAGAAGACCTTTCGGAAGATCCAAAGCTTCTCTTATGCCAATATCGAAGAGTTTAATGCAGGGAACTTGGTTGTTCGGATGACTAACGATGTCAATCAAATCCAGAACCTTGTCATGATGCTCTTTACAGTGTTGATGCGGGTTCCATTGCTGTTTGTCGGAGCCTTCATCATGGCGGTGCGGACCATGCCAGAACTCTGGTGGATGATTATTCTCATGGTGGTCTTGATAGTGGCTATTATGGCAGTTGTCATGGGACAAATGGGACCACGTTTTGGAAAATTCCAGTCCCTCATGGACAAGATGAACAGCATTGCTAAGGAAAACCTACGCGGAATCCGTGTGGTCAAATCCTTTGTTCAGGAGAAAAACCAGTACAAGAAATTCAAGGATGTATCCAATGAACTCTTGGACCTCAATCTCTTTATCGGCTACGGTTTTGCTATCTTGCAACCCTTGATGATGTTTATCTCTTACATGGCGATTTTTGCATCGCTCTACTTGGTGTCCGGGATGTTGGAAACCAACATGGAAGCAGTTGGTGGCTTTACTTCCTTTATGAGCTACCTCATGCAAATCATGTTTGCCATCATCATGACTAGCTTTATGGGGATGCAGGCTTCACGTGCTGCCATTTCTATTAAGCGGATCAGCGAGGTCTTGGATACGGAGCCTGCTATGACCTTCAAGGATGTGGCGGATGAAGAATTGACTGGTAAGATTGTCTTTGACAATGTTAGCTTTACCTACCCACATGATACGGAGCCGACTTTGAAAAATATCTCATTTGAGATTGAGCCAGGGCAAATGGTCGGTGTGGTTGGTGCAACAGGTGCGGGTAAATCCACTCTTGCTCAACTGATTCCGCGTTTGTTTGACCCGCAAGAAGGAACAGTATCCATCGGTGGTCGGGACTTGAAAGAAGTCAGCCAGAACACCCTGCGTGATACGGTATCGATTGTCTTGCAAAAGGCTATTCTCTTCTCGGGAACCATTGCAGACAACCTGCGTCAAGGGGCACCTGGTGCTGATTTGCAACGCTTGGAGCGGGCCGCAGGTATTGCCCAAGCAAAAGAATTTATCGACCGCTTGGATGACACTTACGAAAGTCAGGTGGAGGAGCGTGGAAATAACTTCTCTGGTGGTCAGAAGCAGCGGATGTCCATTGCTCGTGGGGTGATTGGCGAGCCTAAGGTCTTGGTCTTGGATGACTCGACTTCTGCCCTGGATGCCAAGTCTGAGAAACTAGTCCAAGAGGCTCTCAACCATGATTTGAAGGGGACAACCACTGTCATCGTTGCCCAGAAGATTTCTTCTGTTGTCAAAGCTGATAAGATTTTGGTTCTTGACGAAGGTCGTCTGATCGGCCAAGGTACCCACGCCGAGCTGGTAGCGACAAATGACGTTTACCGCGAAATCTACGAAACACAGAGAGGGAAGGAGGAGAACTAAGCAAGTGCAGTCTATATAGAACGATTGTATTTGAACTCGGTCGGAAAGCTTCGAAAAAAGATAAACCGCCTAGCGTTTCGGGACGCGGCGTTGGTTTCCTATTTTTCGGTCGCTTTCTGGGCGACCTAAGTATCATGTTATGAAGACGTTACGTTTTTTCTGGTTTTATTTTAAACGCTATAAGCTGTCCTTTGCTGTGATTTTTCTAGCCATTGTAGCAGCGACCTACTTGCAGGTTAAGACACCTGTTTTCCTTGGAAATGCCATTACAGAAATGGGGAAAATTGGACAGGCTTACTTTGCTTCGGTGCAAATGGGTCAGTCAGATTTCAAACCTGACCTGTCTGATTTTAACGGGGTTATGCTCAATCTTTTCTTTGCCTATGCGGCGACGGTTGTGGCAACCTTGATTTACACCCTCCTCTTCACGCGTATCGTGGCTCATTCGACCAACCGTATGCGTAAGGGCTTGTTTGGCAAGCTGGAACGTTTGACAGTTGCCTTCTTTGATAGCCACAAGGACGGGGATATACTTTCTCGCTTTACCAGTGATTTGGACAATATCCAAAACGCTTTTAACCAGTCCTTGACCCAAGTGGTGACCAACATCGCTCTTTATGTCGGTATGGTCATTATGATGTTCCGTCAGGATACTCGCTTGGCCTTGGTGACCATTGCTTCTACGCCAGTTGCCTTGATTGCCTTGGTCCTTATCATCCGCCTATCACGGAAATATACTGACAAGCAACAGGCTGCGGTATCTAAGCTCAACGCCTACATGGACGAGAAAATTTCTGGGCAAAAAGCGATTATTGTACAAGGTATGCAGGAAGAAACGATTGATGGTTTCTTGGAGCTCAATGAAGAAGTTCGTCGTACGACCTTCAAGGGACGCCTGTTTGGTGGGATTCTCTTCCCATTTATGAATGGTATGAGCTTGGTCAATACGGCCATTGTTATCTTTGCAGGTTCCAGCATTGTTCTCAATGACAGCTCGCTGGAAACAGCTGCCGCACTTGGTCTGGTGGTGACTTTTGTTCAATATTCGCAACAGTATTACCAGCCAATCATGCAGGTTGCTGCCAGCTGGGCAGAATTGCAGCTAGCTTTCACAGGAGCTCATCGTATTCAGGAAATGTTTGATGAGCCTGAGGAAGTTCGCCCTCAAAACGCTCCGCTATTTACCGAATTAAAAGAAGGTGTTGAAATTAAGGACATCGACTTTGGCTACCTGCCAGGTCAGAAGGTCTTGGACAAGGTATCTATCTCTGCTCCTAAGGGCAAAATGGTAGCGGTCGTTGGTCCGACGGGGTCTGGTAAGACTACCATTATGAACTTGATCAACCGCTTCTATGATGTTAACGGTGGTAGCGTGGCCTTTGATGGTCGCGATATTCGGGAATATGATCTGGACAGCTTGCGGGATAAGGTCGGTATCGTCTTGCAGGAGTCGGTGCTATTCTCGGGGACTATTGCGGACAATATCCGCTTTGGTGATGAGAGTATTTCGCAGGAAATGGTGGAAACCGCAGCTCGTGCCACCCATATCCACGACTTCATCATGAGCTTGCCAGAGGGCTATGAAACCTTTGTGACCGATGATGAGAATGTCTTCTCGACAGGTCAGAAACAGCTGATTTCCATTGCCCGTACGCTCTTGACAGATCCACAAGTCTTGATTTTGGACGAAGCAACGTCTAACGTTGATACCGTAACGGAAGCCAAAATTCAAAAAGCTATGGAGGCTATTATCGCAGGACGGACCAGCTTCGTCATTGCCCATCGCCTCAAAACCATTCTCAATGCGGATGAAATTATCGTCCTCAAAGATGGAAAGGTAATCGAGCAAGGCAACCACAGTCAACTCCTCAAACTAAACGGCTTCTACGCCGAACTCTACCACAACCAGTTTGTGTTTGAATAATATATAGAAAAATAAACAGCCAAGATAAGCAGACCACAATCCTTAAACGTTTAGGAAGTGGTTTATCTTGGCTGTTTTTGTGGTAGGCTTACTGCTCAATGTGGTTGGTTTTGGTTTGATTGAGCCAAGCGTAGGCGATACCGATAAAGAGACCGGCTCCGAGCCAATTTCCAAAAAAGACCACAATCCATTGACGAAGGATATTGATCATATTGAAGGCTTCGACATTGCTTCGAGTAGCGTTAAAAGCTAGGAGCATGAAAGATGCGAAATTAGCGACCAGATGCTCATTGATGAGGAAAACGAACATAAAAATGGAGGAAATGATGACAAAGAACTTAGCAGACTGTTCTTTGATGAGCATGAAGCCAAGGATTGCCATATTCACAAACATATTGGCAGTAATTCCCTCAAAGAAGTTACTCCAGTCGGATTTTCCTAGTTTGATGGTGACAGCGTTGACAACAAAACTTTCGTTAGATAAGTTAAGGTAGGAGAAGGACTGATTGAAAAGCCAAGCCAGAATGGTAGCACCTACAAAGTTGAAGAAGGTGCAGTAAAGTAACATCAGCGTTACTTTTTTCCAAGTAATTTGCTTATAATAGGCACCAGTAGTTAGATACATCATATTAGATGTAGCCAATTCGCCACCAAAAATAAGAACAAAAATCAGTCCGATAGCAAAGATAAAGGTAAAAACAAAACGCGATAGACTTGGGAATTGACTGGAGATGACATCAGCTCCAATAATACCAACAGCTGTTGACATGGTCAAATAAGCTCCTGCATACATGGAGCGTAAGGCGTAACGGCTTAGACTTTCATCAAAAAGGGATTCTTTTTTTGAAACTGCAACCGAAATTTTTTCTTGAAATGGGGACATGGGGCCTCCTTGTGACATAATCATCAAAAATTTATTGAAAAAATATAGTGGAAAGGGAGCCCCTTCCCACTAGTTTTTATTTGTTAGTGAGCAGATGCACCAGAATTGGCATCTGTCGGTGTGGAAGCTGTAGGGGTACTACCTGTATCTGAAGCACCAGAGGTTGCATCAACATGGGCAGGAGATGCGGTGTTTCCTGCACCCCCCACCAAGCGTTGTCCAGTGGTTTCAAGATACCAATCTAACCATGGCTTAAAATTAAAGATAATTTCATTGATGCCAGCGTAGGACCCGTCAGGATAGTACATAGCTTGGTAGTTATGAGTGTTGATAATTTCAGGTGGTGTGCCTGGGACGATTGTTCGAACGTACTCTTGGTTACCATTACGTAAGGTTCCAACAACCCATTCGACATTCTTCATACGAGCAGGTGGTAAAGTGCCGTGAACGGTTGACAAGCGGTTTCCTACTTGCGCTAGGACCCGCTTACCTAACATAGTATCAGGCTCTTGGTGACTATTGTTGTAGTAGAGGAACTGGTTATTATCATCTGCATAGGTCAATTCAAATGGCATGGCGTTGAGGAACATATTGAGTTGGTTAACTGTTAAAAGACCGTTATCTAATTTAACATACGTATCTCCCTCGACAGCGTTGACCAATTTAGAAGCCTTATCCAGCCAGTCTGGGTCATCTGGGTCCACACCTGTGATGGTCGTTGCGATTGGTTTGGTACAGTCCAAATCTTCTGGTGCGATTGGCTTGGGTTGTTTCAATTTAGATACAACGCCGACATACTTGATAAAGTTGTCTAGACAGCTTTCCAAGAATTTCACAGTCCCTTCATTGATAATGTTCCCTTTATCATCAAAAGCTTCTTTCGCTTTACCAAGGAGGAATTCATTACCTGGTAACGTGTAGGCATTGACACCTGGAGCGTCCAAAATTTTTCTCAAGTGGACTTGAGCACGAGACGTTCCTTGGTCGTAGTAAGAAGCCCCGATAATCATAACTGGTTTATTTTCAAATGGATGTAAATTGAAACTGAGCCACTCTAGGGTACTCTTAAGAGCAGGTGTGATGGTGTGGTTGTGCTCAGGTGTAGCAATGATAACACCATCAGCACGTGTGATTTTGTTGTAAAGGTATTGGATCGCAAAACTATTAGACTGATCTTCGTCCTGATTGAACATTGGGACATCTTTGATTTCCAAAAGCTCTAATTCAAATTTTACTTTAAAGTGGCGTTGAATAAATTGCAATAGCATGCGGTTATAAGATTGGTCTGCATTAGACCCGACGATTCCGACAAATTTCATGATTGTTCCCCTCTCTTACAAGTTTTCCCAGTCAAAGTTTTCAGCTTCTTTTTGAAGTAACTCTTTAGCGCTAGACAGTTTACTTGTCATCTTGACAAAGAGACGGAAGTCATCAAAGATGGCATCCAGTTTTTGACTGATTTCTAAATCAATGAGCTCACCGTTTGTATCAAAGGCTTTCATGGAATGAGATAGTAAGAACTCATCTGGTAAAACAGTAGCTTTGAGTTCGGGAGCATTGAGAATTTGGCGTAGTTGCAATTGAGCACGGGAAGAACCGAGTGTTCCGTATGAGGCACCTGTAATCATAACCGGCTTGTTAAGCATAGGGTAGACTCCATATGATACCCAAGCTAGTGCATTCATAAGAACAGCGGGGATCGAGTGGTCATACTCAGGTGTTCCGATGATGACACCATCAGCACTTTCAATCTTCGCAACTAATTCTTTAACACTTTCTGGCAGTTCACGATTAGCCGGTTTATTGAAGACTGGAAGGTCCTTGATTTCAACCAATTCAATATCTGCCTTGTCAGCAAAATGCTGTTTGATGTACTGCAAGAGTTTGCGGTTGGTTGAGCGAGCGGAGTTGGTTCCGACAAGTCCTAGAAATTTCATAGCATCTTCTCTCTTTTCTAAATGTAATATCCTTATCATACCAGTTTACAGGGTGGAAAGCAAGCGTTTTCCTAAACCATACAGAAAATATTCAAAAAATCACGAACTCTTTTGGTATAATAGTATTATGAAAAAAATTGTTTATCTAGTAGCTGGTTTTGTTAGTCTTGCTATTGGCATGATTGGGATTGTTCTACCTATCATTCCAACAACGCCTCTTTTACTTTTGGCTGGATTTTGTTTTGCTAGAAGCTCTAAAAATTTTGAAAAATGGCTACGCAATACAAAAA
The DNA here is from genome assembly GCF_046032535.1 of Streptococcus suis. GTDB lineage: Bacteria > Bacillota > Bacilli > Lactobacillales > Streptococcaceae > Streptococcus > Streptococcus suis_AK. The sequence goes on along the minus strand of NZ_JARQPL010000002.1, from coordinate 34,085 downwards.
TTTATCAATTTTACGTAGCGGATTATGCTGAAACCAAAGCCATTTCCCGTAAACGGAAAAAACAAATTATCTGGCAAATCTACATACTCATGGGGATTTCCATTTGGTTGGCTCCTGTACTATTTGTCAAAATTGGACTTGGCTTGCTGACAGTCTTTATTACTTACTATCTTTTTTGGGTTATACCAGAGAAATAGATCCAGACTTGCGGACGAAATCATCGTTCTCAAAGACGGAAAAGTCATCGAGCAAGGCAACCACAGCTAACTTCTCAAGCTTAACGGCTTCTACGCCGAACTCTACCACAACCAGTTTGTGTTTGAGTAGACAAAAACTCCAGCCACTAGGTTGGAGTTTTGCTTTACCCTGTATTTCCTGTATAATAGACCTATGAAAAGACAGAGCGTTCGGGTTGAATTGTTTCCCCTGAAAAAAGAAGAAATCCTTGCCTACTTAGATGATAAGGGGATTTTGGTGAATGATTATTTTAAGACCTACCTAGCTCACCCCACTTATCAAGAAGTGGTGGAGAAACAGAAGTGTTTGGTTGAGATTGTCAGTCTAGCCGACATGGGATTTGCTAGGGAAGCAACTGCTCCTCAGATAGAGGAGAGAGCCGTGGAGATGGGTTATCAATTACCACCAGCTCCTCTGGGAGTTTATCTTCGGTTGGCCTTGTTGGAACAGGAAGTTAGCCAGGATATTGTACTCTCCCAAGGAAAATCACCAGACGGAGCCATTTGCCTGCTGTCGCCTCAGTTGGAGAAAGAGTTTACCTTCCCTCGTAGTGTCTATCTTCGCAAGGTTGATCAAGACGTGTGGCTACGTGCAGACTGCTTTGATGACGAGTATGCCTTCCCCTTAACAACACTTTTTGCATTTGTGACGAAAAATGCGAATGAATCTGCAGTAGGGAGTGAGCCCTAAATAACCAAAGAGGCAAATATGAAGGAATTACAATTTTTAATTTACCGAGCAGAAAATGATCAAGAAAAGGCTAGTGTCATTGTCAGCGATGAGACGATTTGGGCCAGTCAAAAGGAAATGGCAAGATTGTTTGATGTTGGTGTACCAGCTATCAGCAAACATTTGAAAAATATTTTTGAAGAAGGCGAACTAGATGAGCATTCAGTTATTTCCAAAATGGAAACAACTGCAAGTGATGGTAAAAATTATCTAACTAGTTATTACAATCTCGATGCCATCATTTCCGTCGGTTACCGTGTCAATTCTCAAAAGGCTACTAAGTTTAGGCAGTGGGCAACGACTGTACTTCGAGAATACATGATTAAAGGTTTTGCCATGGATGATGAGCGTTTGAAGCAAGGCGAAAACTTGTTGGAAAAAGACTATTTTCGTGAGCTTTTAGAACGAGTTCGTTCTATCCGTGCTAGTGAACGACGAATTTGGTTACAAATCACAGATATTTTTGCAGAGATTGCGATTGATTACGATGTTAATAGCTTGGTGACTAAGCAATTCTATGCTCATGTGCAAAATAAATTTCATTATGCGATTTCAGGTAAAACAGCTGCAGAAATTATTTATGAAAAGGCGGACCACACCAAAGTAAACATGGGGTTGGTAACCTGGAAACACTCTCCTGATGGACGTATTTTGCAATCGGATGCTCTTGTGGCTAAAAATTATCTGAACGAAAAGGAAATTCGTTCGCTGGAACGTAGTATTTCGGGCTACTTTGACTATCTGGAGCGACAAATTGAGCAAGGAAAGACCCAGACCATGCAAGATTTGGCAGATAGCATTGACCGATTTTTAGCCTTTCAAGATTATGAACTTTTAGAGGGGCAGGGTCAGATTACTAGTCAGACTGCCAAAGACAAAGCTCGGTCAGAATATGCAATTTTTAATAAGACCCAAAAGATAAATTCTGATTTTGAAAAATTACTAGAAGATTTATCTTCAAAATAAGCACTCGAAAGGAAAAATATGAAAATCCGTGGATTCGAACTGGTCAGCCAGTTTACTGATGAAAATTTATTGCCAAAACGTGAGACGGCCCACGCAGCGGGTTACGACCTAAAGGCTGCGGAGAGGGTCAGCTTGGAGCCAGACGAGATTAAGCTGGTTCCAACTGGTGTTAAGGCCTATATGCAGGCCAACGAGGTTCTCTACCTCTACGACCGCTCGTCCAATCCTCGCAAGAAAGGCTTGGTCCTGATTAACTCGGTTGGGGTTATCGACGGCGACTACTATGGAAATCCAGCCAACGAAGGCCACATCTTTGCCCAGATGCGAAACATCACCGAGGAAACTGTCGTGGTGGAAGCTGGCGAGCGAATTGTGCAGGCTGTTTTTGCCCCCTTCCTCTTGGCTGACGGTGACCAGGCCGACGGCGTTCGGACAGGTGGATTTGGCTCAACAGGGAAATAGACTACTATGCAGATTCTTTTTGTGCGGCATTCCGAGCCCGACTACAGCATGTTTGACCAGCATGATAATCCTCGGCTGTATGCAGGTTTTGGACGGGATCTGGCTCCTTTAACTGAAAAGGGGCGGACTTTAGCTCAGGAAATTGCTAGTGATCCTATCTTTTCCCAAGCTCAAGTAGTCATTGCTTCAAGCGTCACACGGGCCTTGGAAACTGCGACCTACATTGCTCATACCCAGCAACTACCTCTTCTGGTCGAACCCTTTTTTCATGAGTGGCGACCAGACCTGACGGGGCAAAATGCCAGTCAAGATGAGGCTGTCTTAGCTCATCGATTATTTTTGGAAAATGGCGGAGCGGTGCCCAAGTCTTCTTCTGTTCGCTATGAGACTGCTGCGGAGATGAAAGAGCGATTTTTACAGGCCCTTGAAAAATACCAAGCCTATGCCCGAATCGTTATCGTCTGTCACGGTATGCTGATACGCCAGTTTGTTCCCAAAGAAACCATAGCCTACTGCGAAATCCTAGAATACACTCTATAGGAGGAAATGACCATCGCTAAGAAAAAAACAACCTTTGTCTGTCAATCCTGCGAGTACCACTCGCCCAAGTATCTGGGCCGTTGCCCCAACTGTGGCTCCTGGTCTTCCTTTGTCGAGGAAGTGGAAGTCGCGGAAGTCAAGAACGAGCGGGTCAGCCTGACAGGTGAGAAAACCCGACCGATGAAGCTCAATGAAGTGTCGTCCATTCAAGTGGCTCGCACTAAGACCAACATGGAAGAGTTCAACCGCGTCCTCGGTGGTGGAGTGGTGCCGGGCAGTCTAGTTCTCATAGGAGGCGATCCAGGGATTGGCAAGTCCACCTTGCTCCTGCAAGTATCGACCCAACTTTCGACTATTGGCATCGTCCTCTATGTGTCGGGGGAAGAGTCTGCCCAGCAGATTAAGCTCCGTGCCGAGCGTTTGGGCGACATCGACAGCGAGTTCTATCTCTATGCGGAGACCAATATGCAGAGCATTCGGACCGAGATTGAGAAGATAAAACCAGATTTCCTGATTATCGACTCGATCCAGACCATCATGAGTCCTGACATCTCTAGCGTGCAAGGCTCTGTCAGTCAGGTCCGTGAAGTGACCAATGAACTCATGCAGATTGCCAAGACCAACAACATCGCAACCTTTATCGTCGGCCACATGACTAAGGAAGGCACCCTGGCTGGACCGCGGACCTTGGAGCACATGGTAGACACCGTTCTCTATTTTGAGGGCGAGCGGCAACACACCTTCCGTATCTTGCGGGCGGTCAAAAACCGCTTTGGCTCCACCAACGAAATCGGCATTTTTGAAATGCAGTCACAGGGTTTGGTCGAAGTTCTCAATCCAAGTGAGGTCTTTCTGGAAGAGCGTCTGGACGGGGCGACTGGCTCGGCCATTGTCGTGACCATGGAGGGTACCCGCCCAATCCTTGCGGAAGTGCAGGCTCTGGTGACCCCGACCATGTTTGGCAATGCCAAGCGGACCACGACAGGCTTGGACTTCAACCGTGCCAGCTTGATTATGGCGGTTTTGGAAAAACGGGCAGGCCTGCTCCTCCAAAACCAAGACGCCTACCTCAAATCAGCAGGCGGTGTCAAACTGGATGAGCCAGCTATTGACCTGGCAGTCGCAGTTGCCCTTGCTTCCAGTTACAAGGATAAGCCAACCAACCCACAAGAGTGCTTTATAGGCGAAATCGGTCTGACAGGGGAAATCCGCCGCGTCAATCGGATTGAACAACGGATTAACGAAGCCGCCAAATTGGGCTTTACAAAGGTCTATGCCCCCAAAAATTCCCTGACAGGTATCAAGGTGCCCAAGGAAATCACGGTTATCGGCGTGACCACCATTGGCGAAGTCTTGCAGAAAGTGTTTAAGTGACGAAAATATTCGGGGGAGTGGGAAAGAACTTGACAGGTAAAAAGAGTTCGTCAACAAGTCCTTTTTTCCAGTTGTTGAGCTGAAACAGTCTATCCCCAGACTGTTTCACTCCCACCCCCCGCACAGCTCAAACTGTCTGGGAGACAGTTTGAGGTTGGAGATAAAGCGAACTTTGTTCGCAACAATCGTAATGGTCAGATTTGGAGTGTTGAGCACGAACAAATCTGCCAATCAACCACTGCGCTGAGATGTTGACACGAACTCTGAGAAGTGATGCTAAGCTTTTTATTACTCCTCTTTTTGCGACAAATAGTCGGGAATGTGATAAGCTAGGTCTAACCTATTTCTGAAAATTTCAGAAATTCTTATCAGACAAGGAGGTCCTATGTCTTATTTTCAAAACTTTATGAAGGCCAACAAGGCCTATGTTGACCTACATGGTGATTACCATTTGCCTCTTCGTCCAAAGACCAAGGTGGCTATCGTGACCTGTATGGACTCACGGCTTCACGTGGCGCAGGCTTTGGGCTTGGCTCTGGGTGATGCCCACATTTTGCGGAACGCAGGTGGGCGTGTGACGGAGGACATGATTCGTTCGCTTGTCATTTCCCAGCAGCAGCTCGGTACGCGGGAAATCGTGGTGCTCCACCATACAGATTGCGGTGCCCAGACCTTTACCAATGAGGACTTTGCGGTCCAACTCAAGCGAGATTTGGGAGTAGATGTGACGGGGCAGGACTTTCTTCCTTTTACAGACATTGAAGAAAGCGTGCGGGAGGATATTGCGCTCTTGAAACAATCTCCGCTCATACCTGACGACGTTGAAATTTCTGGTGCGGTTTATGATGTGGATACGGGTCGTATGACAGAAGTTATATAGGAATACTCAGGAAGTTCGGTTTTTTCTGTAAATTCTATCTGAATGACCGAGAAATCCTTGACAAGTTTTTTTGAATGAGATAAAATTGTATTATCACAACAGAACAAACAAAGAGATAAATGATACTTGGTTTATTTTAGCTTGTTTTTGGTTTATTATAGCAATCCTGTGGTTAACAGGTACATTTCGAAAAAAATAGGAGGCAACTATGTCAGATAACCGTATGAAATACACGATTGATAGTAATATGCAATTTCCTTTAGTGGAAATCGCCTTGGAGGCTGGAGAGTCAGCTTATATTCAACAGGGGAGTATGGTTTACCATACGCCCAGCGTTACTTTGAATACCAAGCTCAATGCGCGTGGTGGTTCAGGTTTTGGTAAATTGATGGGGGCCATCGGTCGGTCAATGGTATCAGGCGAATCTATGTTTATCACGCAAGCCATTTCCAATAGTGACGATGGAAAAATTGCACTTGCGCCTTCAACGCCAGGTCAGGTTATTGCCTTGGAACTTGGTGCAGAGCAATATCGATTAAATGATGGTGCCTTCCTTGCTCTTGATGGTTCTGCTCAATATAAAATGGAACGCCAGAGTGTCGGGAAAGCTTTCTTTGGTGGTCAGGGTGGACTCTTTGTGATGACGACAGAGGGGCGCGGAACACTTTTGGCGAATGCGTTTGGTTCTATTAAGAAGCTAACTTTGGATGGTGGAAGTATCACCATTGACAATGCTCATGTGGTTGCTTGGAGTCGTGATTTGGACTACAATATCCATATGGAAAATGGTTTCCTCCAATCTATCGGTACAGGTGAAGGAATCGTTAATACCTTTACTGGTTATGGAGAAATCTATGTACAGAGTTTGAACATTGAGACCTTTGCTCAGGTCATTGGCAATCATATTGTCGGTGCAGGTGGTGACGGCGGTGGTGGAAGCACATCATTGCTGGATGCGATTTTTTAATAGTGGAGAAATAGAAGCTGAGGGCTACAACCTTAGCTTCTATTTTATACTCAATAAAAATCTAAAATAGCAAGTATAAGCTACTTAATAACATGTGGGACATAAATTTATAAGTTTGAGTTGAGGATTGTGGATTTCAAGTAGCTGTTTTCTTCTTATACTCAATGAAAATCAAAATCAGGCTAGGCGACGCAGATGCAGATGCAGATAGAACTGAAGTTCATCAAATCAAGTCAACAACGTCTGATATTGATTTTCGAAGAGTATCAAAAAAAACAAAATCAAAACGCTCCATATCCACTTTGAGTGGTAGGTGGCTATTTTTGATTTTAAATGAGTATTAGTTACCCGTTGTGCTAGTTAATTCTAGCCAAATAAAAAAACTTTGCGTATCATAAACTCAAAACAACCACGAAATGAGGGAATGATATGCAAAGCCAACATTATTATCTCGCAAATCCTAATCAAACACAAGTTATTTTTTCAAAAATCTTGACCCAAGTTCTCGCTTTATATGAGCGATTTGTTCCCCATGAGGTTCGAAATCGGCGAAATATCCACCTACAAAAACAGTCTGATGTCGTTGATGGGATTTTTTTGTTTGAGAACCGGATTGTGGTATAATAGAGGATATTTGGAGAAATTTTCAACTCCGCAATACGATAGAATATAATGGGAAAATGATGAAGAAAAAAGAAGATCAAATTGTAAACCAAAAGAAATCAGTTAAACCTAAAAAGAAAAAAAAGAAGAGCAACCTTCCTTTTTACTTGGTTTTTCTGATTGGGATGGGGATTTTACTCTATCCTCATGTATCAAATTTTTATTATCGCTATGAGGCTGGTCAGTTGACAGAGTCTTTCGATCAGGAGAAGAAGAATTTAAAACCTAAAGAGGTTCAAGAGCGAATTGATTTGGCTCATGCTTTCAACGAAAGTTTAAACAATATCATTTCTGAAGATCCTTATACTAAGTCACGTCACGAAGCTGGGCGGGCAGAGTATGCGAGGATGTTGGAATTGCATGAGAAAATGGGCTATGTTGAAGTTCCTAAAATTGAGGCCAAGATTCCGATTTATGCTGGAACAGCCGAGTCAGTTTTGCAAAAGGGAGTTGGGCATCTGGAAGGGACATCTTTGCCGGTCGGGGGAAGTGATACCCATACAGTCTTGACAGCTCATACCGGTTTGCCAAAGGCGCGTTTGTTCACAGATTTGACCAAGGTTGAGATTGGGGATACTTTTTATATCCACAATATTTCAGAAACCTTGGCCTATGAGGTGGATCAGATTTTAGTTGTGGAACCGACACAGTTTGAAGAGCTTTTGGTAAAGCCTGGACAGGATTATGCAACGTTATTAACTTGTACACCTTATATGGTAAACACGCATCGTTTATTAGTGCGTGGGCATCGTGTTCCTTATGTTGCCGAAGATTATCGTAAAACAGTTGAAAATGCTGAAATGCGTATTCTTATTCGCTATCTTTTGTATGCATTAGGAATGTTGATTATCATTTTATTAATTTTCCTATTTACAAAAAGGCGGAAAAAGAAGAAACAGGTGAAGAGTGGTGAAGAAGCGTATACAGCATAAAAAAGGATTGTCCAAACAATCCATACTTTTAAAACTGATATTTGTCTTTGGTTTGCTTATTACGGTATATCCGTTGATTTCTCAATTTTATTATCGATATGAGTCAGACCGTGAAGTAGAATCTTTTTATGAGCAAGCACAACAGCTCCCGAGCGAAGAAGTTTCCAAGCGATTAGAGAAGGCGCGGGCGTATAATCAGACCTTGGATCCAAGCAAAATGCAAGATCCATACTCAGAAGAGGAAAAGGCTGGGATTGCAGAATATGCACGCATGCTTGAGGTGAAGGAAAAAATTGGTTTTGTGGAAATTCCAAAAATCAATGAGCAGATTCCCATTTATGCTGGGACAACCGAAGATGTATTACAAAAAGGAGCTGGACATTTAGAGGGGTCGTCATTGCCGGTTGGTGGTGAAAGTACTCACACTGTCATAACAGCCCATCGTGGTTTGCCCAATGCTTCCCTGTTTACCAATCTCGATCGTCTCAAAGTCGGGGAACAGTTTTACATTCATAACATCGCAGAAACACTAGCTTATGAGGTGGATCAAATCTTAGTTGTTGAGCCGAGTGACTTCGATCCTGTCTTGGTACAGGCTGGAAAAGACTATGCTACTTTATTGACCTGTACACCATATATGATCAACAGTCATCGTTTGTTGGTACGTGGCCACCGTGTTCCTTACGAGCCTGAAGTTGCCAAAAAGGAAAAACCAGTATTCTTTTTGGATATGCTAACGCTATCCTACTTAATAGCTTTACTGATTATACTAGTGATTGTTGCTATCCTCTATCTTCGCCGTAGGAAGAAGAATCGGAAGGTAAAAGTGAAATGATGAAAAAAATTGGCTACATTCTCATGCTGATTGGTTTATTAATGCCATTAATCTTACTGACAAATATGTCTGTGCATGAGTTTCAAACTTATCGACACTATCAGTCCTACCAAAGTCGTTCAACATCATTCTCAGCAGAGCAAAAAGCGGCAATTGATACTTATGAAGAACAAATCAATAGCGGAGATATCCCAACAATTGACCCTTTTGCAGAAAAGAATAGTTCGGATAGTCATTCTGTTGTTGTTCCTAATTTGGAAGACGGTGTGATTGGTTATCTAAGCATTCCAAGTATTGAAATTCGCCAGCCAATTTATATCGGAGCGACTAGCCAGCATTTAAATGATGGGGTGGCTTCTATTATTGGAACAGATTTACCTGTTGGTGGTATGGGGCACCGAAGTGTCATTGCAGGTCATCGTAGTTGGTATACAGATCTTCGTTTTTTCCGTTTAACGGAGCTAAAAGAAGGAGATAAGATTTTTATTGAAATCGGTGGGACAACACTGACATATTTGGTCAAAAATACAGAAGTGATAAAGGCGACTGATTGGCAAAAATTATTGCCTGTTGAAAATCAAGATATGTTAACGCTGTTGACGTGTGATCCGCTAGTTCCTCCTTTTGACTATCGCTTATTGGTTAACGCCTATCGTCAGCCGGATGTAGCTGAGGAAGATGCTCAATCAAAACAGACAAGTCAAGAAGAAATGAAGCAGTACCAACAACACTCATTCAGCTTCGTCTTTTATATAACGATATTTGGCTGGCTCTTATTATGCTATATTCTTTATCGTTTTGTCACCTTATTGACTAATACTCTTCGAAAATCAAAATCAGATGTTGTTGACTTGATTTGATGAGTGAAAGGCTCCAGTGGAGCCTCAGATTGAAGAAAAAGTCCATTTTGGACAATTTTCTTCAATCTTTTTTCTTAATGTTGAAAATTAAAAACTCTTAGAAACATCGAAATATCAACATTTCTAAGAGTTTAATGATTTGCTATCTTTCGCAAACTTTTTCTATTTTTTATATTTTTAGGAGTTTGTCTACGTTCTGAGGCTCCAGTGGAGCCTTTCAGCCTGTTACCTTGAAACAAAATAGTAACAGGGTTCTATCTGCTGAGTAGAAACGAACTACGTTCGCTCTATCTCCAACCTCCAAAGGTTCCCCAAAACTTTGGAGCTAGTCTGTTTTTGATTTTCATTGAGTATAAAAAGTAATCTGTTAGAGGTGAACTGTCTCTGAAAAGATGGAGAAATAGATACTTGAATTCTAGCGACTTTTAATGATGAATGTTTACCACTTACCTGTCTAATTTTACCACTTACTGAAATGCCCTTGTAATTGTGGTTGGAATTGGTATAATAGACCTATCAAAAAGGAGGGAGCTATGAAAGTTAGGATTGAATTTGATGACAGCTTAGATCAGGTTGAAGTTGTTATCCGAACCAGTCAGCTGGGACCAGAGATTGAACAGATTCAGCAAGCTTTGCAACAAGTTAGCCGTCCCTCACTTGTCTTTTACAAGGGGAGCAGTGAGTATTTTCTTTCATTGGGTGACATACTTTTCTTTGAAACGGATGGGACCAAAATTTATGCCCATACAGGCGACGATGCCTATGAGGTCAAGATGAAGCTCTATGAGCTGGAAGAATACTTGCCAATCTACTTTTGTCGAGTGGCCAAGTCAACCATTGTCAACAGTAAAGCGGTCTATTCGCTGGACAAGTCCTTCTCGGGTACCAGTCGGATTGCCTTCTACAAGACCCACAAGGAGGTCCATGTGTCACGGCATTATTACCACTTGCTTAAAGAAAAGTTACAGGAAATGAGGTAGGAAGATGAAAAAATATGGTTTAGGGATTGCTCTGCTGGTCTTGGCAGGCTTGGTCCTAGTTAGGGATTCACTGGGCTTGCATTTGGCTCTGCCATTTTGGACAACAGTCTGGTTTGTTTTAACCTTTGTGACTGGTTTTCACCGCTTAGTGAAGCTGGATTGGCTTGCCAGTATCTTTTGTTTCGGTCTAGCTTTTATAGCGGTGAACTCAGTTTATGATTGGGTGGAATTTGGGACCTGGAACATGGTTCTGTCACTTGTCCTGCTCTGCCTTGGCTTGAAACTGATTTTTAAACCGAAGAAGCGTAGACTGGCTCATGGAGTTGGCACAGGCGTGATTGGTGACAAGGGACGGGAAACGGCTTTTGGCTCTACAACTCGCTATATTCACGACGATAATTTTCTCCATGATAGTGTGGAAGTAGTCTTTGGCTCTAGTATGGTTTATTTTGATCAGGCGGTTATTCTGGGAGATAAGGCTGAATTTCATATCGATGCGGCCTTCGCGTCAGTTGATCTTTATCTGCCGGCAAATTGGCAGGCGGTCGTGGAGCTAGATAGTTCCATGTCTGCTGTCAATAACTATGCAACTGGTATGGGAGAAAAGATGCTATATATCACAGGAGATATGGCCTTCTCCACTTTGAATATCTATTACACCTAGAGTGAACAGAGAGCAGTCTATTCAGGCTCCTCTGCAGGACAAAAAGTCAGAATATTCTGAAAATTATTCAAAAGAAAGGGATTATCATGAAAAAGATTTTGAAAAATGCGACTTACCTCTGGGTACTGACTGCGGATATGCTGTCCAATTTTGGCGATGTGGTCTATTATCTGGCCCTGATGAACTATGTCTTGCTGGTGCCCAACAGCCGTCTGGCGCTGGCGATTGTGACCTTCTCGGAAATCTTCCCTAGCTTTATGGGCCTCTTCACAGGCTATCTGGCAGACAAGACGGTCAACAAAATCAGTACTATCAAGCTGACCCTCCTCTTTCGCGTTGTACTCTACCTCATCCTCGGATTCTGCATGGGCTTTGAGCCAGCCCTCTGGATTGTCGTGGTGGCTGCCACTTTCAATGTTTTTGCAGACTTCGCTGGCTTCTATGAAAACGGCCTCTATACACCTCTGGGATTACGCGTAGCACCCAAGGAAGAGCGGGAGCAGTACTCGGCCTTTCGCCAGACCGTGACCAGCCTCCTCAACATCGCCTTTCAGGCCCTCTCCGCCCTCTTGGTCGGCCTCCTCTCCTACCAAAATCTGGCCTTTCTCAACGCCGGCACCTTTTTGGTCGCCCTTCTCATCATGCAGCTGCTGACGCCAGCCTTTCGCAAACTCCTGACGGAGCAGCCTTTGAAAATAGCAGAGCGGCCGAGCCAGCCCGAGCAGGCAACCAAGGGTCCAGGCATTCTAGCTTCTTTCAAGCAAGCCATCGTGGAGCTGCGCAAGATTCCCGAGTTCCGTCTGGTCCTGATTACCAGCCCCATAATCAATGCCTGTGGAGCGATTCTCTATCCTATTCTGGTCCTCTTGATTAGCGAAGACCCAGGCCTCGTCTTCCTCAATGTTGAAACAACCCTTGCCCTGACCATTCTGATCTTCTTTGTTGGCAATATCTTGGGATCGACCTTGGTATTTAGCCTCTTCAAAAAGACCAGCATGGTGACGCTTGAAGTGGCAGCCACTTTCTCTCTCCTTGGAGTGTTTGTCGGAATGTTGCTTCACCAACTGCCAATTATTTTCTTCTTCCTTACTTCAATGGGGATTAGTTCAGGAGCTAGTGGCCCTAAGTTTAACGCTAAGTTTGTCAATTCCATGCCAGAGGAGCAGTTGGCGACCATTGGCGGAGCGGTATCGACCTATTTTATGCTAGGTCAAGCCTTCACTCGACTACTGGTATCCGGTCTGGTCTTGGTCCTGGCCGTTGATCAGATTAGCGGACTTTTCCTAACGGCAACTGGCTTCTTGGTCCTTTATGTCCTCTACTGGCTAGCACGTAACCAAAAAGCATCTCAAAATCAGTCTGTAATTGATTGAAAATACAGAAAATTAAAAAAATATTGACAATCTTTATTTTTTTCTATATTATGTAAGTATTATAACTGACATAAGTTATAATGCCAGAATTTATAGAAAGGAGAAAAAGCAAATGGTTGGACCAGTTCAAAACTAACTAAAAAAATCTATTCAAGCTTAGGTTTGGATAGATTTTTTATAAAATAGATTTTAAATAAATTAGAAGGTGATAAGAGATATGAAATATAAAACTAGTTTAACTGCAATTCTGATAGAATCTCCAAGTAAAATTATTGGTGTAGGTAGTAAACAATATTTTGTTGATGATGTAGAGTATAACTCATCAGTATCTATCTTAAGTTTTTTAACCGAAGCTAGAGATATTGATGAAATAACTGACTTTTTAGTTGAAAATAAATTAGATTTCTCTTTATTTCAAAAATTATTGGACAATAAATTAATTACATTTGTAGAAAATTTATTTCAAAAAGAGGATACGGAGGACTTTAAAAATGCTCTATACCTAAATTTACTATTAGATAATCCTATTGAAGTTTTGGCAAGATTTAAGGATACAACTTTTGTAATTATTGGTTGTGGAAGTATAGGGAATTATATAAGTTATGCCTTATCGGTCTATTCACCCAAAAAGTTAATATTAGTTGATGGTGATCGTATTGAGAGGAGCAATTTAAATCGTCAAATACTTTTTTCAGAAGAAGATATAAATTGTTATAAATCAGAAGTTATTGCACGAGAATTGAGGAAAAAAAATAGTAATCTAGATATAGAGGTAGTGACAGAATATGTCTCTGAAGAAAATATTTCTACAATTCTTCAGGGGGAAGATTTTAAATCAACATTTGGCATTATTTCAGGTGATGATAGCATTGCGGTGAAAGTATCATCTAATAAGTTTGTTGAAAATCACATTCCATTTTTAAATGTAGGTTATTTGAATGATATTTCTGTAATTGGTCCGTTTGTCATACCAGAAATTTCTGCTTGTCCTTTTTGTAATAATACCTTAGCTGCATCTATTGATTGTCAGAGTGATTTAAGTGAAATAATAAATAAGCGATATTCTTCTCCATCAAGTTTTACGAATAGTGCTTTAGCTTCAAGTTTAGCAATGTCAGATATTGTTCAATTCTTTTCAGGAAATTTATTGAAAGTTAAATCTATAAACGCTAGAGTTGGAATTAATAGTGATTCATTTGAAAAATATATTTTAGAGAATGTGCGTGATCCCAACTGTTCAGTCTGTGGGGGAGAATAATGACAACTATTAATATTCGCAAAAATATAAATATTTATCTTATTGCAAGTGCTTTAATAACTATTTCATATAGTTTACCACATTCAATTTTGACGGTACTATTACTTTCAAAGGGAATATCGTTATCACAGATTTTGGTAATTCAATCAGCATATAGTTTAGCAATGATTTTATTTGAATTTCCTAGCGGAGTAGTGGCAGATATGTATTCCAAAAAGAATGTTTACATTTTGTCAAAATTATTGTTAATCATACTGTACATAGTTGTCATATGCTCAGATAATTTTCTGATACTGTATTTTGCCTGGTTCTTATATGGGCTAGCATCTGCATTGGATAGTGGAACTATTGACGCTGATTTATACAACCAAATTAAGTGTTCAAATGAGTTTGAATTAAGTAACTTTATTGCTGTGGATGGTCGAATTTCTACTGTTTCATTACTAGTAGGTAGTACAATAGGAGGTCTTTGCTATTTATATTTTGGTACGGGGATTTATTTTCTAAGTGTTATATTTTGCAGCTTAGCAATTGGTATCACACAGTTATTTTATAAAGAATCAAATATTCAAAAAAAAGAAAAAAATTTAAGGTTTGATAATTTTACAAAACATGTTGTAAAGAGCTTAGAGGAACTAAAAAATAGTAAAATTATGCAAATAGTGATAATACTAGATTTTTTAACGCAAATTTTTTTTCAGACACATTTTCAGTTATGGCAAGCATTTCTTATAGAGAAAGAAATGTCCTCTAACTTTTTTTCCCTTTTTTACGTCGTCTTTCAACTAATCGCTTTAGTGTCGTACTCAATAGATCTTAGTAATGCAAAAAATTTGGTCAATTCCAATTTATATATTACTCTATTTGGCTTTGTACCGCTTTTTTTCTTATCAAATTCTGAGTATATTTATATACCAGCCTACATCATGTTTATCTTTTTATTCTATATCATTCAATTTATCCTAAAAAAATATTATACTCATTTACTTTCAACAAATAATATATCATCATTGATTTCTTTTAAGGGAACACTGAATCGTATTGGTAGTATGATAACTTTGTTTTTGTTGAGTTTTTTTGCAAATTTCATTCCTGTCACGAATTTAATTGTTTTTAGTTTTGTTTTTGTATTCTTCTCATTGATTATAGTTTATAAACTCCTTATTAGAATACATAAAACTCAATATTAGTGAGTTAATTTATAGAGGTCAAAAATCCATGCCTGATATGAGAAAAATTTAATAAATAGCTTGGTAAAAATAATCAATAGGGATATGTTAAGTGAGGTACAAAAGGATTATTTTATTCTGATTGTTAAAATGAATTTGAATAATTCTATTTTATTGGGTAATCAGTGTATTGAATCGTATTCTACTTTAATTAAATTATCAATTAAATTATCGCTTATAGATTGATTAACGTCAGTTGAAGTTAATAGTGTCAATCAGACGTATGATATGACTTTTGATTGCGTATGTAAATTTTAGTAAATGTTCTAGGTAACCAAAAAACACCTCAAAATCAGTCTCTCTAGGCTGATTTTTCTGTTTTCTTATGCATATCTATGCTATAATGTTCTTGATTGAAATTTTACAGGAGAGAAACATGACTAAACCAATTCGTGTGCGTTACGCACCAAGTCCAACGGGACTCTTGCATATCGGAAATGCTCGTACAGCATTGTTTAACTATCTTTTTGCTCGTCATCACGGCGGTGATTTTATCATTCGTATCGAAGATACGGATCGCAAACGCCATGTGGAAGACGGTGAGCGTTCTCAGCTGGAAAACCTGCGTTGGTTGGGCATTGACTGGGACGAAAGCCCAGAAACCCATGACCAATACCGCCAATCAGAGCGTTTGGACATTTACCAAACCTATGTGGATGAGCTTTTGGCTTCAGGCAAGGCTTACAAGTCTTACGTGACAGAGGAAGAGTTGGCGGCGGAGCGTGAGCGTCAGGAAGCTGCGGGCGAAACACCTCGCTACATCAATGAATACCTTGGTATGTCTGAAGATGAAAAAACAGCCTACATAGCAGAGCGTGAGGCGGCTGGCATTGTTCCAACGGTTCGCTTGGCTGTCAATGAAGCTGGTATTTACAAGTGGAATGACATGGTTAAGGGCGAAATCGAGTTTGAAGGTGGCAACATCGGTGGCGACTGGGTTATCCAGAAACGTGACGGCTATCCAACCTATAACTTTGCCGTGGTGGTGGACGATCATCTCATGGAAATCTCGCACGTTATCCGTGGGGACGACCACATTGCCAATACACCCAAGCAGCTCATGGTCTATGAGGCACTAGGCTGGGAAGCACCAGAATTTGCCCACATGACCTTGATTATCAACTCTGCTACGGGTAAAAAGTTGTCCAAACGTGACACCAATACCCTTGCCTTTATCGAAGATTACCGCAAAAAAGGCTACCTGCCAGAAGCTGTTTTCAACTTTATCACGCTTTTGGGTTGGACACCGGGTGGCGAGGAAGAAATCTTCTCCAAAGATGAGATTATCCAACTCTTTGACGAAAAACGCCTCAGCAAGTCACCAGCTTCCTTCGATCCGAAAAAGTTGGCTTGGATGGGCAATGAGTACATCAAAAAAGCTGATTTGGAGACCATTTTCAATCTTGCCAAACCATTCTTGGAAGAGGCGGGGCGCTTGACAGACAAGGCAGAAAAGTTGGTGGAACTTTACAAACCACAAATGTCATCTGTGGATGAAATTGTTCCGCTGACAGATCTTTTCTTCTCTGATTTCCCAGAATTGACCGAGGAAGAAAAAGAAGTTATGGCTGGCGAAACTGTTCCGACTGTTCTTAATGCTCTCAAGGAAAAATTGGAAGCTATGACGGACGAAGAGTTCCAACCAGACAACATCTTCCCGCAAATCAAGGCGGTCCAAAAAGAAACTGGCATCAAGGGCAAAAACCTCTTCATGCCAATCCGTATCGCCGTTTCAGGCGAAATGCACGGACCAGAGCTGCCAAATACCATTTACCTGCTCGGCCGTGAAAAATCTATCCAGCATATTGAGAATATGTTGAAGAGTTTGTAATGAAATAATCTCCGCTGTCCTGTGATAGTGGGGATTTTGCTATAAATTCTGTAATTTTTCCTCAATCTGCAGGAGTAGGTTTTCTAAATTTTCCTTCTGTTCTTGGAGTAGGAGGATTTGTTTTTCACGGTCGGCAATTTCATCCAGTATAACCTGTTTGTTTTCTTTTAGCTGTTCGAGACTGCCGCATTTGGTGTCGTGAAGTTCTTTGATACGGATAATAGCTTTCACAGATAGGCCTAACTGGCGAAGTCCTAGTATATTTTCTAGGTTGTTGATTTCTTCTTCGTTCCAGTAGTAATTGCCGTCAATCAGTTGCGGTTGTAAGAGTCCTTGTTCTGTGTAGAAACGAAGCGTATCCCGTTTGATACCGAATTGTTGCATAACTTGTCCTGTTTTCATAATCTCCTCTTGACAGTGCCTTACCCCCTCATGATACATTGATGGGGAAAGGAGTTCTATATGCTTATTCTTAAATGCTTGATTGTGCTGTATTTGGGGCTGTTGCCACTATCTGCTTGGGTATATCGCAAGCAACTTCCTAGCTGGTTACTGGTTTTATATGTCTGCCCAGTATTGCTCAGTTTGTTGGGCGGGCAGACAGTTTGGGGATTTATTCTCGGTTTATTTTTGGCTTGCGGTGTGCGTGTCTTAGGTGGTCGTATTCTTTTTGGGAGAAATCGTCTCAGTCACTTTTTATCTCATGTTGTGCTGAGTTTCATTCTGACTCTTGCCCTGTTCTTGTTCTAAAAACAAGCTCTCCACATAGTCTTTCTGCCTTGGAATGACTAGCTCTGTTTCAAGGAAATTTTTCAAATTTTCTTGTGGGACCCAGATATAGTTGCTGGTTTCTTCGGCTTGGAGTTGGATAGCAGCTTTGTCCCAATTGGTTTCGGCCCAGTAGCAGTGGAAAATGCACTGGTCATCATGGGCGACAAAGTGTGTATGGTGGCGGAGTTGGTCAGCTGTCAGCTCAATGCCTGTCTCTTCGCGGACTTCGCGCAAAATGGCCTGCTCTGCTATTTCCCCAAACAATGCCGAACCTCCTGCTGTCGCTTCATAATAGTCAGGGTAGGAGGGTTTGGTGCTGTCGCGTTTCATGAAGAGAGTGCTACCGTCGTGGTGGCGGATGATGCACTCGACGACCAGGTGGTAGAGGCCGTAGGGAATGGATTCTCCGCGTGTGAGGGTGTGGTCGGTCAGCTGACCGTCGGCTGTGTAGGCGTTCCAGATTTCCATATTTTGCTCCTTTTCTAGATTGGTTATTCATTATAGCAAATATGGAAGTGTTAGACAAGTATCTTGCGGGTGTTTGCGTATTGGAATGATTGGAGGATTACTGAGCTAGAAAGCTGACGTTAGTCGCCTCTTTCATTTGCTTATTTTCAAATCAATATTGAAAATATACAAAAAAATTCAATTTTTGTATATTTATGTTGCAAAAAGTATAAATATACACTATAATAGTCACTAAGTTTTATAAAAATAAAAAGAAATGAGATTGCTTATGACAAAAGAAAAATTGATTTTAGCCTATTCTGGTGGATTAGACACTTCAGTTGCGATTGCTTGGTTGAAAAAAGATTATGATGTGATTGCGGTTTGTATGGATGTAGGTGAGGGGAAAGATCTTGAATTCATTCATGATAAAGCACTGTCCATTGGTGCCATTGAGTCCCATGTGTTGGATGTGAAAGAAGAATTCGCTCAAGAATATGTCCTACCAGCCCTGCAAGCTCATGCCTATTATGAGCAAAAATATCCGCTGGTATCGGCTCTCAGCCGTCCCTTGATTTCCAAAAAGTTGGTGGAAATGGCCCATAAGACAGGAGCAACCACTATCGCCCACGGCTGTACTGGTAAGGGAAATGACCAGGTGCGGTTTGAGGTGGCTATCGCAGCCCTGGACCCAACTTTGAAAGTCGTGGCTCCTGTTCGGGAATGGAAATGGGCGCGTGAAGAAGAAATCATCTTCGCCAAGGAAAATGGTGTACCAGTCCCAGCGGATTTGGATAGCCCTTACTCAGTCGACCAAAACCTCTGGGGCCGTGCCAATGAGTGCGGAGTTTTAGAAAATCCATGGAATGAAGCGCCAGAAGATGCTTTTGGTATTACAACTGCACCAGAAAATGCACCAGATACTCCTGAGTACGTCGATATTGAGTTTAAAGCAGGGATTCCTGTTGCTGTAAATGGTGAAGAGTTAAGTCTGGCTAATCTCATTCAAAAACTCAATGTCATTGCTGGCAAACATGGTGTGGGTCGGATTGACCACGTGGAAAATCGTTTAGTCGGAATCAAGTCACGTGAAATTTATGAGTGTCCAGGTGCTATTACCCTTCTGACAGCCCACAAGGAAATTGAAGATTTGACCCTGGTGCGGGAAGTATCGCATTTCAAACCGATTGTTTCAAATGAACTCTCTAACTTGATTTACAATGGTTTGTGGTTCAATCCTGCAACAGATGCCTTGAAGGCCTATCTTGCTCAGACCCAGGCAGTTGTTAATGGCACCGCAAAAGTGAAATTGTATAAGGGGTCAGCAAAAGTAGTTGCTCGGAAATCTCCAAATTCCCTTTATGATGAAGATTTGGCAACCTATACCAGTGCAGATACCTTTGACCAAGATGCAGCAGTTGGTTTCATCAAGCTTTGGGGATTACCAACCAAAGTCAATGCGGAAATTCATAAAAAGAGCTAGAAAGTAGGAGCTTATGGAAGCAAAGAAATTATGGGGTGGTCGCTTTGAAGCCAGTCTTGAGGCATGGGTCGAAGAATTCGGAGCTTCCATCCGCTTTGACCAAAAACTGGCTAAGTATGATATTCAGGGATCACTGGCGCATGTACAGATGCTTGGAGCCACAGGGATTATCAAGCTTGAAGAAGCCCAGGCTATTCAAACTGGTCTGGAAGAATTGTTAGCAGAATATGAAGCTGGTAAGTTGGTGTTTGATGTTCGTAACGAAGACATTCACATGAATATCGAAAGTCTATTGACGGAGAAAATAGGCCCAGTTGCAGGTAAACTCCACACAGCTCGTTCTCGTAATGATCAGGTAGCGACCGATATGCACCTCTATCTGAAGGATACCCTCTTTCAAGTGGTAGACAAATTGACCAACCTACGTCAGGTTTTACTAGACTTTGCACAGGAGCATGTGGAAACCATCATGCCCGGCTATACCCACTTGCAACATGCCCAGCCTATCAGCTTTGCTCAGCACTTGTTGGCCTATTACAACATGTTCAGCCGTGACAGTGAGCGCTTTGCATTCAACATGCAGCATACAGATGTATCCCCACTTGGTGCGGCGGCTTTAGCAGGGACGACCTTTCCGATTGACCGTCAGATGACGTCGGATTTAATGGGATTTGCCAAGCCCTATAGTAATTCTCTCGATGCTGTGTCTGACCGTGATTTTATCTTGGAATTTCTGTCAAATGCCAGTATCCTCATGATGCACATGTCGCGTTTGTGTGAAGAAATCATTAACTGGTGTTCACATGAATACCAATTTGTCACCCTATCCGATACCTTTTCAACAGGTTCTTCCATCATGCCTCAGAAGAAAAATCCAGATATGGCTGAGCTGATTCGGGGGAAAACAGGTAGAGTTTATGGAAACTTAGTTGGCCTACTGACAGTCATGAAATCCTTACCGTTGACCTATAATAAGGACTTGCAGGAAGACAAGGAAGGCATGTTTGATAGTGCGGAAACGATTTTAGTATCTATCGATATTTTGGCAGATATGCTGAAAACGATGACGGTCCATAAGGAAAGGATGGCTCAATCGACAGAGAAGGACTTTTCAAATGCGACTGAATTGGCAGACTATCTAGCAAACAAGGGTATGCCCTTCCGCCAAGCGCATGAGATTGTTGGAAAACTGGTCTTGGAATGTAGCAAGGCAGGCTATTATTTACAGGATGTTCCTTTGGAACGTTATCAGGAAATTTCATCGATTATTGGACCGGATATTTATACAGCTTTAGAATCGGAAACGGCAGTTTCGCGCAGAAATTCGCTAGGTGGAACTGGATTTGAATCCATTCGTTGGCAAATTCAGCAAGCAAAAGCACAAATAATCGCTTCGAAAGGCCTCTAAACGGTATGTTTATTGGCTTTTTTGAATTTTATGGTATAATAGAAGTAATTTTGAAAGATGGAGTGGCAGTTTGAAAAAAAGCTATCGTGTCAAGCGTGAACGAGATTTTAATGACATTTTTACAAAAGGAAACAATGTCGCCAATCGGAGGTTTGTTGTCTACCGATTACCTAAAGCGCAGAAGCATTTCCGAGTAGGCTTATCTGTCAGCAAAAAATTGGGAAACGCTGTCATGCGAAATAAAATTAAGCGCAGGATTCGTCACATCTTAATTGAATGCCAACATCAACTGGTAGCAGATGACTTTGTTATCATTGCTCGAAAAGGTGTAGAGGAATTGTCCTATCAAGAAATGAAGCAAAACCTCATCCATGTTTTGAAACTAGCTAAACTATACCAGGAAGGTGTTGTGATTGAAAAAGAAAGTTAAATGGGCAGGTCTACTGGTAGTATCTCTAATTGTTTTAACAGCCTGCGGAACAGGGCCAGTGACCAGTCAATCTACAGATGCGTGGGATAGATTAATTTACTGGTTTGCCAGCATTATTCAGTTCCTATCTATCAACGGTCAAATTGGAATCGGTATTATACTTTTTACCATTTTAATTCGAACCCTTCTGTTGCCCTTGTTCCAAATACAGATGAATTCCTCACGGAAGATGCAGGAGCTTCAACCTCAGCTGAAAAAGTTGCAAGCGGAGTATCCAGGAACGGATATGGAAAGTCGCCAGCAGCTCTATGAAGCAACGCAAGCTCTCTACAAAGAGAATGGCGTCAGCATGAGAGCGTCCATGATTCCGCTCTTTATTCAAATGCCAATCCTTTTGGCCCTCTTTCAAGCTCTGACACGTGTTGAAGCCTTGAAAGTAGGTCACTTCCTTTGGTTAAATCTTGGGGAGCCGGATCCGTTCTTTATTTTGCCGATTCTGGCTGCAGTGTTTACATTCCTCAGCTCATGGTTGACCAATAAATCAGCAATTGAGAAGAATATGGCTATGACAATTATGACCTATGTCATGCCTGTGATAATCTTTTTCTTTGCTGTGGCAGCTGCTAGTGGGGTGGCTTTGTATTGGACAGTGTCAAATGCCTATCAGGTTGCTCAAACCTTGGTGTTCAATAATCCGTTTAAAATAATAGCAGAGCGTCAAGCGAAAATTGCTGCGGAAAAAGAACGTCAGGCAAAAATTCGACGGGCACAGAAAAAAGCACAGAAAAAGAAATAGGAAAACTAGGAGAGAGAAGATGAAATTTACAGGAGCAAGTGTTGAAGAGGCCATCCAGAATGGCTTGGTAGAGCTAAATATTCCTCGAAAAAAAGCACATATTACTGTGGTTGCGCGTGAGAAAAAAGGTTTCCTTGGTTTCGGTAAAAAGCCAGCGATTGTGGATATTGATGTCATCAATGAAACAACGGTTGTTAAGGCTAATCAGAAAGCAGTTCGTGGCGTTCCAAGTGAAATTAATGACCTCAATGAACCAGTAAAAAGCGTTTCAGAGGCTACGATTGACCTAGGAAAAGTTGTTGCAGCGGTGAAAGAATTTGAAAAGTCTGGTCAAACGCTTGATGATGATATTAAAGCGCAGATTTTGAAAAATGAAAAAGAAGTGACAACGATTTTAGAGGAGACGGGTCGAATTGAAATCCTTTCCGATGAATTATTAGCTGGTGTAGCACCGGCCCCCGTTGTACAAGAAGTAGGTTCAGAACCGGCTACTGAAGCAGTTACTAAGGACGAATTTTCAGACCTGGACATCAAAATTGAGCAACAATATGACATTGAGACAGTTGTTGCAGAAGTAACAGCCTATGTCCAAGAAATTTTGGATGATATGGATGTTGAAGCCAGCATTGAAACGAGCCATAACCGCCGTACAATCAATATCCAAGTGGATACCAATGAGCCAGGACGTGTCATTGGCTATCATGGTAAGGTCTTGAAAGCCTTGCAATTATTGGCTCAGAATTTCCTCTACAACCGTTATGAACGTAATTTCTACATTACGATTAACGTGAATGATTATGTTGAACACCGTGCAGAAGTGCTTCAAGGCTATGCACAAAAGTTGGCGGAGCGTGTCTTGGCTGAGCAAGAAGCCTACCATACAGACCCTATGTCAAGCAGTGAGCGTAAAATTATCCACCGTATCATTTCAAAAATGGATGGCCTGACAAGCTATTCAGAAGGTAGCGAACCAAACCGCTATGTCGTAGTGGATATTGAAGGAAATCGTGATTAAAAAGAGGCTGAGCCTCTTTTTTCAATGATTTTCTGATTCTTTCCTAAAAGTATGGTAGAATAGCTTGACAAACGAACAGAATTTATATAAAATAGTTTGGTATGTTTAGTAACTGATCAAAACTAGCCGGCTAAACGAATACAAGAATCTAAGAGGAGGTATTCATCGTGAAACGTACTTTTCAACCAAGTAAAATCCGTCGCGCGCGTAAACACGGTTTCCGTAGCCGTATGGCAACTAAAAACGGCCGTCGCGTGTTAGCTGCTCGTCGCCGTAAGGGACGTAAAGTTCTTACAGTAGCATAAAAAGATGAAAAGAGAAGCCAGCAGAAACTCGAGTCTGCTGGTTTTTTTCTTCTCATAAGAATCTTCTGAAATATGTTACAATAGTAGGAAAGAAAGTGATGGAACGATGATACAAATTTTTGACACCCACACCCACCTCAATGTAGAGCAGTTTGACGGTCGGGTCCAAGAAGAATTAGACTTTGCCAAGGAAATGGGGGTCACCCTCCACAATGTGGTCGGTTTTGACCGAGCAACCATTGACAAGGCTATGGAGCTTGCTGACCAGCACCCTGAAATTTATCTGACATTGGGCTGGCATCCGACAGAGGCTGGCACCTATGATGAGGAAGTTGAACGTTATCTACTCAAGGCTCTTAAACATCCCAAGGTCATTGCCCTAGGGGAGATTGGGTTGGACTACTACTGGATGACGGCAGATAAGGAAACCCAGGCTCGTGTCTTCAAGCGACAGATGGAGCTGGCCAAGCAGTTGGATTTACCCTTTGTGGTTCACACTCGTGACGCTTTGGAAGATACTTACCAGATCATCAAGGAAGTCGGCGTCGGTCCACGCGGAGGCATCATGCATTCCTTCTCTGGCACGCTAGAGGAGGCTCAGGCCTTCATGGACTTGGGCATGCACATCTCCTTCTCGGGAGTCGTGACCTTCAAAAAAGCCGTTGAACTTCAGGAAGCGGCGCAAGTATTGCCCCTAGAAAAAATCTTGGTCGAGACGGATGCGCCCTACTTAGCGCCTGTTCCCAAGCGTGGTCGGGAAAATCGCACCGGCTACACCAGATATGTAGTGGAAATGCTGGCCCAGCTTCGCAACCAGTCGGTCGAAGAGGTGGCGAGAGCGACCTACGAGAATGCAAGGAGCTTGTTCAGAATTGACTCAGAAAATTAAGATACAAGAAGTCCTCGTTGTCGAGGGCAAGGACGACACGGCAAACTTGAAACGGTTTTACGAGGTGGATACCTACGAAACCAGAGGTTCTGCCATATCAGACGATGACTTGGAACGCATCGAGAAACTCCATAACCTGCGGGGCGTCATTGTCTTTACCGACCCAGACTACAATGGGGAGCGGATTCGAAAGATCATTATGCAGGCCATTCCCACGGTCAAACACGCTTTTTTACAGCGGGACGAGGCTGCCCCCAAGTCCAAGACAAAAGGGCGGTCCTTGGGCATTGAGCACGCCAGCTTTGAAGACTTGGAAAAGGCTCTAGCAGGCGTGCGTGGCTACTATGATGATGAACATAACTTTGACATCAGCAAGTCAGACCTGATGCGTCTAGGTCTTCTTATGGGCGGTGACAGTCGCAAGAGGAGAGAGTATCTGGGAGAAAAACTCCGCATCGGCTACTGTAATGGCAAGCAACTCCTCAAACGATTGGAGTTGTTTGGGATTGGTCTGACGGAAGTTGAGGAGGCTATGGAGAGCTATCATGGATAGGGTCTACGCTGTTAAGTGCTTGGTTAAAAACGAGTTTGAACCTTCTTATGAAAATTATTCATCTTATGAAGAAGTGACCTACTTGCTGCCGGCTGGTGTCCTTGTTTGGGAGGATGAGCAGGTTGATAAGAACAAACTAGCAGACTATTTGCGTGGTTTAGTTGAAGATGGCTATGTCAATGCGGATGGTATTTGGAAGCAGAGCCGTTTGTTTCATATTGCCGGTGTGCAAGAAATGGACGACAGGGTAGAGTTTGATGGCCCAGCCGTGGAAGTCTATCGCTGGTTTTACAATTTTGAACGTCCTGTTACTGAGGAAGAATTTTTGAATCTCTATTATTTTGATGATTTGGGGAGATAGACAATCTAGAGCGGAAATGTTACTATTTCTGCTTTTTTGAAGATTGCTACTGATATCTATTCATGTTACAATATAGAAAACTAGGAGGTGGACTAGATTGATAACTATAAAAAAAGATGCCCAAGTAAATTTTAAAACTGATTCCAGACTTTTAGAAAAAGCCAAGGAAGTATTTGCTATGAACCAGTTGGATTTGACTGCTGGTTTCAATCTCTTTTTGCAAAATATCGCTGTAAAAAATGAGTTGCCCATTCTGACAGAAGAAGAGTTGGAAAGAGAAGAACTATTTTTACAACTTCAGAAGGAAATTCAGGAAAATCAGCAGGCGATTGAGGCAGGTCAAGGGATCAGCCTAGAAAGCGTCAAAGAGAAGTATGGAATTTGAGTCATATTCAGTGATACTTGCTCCAGCAGTGGAGAAGGAATTGGCAGATATTTACGCCTATTTTTCGGAACAGTTCTCAGAAGAAATTGCCAAAAGACGAATTGAGATGATTGTCGAAGCATTGGAGAGTTTGCAAATTTTTCCTGAACGTGGTTTTAACGCCGATAACCGTTTTGGTAAGCAGATAGACCCGTCACATCTAACCCGAGGTTACGTTATTGGAAAAGACTACATCGCCCTCTATCGTGTGGTAGAAAATGAAGTGCGAGTTGGTCACCTTTTTGCGACCAAGAGTGATTATGTGAAGTTGTTGAAGTGAGAGAGTATGAGTAGAACAGAGCAAGTCATCCTAACCAATATGTGCATGATTACAGACGGTCAGCGGGTGTTGGTCCAGGATAGGAAATCTGAAAAGTGGCCTGGAGTCACGTTTCCAGGTGGCCATGTTGAGCACGGGGAGAGCATTGTTTCCTCCGTCGTCCGCGAGGTCAAAGAAGAAACGGGCTTGACGGTATCCAATCTCGAACTCTGTGGTATTCAAAACTGGACGGATCCGACTGACCACTATCGTTATTTGGTATTTTGCTATAAAACTAGCCATTTTTCAGGCTCTATCCAATCTTCAGATGAGGGCGAGGTTTTCTGGATTGATCTTGCAGAGTTGAAGAATGTTCAGCTGGCAGACGGTTTTGAAGCTATGTTGGAAATCTTTGCACAGCCACAGCTGACGGAGAATTTTTACTGGTTTGAAGACGGCGAGTGGAAGGTGGAGAATCGCTAAAGAGTTGTACAATAAGTTTGACAACTCTTTTTTTCTATGCTATAGTAAGCCTAGAAATGATAAGAGGTATTGCTTATGGAAGCTATTGTATATTCCCATTTTCGAAATCACTTAAAGGACTATATGAAAAAGGTCAATGACGAGTTTGAGCCTTTGGTCGTGGTTAATAAAAATCCAGAGGAAGATATTGTTGTACTCTCAAAGAGTGAGTGGGATAGTTTACAAGAAACCCTCGCTGTTGCTCGGAACACTTATCTGTCTCAAAAAGTTTTGCGTGGTATGGCTCAAGTCAAAGCGGGACAAACCCAAGAACGAAACCTGATAGAGGCGGACTAACATGGGAATCCATTTCACAGAGGATTCCTGGGAAGACTACCTTTATTGGCAGGGTCAGGATAAGAAAACACTCAAGCGAATCAATAAGATTATCAAGGATATGCAGCGACACCCGTTTGAAGGTATTGCCAAGCCAGAACCTTTGAAGTATGATTATCAGGGTGCCTGGTCAAGAAGGATTGATGCGGAGAATCGGTTGATTTATATGGTGGAATCCGATCGGTTGTGCATCCTGTCGCTAAAGGACCATTATGGGTGAGGGGGATTAACAAATGAAAAAAGTCGTCCTCCTTCGAGGTGTTACCCCTGTTGGCAAGAATAAAATTCCTAAGATGTCCTATCTGGCGGAAATTTTGACGGAAGTTGGTTTAACTTCTGTTCAAACCTATATTCAAAGTGGAAATGTTGTTTGTGAAACTGATTTATCAGATAAACAACTCAGTCGGCTTATCCATCAAACCATTAAAGAAAAAATAGGTGCAGAGTTAGCGATCATTGTCAAACATCAGATGGAGTTAACACAAGCAGTTGCGGAAAATTCTTTTGGTGAGGGCTATGATCCTTCTCGTGTTCATTTGGTCTTTACCAATGATGAGATAAATGGTGAAAAATTAAACAAATTATTGCACCAAGACTTTGGCGATGAGGAGTTGCGTCTGGGAAGTCAATGTCTATACATGTATCTTCCGAGAGATGCTCGAAAGAAAAAACTAAATACCAATTATTTAGAGAAACAGCTGGGTATTACAGCGACGATGAGAAAACTAAGTGTTATTTCACGATTGAGTGAAATGGCGAAATAATAAACAAGAAAGAACAAACATGAGAATCGCAGACAAAAACGTTACTCGTGCCGTCCTTGAACGCCACGGGTTTACCTTTAAGAAATCCTTCGGTCAGAACTTTTTGACCGATACCAATATTTTACAGAAGATTGTGGACACGGCAGAGATTGACCAGCAGGTCAATGTCATCGAGATTGGGCCTGGCATCGGGGCCTTGACCGAGTTTTTGGCGGAAAATGCTGCCGAGGTTATGGCTTTTGAGATTGACGACCGCCTGATTCCGATTTTGGCAGACACCTTGGGTCGCTTTGACAATGTGACTGTGGTCAACCAAGACATCCTAAAGACCGACCTGCAGACCCAGATTCAGAATTTCAAAAATCCTGACCTGCCCATTAAGGTCGTGGCCAACCTACCCTACTACATCACCACCCCAATCCTCATGCACCTGATTGAGAGCAAGATTCCTTTCAGCGAGTTCGTGGTTATGATGCAGCGGGAGGTGGCCGACCGCATTTCTGCCGAGCCAAACACCAAGGCTTACGGTAGCCTGTCCATTGCGGTCCAGTACTACATGACTGCCAAGGTGGCCTTCATCGTGCCTCGCACCGTCTTTGTGCCCGCACCAAACGTGGACTCCGCCATTCTCAAAATGGTTCGCCGCGAGCAACCCCTGGTCAGCGTCAAAGACGAAGATTTCTTCTTCCGGGTGTCCAAGGCCAGCTTTGTGCACCGCCGCAAGACCCTGTGGAACAACCTGACCAACCATTTCGGCAAGTCCGAAGAAGTCAAGGAAAAGCTGACGCAGGCACTTGGCATGGCAGAGCTGGAAGCCAGTGTCCGTGGAGAAGCACTTTCTATAGCTGACTTCGCACGTTTGTCTGATAGCCTCCAGGAAGTTGGTTTATAAAAAAGAATTGATTGTGGAGAAATCTGCAATCAATCTTTATTTTACCTAAAACCATTTTCTATCTATCTTGTTCGTTGACAGTGGGGAGAAAGCTTGCTATACTGAAATATGACTAACTTTTGAAAAATATTGTCTGCAAATTGGCAGAATAGTTACAAAAACAAGAGAGGGTTTCCCTCTTTTTTTATGAAGGTATCTTATGTTCAAAAATATGTTAAAAAAGCATCCCCATTTAGTTGCCATTGGCCTATTTGTGGGCTTTTCTTTATTATTATTGGTTCCTCACTTGCTAACCAAGGGCATGGTGACAGGTGCGGACTTGATTTTCCACTACAATCGTTTCTATGATGCGGCTATGCAGATGAAGGAGGGGAATTTCTCCTATATTATCAGTTTGTATGGCTATCAGCAGTCAGGACGGATTGTTAATGCTCTCTATGGGCCTTATTTTGCCTATCTACAGGGAGCTTTGGTACTCTTGAGTGGGACCTGGTTCCGCTATCAGATTTTGTCCAACCTTCTTTTGGGAACTCTGAGTGCGACCTCCCTCTATTTCCTCATGCGTGAGGTCAAGGTCAAATATGCTCATTCCATCCTCTTGTCCCTCTTCTTTGTAACGACCTACTCCATCCAGTATTGGTGGGCAACTCAGGGATTTACCAGCTGGGGTGTGGCCCTCTTTCCGCTTTGTTTGATTCCTGCGGTTCGTTTCCTACAGACTAAAAAAGTGCCGATTTTCCTTATGGCAGGGGCTGTAGGGCTCATGTTGCAGGTTCATATGCTATCGACCTTGTTCTTGGTCATTGCCTATGGTGTTCTCTTCCTTATTGGATGGTGGAAATCAGACCAAAAAATGAAGATTATTGGGCAAGTAGCTCTATCGGTAGGCATTTTCTTGCTTCTGACCATCAACATCTGGCTGCCGCTTGTCTATATCAACGCGACTAACACCTTGGTGCCACCGTTTGTTAATAAGAAATTTGTCCTCAATACTGTAACCTGGCTCAAAACAGCCTTTCTATACTATCCATATCCCTTGCCAATTTTCTTTGGCATCTATCTCTATTTCTTGGTGAAAAATTGGAAGAAACAATCGCTGGTTCTGGCAGGTCTTGCTCTGACCTACGCAGTGTTTTTGATCTTGTCAACCAACCTCTTCCCTTGGCAGTTGTTTGCAGGGAAAGGAATTACACTTGTCGAATTGATTCAATTTCCCTTCCGATTTTTCCTCTACGCCAATGCTCTTTTACTGGTAGTCGTAGGAGTCCAGGTGTCTGGCTTGTCCGACAAACTGCAGAAAATCTTTTCAGGTGTGGCCCTTGCCTCCTTGCTTGTTTCGGTTGGCTTCCTCTGGAATGAAAGTTTTAAGGAAATCAACGGGCATTACTACAGCGATACCTTCCTGCAAAAACGCATTCATACGACCTTGTACGGCACGACGGAAGAGTTACGAGCTTCTTTCCATTCTAAAGACTTGGGTGACTTTATCCACACTGCTCAGAAATCAACGCCAGACTACGTACCAGACTTGTCTGATAGCACAGGTCACATCACCAATGAAGAGTCGGACAATACCTATTTTACCTATCGTGACCAAGTGATTTTACCAAATCAAGACTTTACCAAAGCAGTTGATGGTGATCAGCTGGTGGTAACTTGGACGGCGTCTGAAGCAGAAGAAACAGCTGTGCCAATCATTGTCTACCAAGATAGTCAGCTCGTTTTGAATGACCAGGTCTTGGATAGAGAAGAAATGGAACTTTCCACTATTGGTGTGCCAACGGTTACCAGCCAAAAAGGGCAGAATACCCTTGTCCTCTCCTACAAGCAACAGTGGTGGTTATGGCCAGTTATCATTATCAGTTTGACTGGATGGCTACTCTGGTTGATTTACTATGTCTTTGCCTACCGAAAATCAAATCTTTCCTAAGAGAGAAATGTTATGAAACAAATCAATCCCAAGGCATGCAAGCAATTCATTCTGGTCATGGTCATGACTGTTTTGCTGGCGATGGGACGGGCCCTCTTGCTAAGCGGTGTATCTTTTCCGCTCTGGTTTGTCCCTCTGACCTTACTTGCCTATCTTATTTTTACCTTTTATGTATTGGTCTTGCTTGATAAATATGAGAAGTTTGTAAAGACCAAAACCTTTGCCAAGTATGTCGGCTATTTTCTAGGTTTTCTATATCTTGTCAATCTGGTCTATCGAATCAATGCCAAGAAGTACCAGCCCTGGAATATTTTCCGTAATAATCTCTTTCAGTTTGAACTGCTTTTGATGTTGCTTCTGCCTATCCTGTTGGCATTCTTATGGCGGAAGAATGGTCGCATTCGAGATAAATTAAGCAAGTGGTCGGACAGTCATCTGGTGCCAGATAGCTATTTGCTCTTGACCAGCTTACTTTCTCTCAGTCCACTAGCTATATCTTATTGGAAAGATAGCCATTATGAGAGTTTGGTTGAGAAAGGTTCTTACATAGAGTTTTTCAGCCAGACTCCCTTGTTTGCACCCATTCATTTTGTAGGGACCTACATTTTTCTTCGCTATCTTCATAAGGCATTTGTAGAGTTTAAGGCCAATCGGACCAATGTCCACAGCATGCTCTTTATCAGCTTGGCACTGGCCACCTTGTCGCATATTGGATATCAGGCTTCTATGGCTGGGGGAACGGGCTCTTATTTCACACGCCACCTCTTTCCAGGGGCTATTGTCTTCCAGATTGCCTGCCTCTTTTTCCTCAATGTCATCATTAGTCTGGTTATCAACCGTCAAATCTTATCTGTTGCCGTGATTGCTAGTCTAAACGTCATTTTGATTACGGCCAATTTTCTCAAATTCCGCTACCGTTCGGAGCCAATGACCCCCAACGATTTCAAATGGATTGGAAACATGGGGATGATTCTCAGCTTTATCAGTCTGCGGGTTGTCTTGATATCGCTTGTGTTCTTGGTTATCCTAGTCTTTGTTTACAGGCGAATTCATAAGAAGTACTTCCAAGGACAGATTGTCAAATCCATCTGGAAACGACTGGCAGGAATTTCAGTCATTGTTTCCCTAATTTTGGGAATGGGTTGGGCAATTCGCAATGAGAAAGACCATAAGATTGTTGGTTGGATTCCTATTCTTTCTCAGGTCAATAACTGGCGTAACGTGGACTGGAAGGGTTATGCCTTTGTGGCGCGCTATCGTACCCTTTCATTTCTTTGGTTGCAACAGCTCAGCAAGACCAGTATGGAAATGCCTGAGAATTACTCTGAGAAGACCATGAAGGCTATTGTGAAGAAATATACCGCTCTGGCCGAGGAAATCAATGCGGAACGGACAGGTCAAGTGACTGACCAGACGGTTATCTATATTCTTAGTGAGAGTTTGGCTGACCCGCGTCGGATTCCAGGCGTGACCCTTAGTCAAAATGTCCTTCCAAATATTGAGTACATCATGAGTCAGACTACCAGTGGCTTGATGAAGAGTGACCACTATGGTGGTGGTACAGCTAACATCGAGTTTCAGATCTACAGTGGTCTGCCCTTCTACAACTATAACTCATCTATTTCTTCAGTCTATCTGGATGTGGCGCCGAATATGAAGAAGTTGCCAAGTATCAGTGACCTCTATCCAGCAGATAATCGTATCGCCATCCACCCCTATTACGACACCAGTTATAATCGTAATTCAATCTATAAGCAGTTGGGGATTGAGCAGTTTTACACCCTGAATAGTGCCGCTTATCCTCTGACAGTGACGGCTGAAGATTATCAGGGGAATTTTGTCAGTGATAAAAAGACCTATGACTTGATTTTGGAGCAGGTTCGTTCTACAGACAATAAATTTGTGTCTGCCATTACCATGCAGAACCATGTGCAGTGGAATTCCCTAGAGCCAGCTAGTATTACGGCTTCGGGTGAGGGCTTCACGGCTGAGGAGAATGAAAACCTTAATAGCTATGTTCGCCTCCTATCCTTTACGGACCAGGCGACCAGAGATTTCCTAGACCAGCTTAAGACCTTGGATAAGAAAGTGACAGTCGTCTTTTATGGCGACCACCTGCCAGGTCTCTATCCAGAGTCTGCCTTTGTGACGGACCCAAGTCTGCAATATAAGACGGATTATTTCGTCTGGAGTAATTTTGATACGGAAGACTATCATTATGATTTGGTCAATTCTAGCGACATGAATGCACTGATGTTGGAGACGACCAATAATAAGGTCAGTCCTTACTACGCTCTCTTGACGGAAGTGCTCCACAAGGACCGTGTAGGGCAGGCTGAGCGAGATGCAACAGTCGCAGAAGAGCTCAAACTGGTCCAATATGACCTATCTACAGGAAAAGGATACCTTTTGAAATACAAAGATTTTTTCAAAGTAGCGACTGAAACGACAGAATAAAAATAGGGAGTGGGAAAGAACTCGACTGGTCAATAAAGAGTTCGTCTTCCCACCCCCGCACAGTTGATTAGGTCAGATTTGGAGTGTGAAACACGAACAAATCTGCCAATCAACCACTGCGCTGAGATGTTGACACGAACTCTGAGAAGCGAGGCTGGACTTTATGCCTAGCTTCTTTTTCTTTATGTGAAAACACACACAAATATGGCGAGTTGTGGTATAATAATTATGTTTTTAAATACTTTTTCAATCGTGAATGTAGAGGTAAAGATATGAATCGTTTTGGACAAACATTTAAATTGATACGAGAGGGAAAGGGGAAGAGTCTGACGGAGGTCGCCAAGGGACATATTTCTACTTCTCAACTTTCTCGGTTTGAAAATGGGGAATCCGACATCACTGTCAGTAAATTATTTGGTGTGCTGGCGGAAATGAATGTGGATGTGGACGAGTTTGTGTATGCTAGTCAGGATTTCAAAAAAGATGAGCTGACTAGCATTTTGGAACAAATCAAAGAATCACTATATATTGGAAATGTAGCGAAATTAAAACAACTGTGGTCAGAACAAATGAGAAAATCTCAGGGGGGAGAACGGGAGGAGTTTCATCGGTTGAATGCTATTTTAATCGCGTATAAACTGAGAAACTTAGATAAGACAATAGTTGTTTCGAAAGAAGATACAGCCTTTTTAACGGATTACTTATTTCGAGTTGAGAATTGGAGCTACTATGAGATCTTACTATTTGCGAATACGATTGACAAATTGGGTCATCAAACAATGATGCTTTTTTGTAGAGAGTTACTTCATCGTACACAGTTTTACCGTGAAATGAAACAACATCGATTGGTAGTTTCTCAAATTTTACTGAGTGCCTATCTCGTCAGCGTTCAACATAAGGAACTTACCGATGCAGTCTTTCTTGAAAAGACCATCAAAAGTCTGTTTTTCGATGAAACGGAAATTTTTGAACGGATTTTGTTTAAATTTGGTAAGGCTTTTTATGATTATCGAAAGACAGGAAGTGCCAATGCTATCTTAGAGATGAGAAAGTGTATCGAACTTTTACGAGCTGTTGATAGTCAAAATATAGCGGATTGGTATGAAACGATACTTGAAAAAATAGTGAACGAGAAATAGTTGCATATAGGGGACGTATGGAAACAGCTCGAATTCGTATTCTATAATCCCGACTTTATCACATAAAAAAATGCAAAGGATAGCTAACCCCTTGTGGGACAAGGAGTTTGGCTATCCTTTTTCA
>NZ_JARQPL010000001.1:139951-187557 GCF_046032535.1 Streptococcus suis | reverse complement strand
ATTGCACTCAAACCGACAACTGTGAAGACAAGGGTACCAATGCCACCAGTTTGTGGAATGGTAATCTTTTTGTTTTTGATTTGTTTGTGTCCATTAATTGATTGTTTCAAAGTAGTGTCTGTCCAGGTGTTTTCTCCAACTTCAAATTGAATTAAATTGGACGGTAGAGCGTAACCTTCTGGAGCTTTTGTTTCAATTAAGTCATAACGTCCAGCAGTTAAGCCTTTAACTTCAAAATTACCATCAGTACTTGAAATGAATACAAATGCTTCTTCTTTATTGGATACCCATTTCCACTGCATATTCAATTTTTCATATGCTGCATCACGAAGGGCTTTTTTATTTTCTTTTTCAGGGGAATCCACCTTAACAGCCTCTATGTAAGCAGCCTCTTTGGCCTTATAATCATTCTCATCTTGTACCTTGCTATCACCATCTTTCAAAGCAAGATATTCTTCTCTCCCATCTTTTCTAATGATAAATTCTGCACCTAATAGTTTTTTTACATCAGTAGCGTCGCTATCTTTATCATCAGTTTTCACAAAGCGTTTACCATAGGTGATTACTTTTGGTTTATCTGGTACTAACGGTGGTGGGTTATCTGATGGATTATTGGTCACAGTTACAACTCCATTAACATTAACTGTATAAGATGGTAAGAAACCTGAAACTGGTTGTTCAATAACAATATATTGTACGCCTGCTTTCAAATCAGTAGAATATTCAGCACTGTTTTGATTCGCTGGAAGAGTAACAGTCCCTACTTTCTTACCTGTCTCTTGTTCGTAGATATCGAACTTAACTTCTGGATGTGGACCAACTGCATTTCCCCAAGTTTTATTTACAACAATTTTGTTTCCATTTGGGTCTGGTGTAACTGGTTTTGGTTTTTCATCAGTAAATGTCCGAGGACGGTTACCATAATGGAAAGTTACTTGGTTAGGGATTAATGTTTCGACTTGAGCAGAATCATTAAGCATACCTTTATAAGTAACAGTGATAGTAATATCACGTTGCTTAGCAGCCTCTTCAATAGCTCTCAATCCTTCTTCGTTAGCCTTTAATACAAAGCCGCGTTTATCTTGTTCAACTTGTGAGAAGTGAGTATCTTTCGAAATTGAAACAAGTTCAGTAGAAGAGATAGTTATTGAGTTAACTACAAAGTCCAATCCCTCAAGCATGGTATCTTCCCAAACAAGAGTTTTATAAGAAGAACCTTTTGGAATCGTAGTAGAAATCTTATACTCAATCTCTTCGCCAATCGCAACGTTTTTGTTTTCCGTACTGCCATCTTTAAATGTCTTTGTTACAGTAGGTTTATTCTCTGTATTTTTGGGATAGATATGAAGTTTATGATCTCTACTAGTATCAAAGTAGCCTTGACCATCTGGACGAGTGATTGGCAGTTCGATTCTGAATGGTACAGCTTGAGCTTCCGTCAACTCTTTACCTGCATCGGCCCCGTTAGTTTTATTGTAATAAGGAGAATTAACCTTATCTTCTACAAAAATATACACTCCATTATCAAGCTGGAACTCTGCTCCAGATTCGCTAGTAGTTTTACTTCCGTACTCACCCTCTAACGGTACATACTTGTCATTATCACCTGAAATCCCAAGCGATTCACCCGTAACAGCCTGAGCATTTTCTTGTGTTATTTTCTTATAAACCTTAAATGTTACCCCTGAAATCTCTGTCGCAGATTGTCCAAAGTAACCAGCAAACTGATCTTTAGGTAATTCACTTCCGTTTCTTGTTTTCTCGTCATCCGTTTTTAATGCAAATGTATCAAAATCATTTTTGCTCATCAAAACTTTATGAACAACAACAGCTGTTTTATGTGGCTGCGCATCATTCGCATGTACTAAATGTCGAAGATTTCCCAATGGACCGAACATCGTCAGAAGAACGGTCAAGAGGGAGAATAATTTTGTTAACTTCTTCATTATTTTCTCCTTTTCTTTTTATAGTCTTTCAGTTTGCTTCTACTACTAAGCAACGAGTCACAGACTGTACTAAAGTACGTCAAAACCAGTTAACCAAGTAATAAAAGATAAACTGATGACTAGTCTATTTACGTATGCGTTTCCAACGTTTTTCTTTTCCTAGCTCGACGGCAAGAGCCAGTAACATCATCCCTCCTCCCAATGTGATATATGGTAGAACTCCAAAACCTCCTGTCTTCGGATACTCTCCTTTTTTCAGGTTCTTAGCAGTAAGCAACTGCCTATTGCTATCATCTAGGGACAAGAGGTCATCTCCGTCTAGGAGTTCCACTTGACCACTATCGGTAAGACGAAGTCGGTAAACTTTCGTATTGAGCTGATAGCCTTCAGGGGCTTGGGTTTCTTTCAGTTGGTAAATCTGACCGATACGGAGGTTGTCAAAGACAATTTCTTCTCCATCGGTCGCTGTCGTCTTGGTGGCAACAGGAGTCGCACCATTCTCTTCTTTCAATTCAAACACCGCAGCGAGACGACGGTCGCTGTCACTATAGGCACGCTTGGCCAGCTTAAACTGTCCTATCTTCCTCTGATTCTTCATGGTAAAGACAACCACACGGTCATTATCTGCCCCCTGTAGCGAGGTCATGTCATCATCGCTACGGAGTAAAACAGTTCCGTTGTGATTGATTTGGAAGATGTATTCCTTACCATTTAGGACATAGCCTGTTGGTGCTTGGGTTTCTTGTAGGATAAAGTAGCCTGGACCGACATCAATGTCGGCTAGTCCATTGGCAGTTACACCAGTCGCAAGCTGCTCTAATTTGCCACCCTCAGGACCTTGGGCACGGTAGAGGGTAAATCTCGCACCATCTAGCAAGGTCTGCTCATTGGTCGCATCTTGCTTTTTGATCCGCAGGCGGAACTTCTTGATGTT
The DNA here is from genome assembly GCF_046032535.1 of Streptococcus suis. Classification (GTDB taxonomy): domain Bacteria; phylum Bacillota; class Bacilli; order Lactobacillales; family Streptococcaceae; genus Streptococcus; species Streptococcus suis_AK. Next base: position 184,677 of record NZ_JARQPL010000001.1, on the reverse strand, counting down.
TTTAATCAGCAAAATTAGCTCTTGACTGTTTCCACCATTTTCTACCGAGGCAAAACCACGGTCGTTGACATCAATCTGCAAGCGTCCTTCTTCCGTGATGGTAAATTGAATCGGACGAATCGCTTCATAATTCCCAGCTGGTGCCGTTATCTCTTTCAAGACATAGGTATTCGGCAAGAGATTTGGAAGGAGTAGCTCAGAATTTGCCCCAGAGGTATTGCCGACTAGACCTTGGAGCAGTACTTCTTGGTCACCATCTTTACGGTAGAGTTGGAAGCGTGCATCCAGACCTCTACTAGTATCATCATAATCACGCTTACGGATTTTGACTGTAAATGGTGTCCGGTCATTTTTAACGGTAATTGGGATAATCTTATCCGCACCCTGATCTTGACTAGTGCCAATCTCAATCTTAGCATCAGGATTGTTAATCCGAGCCGAGCCATTATCAGCGATTACAATTTGGTATTTGCGAGCATTAGCCTGATAACCTGTCGGTGGTTGGCTTTCTTGCAAATAGTAGGTACCTGGTTCCAAGCCTGGAAGTGTGATTTCACCGTTGCTGCCTGTCGTCACTTCCTGACCTATCTGCGTATTTTCATTCGGTCCAAATAGCTTGAAGCGTGCACCTGCAAGCTTGCGGTTGGCGTCACGGCTGTCGACTTTGGTAATCTTTATCTTAGGCTTGAAAACGTTGGTGAGTTTGATATTGATACGACCATCTTTTCGACCCTGACTAACCTGCTCAGTATTTGTTCCCTGAGCAAGCTGGACACTACCATCTTCTGCCACAGTGATATCGAAAGGCTGTAGTTGCTCGTAACCTGCTGGTGCAGAGAGTTCGCTGATAGTATAGGTTCCTTGTGGTAGCTGGAAGACGGCATTTCCAGCAGTTGAGCTCGTCCACTCAAGGGCCTTTTCAGTGTCAATCACACGACCTTGATAGTTCGTTACGTGCCAATTTCGATCACTAAATTGTGGCATCTGATTGCCATTCTTAGCCTGAATCCGCAACCGCACTCCTGTCAAGGTTGTTTCGTTACTGCGTTTGTCCACCTTCTGAATACTGATTGGCGTAAACGGTCTATTCTTGATGGTTAGTTGGATAAGATGACTGTCATCTGCTGATTGAATAGCGATTAAGTCACTTGGTCCTGACTGGATAGTTAGCTGCCCTGTTTGGTCAATGGTCAAATGAATCGGCGCTATTGGATTGTAATTGGCAGGAGCCACTGTCTCTTTCAGGACATAGCTATTCGGACTCAGGTTTGGGAACGTCAAGCTAAATCCGTCCTGACTGGTATTTCCACGTTCGATAACAGTCGTACCCGTTGCATCATAGAGTTCGAAGCGAGCGTCGAGACCTGTCGCCGCATTATTGACATCTCGTTTGAGTATCTTGAGACGATAGGTCAGAGGTTCATTTTTTACGATGAACTTCAGCACATTTGCAGTATTGGTATCAATCCTAACCTTATCATTTGTTCCAACGAGGTTGAATCGTGTCACTGTCTTCATCTGGCTTCCGCTATGGGATTGCTGTAGTGTCTGCAAGTCTAGTAAGACTGGACTAGCTAAACCACGATAGCCAGTTGGCGGCGCGCCTTCGACAAGGGCATAGCGACCGAGCACCTTGGCTTCTAAGGTCTGACGAACTTGTCCATTTGTTAAGGTAAAGGTTTGGACAAGATTTTGATCTGTCAGAGCGCCTGTCACCGTTTGTGACGTTGCATCATCTGGAACTTTATAGAGCTTAAATGTCACTGCTTGTTGGATAGTACGGTTATTCATATCCTGCTTCTCGATTTGAATCTCAGGATGCTGGATATTGCCAATTGGATATCGACCAGTTGATAATGCGTTAACGGTTTCTGTAGCTTGAGCTGAGACGGTCAATTCACGAACCCCATACCATTTCTGCTCTACTCGGTCTTCATTTCTCACACGAATGTAGCGAGCCACTATGTCCGTGTTCAAATCGACCAATCCACTGACTGTATAAGTAGACAGTGGGAAATAGGTGCGTCCATCTATTGAGTACTCAAGTGTGAAGCGGTTGAATCTATCTAGCGGATTGCGCTGAGTGCCTTGCAAGTAGCGAATGTGGCGAACACGTTTCACGCCTTGTAGGTCAACCCCTAGATAGGCTCCAGCAGGAATATTATCTCCTTGACCATTGAAATTATGATAGGTCACAAAAGTTGTATCATTTCCATCAATGGCATTGCTCTCAGGACCACTCTGAATATTACTCAAATCAGGAGATGTGATTAGGCTCGCCCCTTCGACTCGACTTGGTGTCACTTGGTCACTTGTTCGATAAAGGGATACTCCTGCTCGACTGACCGCAACTTTATAAACAAGCGGTTCCACCATGTAGCCCGCTGGAGGCGCTGTTTCAACAAGGGTGTAAGAACCGTAGGTCAGGTTAGTAAAGACGAAGTCTGTATTCGCAGCTTGTGTGACGGTCACTGGTTGGAAACTTGTGTCGTTGTCTTTTGACAGCGTAAAGGTCATCTGACCTGTGATAAGACTCGGCAAGTTTTCCAATCCCTTGATGCGTTTGGAAATACGCAAGGTTTTTAATCGGTCGTTTTTGACCGTCAGTTGAAGCGTATTGCCACTTGATGCACCAATTTCTAGAAGGCTCCTATCTCCTGACAAGATTTGTAATTGACCCGCCTGCGTGATTTCAATTCGAACTGGATCTACTTGAATATAACCTGACGGCGGCGTCACCTCTTTGAGGACGTAAGTGCCAGGGCGCAGATTTTGGAAGGTGAGGCTATTTTCTGCCTGTGTGGTATTACCTTGACTAATCACGGCTGTTTCATTGGCATCATAAAGTTCAAAACGTGCATCAAGTCCTGTATTTGGATTCGCAAGGTCTCGTTTCAATAGCTTCAAGTTGAAGGTATTCCGCACGTTTTTGACAACCATTTTCAGGGTATTGTCCGTTGCGGCGGTACTGTCATCAACCGTTACCTTGTCTGTTTGACTGAGCACTCTAAAGCGTGTGACTGCCTTATTGAGCTGAGTGTTATGCGGTTGACTGGCTTCGTAAAGTTCCAAGAGCACTGGGGCTGACAGTCCTGTATAGCCTGTCGGTGCTTGCGTTTCGACCAGAGCGTACCGACCTAGCACCTTGGTTTGTAGATTCTGACTTACCTGACCGTTTGTCAACTCAAAAGTTTGGACATGGTCAGCCTCTCGAATGACAACGTTATCAGCTGTTGTTGTATCATCTACCTTATAGAGTTTAAAGGTGACATTTTGTGAAATGACTTGCCCATTTGTATCCTGCTTTTCAATCCGTAATTTTGGATTTTGGATATTTCCGATAGTAAGTGTCCCATCTGTCAACGGAGTGATTGAGTTTCTTGTGGTAATCGTCATTTCCTTGATGGCTAACCAGACGTTCGTCTTGAGACGGAGGTTGCGAACACGGATATAACGTGCCATCACTTCGGTATCTTTCAATACTTCTCCAAGAGAACCACCAGTCGGTGCATTATAGGTGCCTAGGCTTTGGTAGTTTTGACCATCGACAGAATACTCTAACGCAAGACTATCCATTCTATCCTTATCACTTCCATTTCCTCCTGCTGGACCTTGGAGGTAGCGGATACGGGAAACATTTTTTATTTCTCCCAAATCAACTCCCCACCATTGACCTTCCTCTAGTCGGTTATTGGCAAGTTTGTAGAGAGCAACAGTTGAGTCGCTTCCGTCCAAGGCTCTACCTTCGATATTGTCTCCCCAGAGTGGCGCATTGTCAAAGTGGTTTGACTTGATGACCGTTAGTCCCGTAGCTTGAGTCGTTGTTCCTTGACCAGATTGGTACAAGCTAGCTCGTCCTTTGTCCACGATAACGGTATACGGTGTTGGGGATTTGACATATCCTGTCGGTGGTTCGGTCTCTTCTAAACGATACACGCCTTTTGATAAATTGTTAAACACAAATCTTGTATTAGCATTCTGCCTTAAAGTGATTGGATTAAAGCTTGTATCGTTTAATTTGGTCAACTTGAACGTAACAGGCGAAGTAATCAAATCGTTCAGACTTTCGAGTCCCTTGATTTTCTTAGTGATGACAAGAGTGGCTAGGTCAGCTCTGTTTTTCACCTTGAGAGTGAGATTATCTGATTCTAGACTGGCATTGTTTCCACCTGAAACCAGTTGCCAAACATAGTTGGAACCATTTTGGACCAACTTCACTTCGATACCAGTTGTCAGGATACGATAGCCTGCTGGTGCAGTCTCTTCGACAATGCCGTAGTTAACATTGGTCATAATGTTTGGAATAACAACCGCTTCTGACTCACCGTAAAGCGTAGCGGTTCCATCCGCTTTTGAGGTTTGAATGGTCGCCACTGGTACGGCTCCAGTATTTGGTCGGATAGTGTTGTTATTGTTCGTGTAATCACCTGATTTATAGACTTTGAAGGTAGCTTTGTCCGATGTGATGAGACGACCATCTTCGTCTGTCTTTTTAATCTTGAGGCGGACGACATCATTGACAACGGAGTAGAGGAGGTTGTTTGCATCTACAATTGATAATGGATCAGTCGCGTTTGATATCGGAGTTCCATTCACATCTGCAATCGTAATCTGTCCAGTAGCGGTTACCGTTAAGCGGTAGACTTTTGGTGTACGTGTATAGCCTACCCTTGCGGAGGTTTCTTCCAATAGATAGGTATGTCCAACAAGCAAGGATGGGAAGATGGCATAGCCGTACTCGTCCACTTCATGATCGAAGACAAGGCCTGTCACTGTGTCGGTAATCCTGAAACTAAAGGTCTCTGTTAGTTTTGGACGGATACGAGTTGTGGAGATTTGGAGCGCAGAAATCGTATAAAAACCACTACCCTGTGAGGTGACTTGCGCAGGTCCCCAGCTTCCTGATCCAGGGTCAAATTTCCAAGCGTTCAAGCCTCCGGTCGTTTTTTGAATACGTAATAGATTTCCAAATCGGTCTACGACTTCAAGAATACCATTGTTGTACTGACTGGCGAGTGGGTAGACCTTGCCGCCACTATCTGTCACGACTGTCCCCTCTACCTTGATAGTGACATCGTAATCTTTGAGGAGTGGTCGTGATGGTCTGAAGACCTTGCCATCTGGGCTGATATAAATATCTTCCTCGCCAGCCTTTTTACTATAGACAATACCAGTATCATCTGTATAGGTGATGGTGCTGCCATTTTTCTTCTGGGTAAAGACTTTGTGGAGGTTATTTTCAAAGAGAAGATTGCCTTGATTGTCTGTCTTCTGACTTAAACTTTGTCCGCGATTATCTACAAATTTTTTGCTTAGGCTATTATAGGTATAGGTATTTCCATGGTCATCCTGATACTGAATAGCATCCCCAACCTTTTGGTAGTTGGGGTAAACTACTGCTTTATTTGGGTCAGTTTTCTGAATCTTGAAATTCCCCAAAAGGTCTTTAGGCTCCTTAGGGACTACCCAACCTGCACCAAAGCCTTCCGTCGGTACATAGTAGTCAACGATTTGCCGTGTAGCAAAAACACTCTGTCTAGAATGAACTCCCATGTGGTAGCCCAAACGGTTGAGGTCAGCTGCTTCAGCTGATGGAGTCTTCTTTTTAGACTTGATAATTGCTAAGTAGGTTTTATTGTGTTCTGGACCACCCCAGTTTGCCATCCACTCTGTCGCATTGTAGGGATTAAATCTCTTACCAGTGGAAACTTGCTGACCTGCTTCAGGATTGTTTGGGTCTACGGTAGCCATCGGTGGCACCATAGAGGTCACTGGACTGTTGGCATATTGACCGTTGTAGCCTTCAAAGAGCTTGATATCGACAATCTGGAGTTCCGAACCTGTAGGTCTTAGATAGACTTCCCAAGCACCTGGACCAGTCGCATTTCTATTTCCATTATATACGAAGTAGTGGTACAGATAGTTCCGATCTTCGTAGACGGGGAAGAGTGCATCACGACCATAGGAGGAGGTCTGTTGAGCACCTGCTCCAAAGTCATGGGTGGTTTCAAAAAGCTGTGTTCGCTGATTGATATAAACACCACTTTTACTAGGATCACCATTAGCGTCTTCTAAGTCAATTGGAGTTCCGTTCATATATTGGGAAGTGTAGATGATTTTCCGACCTAAAAACCAAGGGTTACCATTGGTCGGAGTCGCACCCGCTTGCTCGGTCATCAGCATATAGTTGGGATAAAATCCTTCATAAAAGTCATACTTTTTGATTTGATCATCCAAGTCGTTGATATCCCAGTCCAACCTACTATCGGTTGCTCCGTTACCAGCTGGTCGGATACGCTTGCTACCACGGTGGCGACCATTACCATCTGTAACAGCGGTTAGATTGTATTTATCAACTAGCTTACCGATAATGGCATCCCCTTCAATAGGTCCTTTGTCATTCGCATACTTCTGGACAACGAAGGTCAGCTCGCCTGCCTTGGTATAGTAGACATTGAGAATCGGAATCCCTGTTGGTTCTGTCGCACTTTGTCGTGTCACAACTGTAAAGAAGAGGTTCCCGATATGTGTATCAGGATAGCGGTCCTCTACACTGTCTAGTCTATCGTAGGGAACTGTCTCATTATCATCATACATAGGAGCACGGTTCAGCAAAATCTGGTTCCCAAACTTCAAAGTGAAGTAGTCCCCTTCCTTGGCTTCTGCCGGTAGTTTCCACCTGATATCCATACCAGCACCATAAGTAGAATAACCATCTTGGAATTGATAATAACCAAAGGTATCAATATTGGCGTAAGTGATACCGTAGGTCTCTACACTTGGAGAAAGCGTCGTATTGACTGCAGCCCGTTCTGATACAGAGCGTGTGCGTCGTACTGCACGTGATAAACTTTCTTTTGGTTGGTTAATGACGAGAACTGTCTTAGCAGGCTCTGATTCTGTTAGTTCTACCGCTTCTATTTGTTCAGCGAGATTATAACTTGAGGTAGAAGTGAGTTGCTTGATGGTGTAAGTCCCTAGTGCGATATTTTCAAAGGTCACATTTCCGTTTAAATCCGTCTTCCCTTTCGTCGTTTGTTCGGGATGGTCCACTGGGGAAATTTCAAACTCACTTTCTGTCAGGGGAACCTTTGGGTCTGGATTATTCTCTTCATATGCTCTGAGCTGAATGGTCAGGCTACCTGGGGCTCTTGGCATCTCGGTTGATGCAGTTATCTCTGTCGTTTCCTGATTAGTAAACACCAATTGATTTTCTTTGAGAATGGTCAGGTAATGTTCGTTGGTCATTGCGACCATTTCCCCAGTCTGAACCTCGGCAACCTTTTTGAAGACAAAGACATGTTCTTCAAATCGCTTGCTACTGTCATTTGGGTCTGTATTTAAGGTGACAGGGCGGTCAGCACTGGGTTTGATTTTCAGTGAATAGTAGCCTTCGCCATAAACCGGTAATTGTTCGAGGCCGGCCGCGAGTGCGTCGCTACCTGCTGCTGCAACCTTCCTATCATTTTCATTATAAGCCTCATCTCGGTAGAAACCCTCAGGAAGTATATCCTGACCTTGGTCATTTTGTTGCAAAGCCAGACCGCTTTGTAGCACCAAGGTCAATCCTTGCTCGTTGATTTCTCCTTCTGCAGCTTTGAGTTTGACAACCAGCTGCTCGGTGTTTGTTTGTCCCCTATCAATGGTAAGCGATAACTTAGAGGCATCCTCTTGATAGTCTTTTATGTAAGTATCGCGTATCCTTACTCCTTCTGAAATCGTTTCTGATAAGGCAAGGACTGGCGTTGCCACAGAATCTACTACTAACAAGGCGAGTAACCATTGACTCACTGCCTTTTTCCACGACTGCATTTTTCTTTCCTCTCCTATGCTTAGCCACTTGCTGAATCCATTGTGTCTATACAACTCCAATGGTGAACAGTCTAACGTTTCGCACTTCTATTGATTTTTATATCCTAAATGACAAAAAAATGGTATCAAGCTTTACAAGACCCTGCTCGACTACTTTGTCTCTTTTTTTAAAACTGATTTCGTCCAAGATGTAGTGATAAACTTTCTTTGTGCTGAAATGACGGTTGCGGGTTCATTCTTTCTCTCAAAAAAAAGTTTCTCTTTACTTCTATGGGTTCCTGTTTCCGACAATTGCGACTTCCTTGCTCACATGGGAACAAGGCGCAGAAACCATTTTTACATCGTGACGCTTTTAAAAGCTCTCTTCCATTATACCCCCCCCCCCCCCCGAAAAATCAAGTAGTTATTCTCAATTTCCACGACCGGCGCGAAAACCTAAATCCTTAAACCTGTAGTATTTTAGTTTGCTTTTAGTACTAGGCAACAAGTCACAGGCATAACTGATACTCTTCGAAAATCGAAAGCAGACGTTGTTAACTTGATTGGATGAGTGAGGCCGGCAAAAAGCCCAGCTCCACTTCTTAGAGTTCTTGTCAACATCTCAGCGCCTACTACCTGAAAATGCGAAAGTATAGTGATTTGAATTAGGAAAAGGACAACTTTAAGTTATAGTGTCAATAACCTACTCCTAAAATAACTTTAAAGTTTTCAAATTGATAAACTTAGATATGTCCTGCTTCATTTCACTATAAATGAATATATTTGATGGCACAAAAAAAGTCTGAACCTAAGCCCAGACCCTACTAAAACAATTATTTTACTTCAACTTTTTCAGTCCAAGGACGCGCTGTAGTTGCTAGAACCTCGTTGAGTTCTTCTACGTTGCGGCGACCTTGATCCGCCAACCAAGCTTTGGCTGCTTCTTCACCCTCGCTTGCAAAGATGGCTACTGCATCCTTCCAAGTCGCCCGACCACACAGGACACCATTAAAGCTTGAACCAGCTTCTTTGGCAAAGACAAGGGTTTCTTGGAAAAGTTTAGCAGATACGCCAGCGCTCAAATAAATGAATGGCAAGTGAGTGCTGTCTGTTTGTTCCTTGAAGAAGGCCTTAGCTTCCTCAACTGTATAAACTGGCTCTTCATCTGTGTAGCCTTCTACAAAGTTCATATTGACAGGCACTTCAACCTTGAGCACGTCGGCATTATAACGTGACTTACTAAATTCACGCATGGCACCATTGACCTTGTGTGGTTTGAGGGCTGCGTATTCACGAGAAGTCACATCCATATCGCTGGCATCGTAAGTCAAGATTTCGACGAAGTAAGGAATATCTTCTGCGATACACTCACTACCAATGCGTTCTACCCAAGCATGCTTAATGTCGTTGATTTCTGGCTTGTCATCTACATCATAGTAAAGCAAGATTTTTACGGCATCCGCCCCCAATTCTTTGATACGTTTGGCTGACCAATTTGGCAAAAGGTCTGGCAAACGACCTGGTGTGGACGCATCGTAACCTGTTTTTTCATAAGCTGCAATAAAACCGCAATCTGCATGGCGCAATTCTGAAGCTGGAACACCGTATTCCGCATCCAAGAGAATGGAGCTTGCATAAGGAGTCAAATCGCTTGAGATGACTTTCTTGAAGTCAATCAAAATATCATCTCCAAATTCGCCACCACCTGCTGCAGTAGCAAGCAGGCGTTTCAATGCACCACGTTGGTCAATCGCCAAGGCCGCAATCACCTGATCGCTGTTTGACAAGCGGGTCATGTGATTGAATTTAGCTTGAGAAAGTTGTAATTTTGTCATTAGTTTCCTCCTAAGGAATTTTATTAACCAAATCGTTTCACGCCATCTAGATAGGTCGCTTGTAAGCGTCCTGCATCATCTACGACGATAAAGTCTGCAGCTCGACCTTCTGCAATCCGACCACAAATATGGTCAATATTGACAGAGCGAGCTGGTGCCAGAGAAGCCATACGAAGGGCATCAGGCAGGGATACCAAGCCCCATTTCACAACATTCTGCACTGCTTCGATCAATTCTAAGATAGAACCTGCCAAACTACCACTTTCTTTTAAACGAGCAGTTCCATCTTTTACAACAACTTCAAATTCACCGAGGCGGGACTCCCCTTCACCCATACCGCCAGCTCGCATACAGTCCGTAATCAAAACAGTTTCCTCTGCTCCACGTGCTTTGACCACGATTTCTGCCGCAGCTGGATGAACATGGTGTCCATCACAAATCATTTCCGCATAGACATTTTTTAAATTCAAAGCAGCTCCGACCATACCTGGTTCACGGTGATGAAGCCCACTCATCCCATTGTAAACATGGACGAAGATATTGGCACCAGCTTCTACTGCCGCTTCCGCTTGCGCATAGGTCGCATCGCTGTGAGCCAAAGCAGTATGAATTGCCTTGCTGTTAGCAAACTCGATGAATTCTTTGACGCCTTCACGTTCTGGAGCAATAGCAATTTTATTGACTAAACCTTTAGATAAGCTGTGCCAGTTGTCCAACTTTTCAATGGATGGATCGCTCATGTACTTAGGATTTTGTGCTCCCTTGTATTTTTCTGTAAAGAAGGGACCTTCTAAGAAAATACCTTGAATCTTGGCGCCTGTTTCCTGCCCTGCATAGGTCCCAATCGTTTCACAAACTGCATCTAAATTTTCAGTCGTATCTGTTAAGGTCGTTGGAAGCCAAGAGGTTACCCCACAAGACAAGAGGCCTTCTGAAATTACCTTAATCCCTTCAAAATCATTGTCCATAACATCGTGAGAAGCGTAGCCGTGGATATGTGTATCAACTAGCCCTGGAGCTAAATGAAAGTCAGAATAATCAACAATCTCCCCTTCAGGCTTTTCAGTCACAATCCGTCCAAACTGACCCTTGTCAGTAATTTCCAAATAGGCTGATTCGACCTCACTCTCTGGTAAAATAATAGATTTTGCTTTTATAAATACTGTCATATTATCTCCTTTATTGATATATACACTTGTCAAACTGGTTATAACCATATACTAAATATATTGTAGAACTTCTATTAGAAAATGTCAAGTAATTACCATAACTTTATAAGAAATGGATGCTGTGAGAAGGTAGAAAAAAGAGTTCTTACTCCCCAAAGTACCGTTTCTGAATCTGTACTTGGAGATAAGAACTCTACGTAAGCAGTGTATACTAAGCGTCAATCCATGACCTAATACCCTGCCTCCTATCAAATATAAATATATTACAACAATTCGTTGAGAGGCTTGAAGATGATACGTTCCAAATCAGCTACATAAGTTCCCAACTGTTGTTGCTTGCTGAAATATTCCGTCAAAAGTGGATTTCCCTGAACTTTCTTGTTGAAATCCAACATTTTCTTTTGGTCAGCTTCAGTAGGAATTTCACCAGCCTGCAATTTAGATTGGATTTCTTTTTGGAAAGAAATATAACTTTCCAATATTTCTTTGGCTTCTGAATCCCCCTCAACTGAGACCTTAACGGCTTCCACCGCCTTATATTCAGGCAGGTTACGGATTGCACGTTCCAATTCATTTGCTATATCATAGATATTTGTTGACATAATTTTCTCCTAATCTAAATGAATTTTGTAAGTCGTCTGCTCTCTTAAACGTTTCGCAGCGTCTTCCAAATTTCCTTTGTTTTTAAACGTAATTTGTAAAATACCGTGTATATCTTCACGGTTCTCTTCATTGATACGAATATTGACAATGGAAATACCCCGTAAGACTTCCAAAACCTTCAAAATCGTATCTTCCTCATCAGGAACACTAAGGAATAAATCGTAGAAAGAATCAACACCTGCACGCTTGTGAATTTCCATGGCTTTACGAGTTTGACGTCCCTTATCAAAAAATTCCCAAATTGCTTTTTGATCGCCAGATTTGAGCACGTCTGAAATTTCTGAAAGACGTGCTTGAAATTCCTCGATTCGATTTAGAATAGAATCTGCATTGGTTAGCAAAATGCTAGTCCACATGCTCGGCTCACTTTCCGCAATCCGTGTCATATCTCTAAATCCTCCAGCTGCAAAATTATTCGTAAAGGGATGATCTTGGGCATACTCTCCAGCTTGGTGCATCAAACTAGAAGCCAATACGTGTGGAAAATGTGAAATTTGACTGGTCACACGGTCATGTTCTGCCGCATCAATCTGAACAAAACGTGCCCCCGTTCCAGATAACAAGTCTGTCAATCGGGGAACCGCATCCTGATTGGTAGCCTGACATGGTGTCATAATGTAGTAAGCATTCTCAAATAGATGGAGATCTGCTGCACTGGCACCAGATTTATGACTACCTGCCATAGGGTGTCCACCGATAAAATTAATTTGTCTTGGCGCCAAATGTTCCTCAGCAACAGCCACAATTGCAGACTTCGTTGAACCTGCATCTGTAATCAAGACCGTATCCTTCAATTCAAGGGCACTAAATTCTTCAATCAAACGCAAAGAAACTTGAATTGGAACACAAAGAAGAATCACATCAGCCTGCTTTGCTACACCCTCCAATTCCGTTGATACCTCATCAACCATCCCCTTGCCCAAGGCAATTTGGCATGATTGTTCGTTAGGATCAAAGCCAATGAGGTGATAGTCAGGATGGTCTTTGCGAATACAGAGTGCAAGTGAACTTCCAATCAACCCTAAACCTACAATTAAAATCGTTTTTTTCATTAATTACCTAGAAATTTTTGACATAGTCGCGATGACTGGCTACTGCAGCTTTCAATTCCTCCATATTATCGGAAGAGAACTTCTCTAGGATTTCTGTCGCTAGAGTTGTAGCTACGACTGATTCCATGACTACACCAGCTGCTGGGAGAGCCGTTGGATCTGAACGTTCCACAGTAGCTTTATAAGGCTCATGAGTATCAATGTCAACCGACATCAATGGCTTATAGAGGGTCGGAATTGGTTTCATAACACCACGAATAATCAGAGCCTCGCCATTGGTCATACCACCTTCGAAACCACCTAGATTATTGGTTCGGCGTGTATATCCTTTTTCTTGGGACCAGAGAATTTCGTCCATGACTTGACTCCCTTTGAGATAGCCAGCTTGGAAGCCTACTCCAAATTCTACTCCCTTAAAAGCATTGATTGAAACAACAGCCTGCGCTAATTTTGCATCTAACTTTTTATCCCATTGCACATATGACCCCAAGCCAGCTGGAACTCCTCCAACAACAGTCTCAATCACTCCGCCAATAGTATCTCCATCTCGCTTGATTTGATCAATATAGGCTTTGATTTCTTCTTCACGCTCTTGGTTGACAATGGATACTTCTGACTGGGCTGCACGCTCTTTGATTTCTGCTACGCTTAAACCATCTGGGACATCAATTTCCTTCCCTCCGAAAACGACTACATGGTTAGCCATTTCAATATCCAACTCAGCCAAAATCCGTTTGGCAACCGCACCAACAGCCACACGCATAGTTGTCTCACGCGCACTAGAACGCTCCAAGGAATTACGCAAATCATCAAAGCGATACTTCATACCACCAACTAGGTCAGCATGTCCTGGTCGTGGATGTTTGATACGACGCTTACTTTTGAGCTTCTCTTCGATGTCCTCAATTGCCATAATATCCAACCATTTTTGATGGTCTTTGTTGGTCACATTCAATGTAATCGGGGCACCGGTCGTCTTACCGTGACGAACACCAGCCGTAATCTCTACGCGATCTGTTTCAATCTGCATCCGACTACCACGACCGTATCCCCCCTGGCGACGTTTTAAATCTTCATTAATATCCTCAGCTGTTAAAGGAAGACCAGCTGGAACTCCCTCAATAATGGCTGTCAAACGTGGTCCATGAGACTCACCAGCTGTTAAATAACGCATACTTAATTCTCCAAAATTTCCAAAAACTTACGAGTATTGCCTAAAGACATCTGTCCAGGTGCAGATGTTTCATCTAAGCTGGCAAAAGTCCAGCAGGATCCTGTAATCACACCTGCAATACGCGTTAACTTCCCTAGTTCACCCATAGCGATTGTCGCAAATGTCTGCTCGGTGTTCAGCGATTTAAAACCACGAGTATAATTCATAACATCTAGGACATCCTGCTCTGTCTTAGCCATTACAGCCATTTTAACAACAGCTGGTGACAGGCTAGTCAGTTCAGACATGATTTCCATATAATTAGACGGTGTTTCCTCAAAATTATGATAACTCAACACAAGATTAGGAAACTCCAACATCTGCTCAAAAACCGACTTATAAGAATAATATTCAAAATCAATATAATCTGGCTGATAAAGCGCTGCAACTTCTTTGATTAAATTGACATATTCTTGATCGTCCAAATCCAAGTGGCCACCTTCACGTGTTGTTCGAATGGTGAAAACCACTTCCTTACCATTACATTTTTCAAATATAGCAGGTGCTACTCTTAAAATATCATCTTTCGGAAGGTAGTCTGCTCGCCATTCAACAATATCTGCCTCTGCTAGACGTTCTACATCAATGGCCTCTACCTCTTCCAGATTTCTAGGCATAATAGGTACTACTATTTTCATTTTTCTACCCTTATCGTAAAGACCTTGAGGTAATTACTACTTTCATCATTTTTATTGATTACAAAATCGGCTGGCAAGCGGTAACTTGCCTCATAACGGTGTTTTCTAACACCAAAACCTTTTTCAATCTGCCTCTTAAATTTTTCAACAGAAACATTTGCGGCGTTGGTCGAAGCGATAATAGTTCCACCTGTATTTAGTATTTCCAAAGATTGAGAAATCAACTTGTGATAATCTTTGGCTACAGAAAAGGTTTGTTTCTTATTTCGTGCAAAGCTTGGCGGATCCAAGACAATCACATCATAAGTCAAGCCTTTACGTTTGGCATATTTGAAATATTCAAATACATCCATTACCACAAAGTGATGATTATATAAGTCTAAACTATTAACCTTAAAGTGAGCTTTAGAAAGTTCTCGCGAGCGTTTGGCTAAGTCAACAGAAGTCGTTTCCCCTGCTCCGCCCATGGCAGCAGCAATAGAAAATGCTGCCGTGTACGAAAACATGTTCAAAAGTGACTTGCCTGCCACCAGGCCATCCACCAAGGAACCACGTACCTCATGCTGATCCAAAAAGATGCCCGTCATCAGTCCATCATTCATAAAGACCTGATAGTGAACTCCATTTTCCAACACAGTGAAATACTCAGGGGCTTCTTCTCCATAAAGATGAGCAGACTCAAAGGCCAAAGCTTTAAAACGAATCTTCTCATAAGCTCCTCTTACTTCTGGAAATACCTGTTGAAAGGCAGCAACAATCATCTCTTTAACAGAATAAATAAAGGTATTATACCATGAAAAAACTGCGTATTCATCATACAAGTCAACCGTCATTCCACCAAAATTATCTCCATCTTGATTAAATAAACGAAAAGCGTTCGTCATCTCAGATTGATAAAAATGTTGACGTTTCTGTTTCGCATCCACGAATAATTTAACAAAAAAATCCATGGTCAAGTCTTGATTGCTTCTACTAAACAGCCAGCCTATCCCCTTATTCTGTTTGGATAAATAAGCCTGGCCCAAGTATCTTCCAGACTCTGAATACAAAACAGCCAGCCTGTCTTCATCAAACGAAAAACCTGAAAAATCAGCGCTATCCAAGAGTTGAATCCCTCTGTTTATTTTCTGTTCTGCAATACGGTTTACCTTTATTTTCATAGAATTATTATAACATGTTTCTTCATACTATGCCAAAAAAACTCTAAACTTTGAGGCTTATTTTAAAATTATGGTATAATGAACTAAGCTTTTAGAAAGGACCATGAGGTTTTATTGTGAAAAAACTAATTGACTACGTCAAGAAGAGCGGACAAACTCGACTTGGCTTCGTCTTGATTTTGCTAATCATTTACTGGCTCAAAACACTCTGGGCCTACTATGTTGATTTTAATTTAGATACCCAAGGATTTTTCCAAAATTTTATCGCTATTATGAATCCTCTACCAGTAGGAATTTTATTGCTTGGCCTCTCGCTTTATATAAAGAATACGAAGGCATTCTATAGTGTAGCGATGACCATTTATATTGTTCTTTTCGCCTGGCTCTTTTCAAATGCAGTCTATTATAGAGAATTTTCCGATTATATCTCCATTTCTACCATGATGGCTACCTCTAGCGTATCTGCTGGATTAGGAGAAGCAGCTCTTAAGTTATTTAGGCTATGGGATATTGTCTATTTTCTTGATTTTATAGCTTTTGGTTTCTTAGTCTACCGTAAGGCATTTCACTGGGACAAAACTCCATTTCATAAAAAATCTAGCTTTGCCATCACAGCCTTTTCAGTATTATTATTCTCTATCAATCTCTTTTTAGCAGAAATTGATAGACCTGAGCTACTTACGAGAGGATTTTCTAATACTTATATCGTCAGAGCCCTTGGGTTACCAGCTTTCCTTGGCTACAATGCTAATCAAACCTACAATGCCCATAAGGATCGCTCTGGAGCAACAGCTACAGATTTGGAGCCTGTAAAACAATATATTACAGAACATTATGCTCAGCCGAATGACAACTACTTCGGTATTGCCAAAAGACGAAATGTTATCTATCTCCACCTAGAAAGCTTACAACAATTTGTTATTGACTATAAGTTGAACGTCAACGGTGTCGAATACGAAGTCACACCTTTCCTCAATTCTCTGTATCATTCTAGCTCTACTCTCGCCTTTTCTAATTTCTTTAACCAAGTGAAGGCAGGTAAAACCTCTGATGCCGAAACCATGATTGAAACCTCACTTTTTGGACTCAATCAAGGCTCTTTCATGGTCCAATATGGCGGAAGCAATACCCAGCAAGCTGCACCATATATTCTCTCTCAAAATGGTGGCTATACATCTGCTGTATTCCACGGTAACGCAGCTAGTTTCTGGAATAGGAACAACACCTATAAACAATGGGGTTACAATTACTTCTTTGATCAATCCTATTTCTCTAAAGCCACTGCTGAAAATTCATTCCAATACGGTCTGAATGATAAAATCATGTTCGCCGACTCTATCCAATATCTGGAACATTTACAGCAACCCTTCTATACCAAATTTATCACAGTTTCCAACCACTACCCCTATACAACCAGCTTGATTGGGGATGAGATTGGCTTTCCATTAGCCAATACAGATGATGAAACCATTAATGGCTATTTTGCTACTGCAAACTATCTCGATGCGTCCATAAAGGCATTTTTCGATTACTTAAAAGCGGCTGGCTTGTACGAAAACTCCGTCATCGTTCTCTATGGTGATCACTATGGAATTTCTAATTCACGCAATCCTGACTTGGCACCGTTGATTGGAAAAGATTCTCAGACTTGGTCAGATTTTGACAATGCCATGATGCAACGTGTTCCATATATGATTGTTGTACCTGGAATGACCAACGGTGGGATTTTTGATACCTATGGTGGTGAGATTGATGCACTTCCTACTCTCGAACATCTTTTAGGAATCAAATCCGATAACTATCTTCAAGTTGGTCAAGACCTACTTTCCAGCCAACACAGCCAAATTGTGGCTCTTCGAACCGCTGGCAGTTTCATCACACCAAAATACACTAGCTACGAAGGTAAAATCTACTATACAGAAACTGGTCTTGAAATTACAAATCCAGATGAGACAACTCAGAAAGAAATTGATGCAATTAAAGAAGCTACCGCAGCACAACTGGCGACTAGCGATGCCATTCAAACTGGTGATCTTATCCGTTTCTTCGACAATGGATTGCCTGCCTTGGATTCAAGTCAATATAACTACATTGACTCATTGGCTGCCGAGATTGCACTGGAGAATAAACTTGGTACACAATCGACAAGTTTGTATAGTAAAAACGGCAATAAGTCAACAATTGAACTATTTAAAGCACCAAGCTACCTAGAACTTCACGGTAGTACAACTGCTACTAGCACACCAAATACTGGTACTAGCTCAACAAGTACCAGTTCAAATTCGCAGTAATACACTAAAAGGCTTAGAATCATGTCAGTTACTACATTGATTCTAAGCCTTTTTATACTCAATGAAAATCAAAAACAGACTAGCTCCAAAGGTTTGGGGAACCTTTGGAGGTTGGAGATAGAGCGAACGTAGTTCGTTTCTACTTAGCAGATAGAACCCTGTTACTATTTTGTTTCAAGGTAACAGGCTGAAAGGCTCCACTGGAGCCTTTCACTCATCAAATCAAGTCAACAACGTCTGATTTTGATTTTCGAAGAGTATTAGACCACTATTTCAAATCACTCATATCTATTGCATCAAGGAAATATAGAATCCTCGCTAGGCTCTTCCTCTGCTGACAGATTCTTAGGGACATCTATGGGTGCAACAGTACTACTTTCTGTTGCTTTTGTATCTTCTGTTGTAGTTTCAATGTCTGTTACAGTTTCTACTTCTGTTACAGTTTCTACTTCTGAACTAGGTGTCAACAAATCATCTAACCAGCCATCTACGTCCTCTTCTCCATTCGGGACATCTGGAGTATTCGGCAATGGATTCCCAGGCAACCAAGTGTTCCCTTTCTCAACTGTCCCATCTTTGCTATCACTTTCAACTTTATCGAAATGAATATCGTAGACAGTATCTTCCAAAATAGGTGTGTCCCATGCTACATTTGGAATAACAGGTTTTGTATAATCTCGTTTATAACCTGTATCACTCTTCAAAGATGGCGGAAAAATTCCAGCTTGGTTCAATGTTAACCCTTTTCTGACAAGGTAAACAACTGTTTTACTAGTGCCCAAATGGGTCTGAAGTTGACCGCCGTCACCTGCTCGAAATGCAAGAGCTACATAATTCTTTGGATCATGCCAATGGTAATTTGGATGTCTACTTGGATCATTGATGTCCGTTGGATTATCCGTATTTTCGGCAATATATGGCCCTATACGAGGAGCTGTTGTCCCAAATGCTGCCAAACTCGTTGTGGCACTAACATAATCTGTATCTTTTTCTCCACCGGTAATAACTGTCCTAAACTCGATGAATTCATAATCTTTACTTGGAACCGGTTCTGGTACAACAAGCCCCTGCTCCTTAGCTTGTTTCCAAGTTAAGTCAGATTTCACAAAGTATATGAACCCTGCTCGAATCTCACCATTTAATTTTAAACGACCATTAGCTATCGCACTATATTTAACAGGTACATAGTCTGATAGATCAATATTTGAAACATCATCACTTGGAGTGTAAATATTTTTTGTCGGCTTACGATAAACATTATCAAAATCAGCATAAAAACTTTGATGTTCTCTTGCCATCTTGCCAGACTTTGGCAAAGTAGCATTCCAACCATTAAAGACGCGTCCCTTTTGTTGAAGGGTCTGCGGATAGACGATGTTCAAAGCTTCCCAGTTTAAATCTTTACGAACCAAATAATAAACTCTCTTCGTTTTTTTACCATTAACGACAAAATCACCAAAATCACTATTTGTACTGAATGTTACTAGAATGAAATTTTTAATATCCTGAAGCCCTTCTGGATGATACTTTTGATGGACACCATTACGTGTTAAATTTTCTGTTGAACCTTCTGTATAAAAAGGCCCATATACCGATTGTTGCTCAATTGCAAGATTTACCGTTTCGGTCTTAACATCACGCTCAGGATCATCTGGCAAACTAGGATCAATTTTATAAACGTGCGCATGGTCCCCATGGCGTACACTCATATAGTTCCCGTCAATTGTAATGTCCTCACGCTTGACTTTAAAACGCTCCATGTACTGCTTAATGAGACGTTCTTTTCTCTGTTCAAGAGTTTCTCCATCCTTTTGCTTAAGAATACGATCCTCTGGACTTTCAAACGGCTTCCTTGTATCAATTTCCTTTAATAAAACAATGTGTGTGTGATCTCCATGCGGATACTCTAATCCAATTTGACCGTCAACGATGACTTTCTTAAAACGTGACGGTTCTAAATTCAGTTCTTTTGCTAAGTAGTCCAATTTGGTTTGATACTCAGTATTTTCTACCTCAGGTTGTGACTTCTTATCCGATTCAACATTTGGTTTATACTGATTCACAAGATAAGACCATTTACTCCTTTTCAATGTTTCAAAATGAATAAGATGCAAATGTTTCCCATGCCTTACTAGAATCCCAGTTTCCGTTACACCGCTGATATTTTGCCCATCAAACAAGAAACCATCACTCGTTTGAAAATCAATCCCCGGAATCCCTTCCTGTTGGTGAACGACAGGAAGAGTTGACGATTGACGACTATCAGAGGTCAATTGTCTGTGTGTAGTGCCACCTAAGCTTGATTTTAAAATATAGTGATAATGATCCCCATGCCGAACAGTATAGCCATTTGCATCCTCTGCGACAATATCTTTAGGATCAAAAATGTATTCATCTTCGGTCTGCTTCGAACCAGATGGTCGCTGATTTCTATTAGGTTGAGAAGAATGTGTTTTTTCTTGATAGTTCTCAGGAATTAAATAGGACCATTTTGTATTCTTTAAATCTGAGTAAAAGAAAAAATGCTTATGATCACCATGATTGACAATAATTCCTAAATCAGTTTTTTCCTCAATTTGTGACTCATCAGTGAGTAAAAAACCATCATCTGTCGCCTTATCAATCCCTGGAACTTCCTTTTTCGGATCTGAAGGAATCTCTCTTGATTGCTTTGATTGCGATGTTTCTATGCTTGTTATTTTTTGATGGCTCGATTGCTCTTTATAATTTGACACTTGATAGGTTACCAATGCTACAGCACAAATAAGCGATACTCCTGCTACACAAAGCAAAGTCTTACCTTGTTTCATATCTATGTTTCTCTCCTTACTTACTATTATATTTATATTATTGACATGATAAATGGATTCTACCATTGTAGAATGCCATCGCCATATCTATTTACTTTATAAAATAAAATTTGTCGCCTTTTTAATTTACCAGTTAAGTATATCATTCATATTGAAATTTAGCAAGCTCTGAGCGAATTAAAACAAAAAAGAGCTTGGCACACAGACCAAACTCTTTATTTTATATACTTATTTAGCAAGTTTTGCTTTAGCAGCATCTGCAAGAGCTGTGAAAGCTGCTGAATCGTTCACTGCCAAGTCAGCAAGCATTTTGCGGTTTACTTCGATTTCTGCCAATTTCAAACCGTGCATCAATTGTGAGTATGACAAACCGTTCATGCGAGCAGCCGCGTTGATACGAGTGATCCACAATTTACGGAAATCACGTTTCTTCTGACGGCGGTCACGGTATGCATAGTAGTAAGAGTTCATTACTTGTTCTTTCGCAGTGCGGAACAAGAGATGTTTAGCTCCATAGTAACCTTTAGCTAATTTTAAAATACGTTTACGGCGTTTACGAGAAACAACGCCACCTTTAACACGTGCCATTTAATTTTCCTCCAAATAATTCAAATAATAAGTAGTGCTATATCAGTGCTTAGCGCATTTGAGTAAGCATTGACTTGATACGCTTGAAGTCACCAGCATGTACCATACCTGCTTTACGAAGGTGACGACGTTGTTTTTTAGTTTTACCGTGGAAACGGTGTGAAGTATAAGCGCGGAAGCGTTTCAATCCACCAGAACCTGTACGTTTGAAACGTTTAGCTGATGCGCGGTGAGTTTTTTGTTTTGGCATGTTAATTCTCCTTTTGCTTAAAAAGCTTATTTTTTATCTGAAGCTGGGGCCAATTGCATAAACATTTGACGTCCGTCCATCTTAGCGCGTTGTTCGATAATGGCAATATCTTGGGTTGCTTCAGCGAACTCAGCTAATACTTTCGCTCCAACTTCTTTGTGGGTAATCATGCGACCCTTGAAACGGATCGAAACCTTAACCTTATTTCCTTTTTCAAGGAATTTACGGGCATGACGAAGTTTTGTCTCGAAGTCCCCTTTATCAATAACTGGACTTAGACGCACTTCTTTTACAGTGACAACACTTTGTTTTTTGCGTTGTTCTTTCTGTTTCTTCTGATATTCAAATTTGAACTTACCGTAGTCCATAATTTTCGCTACTGGTGGTTTAGCTTGTGGTTGAATCAATACTAAATCCACGTTGGCGCTATCAGCAATGGCCTGAGCCTCATTGAGCGGTTTGATTCCCAACTGTTCACCCTCAAGACCGATAAGACGAACTTCACGCACTCGAATTTCATCATTGATGAACAAATCTTGCTTTGCTATGGCTTTTCACCTCATTTTATATTTTTCGAGAAAAACGAAACGGACTTGCTAAACAAGTCCGCACTACACCATTATTCTTTCCGAAGAAATCTTAATCCGTAGAGCCAGACAACGTTAGTCGCAAGGCGAGAAGCTCTCACTTCTGCTTTTCTCAATATGACTATTCTAACATGTCCAAAACTACTTGTCAAGAATTTCTTTCGCTTTTTCGGAAATAAATTTCACTACACCTTCGATGGATACTCCTGTTGTATCAAATGTGATGGCATCATCTGCCGCCTTTAAAGGAGAAACTTCTCGATGAGAATCTTTATAGTCACGAGCCGCAATTTCCTGCTTTAGAGATTCCAAGTCGGTCTCAATGCCACGTTCCGTATTTTCCTTAAATCGACGAAGGGCACGCTCTTCAACAGAGGCAATAAGGAATATTTTGAGTTCTGCCTGTGGTAAAACAACTGTTCCAATATCGCGACCATCCATAACAATGCCGCCAGCCTGGGCAATTTCCTGTTGCAGGCGTACCAATTCTTCCCGTACTAGAGGAAGTGCTGCTACTGCTGATACATTATTTGTAACTTGGTTATCACGAATAGGCAAAGTGACATCTTCATCACCCACAAAAACTAATTGCTGGCCATTTTCATCACGACCAAATCGAATAGGATACTGAGCAAGCAAGGCCACGATTCTATTTTGATCTGTGACCTCTATGCCGTTTGTCAAGGCTAGATAGGTAGCCGAGCGATACATAGCTCCTGTATCTAAGTAAGTATAACCAAAATTTTTAGCAATAATTTTAGCAACCGTTGACTTCCCACTTGAAGCTGGACCGTCAATTGCAATTTGAATTGATTTCATAACCCCTCTTTATCTAATACGGACTACATCACCTGGATGCGCAAGCCAAGACCCTGTGGTCATTTTCTCTGGATTTAATCGCTCTAGCTCAGCAATTGAAATCCCGCCACGTGCGGCTAATTGCCCAACACCTTCACCTGCTTGAACAGTAAGGGTAGAGCCATCCGTAGCTTCTGCTAGACTGGAACTTGTTTCTGTTTCTGTCGTGTCAGTCGAAGTAGATTCTTGTGTCTCAGCAGCCGATGAAGAGCTCTCTGCTACGACTGTTGTAGTGCTTGGGGTATAAAATTCTTTTGTTGAATCTGTTTTACTACCGCCACCGATTGAGAGATAGACAGCCATAATTCCAATAATCAGTACGATAACAAAGAAAATAATTGCCAAGACTGTAAATACTGTTGTACTTGCTACTCCCTTGTTTAGACGTTCTTTTCGACTAACTGTTTCTGTTTGATAAACTTCTTCATTCCATGGCTCTTGTGACATTATCGAGAAAACTCCTTGTATTTTTATTAAAATATGATTACAATACTAATATGAAAATAAAACTTATTCCTGAACGGTGCATTGCCTGCGGGCTCTGCCAAACCTATTCATCTATATTCGATTATGATGACGACGGTATCGTTGTTTTTTCAGACGACTCACAATTTGAGAAAACGATTGAACCCAATCCAGATATTCTCAAAGCCATCAAATCATGTCCTACAAAAGCCATTTCAGCGGATTGATTTGGCTTTATTTGTATAATACTCTTCAAAATAATCCTGTTTTATTAAATGGTCTATTAATTCAATCTCACCCTTGAAGCAATTATGAATAGCTAAATGGTTAATAAAGTATTTTTTCGGCCATTTGCGCATGTGATACACCTGCCCATTGGGAAATTCTTGTGAAAATATGCGAATGGCTAGATAAGAAACTTCAATTTTTTCTATGGTAGCAATTTCAATTTTCTGTACTGCAAAAGGATTAGCCGAAGCAATCCGTAAATGCTTTTCTTTTATCTCGAAATAGCGATGTAAGCCAAGCACTACTAATACAACAAAGAGAGAGAGAAGTAAGATAAATAATCTTGAAACTCTCAACTTTTCCAATAAAAGTGTCATACCAATGAAAATAGGCGTGAAGGTAAGTGACCAGTAAATAATGGCCCATGATAAATCCGGTTGCCAATGGTAACGAATTTTACCAAAAATTTTGATCATATCGGACCTCCATCTATTATTCTAGCACAAAAATAGAGATTTTCCTATGAAAACCTCTATCTTTTGAAATTTTTATTACATTTACATGACAATATTAGTTTGTTTGTAAAACTTCTGAAATGCTTTTGAAATATTTTTTGATGATATGATTAAAATAGTGCCATCAGTAATAATAAAGATTACCTCAAACTCGATAATCTCTCCATATCACTTGGCAATAATAGACCGGTATAAAAACCATCAATTCCAAGCGCAGAGTATTTCGTCAATTCATCATATGTGTGAATGGTATGGGTATAAACTTTTTTATTCACCGCGTGTAAGCTAGCAAAAAACTCTGTACCGAATCTCGGATCACCCGTTGACATTGTAACGACCTTTATTTCAGGATTTGCGTTGGCAAATTGAGTAATTGCCTCCGCAGAACTCTGAGTCGCATATAAGGTATAAATTACACTTGGGAACTTAAATATTGACTGAATACTATGAAACATGTCTTCATTGTATACTTGAGGAACGATCCTATTTAATAATTTCGGATCACGTTTCATTGCCTCATTATATATTTCCGTAAACTGAGTAATCATCTCTTCTTTAGAAACTTCAAATGATTTAGTATCCGTCACTAAGAACATATCCTTATTTATCAGCATTTGATCTAACACATCACCAATAAGCATCGTTGTAAAACGTGAATCAGTGACTGGTGATCCAAAAGTTTGAAAATTTTTCCATTCATCTGAGCTCAAAGCTACACCATTCATATAGCCGAATTGGTCCCAATCGTGGACAGCTGCCATCTTCCCATCACTAGTTAAATAGAAATCCATTTCAAATACTCGGTGACCCATAGAATAGTTTTGTTGTAACGCTTCTAAAGAGTTCGTATAAAAAGTATTGTAGGACTTTTCACGATAAGTACCACCAGCATGAGCAATAAGATTTGGAAATTCCTCTGTCCACTGATGTTGTGAAAATTCAATATCTTGAATATCTACAAAAATTCCACTGGAAGAAACTTGAACATTGAATATTTCCTCAATCTTATCTGCTGATAGATAATCCATCCATAAAAAATGCTGAATATCATTGCTAATATCAAATTGATATCCTGCTTTAGTCACGCTGTTTTTATCTGTATCAATCAGCAAGGAGTATGATAAATCACCGATTTTTTTCTCATACTGCCCATCAGAAATCTTTTTAAATAATTGCTTTTCTAAAACTGTATTCAATGGAATATAACCATCTCGTAATAAGGAAAAGTGTTTGTAGCCAATTAGCAAACACATAAATAATGATAGAACCACTACTATATGCAGATTCGCCCACCGATGCGTTCGCTTGCGAGTTCGTGTATTTCCTTCTATTTTATTTCTCCCCATTGTTTCCTCCATTCGTTTCTTGACTCTTAACATAGTATCTCAAGAGAAATTTGGCAATAAACTCTGGCCAGAACAACAAATACATTTCATAGTCTTCTTGTGTACGAATATTGTTTTCAATGCTATTTGTCGTCTCAGATTCCTCATGGATACGATGATACATCAAACTCTCATCTACAAAGGTAAAGCTCCCATTTTTTTGTGCAATCTGATACCAAGCAAACCAATCAAGAGAAACTTTCATTTCTTCATTAAACTTGAAATCATTCAGTTTCTTCAAATTATAGGTCACAGCTGGACAAGAAATTGGATTACCAAAGGCTAAAACCCTATTCCGCCAAAACTTCCATTTGGGAAACATGGCCATTGTCCGTAACATGAGTTGCTTGATTTTCAAATTTGAAGTTAAGGGAATAGCCACACCTTCCTTAACTTCCTGGTAATCTGAATAAGCAATCAACGTTTCCTCTGTCATCTGAGACATTATTTTTTCACAATAGTCTGGTAAATAAATATCATCTTGATGAGCAATTGTAGCATAAGGGGTTGTTACAAAAGAGAGTGCTAAATTCCAATCTTTTCCAATACCTCCTCCTTGTGCGGTATGCATTACGATTGCATTCTTTTGGCAAATTTGTCCTATATATTCACTTGGAGTACTAGTGTATAGGATAAGTTGTGATTGAAGTGTTTGCTGCTTTAACGAATGGATGCATTCTTCTAGATACTTACTATCTCCATAAGCACAGATAACAAATGTATGGTTATTCTGCATGATGCTCCTCCAACTCAGCAATTCTTTTTTTAGCCATTGATACTTCCTGAATTAAATTTTTAATCTGCTGCTTTTGTTGAGATAAAGCCATACTATGCAAAAATCCAATCACCAAGAGAACAAAAATTGCCACAGATAACAAGAAATTGGAAGTCAGACCAAACCCGAATAAGTAAGCCAATTTAATAGGAATAACATCAAAGAGCGCAAAAACAATCAGTCCGAAGCCAATAACAATCCACATAAAGGCATGTTCGAATAAGATCTTATTTTTATTAATATTCCTAAAAATAAAATACAAAAAACCTAGTGAAGCAAGAAACATAGCTAATGCTTGTATGGTCATTATTCTCCCTCCTTCATAAGCGAAGCAATCAAAATAGATGAGCAAACTTCTACCATGTAGCGGATGGACTTAAATGGAGTAATCGAAGAAACCCCTCCCGCTCTTTCAAACATATTTGCCGGTGCTTCTACTACTTGGAAATTTTGCTTTAGTAAATGAACAGTTGATTCCGGTTCCGGATATTTAATCGGGTATCGTTTTGCAAATTGTGCAATCACTTTTCTATTTCCCAAACGATAACCTGATGTTGTATCCCAAATTCGGTTTCCAGTTGTTAATTTAATCATATTTGAAATGACACCTATTCCAAAACGTCTCATAAAGCTAGTTTGAAATTCCGACAAAGTATCACCAACAAAGCGTGAGCCAATCACCATATCAGCCTGACCAACTAAGATTGGCTGAATTAAGCTATTTAATGAACGAATGTCATGCTGACCATCACCATCAAATTGAACTGCTACGTCATAGTCATTGTCCAAGGCATATTTATATCCCGTCTGAACAGCTCCACCAATACCTAAATTTTGTACTAGGTGAACAGCATTTAATTTATTTTGAATCAAAATTTCTTTCGTGCTATCTGTTGAACCATCATTGATGACAACATAATCCAATTGGAAATTCACACTATTTCTATAATCTATAATTCCCTGAACCGTTTGAAGAATACTTTCTTCTTCGTTGTAGGCAGGGATAATCATTAATACTTTCATAAAAATATTTACCTATTTTTTTGTAATTTCATTTTTCTAAACTTCATAAACGCCGGGATTAGAGAATTAATTATTCTATATCTCAGCATCGGAAATGGTTTCATTACAAAATTGAATATTTTAAAACATTGGAAGTAAATGAACCAGCCTTCCTCCATTGGAGTGTTGTCCCAAGGAGTTTTTTCTAAATAAAAGTGATATTCATTCCTATACTTATGTGTGTTCCAACGCCTCCATGGACGTTCCTCACCTAGATAATGGATAACGACTGGCTTCGCTTTGGCAAGATTGTATGATTCTTTGTCAATAAAGTTTGCTGGGCTACTTAATTTCTCTAATGTTTTGTAAGGATAAGTATCGTAGATATTAAAATAGTTATATGCAATTGATAACGTTTTAATATATTCCTTAACACCACCATTAATCGCATCTTGGTCATTTGCAAACAACTGACCATTCTTATTTTGGTAATAACTTAATATTTTACTACCAATATTATTATCGCGCCACCCTCTTAAATCAATTAGCATCACACCTGCATTATGATAAGAATGGCTACCTAAATCTAAATCAGCCCTTCTATTCGAATCAACTGTTGGCTCAGGCGACATACCAATAATTTTCGCTCCAAGTTCTTCTTCCCATAATTGGAACAAATCTCCTAAGACAAGGGTGTCACCATCAAGATAAATGATACGTTCAACTTCTTCTGGTAAAAGCTTGTCTATCAGAAGTCTGGCTAAAACAATGGAAGACCAACCATTTGTATCAAAAGAGAATTCAAAGTAATTTTCTAGCTTCTCTAACTCAATAAAAGAAATTGAAGCACCGTATTTTTCAACAAATTCTAAAAGTTTCTTTTGATTAACAGACGATATTCCTTCTGAAAGAAGATAAAAATGTGCTTGTTTGGGCATGGAAGAATTTTCTAAAATCGAACACATGCTCGTAGCAACTTGTGGCACAAATCCATCATTTAGTGTATATACTATATTCATTAGTCACCCTAATCATTACTATTTAACTATGAGAGTTCATTTCTCACACACTGCAAGGCTGCTCCGATAACCTGGTGCATATCGTAGTAACGATAGTGACCCAGACGGCCGCCGAAAATAACATTTTCTTGTTGTTCTGCAAGGCGCTTATAGGCAGTATAGAGTTTATTATTACGGTCATTGTTAACTGGATAGTAAGGCTCATCACCACGCTTCCAAGTCTTCGAATACTCACGAGTAATAATGGTTTTTTCTTGAGTTCCGAACTCAAAATGTTTGTGTTCGATTATTCGAGTATATGGTGTCTCGCTATCTGTATAGTTGACAACCGCATTACCTTGGTAATTTTCCATATCCAAGACTTCAGTTTCAAAACGAAGGCTACGATATTCCAATTCACCAAGCTCATAATCAAAGAACTCATCAATCATACCCGTAAAGACAATCTTTGGATAGGTTGCCAAGTATTCTTCTTTATTGGCAAAGAAATCAACGTTTGTCTCCACATCGATATTCTCATGTTCCAACATTTTTTCAACAATCTGCGTGTAACCACCGATTGGAATGCCTTGATAGGTATCGTTGAAATAGTTGTTATCATAAGTCAAACGCACTGGCAAACGACGGATGATAAAGGCAGGCAACTCCGTACATGGTTTTTCCCACTGCTTCTCGGTGTACGACTTGATCAATTTTTCATAGATGTCTGTACCTACAAGGGAAATAGCTTGCTCTTCCAAGTTCTCAGGTGTTTTTCCACCCAACACAGCACGTTGCTCTGCAATTTTAGCTTCAGCTTCAGCAGGAGTCACCACCCCCCAGAGCTTGTTAAAGGTATTCATGTTGAATGGAAGGTTGTAGATTTCACCCTTGTAGTTGGCAACTGGAGAGTTTGTGTAGCGATTGAACTCCGCAAATTGATTGACATAGTCCCAGATTTCCTTTTCAGATGTATGGAAGATATGTGCACCGTATTCATGAACCTGGATGCCTTCTACTTCTTTGGTGTAGATATTACCCGCGATGTGGTCACGTTTTTCGATCACTTTTACCTTTTTACCTTTTTTGGCTGCTTCATGGGCAAATACTGCACCAAACAAACCTGCACCAACTACTAGATAATCGTAAGTTTTCATCAGTTCCCCCTTCTATTTTGTAAACTTTTTAAAATATCCAAACTATTACTCTCTCTCAGTAGCAATAACAACAAACAATAAATTGAACCATATAAAATTGCTGATATCGCTAAGTTAATAAAATAAGAATTATTGCTATGTAAGTTTGCAAGCAAAATAACTGGAACACTCGCTACAATTGCTGCAAGCAAAAATTTATAAAATTCTATTTGGCGATTTATTTCTTTCAAAATATCTTTCAAAATAAATGCTTGATAACTAGTAACAAAGAACTCTGCAACAAGTGTACCGAGAGCCGCACCTACTACTCCAAGTATTGGAATAAATATGGAATTTAATACTAGGTTGACAACCGCACCTATAAAAACAGATTTTACTACGACCGTTTCTTTATTCATGGGAACCAACATTTGAATACCGAATAGATTTGACAATCCTATAAACAACAATGTAGGCATTACAGTTTGCATAGGAACGATAGCTCCCGTATATGACATCCCTGATAAAAAATAAACTGCCCAGTCTGCAAAATAGATGAAAAAAATAGTTAATGGTAGACTAGAAAATATAACAAATGTTAGTGCTTTTGAAGTTAATGCTTTAAATTCTTCCTGTTTTTGTTGCTGAATATATACAGATAGACGAGGTAATAGTACAACGCCAAGCGATGTAACTAAACTCACTAAAACATTTTTTATATTTATAGCTGCATTATAGTACCCAACCGACTCATCGCCTAGCATAAATCCTAGCATAACAGAGTCTAAACTTGTATAAATTGTAGTTGCCACTGTCATCATAAAAAAGGTAAGTGTCGGTCTTATGTGTTGTTTTATGTCCAAATTGTCATAAGGTTGTATCTTAATTAAAGTTCTTAAATTGACAAAATTAAAAATATAAGAACCTACACTAGCTAATATAGTGATTATTGCATAAGCAATATAATCACCTTGCTCTTTAACAAATAAAAACATCAAAATGACTGCAATCACTTTAAAAAGAACTGAACGCTTAGTAATATATTGGTACTGCTCCAACCCTTTATATAACCAATCACAGCCTATTAAATTTAAGACTAAGACTGCTATATTTAGCATAAACAGTCCTTTATCTTCTGCAAAGCGAGGAACAAAGTTAAATGCAAGTATATAGAAAAATAGTGCTACAGTCATCATGATAAAATTGATTATCATCAATTCTTGAACTGTTTTTGATAATTTTTCTTTATCATCTCTTACTTTTGCACAAGCTCTAATTCCATAAGTAGGAATACCAAGCATTCCAATCATCGTAAAATAGGAAACTACTGAGGTAACAAAAGCTACTTTTCCTGTCCCAACCGGCAATAAAATTCTAGATGCGTATGGAAATGTTATTAATGGAAAAATTATTCCTGATAGAGTTAAAATAAAGTTCATTACAAAATTCAATTTGACAGAACTAACTTTTGCCTCATTTGACATCTACTTCTCCAGTCTTCTAGTAATTAATTGTTTCATATTGTCCATGAACGAAATAGGTTCCGTAAAAATAACTGGTGCTTCTTTCACCCTCATATTGTGATACTTCACCCAAAAAGTTAATAGTCTCTCAGATAAAAAACCAAACATTCTCTGATTATATTTACTATAACACTTTACATCAATCTCTTTCTCTAATTGAAATAGGATATCGAATAACCATGTGTGGTAAGAATCGAAATCGGTCTTGTTCATAATACACATATTATAAAAATAACCTTCTCTATCCTTTTCAAACTTATCAAATGCTGATGACATTTCTGGAAAACTATTTTTTATTATTCTAGCACAAGCCTCCCATGCTTCCTTACCTTCTCTACCATGCCCGGTAATGAAGTGCATTTTGGCTCCACAAGGAATTTTACAAAAAGTTCCAGTAATTTTCTCTGGGAGAATAATATCGTATTCTTGAAGTTCTTGTTGAATTTCATCCATACTAAGTGCATTGCCAGAAGCATTCGCAAAGAATCGTCGATAGTGTACCAAACCGACAATGTCATCTTTACTTTGTTTCATAATCCAATAGGCACCTGTTAATTCACAATAGTTGCTATTTTTAGAAGATAAATTTCCTATAAAATCATTGTCGCGTTGATAATTTGGTAACCCTTGATTCTTATCTGCTCCAACTAACAATGTTTTATAGTCATTAAGTTCTGTGAACTCTTCAAAAACTTTATGGGTAATAATATAAATTGACATAGTCTCTCCATTTTAATTTAATCTCGTCATAATCTATTACAAAAACACTCTCTAAAACCAGTAATATACTCCAATCAAAATAAGATATACTATAAAATTAAAAGCTAGTGTTCCTACTATCAAATTCACTTTTGTCTTTTCGACAATATCTATATTTATATTTTTTTTCCAACCTGCACAGAGAGGATATAGATATAACAAAAATGGTGTAAAGTATCTTCCTTGAGTTCCTACTGAAATAGAAGCATTTTCACCCAAAATTTGTGGCGTCCATAAGAAGTACATAATTGCAATAATAATAGCTACTTGTACTGGAAAAACCATGCCTAGCACGATTGCCTCTGATTTAGGCAGTTCAAAACTATTATCCACAAACAATAAAAGTGTTAGGACAAATATGTCAAAGAAGACAACCCATAATGGTAACGGGATTGTTAACCAACCAAAGTAACCAAAAATACCTGTAGTGAGAAATGTATTCAAAGCTCCATTTAAATTATTGTTCATCAAGGTATTAAACATCATTGTAGCAAATTGTTTCACCCCAACGGTTTGGTGGATATAAACACCTGCTACCACTGCAACCAAGAGAGAGAGTAGTGATAGGACAACTAGACGATGTTTCTGAAACCACTTCAGAAACGGATTGAACAATGTCAGTCTATCTATACATTCAAAATTGACAAAAGCAAGAACGGCTAATAAGAAAATATTATTTAATTTTACAACTGCCAATAAAATTGCTATAGCCAAAAGCTGAAAAAGATGTTTTATTCCAAATGTTCTTCTATCCAAAAGATTGATAATGAAGGTAAAGAAACCCGCAATAGCAACATGATTTAATACATCATATGAAAGTGAACCTGCTTGTTGAATCATCATCGGCAATAGAGAAACAAATAATAGAACTTCTTTCCCTGAACGAATAAATTTAATGAAGTAGAAAATCGCAATAATATAGACTGCAGCATTTACTAAACGACCAAATGTCAATATAACCCCCAAGGAAGGATAGATTAACTTACCTATATACATCCCAATAAATTGAGGAAGATATGAAATACTTTTTAGTTCAAAGTTAAAGCGTGATGAAATTTGTTCTGTATCAATCTTTTCAACAAAAAACTGCTGAAATAGACTCCAGTTTACGTCTGCATCAGCTGGCTGGGGATTATTGATAATATCATTCTTAGCTTCCCAATCCATAATGTGATCTGAATCCGGATACAAAATATGCCATGCTATATCCGCATGTTTCACCTCATCTGGAACTTCTGTAGCTGGCATGAAGAAAACAGAAATACCAATCATGCATATCGCTAGATATAAGAATATTTTTTCGATTTTCATATGTCTCTCCTAGTTAATTTCAAAAAAAGATAAATAATCTTGAATATATCCTTTCCCTACTGTTATATCATATTGTAATAAATACAAATCATCTGCAACAGTTTTACCTTCTTCTGTTAAATCTATTTTATCAATGGACGCTTTATTTAATACTTCTGTCAATAATGCAACATAAGGTGAGACCCTAGAATTAGTATGTTCAAATAAAGCTGCTGTAAAATCACTAGAGTTCAGATACGGATAGTTTAGTTTTTGGGTATCTTTATTACTCCAAATGAAATAATCCGTTTGAAACTGACTTTCTGGTTTTTCTTTAAATGTCGCTTGTGGATACAAGCCTGGCAAATGGTCACCGTAAAATACTAATGTAACTTTTTTATCCAACTCTGATAGACGATTTAAAAATTCTCTTGTTGCCTCATCTGTATAACTAAGCAATCGAGAATAGCTTGTCAATTTTTCATTTTCTTCTGTTGTAAACCCTACACCTGTTGCAAGGATTTCCGAAGGTTCACTTGCAATCCATGGTGAATGATTTTGCATCGTAATGACAGAGAAGAACTGACTTTTATCTTGTTGAATGTTATCTAAAACATTTGAATAGACAGTCTGATCGCCAATCAAAGCACCTACAGCAACAGGATTACCTATTGGGAAATCCGTGTCTGACTGTGCAATAAACTTGCTAAAACCTAGATCCTTATAAATATTATTTCTATTATAATTTTTAGCACTTGCAGGATGAATCACTATTCTGTCCTCTGGAGCAAAATAATTACTAATAGACGGAAAATAATTCAATTTTGGAACAACTTCAATATAGGCCAAAGAAACAGAGGATGAAAAATTATAGAAAGGCAAGCCACTCAAAGATTGAAATTCCATATTTGCAGTTCCACCACCATAGGCATCTGATTTCATTATCCCACTTGTAGTTTGACTCATTATTTCTTCAATATTAGGTATTACATTTTTGGAAACTTGTACATTTGGGACACGTGCTGGATTTGAAAAACTTTCACTAAGAACAAATATTAACGTCTGTTCTTCTATATTACTTGTTCTTGACTGATTAATTTCAGATGCTAGTTTACTGTATTTATTAACAATTTCTTCTATTTTTTCTTTACTGTACGCTTCTGGTTTTATCATTATTTGCTTCGTCAACTGCTTTGTCCAAACATACATTAACGACTTGTAGCGAGCATTTGTCGAAAAACCAAACCAAGCTATATCATCCTTGTTATTCAAATTGGAAATTATGGGAATATTTTCCTTTATTTTTCCTTGATCACTATTTGAAAATATATTAAAAATCATTCCCAGAATTCCTAGCAACGAAACTGCTAGTGCTAGACGCTTTTTCCAATACCCAATCACTTTTCCTTTTAAAATAGTAAAATGCAGCGCTATTGTTATCGATACTAATAGAACAGAATACTGTATAATTTTGCCTATGATATTTCCATCAACGAAACCAGCAACTGTACTTAGTTCTGTTATCCAAGTAAAATCACTTATCAATAGCGGCTCGTTTCTCATTGTTTCTTTAACTGCATTGACAGTTGAGATAATAGAGAAAACAAAAATAATTAGGAAAGTTGAAGAAATATACCTATTTACTACTACATAAGTCAGTAAAAAAATAATAGATAGAATCAGAATCTGGTAGCTAACTGCCCCTTGAAATATATAACGATCTAATAGCTTTTCCTCTCCTTTGATTCCGAGTTGAAGAGTAAAATTAAAGATAACTGCAAGAAAAACACTGGTAAAAGTTGCCGTCCAAATACTAGACCTATTTTCCCAAAAATCACAAACTGCTTTATAAGTAACAATTGATCCGCACCATGCCAAAATAAATGGTAAGAATAGAATATTTTTAACCTCATTAAAAAATTCAAAAATACCAAAAGAAAGACTGTTACCAATCTGTTGATTGAAGAAGTCAATAAACAAACTATTGCTGAGGATGCAATAAACTAATATAGTTGAAATCAAGAATGTTTCATTCAGACAGATTATGTATTTTTGAATAAGTGCGTTTAACCTTGGACTAAAACGGACAACGTATGCCAATAAAAGAATAGAGAATATTGTTCTAATAACTTTTAACTGGAAAAATCCATTTCCACTGAAATCCCACATATCAATAGTAGGGTTATTAATATTTATCCCTAAAAAAATACCATAAGATATAATCAATATAAAAAAGTATGCAAGTAGAAACTGCAAAAAATTTTTTAGATTTAATACTCTAGAAAACAAACTTGCAAAATATAAAATAATTATACCTGATAGCCCCAACCAGAAAGGTAACTGAGCTGAAAAGGTCTCTTGGCTAGCCAATAATGATTGAACTGGTATAATCGAACCAATAAAAATTAACAAAAAAATAGCTACTATAACAGAGGTGTAATACGCAAATTTAGAGTAGGGAATCGATTGGAGAAAATTCTCATAGTTTTTCAAAACTAATAAATCTTTTAACTTGTTCATCATCGCTTCAATAACCGTTTCACTACATATTTTGCAATTGACTTATTGATAAAGAAGAAATATTTCAAGGCACCTGTTAAGCCTCCGAAATAAGTAAAATCAACTGGTGCAACAGGGTTAAAGCGAATTCCTTCTCTCTTATTCAATAAAGTGACATCTACAAAAGGTGGCAAGGTAACTGGATTTTTTGAAATGAGGAAATCATAGTCATTGCCCCAAGCAATATACACCAGCATCCTCTCAATAGAATGAA
Source organism: Streptococcus suis (assembly GCF_046032535.1). Taxonomy (GTDB): domain Bacteria; phylum Bacillota; class Bacilli; order Lactobacillales; family Streptococcaceae; genus Streptococcus; species Streptococcus suis_AK. The sequence continues at coordinate 148,923 of NZ_JARQPL010000001.1, read as the reverse complement.
GAATTGTTGCAAGAGGCAGAGGCTCTTCTGGCACTTCTTCGTCTTGAATATCAATATCAAATAATGGTTTTAGGGCATCATACCTAAACCATACATAGGTACCATAACTCATGACATAGGTAGAAAATTCCTGAAAATCCAACTCTTTCTTCATTCCCATTCTTTCCCATAGCACATTCATATCCGTAGATAAGGCACCTTCATAAAATGGATCCAAAGAGATATAACGGAAATAAGTTGGAATATCAGCAATTACTAGTCCTAATTTATCATTCTGAGCAAGTTGTGAAACAATCGCGTCCGATGGTTTCACTAACATTTCTAGCAACTCTCTTCTCCATGATTCTCCAGCCCAAAATTCAGCTTCAAGTGATTTTTTTGTATGAAAATGCCCGATAAAATCATAATTCGATAGCTGTTCTTTCAATTTTAGCATTGGAAGAACATCTCTTCCACGGTTTCCAGTGATGTGGACAGAGGCAATCGCTTCTCTTTTTGATAAAATCTCTCGAATTTGATCAGCTTTGTCTTCCTTATCAGTTGTCAAATATAGATCATATTCAAAAGTAAAGGTTGAAAAAATATCTAGAAAACTTTCCAAAAGATCAACATAATAAGTATGTAGGTGAATCGCTACCTTTTTATCCAAAAATTCAGGTTGGATATTCTTATCTAAATACTTGTACTTTAATAAGTTATAGGCTGCTGGAGTGAACATGTTTGACATATGTTCAACAATAAGCTCGGTAGGATACTCTGAAATCTGTGCCAATTCATCAATTACAAAAGAAGTTTGCTGGGGATTTCCTTCCAAGGCTTTTACTTTGATAAAAGGTACCCTTTTTTCAATTATCTTCGCAACATTATAATATGAAAAATCTGGTAAAGGCATATGATGTAGCTCTTCGGTTGTTGTATCAAAGACTGCCTTATAGTTAAATCCAGCATCCACAAAAATATTGGTTACTGGCGATTCCAAATAATCAATAACATCCTGTACAATTGTATACTCCCGTACATTCGACCAGAAGTTTTTAAATTCCGGCGATTGAACAACTTGCTTTTTAAAAGTGACAAAGTAACTCTGGAGGTGTTCTTTAAAACGTTCCGTAGCTCGATGATTTGTCATACCCCAAAAATCTGTAGACAAGTCACTTTCAAAGCGTTCAAAAACTTCCTTGATATCCCAAATTGGACCATAGCAAGTATCGTTCATAATGGTCACAGAGTCATAGCTTGATACATGCTCAAAACCTAACTTTTGAAATCCATCTTTCCATGCGACAAAGTCAAAACCACTATTTTTTCTTTGCAAAAAATCAGTAATTAAACCAGATGTTTCTAATCGTTCTTGGTCTAACTTTGATAATTTACTATTTGAAATGAATAGAACTTCTTCAAATAAGGGACGCATTTTCTCCAGTTGGTAAACAACATGGGAACTTAAATTGTCATACTTATTGTAATGGACATACAATAGTAATCGTTTCATTATTTTCTCCTAAAAAAATTAATTAGTTTCGTTGCAATAATCCATCGGCGAGATGTAACAATAGCCTGATAATCCTGTCGAACTTTCTCAAGTTCTCTTTCTCTCTCCTTAAGACTTTCCTTTAAAATTTCGACAGCTTGAAACTTATTTCTAATTGACTCTAGAATCTCAGTTCCACCACTTGAGGCTAGGTTGCCCGACATTACGGATGCATATTCGATGCAGGCAGTTTTTCCAGCATAGGCCCTAACATCATAAACAAGATATGGATCTAATTCTAAGAATATGTATCCATTTTTATATTGGAGACCGTTGGATTGTATCGGATTTAAATAGTTATCATTTCCAGCTATAGAAACTCTAACATCTGAATAAATTGAAGGTAGTTCAGATAAATCTACCCTTAATTCCGTAATATTATCATCTATGAAAATTTCAATTTTATCTTCATACCTTAACTGATAAACTTTCTTATTTTCTTCAGAAAATGGCTGCTCCTCCGTTGAAAAATAAATTGAAACTTGATTTTGTAATCTATTCAAGAACTCTTTTTTAGATATAGAAAAATCCAACAAGAAATTAATATCGCGAAGTGATTTCTTAACAGGCACTTGTTCTAATGTTATATCTAAAATCAATGTTTTATAAACATTCTGCACTTTGTAAAATTTTCGATATTCTTCAACTACTGCTCTTGCCTTAGCTTTATAAAATGAAAATTCCTCAATCAACCTATTAATTTCAATCACCAAACTATCGCAATCCCCCAAAGGGTAGAGGGTTCCATTTTGAAAAATATCAAATACAGATAAATGACCTGGATTGTTTGAAATAATTGTTGGGATAGCATTTAATAAAGCCTCTATATATACCAAACCAAATGTCTCTAACTTTGAAGTAAATACGCAAATATCTTGATCAGTTACCAAACTCCATGGCTCTTTCTGATAGCCTAAAAAGTGTACATTGTTCAACTCATTATTCTGGATATATAAGTCACACTTTTGCTTGTAGTTTTCCTCCCAAGCTCCAATAAAGACAAGTGGTATGTCCGGTCTACCTAGTTTATGGTACGCTGTAATAAGCTCTAATTGATTCTTACGTTCAGTCAATTTTCCTATAGAAACAATTCGAGTTTCTTCGCCAACTATATTTTCATAGTATTTTACAGCAGAGTAGGGAATAAATTCTTTCAATTTCTCCTTAGAGAAATAATTACTTAAGTTATTAAACAATTCTCCTTTAACTGCATAAATCGCATCTGAATATTGATCTATAAACTCAATTTTATTTTTATAATATTCAAACTCACCAAATGGAAATTCATGAATTAAGTAGATATGACGGACATCTTCACATGCTGCAGCAACAGCGCCTTGAAACACATTGACAGTATTACTAATGACTAAATCTATTTCCTTATCACGAATGATTTGTCGTATCTTTGAAACTGCATGTTGGTAAGAAAATGATAATAAATCTGGACGAATATCTTTAGAGTTTGGCGCCTCTTCCCACCACCATTGAACAGTTGAAACTGGGTGTCCAACAATCCCATACTCAAGCATTGTTTCTGTATATTTCTGAGAAGTAGAATGTTGGCTCTCTGGAAATACATTGTGAACATTAATCCCAACTTCACTTAAATACCTCATTAGATTTACTATAGAGATCTCCGCACCATTATCTAATGTACCAGTTGGTGAAATAAATAATACATTCATCTGACGCCTCCAAAATTTCAATCCGTCGTTTCCCATGCTCCGTTTCTATGTAGCATACCTGTATTAGAATCATATTCTGAAAATAGAGTAATTGGAACCTTTCTTTCCAAAATGAAAACTGGTGGTTTTTCTCCTGAAGAAATTGCCAAATCATTTTGTTTTTCATCTCTGACTCTGGCAATCAATTTCAATTTAGCTCTATTAAAGTATGGTAACTTACATTTATAAATCAACTTTTTATGTCCTGCACCACTTTGCATATTATCCCATGAATTATCATTATAGACACCAACATTAGTATCTACATCAATAAATGAAAAAGCTATATGTGTCTTCAGATCATTCTCTAATACTTGATATGAGAACTCAAATACAAGCTCGTCTATCGGTGAAACTGTCTGTGAAGATAACATTTCAACATGAAAATTTTCAACTTTTGGCTTTGCTTGTTCCTGAATAGTTTCTTCTGCTTCAACCGTTTGTTGAATTTTAACAGGTTGAGATACATTATCCAAACTATATTGATTTGCTACATCGTCTGGATTTCCAAATGTCTTCACTAAACCATTCTCAATCAACACAGCCTTATTACAATACTTTTTCACCGCTCCCATATCGTGCGTTACTAAAATGGTTGTTTTCCCACTTTTCTTGCGTTCCAAGAAATAGTCATTACACTTCCGTTGAAAAGCTTCATCCCCAACTGCCAAAACTTCGTCGAGAACCAAGATGTCACCTTGGGCCTTGATAGCAACTGAAAAGGCTAGACGCACCTGCATACCACTAGAGTAGTTTTTTAGTTTTTGATGCATGAAGTCACGGAGTTCCGCAAAATCAACGATGTCATCATACATGGAATCGATTTCTTCCTGAGAAAAACCAAGAAGAGCACCATTCAGATATACATTTTCACGACCCGTCAATTCAGGGTTAAAACCAACTCCCAACTCAATGAAGGAAACCAGTTTTCCATCGACAATAACAGAACCTTTTTCAGGGACATAGATTTGAGAAATGATCTTCAAAAGTGTCGATTTCCCCGACCCATTTCGACCAAGAATACCAAAAAAATCACCCTTTTCCACTTCAAAAGAGACATCTTTTAGGACATGATGCTCCCTATATCCTTTTATACCTCTCAGCCGATTGACCATTGTTGTTCGCAAGCTCTGTGTTGCCTCAGTTGGTAACTTAAAAAACTTGCTGACATGATCTACTTTTACTGCAATATTCTTTTCTGTCATTAGAGAATCTCCGCAAATTTCTTAGAATGCTTGTTAAAAACATTGACACCAATCACAAAAACGATAATCGGAATCAAATAAGGAATCAAAACAATTGCCTTATTACTAATGACCTGCCATACTGGAAGGTTGGCCTTATCAATAACGAAATAACGCATGTCTTGAATAATCTGTGCCATTGGGTTTAGCATAATCAACTTGGCAGCCAACTCACTCTGATTCATCACGAAAGATAATGAGTAGATAATCGGTGTTGCATACATGCCTGCCTGCATAATGACTTCCCAAATTTGTGATAAATCACGAAATCTAACAAAAAATGTTGACAAGATAAAGGCAATACCCGTGGCTAAAAGAAATAGTTCTAAAAACAATGGAATAGCCAAAAGAATTGTCCATGAAAATTGAACGCCATTAAAGATTGAAAAAATCAATACAACAACTAAGTTAATAGAAAAATTAATGGCTGCTCCAAAAATAGATGACAAGACAATAATTTCTTTAGGAAAATTTAACTTTCGAAGCAAGTCACCACGATTTACAATGGAAACCATGCCCATATTTGTCGCTTCTGAGAAAAATGACCAAATGACATTTCCTAGTAATAGTGCGACTGGAAAGTGTGGTACATCTCCACCTAAGCGTAAGAAATGAATGAACACCACATACATAATTGCAAATAACATGAGTGGTTTTAAAATAGACCAAAGGTAGCCAATGACTGACCCCTGATACCTGAGTTTAAAATCAGTTTTAATCAATTCTTTCAAAAGAATTCGATTTTTTGTGGAAAACAATTCCATATTTACTCCTTAATATAAGCAAACTTTGTCACAATCAGTGTTGTAAACACGAAGGTGTGAAAAGCCTTATTTTTCCTCAATCCATATTTTCTCAAAATCCTGAATCGTTCTAGCATTGGTTTATCCATAATGGTTACAAATGCTTCAATTAATTCTCTATTTGACTGAGATAGAGGCATTTGTAGTAAGTGTCGGGCTTGTTTTTGACTATTTTTTATCAAATCCCAATAGACTGCAAATAAAATATGTGGACGAATCCATTTTTTAAAGCGTTTTGATAGAGTTCGAGCTCCTAAGACATTATCCGAATGTTGACGATAAAGTTCCCCTGGTAGATTAATAAACACCAGGTTTCCAAAGGCTGACGCAAGCAGGGCCAGATACCAATCATGCATCAAAATATCCTCAGTTACTTGCCACATTTCAGCAAGATGATGATTAATCATGGCGACACCGCCAGTCACAGTATTCTCAGTCAACTCTTGCACCAATTCCGTATTGGCATGATGAGATTGAGATTTTACCATGCTTTCTACCATAACCTCTAGATTTTGATTGACAACTTTGAGGTCCATATAAACCATCAATGGCAAATTTGTTGGATAGGCTTGTGCTTTTTTCAGGCTAACTTCCAGTTTATTTGGCAGCCAAACATCATCTTGGTCACTGAAAAAATAGAAATCAGCAGTATCATAATGAACTAGCCTATGAAAACTTTTGATGACACCGAGATTTTCGTCTGTCTCAACATCTATGAAGTGAATTCGCTGATCTTGTTCAGCAAAATCTTTAATAATCTCTCTAGTTCGATCACTGGAACCATCATCACGAATGAACAGTGTCCAGTCTGTGTAAGTCTGTTCTTGAATAGAACGAATTTGCTCAGCTAAGAACTGTTGACCATTGTAGGTCGACATGAGTATGTTTACTTTCATTGTAAAAATAATTCCTCGTACTCTTGGACGATTTTTTCCCAGGTGTATTCATCCTTCATGTGTTTTTTCGCAATTTCTCCTAATTCCACCGCTTCAGCATTCTCATCAATTTGGTTAATTAATTGACTCAGGCTACCTGACTCCTTACTCCAATACCGAGCACCTTCTAGGGCAACTTTGCGGTTAAAATCAACGCCTAAAACCAAATTTTCATTGGTTTGCGCCAGCGCTTCTAGGAGACTAGGATTGGTTCCTCCAACTTCATGTCCATGAATATAAGCTCGACATTCTTGGCGCAGATACTTAAGTAGTTCTTGGTCATATACTGTTCCTACAAACTTAATCCTCTTATCGGATATAAAGCCTGTCTCATCTTTCAATTTTTGAAAATAGGCAGAGCCTTCATGGTTTGCAACGATGACTAAATCACGTCTCGTGTTGCTTGCCATAAACTCCTTAATTGCTATCACATAGTTATTCTCAGGTACAAAACGACCGATAATCAGATAAAATTCTTTCTCTTTAATGTTCCAATTTGTAAAATATTGACGAACTTGTTCAGATTCTTTTATTAACTTAGTCGGACTTAAATCTGTACCATAGGCAATAAAGCGTGTATTGGTAGCCGAGTATTCAGATTGAATATAATCCTCAATTCCCTCATTATCAGCAATAATCAAATCAGCATATTTGACCATCATTTTTTCAGAAAATTTTAGATACCTTTGGACTGGCTTAGCCCACTTGGCCCGTTTCCATTCCAAACCATCTGGATTGACAAACAAGGTACCTCCAACAGAGTGAATCTGTTTCGCAAAAGGTACTATGAAGCCACCTATGGTATTTCCCAAGATATAGAAAATTGGTCGCTCTATCTGCTGTTCCTTAATGATTTTAAGGGCATAAGTGATCGCCATCATATCATAAGCAATCACACGAGCTGGTCCAAGTTTTGGTGGATTAATGGTGAAGCAATCTGCACCTAGGTAGGTCGAATGTTGGTGATGACTTGTATCCGATAAACAAGCCACATGATAACAAATCTTCTCAGATTGCTGGTGACTGACCAATTGTTGGACAAAGGTCTCAAAGCCACCATATTTTGCTGGCAGTCCACGACTACCGATAATAAAAACGTGTTTCATGAATCCTCTCCATCAAATTGCAGTTCTTTTCATTATACCATTTTTTAGTTTTTTTTCCTAATTCTATCCTAGTTTGCTGACAAAAAACAGAATGTTCTATTCATTTTATATTGCTTTAATATATACTTCAATTACTTATATTTTACATTCAAGTTAAATACCATTTAAACTTATTTTATTATTTTAGCAATAAAAAGACCACTTAATATGACAGTCCACTACAATTTAACTGCATACCATAAGTAGTCTTTTCAAATTTTATTTTAAATAGAAAAAATTTATTATAATTTTACCCCGATAGGCGAATAGTCAAGACAATTTATTGAGTTAGCTATCAAGATAGTATAATTTATAATTTTCAATAATTGATCGTAATTTTTCACCATATTTCGGATCAGTAGCATATCCTGATTGTCTTAGCGCAAGAATCGCTTGTTGATAATCAGTTGCCTCTCTGAAACTCTGGTAATTTTTTATTCTCCACGGAGTAGAGGTAAAGAACTTAGCATAGTCTGCTACACTTTCATTCCATGAATTATATTTTCTAAACAAGTGCTTTTCTTGCTTCTTCTCACCATCACGGTATTCATTGGTAATGATTTCAATTGTAGCACCCGTCCACGCAGCATCCGCTTTGATGCCAAAAAGATTATTCCCATGAGTCGCCAAGTATGACGTTCCCCATGCACTTTCGAGGATGGCTTGAGATAACATGACGCTCGAAAGGATAGAATTAGCTTTTGAACTTTGCTCAATTGCAGGTACTAGATTAGCTATGAAACTTTTTTGATCATTAGAAAGTTTTCCTGTTTCAATACCTGTACCTGCAGTTCCTACTTTCCCTCAACAGCACCATACCAGTTCATCACACCTTGTGCCAATGCTTTCGCAAGGCGAGTGTGATAAGAGTCTTGTTTGATAACTTGTAATTCCGAAGGATTATCCATAAATCCTAGCTCCACTAGAATGGCAGGAATTGCTGTCTCGCGAAGGACTGCAAAAGTTTCTCTTCTTACACCACGGTTAACTGCACCTGTTTCTTTAATTAAACTCTCCTGAACCTTGTTGGCTAAAATCTCACTTTCAGCTAAACGAGTAGGGTTATTATGCATTTCTTTATTAATTTTAGGTTGGTATTCCGGATCGTATTGATACCAGTATGTTTCGATACCAGTCGCATTCGAAACTCCTGCTCCCGTCGCATTAAAATGGATACTAATAAATAAGTCTGCGTTGCTTGCATTCGTCATTCGTGACCTCTCTGTTTTGAAGTCTACATCATAATCGCCTGTACGGGTCATCAAAACATTGATTCCATATTTCAAGAGATTTTCACGCAACTTATTTGAAACAGACAATGCAAGATTTTTTTCATGTACACCTCCATAAGAAGCTCCTGAGTCTCGCCCTCCATGTCCTGGGTCAATATAGACTGTGTAGGAGCGTGTTGATGGCAATTCAACACTAGTACCGCCAACTGCTGTCATACTTCCATCTGTTCCGCGGTAGTAAACGTGCGAAATGTACTTCCCTGAACTATATTTATGTTGGTTTTTGTTAATTCTTGCAAGGTAGCTACCGTCTGACTGGCGTGATGCTTCATGCCAAACAATATCATCCTGACCTCCT
>NZ_JARQPL010000001.1:0-139851 GCF_046032535.1 Streptococcus suis | reverse complement strand
AGCTACCGTCTGACTGGCGTGATGCTTCATGCCAAACAATATCATCCTGACCTCCTGATTCTGTCCAGGTCGGAACAAGAACCTTAGCTATCCCTTTAGGCGCAACTATATCGCTAATTTTTACTTCAAAGCTACCTGCACCTTGATTGACATTCACTGCAGAAACTTTCCCACTGGCTTTAAGTTCTGGCAATGCCGCTGAGGTTGCACCAATGCCTGATAAGCTACCATCTTGCTCTAACAAATATACATGGGAGATATATTTACCGGATTCATATTTATGTTGAGTTTTGTTAATTCTTGCAAGGTAGCTACCGTCTGACTGGCGTGATGCTTCATGCCAAACAATATCATCCTGACCTCCTGATTCTGTCCAGGTCGGAACATAGACTTTGTCTAAACCACGCGGTGATGAAACATTAGTAACACGAACATCAAAGGTCCCTTGGGCATCGTTACGATTTTCAATTGTGATGGTGCCTGTAGGTTTTAATTCTGGCAATTCAACACTAGTTCCGCCAATAGCGGTCATACTTCCATCGTGACCTCGATAATAAACATGGGAGATATATTTACCAGATTCATATTTATGTTGAGTTTTGTTAATTCTTGCAAGATAGCTACCGTCTGACTGGCGTGATGCTTCATGCCAAACAATATCATCCTGACCTCCTGATTCTGTCCAGGTCGGAACAAGAACCTTAGCTATCCCTTTAGGCGCAACTATATCGCTAATTTTTACTTCAAAGCTACCTGCACCTTGATTGACATTCACTGCAGAAACTTTCCCACTGGCTTTAAGTTCTGGCAATACTGTTGAGGTTGCACCGATTGCAGATAAACTACCATCTGTAGCTAGATAATACACATGCGAATGATATTTTCCAACAGATTTTTTATGTTGGGCATTATCTACATTAATTAGGTAACTGCCATCTAATTGACGTTTGGCTGCATACCAAATAATATCATCTTGACCATTCACTTCCGACCAAGTTGGAATATATACTTCTTTAATTTCTTTGGGAGAAGAAACTTTTGATACACGTACATCGAAACTCCCATTTACTGCATTAACGTTTTCGATTGCAACTACATTAGATGCCTGCGTACTTGTCGTTGATTGGCTTGAACTAGAAACCGTAGATTTAGCAGCAACATTTGTACTAGGCGTTGTAACTGTATTGCCTGTGCCTGCAGAAGTTGAACTTGTCGAGCTTGCTACGGAAGCAGTTTCTTTTGTCAAAGAAACGCCTGATGTTACAGAAATAGCATTTGAAGAAGTTGTTTCCTGATCAGGTTTTACTTCATTGGAAATAGTTGTACTATCGGCTATAGATTCGCCTTGGTTTGTTAATTCACTCATGCTGTTAGCAGAGCCAACAATCTCAGATGAAGGCGTTTGAAGACTTGAAACTGTCGTATTTTCAGCTACTAACGTTTTCGATTGTTTCGTCCCCTCATTTGCAACTGCTAGGGATGTTCGTTGACTTACTGAAATATTCGAGTTTGACAAACTAGACATTTCTGTTTCTTGCGATGCTTGGCTTGCAGCATCCACTATGGTATCTGCTTGAACGAGATGACTTTGAAGTGTCCAAGCACACAAGGAAAGAAATAATAATGATTTCTTTTTCACAAAATACTCCTTCTATTCCAATATGCTAAAAAATTGCGATATTAATTATCTCAAAATTAGTATACACTGATTAATTATAGCACACTTTTTATAGACTGAAAAGGTTTTTCCTATTTTTTTATTTCCCAATTAGTAACATTCATCTAAATGAAAAAGCCCTTAATTAATTTAAGAGCTTCCATTTCAATATTTCCGTGCACAAAATCGATATGTAAGTTATTTTTTCTCTTGTTTGTAGAATGCTTCCAAAGCTTCTTGCCAAGTTGGGATGACAAAGCCTGTGGCTTTTGCCTTATCCAAGCTCATGGTTGAGTTGAATGGACGCTTAGCCTTGGCTGGGAATTGGCTAGAATCCACTGGCAATACCTTGGTATTAGTATCCTTAAGGATTTCCGTCGCAAAGTCAAACCAAGTCGTATCTTCTGCTGCATCGTTTGACAAATGATAGTAGCCAAATGCTTGCTTGGTGTCCACCAGGTGTACCATAAATTCCGCAAGTGTGCGTGTCCAGGTTGGGCGACCGTGTTGGTCATTGACAACTGTCAAGGTATCGTGGGTTTCCGCAAGGTTTTGCATGGTAAAAACAAAGTTTTTACCATAGTTACCAAAAACCCAAGCCGTACGAACAGTGTAGAACTTGTCTGCGAATTTCTCAACTGCTTCCTCACCCAAGCGCTTGGTACGACCGTATTCAGATTGCGGATCTGGTTGGTCATCTACTTGCCATTCTTGACCGACTGGCAAATCACCATTGAAGACATAGTCTGTAGAGATATAGACAAGGGTTGCACCGTATTTAGCTGCCGCTTTAGCAACATTCTCAGAACCTGTTACGTTGATCTTGTAGTTGAGTTCCTTGCCTTCATCTTCTGCCATATCAACAGCTGTATAGGCTGCACAGTGGTAAACAACGCTTGGCTTAACTTCTGCAAAGAAGGCATCCACCTTGTCGGCATCCGTGATGTCCATTTCTGCTACGTCAGCGGCAACATACTCGATACCACGCTCATCCAAGAGATAACGCAATTCCGTACCCAACTGACCATTTGCACCTGTAATTAAAATCATATTTGCTCCTCATTTCAAGAAAGGCTTGGGCAAGAGCCCTAGCCTTTAATAGTCTTATTTAATAACTTCCTGTGTCTTAGCATAGTTGGCTTCAACTGCTTCTTTTTCAGCCTTCCACCAATCTTGGTTGTCTGTGTACCACTGGATCGTTTCTTCCAAACCTTGAGAGAAGTCTGTGAATTGTGGTGTCCATCCAAGCTCGTCACGAAGTTTGCTTGCGTCAATAGCATAGCGCAAATCGTGTCCTGCACGGTCAGTCACGTGGTCATAAGCATCTTTTGGTTGACCCATTTTTTCAAGAATCAATTCAAGCACTTCTTTGTTGTTCTTCTCACCGTCAGCACCGATTAGGTACGTTTCACCCATACGGCCTTTTGTCAAGATTGCCCAAACACCAGTCGAGTGGTCGTTGGTATGAATCCAGTCACGGACGTTTTTACCTTCACCGTACAGTTTTGGCTTGATACCTGCCAAGATGTTGGTGATTTGGCGTGGGATAAATTTCTCGATGTGTTGATATGGACCGTAGTTGTTTGAACAGTTTGAAATAGTTGCTTTGACACCAAATGAACGGACCCATGCTTTAACAATCAAGTCTGAAGCAGCCTTGGTTGATGAGTAAGGTGATGATGGGTTGTAGTTGGTTTCTGCAGTGAATTTCTCACCTGGACCCTCACCATGACCTGGCAAATCTTCACGCAAAGGAAGGTCGCCATATACTTCGTCAGTTGATACATGGTGGAAACGAATATCGTATTTACGAGCCGCTTCAAGCAAAGTATAAGTACCGATAAAGTTGGTATGGATAAATGGGCTTGGATCGTTGAGAGAGTTGTCGTTGTGGCTTTCTGCCGCATAGTGAACGATTGCATCTGCCTTAGCAGCCAATTTGTCAACCAACTCAGCATCTGCAATGTCGCCAACAACCAGCTCAACACGGTCACCAAGAATAGCTTCCAAGTTAGCCTTGTTTCCTGCATAAGTAAGTTTATCCAAAACAGTTACGTGAACGTCTGGATGATTGTTATAAACATAGTGTACAAAGTTTGAACCGATGAAACCAGCTCCACCAGTTACGATGATATTTTTAAATTGAGACATTTTTTTCTCCGAAAAGTTTTTTCTTTAGTTGATAGTTTCCTTAGGCAGTGGGGACGCCAGCAAACCTTCGGTTTCACGGCTAAATTTTGAACCTAAGGTTTCAAAATTTCCCCTGTAAGATTATGTATTTTCACTACGGCGGAAACTATCGCTTTGGGCTCGCGATGCTCGCCCTCTTGCATTACCAGACTACTTCAATACTTCTTTCAAGTAAGCAATCTTAGCAAAATCTTTTTGATTGTTATTTTCTGCACGGTAGGAATCTTTTGAAGAGGCTTGGTAAATTTTCAGGTATTGTTCAAGTGTCGGTAGGTAATAGCGAACACCTGCTGTTTCTAGTTCTTCCAAATCTTCTAGCTCTACACCAGCAAATTCAGGCAGTGAATGCAGGCCTCCGAATTCAACAGATAAGCCGTCTTTATGAAATTCATGTTCGTGACGGTCAACCAGGACATAGCCGAGTTGATTCATCATGGCAATCAGCTCATCCGCACGATAAATCCGTTCGTCGTCTGGGGCTTCCCAGCCACGTGGATCACTTGGAACATGAATATCTAAATCACCTGCCTGCCAGTCCCTCTCTGTGCGCCTTTCCAAACCAACTGAGCCCATTAACAAGGGAGTGATTCCTAACTTGTTTAACTGCTCTGCTATTTCCAAAAAGGCTTGAAACATTAGAGGTCCTCTTTTCTCAAAGGCTTGACGTCCTTGAGAAATGGGTGGTTTTCATCTGCTTCTGAAACTTCTGCTTCTTCTAGGTTTTCCCACTGGATGTCAAGGCTCGGGTCAGCGTAGTTGACGAAGGCATACTTAGGCTTAAGCTCCAAAGCCCAGTAGTCGTTGACCAAGTAACTGTAAGCCACGAAATCTGACAAGACTTGGAAACCATTGGCTACTCCGCGCGGAACGAAAATACCTTTTGAAGCATCGATAACGGTTTGGTAGGTATTACCGAAGGTCTCTCCTTCACGAAGATCGACCCAAGTTCCCAAAACCTTACCGCCGTCTGCTACTGAAATGTATTTATCCCAAGGCTCTGCGTGAAGACCACGAAGAACGTTTTTGCGGGAGAAAGAAACATTATTCTGCAATTTCCCTTCTGCAAAGAAGCTTTCAGGGAAGCCGAGAGGCAACATTTTTTCCTTTTGGAAGTTCTCCTTGAACCAGCCACGGTTGTCGCCATGAACAGGAATGTCAAATTCTAACATTCCTGGAATAGCTTCAACTGGGCGAGCGGCTAGTGTTTTACCGAAAAAGTTTTCTGTCATTAGGCCTCTCCAATCAAACGGAGCAAGTATTGTCCGTATTCATTTTTCTTAAGTGGCTGCGCCAATTCATGTACTTGTTCTTTTGTAATGTAGCCCATGCGGTAAGCAATTTCTTCCAAGTTAGCCACTTGAACGTTTTGCAAGCGCTGAACTGTTTCGATGTATTGAGCTGCTTCTAAGAGGCTTTCATGCGTACCTGTATCCAACCAAGCAAATCCACGACCCATAAGCTCAACAGACAAGTCGCCGCGTTCTAAGTAAGCCTTGTTGACATCTGTGATTTCCAACTCGCCACGAGATGAAGGCTTGATATTTTTCGCAATCTCCACAACATCATTGTCATAGAAATAAAGACCAGTAACAGCAAAGTTTGATTTTGGCTCTTCAGGTTTTTCTTCGATAGAGATGGCATTCATATCTGCGTCAAACTCAACAACACCAAAACGTTCTGGGTCTTTTACTTGGTAACCAAAGACAGTCGCTCCCTTTTCTTTGCTGGCTGCACGTTGCAACATCTTGGTCAAACCATTTCCATGGTAGATGTTGTCGCCCAAAATCAAGGCTACATTGTCAGCGCCAATAAAGTCTTCACCGATGATAAAGGCTTGTGCCAAGCCATCTGGACTCGGTTGTTCAGCGTAAGACAGACTAATACCAAGCTCTGAGCCATCTCCAAGCATATCCTTGAAACGAGGAAGATCCTGAGGTGTTGAAATAATCAGGATTTCTTTAATCCCGGCCAACATTAAGGTTGACAGTGGATAATAGATCATTGGTTTGTCGTAAATGGGCATCAACTGTTTTGAAGCTGCGCGCGTTAAAGGATACAAGCGTGTACCTGACCCACCAGCTAGAATAATACCTTTCATATAAGAGTACCTTCCCTAAATTAATATCAGTTCATTATACCATATTTTAAAAGATATTGTCATAAGAAAAAAGCCTGTAACAACAGACTTTAACAAATTATCCTAAGGCAACATCCAAAATCATCATGATGATAAAACCGGCCATTAAGCCCAGAGTTGCAATGTCCGTATTGCCATTTGTCTGCGACTCTGGAATGAGCTCTTCTACAACGACAAAAATCATGGCTCCTGCCGCAAAGGAAAGGGCATAAGGTAAAATAGGTGTCATAAAGGTGACCGCAAAAGCCCCTATGACTGCTGCAATCGGCTCGACAATCGCTGACATTGATCCCCAGTAAAAAGCTTTCCACCTAGATGCACCGTCTGTACGAATTGGAATAGCCAAGGCTGCACCTTCAGGAATATTTTGTATACCGATCCCAATAGCAAGACCGATTGCGCCGATAAGAGCTGCTGGACTATAGTTAGAAGCAAGGGCACCAAATGTCACACCGACCGCCAAGCCTTCAGGAATATTGTGAATCGTAATAGCTAAGAAGAGCAGGGCTGTTTTGGATAGATTTTTTCTCTCCTTCTCACCACCACCTTCTGCCTTATCTTTATCATTTCCCAAATGCAAATGCGGAACCCAGGCATCTACCAAGCGTAAAAAAATACCACCTGCTGCAAAACCTACTGCTGCTGGAATCCAGGCTAAGTTGCCATAGGAAACCTCTGCATATTCAATCGACGGAGCCAACAAGGACCAGAAAGAGGCCGCAATCATGACACCTGCTGCAAAACCTAACATGGTATCTAGCAAACGACGACTGACCGTCTTAAAGAAAAAGACAATGGCTGAACCCAGAATAGTACAAAACCATGTAAATAAACCACCAATTAAAGCCTGTATGACCACAGACTGTTCCGAAAACCAAGCCATTTCACATCTCCTTTTTAACCGCGCATAGTATGATAATTAGGATACCCTAACTACCCTAAAAAATCAAGAGAAAGACAGGAAAAAGCCACAACTTTTGTGACTTTTATAGGTGTCTAAACGGATTGGTTGAAACAGTTGAAGGTAGAATTTCGACATCCCAATCTTCATTTGCCTTCCATGTTTCCAACAATTCAGCAATTTTCTTGATAAACAAGGCTTCGATATGATGGCCTGGATCAATAGCCAGCAAGCCTTGTGTCAACATATCCTGACCCGTATGGTAGTAAATATCGCCTGTGATGTAAACATCTGCTCCCTTGGCAAGAGCCTCATGGTAATAGGAACCACCACTGCCTCCACAGATGGCTACACGGCTGACATACTGCTTGGCTTGATGCCCATAGGTCACTAGACGGACAGCATCTAGACCAAAGACAGACTTGACTTTCAAAGCCAAATCCTCCAAAGTCTGCTCTGCTATTGTCCCCACACGACCAAGCCCCTGCCCCTCGGCAGTTTCAATCAAGTAGGTAGTATCTTGAATTTCTAATAGTTCACAGAACCAGTCGTTGAGACCACCCTCAACCACATCAATATCTGTATGACTGACATAGACTGCAATATCATGCTTAATCAAATCAAGATACATTTTAGTTTGCGGATTGTCAGCCACCAAATCCTTTATTGGACGAAAAATCGGGGCGTGCTTGACGATAATCAAATCCACCTTTTTATCAATCGCCTCTGCCACTGTTGTCTCACGAATATCCAGAGCCACCATGACACGTTGAATCTCTTTATTAAGGGTACCAATTTGCAGCCCTTTGACATCGCCTTCCATAGCTAAAGAAGGGGGACAAAAGGCTTGATAGCGCTCAATAACCTGACTAGCTAACATGGAGTACCTCCTGAATTTGTTGGATTTTTTGGGAAATGGCAAAGCGGTCACCTTGGCGTTCAGATGGAACTTGTTCCAAAGCAAAACTTAATTTTTCAAGTTCTCTTCTCCACTTTTTGACGAAAACTGGCGAAGCCTCCTCTAATAGATAGGGACCAAAACGATGTTCAACTTCTGATAATCTCATCTGTCCTGATTCTGCAACGAGGACTTCATATAACTTGCCATTTTCTTCCAGAATCTTTTCAGCAACCAATCTAAAACCATTTTTTTCCAACCATCGACGCACATCATCTTCACGATTATTTGGCTGGAGTATCAACCGTTCAATGGTCGCAAGCTTTTCTTTTCCTGCTTCTAAGATTTCCGCAATCAAGCGCCCTCCCATACCTGCTATGGTCACGGCAGTCATCTGGTCAGACATCTCAAACGCACCTAAGCCATTTGCTAAACGGACTAGAATTTTTTCTGTTTGTCCCGCCTGCTCTACATTCTGGAGCGCTGACTGATAGGGACCTTGAACGACTTCCCCCGCAATGGCAAAATCAATACGCCCCTGCTCTACCAAAAAAAGAGGGAGATAAGCATGGTCACTCCCTACATCAACTAGACGTGCCCCTTGTGGGACAAAACTTGCGACTGTTTCCAGCCTTTTAGATAATTTTGTTTCCATATCAATCTTTCCAGAGATCCATTGCATCAAGAAAGTCACTTGAAACAGTCACATTCTTAGGAGTCTGAATTTCTCTTTCTGCATTTTTCGCTTCTACTTGCGCAACTGTAGTAATTCCCTCACGGCGCCAGTTTCGTAGAATAGCTTGGATGTATTTCCAATTTGTTTTGTTGTTAAAAACAGCTTCTTTCAAGGCTGCACGAACCAAATCAATCGAAGTTTTGTCATCCTCAATAGTCTTCTGCAAATCTTCGATTTCAAACGGCGATAAAAAGCGGCCCAATTCACGTTCAAAATCACCCACCAAGGTCTTCAAATCATTCTCTGGTTGCACAATCTCAACTGCCTGTTTTGGAGTTAACAGAGCATCCAATTTTTCAAAAGCAGGAAGCGCATCGAATATCATTTCAATTTCACCAGCAATACTGATTGTCTTAAATTCTAAGAGTCCAGCATCTTGGAGATTTTCAATAGCTTGATTGACCTGGGCAACTGTTTTACCAGTAGCTTGAGCAATCTCACTAGGTGCTAATGATTCGATAGCTGAAGAATTTTGATAAAAGAAAAACTGCCAAATCAAAAAATCATCTGCCGACGGAAAAAGCTCTTGATAGTGGAATAATATTGCTGCTGGCAGGACCAAATGTCCCTGACGAAATTGCTGTGAATAGTTCATACTTCCTCTTTAAAGACTAGCTGACTGGGCTGATTGTTCAAAGATATGCCAGTCGTATGGAGTTTCTTGATAGACAGCGTAATTCACCCAGTTGGTAAAGAATTGTGCTGCTGGTAAATTCCAAGAGAGAGATGGTTTGCTTGTAGGGTCATCTTCTTTGAAATAATTTTCCGGTAAATGGGGATTTTTTCCAGCTATACAATCACGTTGGTATTCCTTAGCTAGGGTATCCCTATCATACTCTAAATGTCCAAAACTATAAATTTCTCTTAAATCCTTGCTGGCTAAAATGGATAGGCCAACTTCTGGACCTTGTGATAAAATCGTCAACCCACTCAGATGGGCAATATCTGCTTCTCTTACTTCCGTATAACGGGAGTGTGGTGAACGAAATTCATCGTCAAACCCACGCATAAGAGGGCTAGTTGGATTAGTCACTTCTTGACAATATACGCCTGATAGTTTTCGAGACATACTGTATTTGGGTACACCATAGCGTGCATACAAACCAGCCTGTGCACCCCAACAAATGTGCAATGTTGAATAAACATGTGTTTTTGACCAATCAAAAACTTGAGTAAGTTCTTGCCAGTAATCAACTTCCTCAAAAGGTAAGTTTTCAACTGGTGCTCCTGTCACGATGAGCCCATCAAAATAGCTATCCCTGACCTGCTCAAAAGTCTTATAAAACTGCTTCAAATGGTCCGAGTGTGTATTTTTGGACTCGTGACTAGCCATGTAGAGAAATTCAACCTCTAGCTGTAAAGGAGTGTTAGCCAAAAGACGGAGCAACTGAGTCTCCGTCACTATCTTCTGTGGCATGAGATTGAGAATAAGGATTTTGATAGGACGGATGTCCTGATGACTAGCTCGGTCACTATCCATCACAAAAATATTCTCTTTTCTCAAAATTTCAACTGCTGGTAATGATTTTTCAATTTTAATTGGCATAAGCAACCTCCCAATTTTCTTATATTTATTATAAGACAGGTTGCTATGCAATTCAATTAGAATAAAAATAGGACCAGTTATAAGTTTTGGCTATAACCTTAGATTAATAGTGCATCAAAACCTTGTAGTCGTAATCGCCGATTGCTTCGCGGCCCTTCAAATCATCTAGTTCAATCAAGAAGGCACAGCCAGCAACGATACCGCCAAGCTTTTCAATCATTTCGATCGTAGCTTTTACAGTACCACCAGTTGCCAACAAGTCATCGACAATCAAGACACGTTGTCCTGGTTTGATTGCGTCTGCATGCATCGTCAATGTATCTACACCATATTCTTTTTCATAGTCAGCTGAGATAACCTCACGTGGTAACTTACCTGGCTTACGAACTGGTGCAAAACCGATTCCCAATTCAAAGGCAACTGGACATCCAACGATGAAACCACGCGCCTCTGGCCCAACAATCATATCGATTTGCTTATCTGTCGCATACTGAACGATTTCACGTACTGCATAGCTATAAGCATTTCCATCCGCCATCAAAGGGCTAATGTCACGGAATTCGATACCTTCTTTTGGATAGTTAGG
The DNA here is from genome assembly GCF_046032535.1 of Streptococcus suis. Classification (GTDB taxonomy): domain Bacteria; phylum Bacillota; class Bacilli; order Lactobacillales; family Streptococcaceae; genus Streptococcus; species Streptococcus suis_AK. The sequence goes on along the minus strand of NZ_JARQPL010000001.1, from coordinate 129,200 downwards.
AATTGTTGCGATGTAATCTTTTAAGTTCATTTGTCTCTCTCTTTTTAAAAATAATTTTTACTCTTCATTATACCATGAAATTGTTTTTTGGTACATTTCAGACCTATATCTTTAGCAAATCGTCTCCTCACATTCGCCACACAAGCTGCCCTGCTATGCCCACCATAGGAAAAGCTTCCTTGCTGATTAAAGTAAGACTGCTCCCAGCCAACCTCATTTCTTCCTTTTTGGTAGCGACGAAAGCGAGTAGGCGATAAATAGACTCCCATCTTTGAGCGTAGCAATTCTTTCCGAAAAACGGGATCCTGCGTGCCAACTGGAGCCATATCAAGTTGTCTATGGCGCTTATTATTAGCTCTGGCATAATTGAAGGAAGCCCCGTTTACCACGCCATTGACCTGAGGTCGTTCTTCTAAAATCAAGGCAAATTGTCCATCTTGATTTAGGATAAATTCGCTGTGAAAATGAATCAAAATCTTCATATTGACTGGCAAGGTCTTCTGATTTTTCTTTCCGAACAGTTGTTTATTGTGTAGGCGGGCAGATTCTCGTAAGCGGTAAGACCACCGAGGTAGGCTACGTAAATAGGCTACTAGAGCCTGCCAGTCTGTTTTTCCTTTTCCAAACTGCTGACGTACCCAAAAAGCCTGCTGATAGGAAATAAGGTAGCGTAGTTGATGGACCTGTCTGTTTAACGGCCGTTTGACTTCTAATTCCCGAACTGGAAAAGCCTTATCAACTAGCTTAGCAAAGTACCGCCAAAATGGATGGTGTGGAGGACAATTTACATCCATCTTCTGCAAAAGTTCAGGTAATATCCCGTGACTTAATTCCTCAGGAAAATCTAACATATTCATACTTTGCTCCAATAAAGCCGTCGCTTTCTCTTGGCTTAAAGAGCGACGATCAACTTTTATCAACTGATAAAAGCTAGTTGAGGCAAAAATAGTAGCTTCTTTTATGAAATTTTGAACAAATGCTGGGATGTCTTCTTGTTTTAGAGGCAACAGTTGTTTCAGGAAAACCTTTTTGATGGCTCTTTCTGACCATCCTACTCGCCGTAATTCAATCAGTGCGTGCTTTATTTCGGTTATCTGTTCAAGATTTTTCAACAGGCTTTTTTGCCTGAAAAACCTATAAGTGTAGAGAAGCGTTCCAATCACTCCAACAACAACCAGAGCTTCTACTGTCATCAAACGCGACCACATAGCCATTCATAAATTTCCTGAACGGTGCCAAGCGCCATCAACTCTTGTTGGATAACTGTTTCTTTCAATTCTTGATATATTTGACTTTCTGAAATCTCTCGCTTCTGCGCCTCTTTGTTGACCCGCATGACCCCATCCGTAATCGTGACGAATTCTAATTCTTGGAAAATCTGAATCATTTTGACCAAGAGACTGTCCTTAATTTTTAAGTAACCAGCCAAATCTTTCAGTTTGTAGCGGACATCAAACTCATCAAATTGGTAAATGGTCTTATACAATTTAGCGAATTGTTCTCGGCTACCATAACCATCTAGATAGTACGGTTTGGCAATTTCATTTTTAAAATAAATGGCTTCAAATTCTCTTTCCTGAAAATAGCTACGCAGACTACTGAGGTCCTCAGGCAAGTTAGCTAAGACAATTGCTTTGTTATCTGCTACTGGATTTTCAATGTCCAAAATTGGGACTCCTGCAGGAATAGGATGTTGTTTTCCACGAATATTATAAAGTTGAACACCATTGACCCGAGCATCAACCAACATGAGCTGAAGACTGGTATTGCCATTCCATTGATTGACAGACAAGGTAACAGCTAGTTCTAAGCCCTTGGCCTGTGAAAATTCCAAGGCTAGATTGCCCTTACCAAAAGCAACCACATCAAATCCAGCAGCACCTTTAGTAATGCGTAGTTTCAAATGGGCATTATTCTGCCCCATAGTTCTGGCTGATTCCACCTGAAAGTCTCTGATGTAGAATACAGGCTTTTTATTATCCATGCCGTAAGGCGCAAGCTTCTCGAAAGATTTTAGAGTATCTAGGGTTAATTCCTCTAAATCCAATTCTTCATCTAAGACCAGCGAAGACTTGCTGGATAAATCCAATTTATTTTCGATAATGTAGTCTGCCAAGGTTAGAGCAAGCTCTTCGAGTTTGTCAACTTCCAAGGTCATACCTGCTGCACCAGCATGGCCACCAAAGGCGATAAATAGGTCCTGATGATCTTTAAGGGCCTTGAAAATGTCAACCGCTTCAACAGAACGAGCCGAACCCTTTGCCTTACCATCTTCAATAGACAAGACGATAACAGGCTGGTGCAATTCTTCTAGTAGGCGTCCTGCTACAATCCCTAAAACACCTGGGTTCCAACCTTCTTTAGCCAGAACTTGAACAGGTCTATCATGACGGAGCATGATTTTTGCTTCATCGTAAATTGCTTGGACGACATCCTTACGCTCGACATTTTTACTGTCAATCATGAGAGCAATCTCATGGGCCTCTTCGTCATCAAAACCAGTCAGTAATTCGATGGCTGGATTAGGATCATCAAGTCGACCAAGGGCATTCAGCCTCGGAGCAAGTTGGAAACCAACTGTTTCTTCATCAATACTGTCTATGTCAATACCAGCTATCTTTATCAACTCTTGCAAACCTGCTCGCTCAGTCTGTTTGAGAAGCGAGAGACCATATTTGACCATGACACGGTTTTCGCCTGTTAGGCTAACCATATCAGCGATGGTGCCAATTGCGACCAAATCCAGCAAGTCTACATGAACCGTTTCAAGAAGGGCACAGGCCAATTTGAAAGCCACACCGCAACCTGCCAAATGTTTGAAGGGATAATTTCCATCTGGATGCTCTGGATGTACAATCGCATAGGCATTGGGAAGGGTTTCCTGCATGGAATGGTGGTCTGTCACGACAACATCGACACCCATTTCCTGGGCATAGGCAATCGCTTCATGACCCGCTACGCCATTGTCCACCGTCACAATTAGAGAAATCCCCTGCTGCTCGATAAAATACTTGTAAACTGACTGATTCGGCCCATAGCCATCTGTGAAACGGTTGGGAAGATAAACTTGGACTTCTGCCCCCATTTCCTCCAGAGTTTCTTTCAGAATAGATGCCGAGGTCATGCCGTCTGCGTCATAATCTCCATAAATCAAAATTTGTTCGTAATCTTCGATTGCTCGGCGAATCCGCTCTACCGCCTTGTCCATATCATGTAGTAAATAGGGATCGTGAAGGTCTTCTAAGCTTGGTTGTAAGAAAGTATGCAATTCTTCCGCCGAATGGATGCCACGTTCATACAGCAACTTAGCCGCTACCGGGTCCACTCCTTCTTTTTTAGCAATTTTGATAAATTGTTCATCAGAAAAACCGGTCAATAATTGCCAGTCATAATTGGGTTTTATCACGTTTTTTACTCCTTAATACTCAAAATCACAAGTAACCTGTAACTTTTCCGAGTATAAACTATCTTTCTATTATATCATTTTCCAAGAAAAATGGAGCAAGGTAAGACCGAAACAGAATGTCGATCCCTTGCTCCATGAAGAACGAATAGTGCAATTTATAATAAAGGTGAAATAATTCGCAGTAGGGCTCCTCCCAAACGCTTATACCAAGAGTACGTTTTATGGAAGGTTAGAAGGTTAATTTGCTGTGATTTTTTGAAGGAATGAGTAAAGTCATCCTTAATAGCTGCCAAAACTGCCGAGTGATTGTAAATATAGAGACCGCACTCAAAATTAAGATAAAAAGAGCGAAAATCCATATTCACCGTACCAACAGTAGCTTTCTTATCATCGACCAAAACAACTTTGGAATGGACAAACCCAGGCTGGAATTCAAAGATTTCAATTCCTGCTTCCAAGTAAGTCGGAAAATCAGTACGAGCAGCCAAATAGGCTGATTTTTTATCGTAGATATGCGGGAGCAGAATACGAACCTCGACTCCACGCTTCGCAGCATAAGTCAAATTATCAATCATTTCATCATCCAACACTAAGTAGGGTGTCATGATATAAATATAATCCGTTGCCGACTGAATCATGTCTAGGCAGACTCGTTTGGCTACCTCATCTCCATCAAATGGATTCTCGCCATACGGAAGGAAGAAACCTTCGGCATCAACGGTTTCCGTCTCTAAATCTTTATGCGTTTTGAGGTATTTTAGGTCATTTGTCTCTGTCTTTTCATTGTAATTCCACATTTGAAGGAACATCAACGTAAAGTTTGCAACAGCTTCTCCCCTAATCATAATCGCTGCGTCTTTCCAGTAACCAAAACGCACTTTCTTGTTGATGTATTCATCTGCGATATTAATGCCACCAGTAAAGGCAACCTTTCCATCAATAATCGCAATTTTTCTATGGTCACGGTTATTTTGCACCGTAGATAAGGCTGGGATAATTTGAGAAAATACTTTGGCTTTTATCCCATATTTTCTCAAGGTTTTATAGTAATTATAGGGAAGATTGGTCAGTGAATTCATCCCATCATACATAAAACGAACTTCCACCCCTTGCGCTGCCTTTTCCTTCAAAATGTCAAGGATAGAATCCCACATATATCCCATATCGACAATAAAGTACTCCATAAAAATATACTGCTCTGCCTTTTTCAATTCTTCTAGTAGAGCTTCAAATTTTTCCTGACCTGTTGAAAAATAGACGGCATCCGTATTGGTATGAATTGGGTAGCCAACGTACTCACTCATGAAGTGAGCTAATTTCAGTTGCTCCTTATCTTCCTGCTCCAATGCCTTCATGACCTTTTCAGACGTCTTACTATACTCCCGAAGTCTTTGTGCTTGCTTATGAAAATTTTTACGATAACGTTTGGTTTCAATGTTGGACTGCAAAATAAAATAGAATAGAGCACCAAAAATCGGAATACCAATGACAAAAACAATCCAGGTTAACTTAAAACTGGTATTCATCGGTCTATTGATGATTGAAATAGCTACAAAAATCGAAAAAATTTGCAAAACAATCAATAAAGCAGGCATATAGGTAGCTGCCGAACCTACCAACCAAAGAATAAGGAAAATGGTTAGAATAATCAAACTAATGACAATAAATGTCCGACTGTATATAATTTTCCAAAGTTTTTCCATACATCTCTCCCTTATTTTTTTCCCATTATACCAGATTATAGTCAAATATCCTACTAATTATCGCAGTAGATTTCTCGCAGTTCTTACTTGAAAACAGCACCCCTATCTCCTACATCATAAAACACCGACATAGACCGGTGTTTTACTTATATATATTATCTGTCAAAATTTCTACGGTTTACCGTAACGTAAGCCCATAGCATTGATAGCGACAATAACCGTCGATAGACTCATAAGCACAGCCGCCAATAAAGGATCCACCATAATGCCCATGCTTGGATAGAGGATTCCAGCAGCTAAGGGAATGGCAATGATGTTGTAACCTGCCCCAAACCAGAGATTTTGCTTCATTTTGCGGATGGTTGTCTTGGCAATGCTCAACATATCCAAGACCGCTGATGGATTGGATTGAACCAAGACTACATCTGCAGAGTGAATGGCAACAGAAGTTCCTGCGCCAATGGCAAAGCCTAAATCTGCCGTCGCTAGAGCAGGCGAATCATTGACCCCATCGCCGATGAAAAGAACTGCCCCACGCGCCTGATAGTCCTTGACCAGTTTTGCCTTATCCTCTGGTTTAAGTTCAGCTCGGTAATCCTCTATGCCCAACTGACTGGCCACTTTTTGTGCGGTAGCTGGATTGTCACCCGTTAACATCACAGGACTAATACCTTGCGCTTTTAAGCCTGCTACAAAATCTTTAGCATCTTCTTTTATCTGGTCTCCCAAGGCTACAAATCCCAAGACTACACGATCAGCCACCAAAAAACTCAAAGTAAGGCCCAAATCAAGATAAGGTACAATCACGTCCTGATCCACTGACAAACCTATTTCCTGCAGACCTTTGTAGGACATAATTTCATAAATCCTTCCATCCAAGACGCCTCGAATCCCACTACCAGGGATATTCTCAACCCGTTCTGCTTGATAGAAAAGTGGACCTGCCGCCTCCACAATCGAAAGGGCAATTGGGTGGGTTGAAAGAACTTCTAATGCTGCCATTTTGGCCAGCGCATCCGCTCCCTCAACCAAATCTTGGCTGTGGCGAACTTGAAATTTTCCGTCGGTCAAGGTTCCGGTCTTATCCATCAAGGCAAACCGAATCTGGTTAACCTGTTCAAGAGCTGTTCGGTTCTGAACCAAAAGACCATTTTTTGAAGAAATCGTGGTCAATCGCGCCACAACAAGGGGAATGGCTAGACCAAGGGCATGCGGACAGGCAATGACAAAAACAGAAACTGCCATCATCAAGGCAAAGGCAAGATTAGCCGTCATGGTCCAATAAATAAAGGCCAAAATCCCCACAATTAAAGCTGCATAGAAGAGCCAAGAGGCTACGCGGTCAGCCATATTTTCAAGCTTGGATTTCTGGTTTTGCGCTTGGCGGACCATTTCGGTCACCTGCGCCAAAAAGCTATCCTTACCAAGACTGGTCACTTCCATTTCAAAGGGCATGTTTTGATTGAGCGAACCACCGAATACCCTATCCCCCGCCTCTTTTTTGACAGCTCGAGATTCCCCAGTAATCATGGATTCATCAATATGAGCAACACTCAAAATCTTACCGTCAGCCGGAATTTTTTCATTTTCCTTGACTAAGAGGAAATCCCCAATCTGCAAGTCCTCTACCGCAACATCTGTCCCATCCTTGAGATGGGCTTTTTTCGGAATGAGAGAGGCCAAGTCTTTCAGGGCATCGCCTGCTCCCATAACCGCCTTCATCTCAATGATATGCCCAATCAGCATAATGACAATCAGCGTAGACAACTCAAACCAAAAGTTCATGCTTTCTTGTCCCAATAGCGCTAAAATTGTTGCATAAACGGAGTAAAGATAGGAAACAATAATCCCCATGGAAATCAGGGTCATCATTGCAGGTTTTTTAGCTTGCAACTCCCCTCTAGCTCCGTTAAAGAAAGGTGTTCCTGAGTAGAAGAAGATAATAGAACCTAATATCAGCTGGACAAGTTCAACACCCGGAAAACGTAAAAGAGTGAAACCTGCAATTGGAGAAATGGCAAGTAGGGGAATCATGACTGCCACTGCGACTTTGAGTTTTGTATTCATATCCCCCATGTGCATCATGTGCCCACCATGCTCCATCATGTCATGGTCATGCCCTTGGTGATGCTGATGAGCATCATGAGTATGATGAGAATGATGACTGACGTCAGAGCCCCCTACATGATGATGGTCGTGATGGACGTGATGGTCAGAATGATGATTGGCGTGAACCCCCTCTTCATGAGGATGCTCCTGCTGATGAGAATGATGGCTGGTCTGACCAACTTCCTCAGAATGCATCATATGTTGGTGTTCCTGCTTATTTTCTTTTGAATGGTTCATAAGATAACTCCTATTTCTGTCTACATTTATAATCGATTTACAATTATAGTTTACACTTGTAGTCAAAAAATGTCAACCGATTAGATCAAAAAAACCTAGAATGGCATTAATCCATCTAGGTCATATTATGTGTTCACTTTTCTTTATTTCAAATTAAAGACCGTACTGGCCAGATAATCAGCCAGTCTCGGAAAAAGAGTATATAGCTTATGAGCAGCTGCTAGTGACCAAGGCAGATTGATGTCTCGTTTCTTCGTCCCCATAGCTGAAACAATTTTCTTGGCAACATAGTCTGGTTGCAGCAAGAAAGCCTTGACGCTCTCTTGATAGCTTCCATCCGGGTCAGCCTGATCGAAAAAGCTGGTTGCGATTGGACCTGGATTGACCGTAGTAACTGTCACACCATACTGGGCTAATTCCAAGCGAATGGTATTGGAAAAACCCATAGCTGCAAACTTGGTCGCCGAATAAACTGAGGACTTGCTTGAAGCAATCAAGCCTGACATGGAAATGATATTGATAATCTGCCCGCTCCGTCTTGCCTTCATTCGTTTACCTACTAAACGACATAAGGTCATCAGGGCAAAGGTATTGATGTCAAACATGGCCTGCACCTGCTGGCTGGAGAAATTCTCAAAATCATCATAAATGGCATAGCCAGCATTATTGACTAAAATATCAATCTGACCAAACTGACTATCCAGTTCGTCAAAAAATGCCGTCAGAGCTATTTCATCTCGGATGTCTACATCAAAGACTGCCTTTTTTTCATGATAAGCATAGAGCTGCTCAATTTTTGCCACATCACGACCTAGTAAAATCAAAAAATCATCCTTCAGCAAGGGCACCATTTCCTGTACCAAGCCACCAGAAGCACCTGTGATTAGAATGGTTCTCATACTTCGATTTCCTCTAAATCCTTGACAATATGAACCTGCTCGAAAATAGTACTTGCATCTTTCCGTAGCTGACTAATATCTTTGGACAAAAAGCGTGGACTGATATGATTGAGTAAGAGCTGCTTGACACCAGCATCCTTGGCAACCTGAGCGGCTTCCATATTGGTCGAATGCCCATGCTTGCGAGCAATCTTCTCATCGCCTTTTCCGTAAGTCGCCTCATGCACCAGCACATCAGCATTGACAGCCAGACGGACACTAGCATAACACTTGCGCGTATCACCAAGAATGGTCACTACCTTACCAGGCCGAGGAGGAGAAATATAGTCACTCGCGATAATTTCAGTCCCATCTTCAAGCGTCACGTTTTGACCGTTTTTGATTTTACCAAAGAGGGGACCAAATGGTACACCTGCCGCGCGCAGAGCCTCTGCGTCCAATGTCCCTTCCAAATCTTTTTGCATGACACGGTAGCCGACACAAGGAATGGTATGGTCCAGTTTTTCAGCGAATACCGTGAATTTGTCCGTTTCTAGGACCTGACCTACCGTATCAACATCAAACTCATGAAAATGAATGCGATAAGGCAGTCGAGTCCCCGATACTTTCAGACTGGACAAAACAAAGGAACGGATGCCAACAGGACCGTAAATATCAATATCCGTCTGCTCCTCGCTAGACTGGAAAGAACGGCTAGACAAAAAACCAGGCAAGCCAAAAATATGATCTCCGTGCAGGTGAGTGATGAATATTTTTGCGACCTTACGTGGACGAATAGTCGTTTCCAAAATCTGTTTTTGAGTTCCTTCGCCACAGTCAAATAGCCAAACCTGATTGATTTCATCCAAGAGTTTCAAGGCCAAACTGGATACATTTCGAGCCTTGGAGGGCTGACCAGCCCCCGTACCTAAAAATTGAATTTGCATTGTTTACTTTCTAATGTTTTATATATAAAATTGCAGAGCGACCCGACCAGACATAGTAATGCTGACCAGCATAGCCGTCCGCCACTTCCAGCACTTCTTCCTGATTAAAGCCTGAAATCTTGACCAAACCTTTCGCTGTCGCCACTTGGGTCAAAAGGTAGTCTGTTTCAACTTCCTCTAACTCGGCGTCCTCAAAGGGATTGACTTTCATGAAAATCTTGCCCTCCTCCACAAAGACGACATAGTGGGGAAAGACTTGGGCGATTTCAAAGAGCAAACTTTCCATCACTTCCTCCTCTTGCTCTGAAAAGACTTGAGCCAGACCGTCAGCCGACACATAGGCAAAACCGAAAGACTTGCCTGACAAGTTGAGGCGGACAAAGGGCTTGTTTTCATCAAAGCTGGGTTCTTTTGGAAAAAGGCAGAGCTGCTGAGAAAGAGTCAGATAGTAATCCGTCGCCTGCTCTGCTCCTTGTTTCTGGTAGATTTCCGCAAAATAGGCATTGATAACCGAGGGCGGTGGCGTGATAAAATCTAGTTTTTGTTGGTCAGTCAAATCGGCTAATTTCTTAGCCAGATAGACCTTGTCCAGACTGGTAAAGCCACCGTATTTGATTGCTAAATCAAGATAATCCGTCATAAAATTCTTCCAACTTCCATTTATTGCTGGAAGCGATATAGCCTGATACCACTTCCACATCCTCTTCGTAGGTCCGATTTTCAATCAGGGCAAGAGTCGCTAAATCATGCAATTTGTATGACTCAGCCAGTGGCACCCTGACCTCAAATCGTTCAAACATGGTCTTTATCTTGGCCAAGACCATCATCTGTATATGGCCTTTGGCATTTTCATCCTTAGCGGACAGCATGACATGAGGAAACTGACTGGGGGTAAAGCTGTCATCGGTCTTGTCCAACTTGTTGTAAAGGGCCAGGCGAGGAATGTCCAGCATATCCAGGTCCTTTAGAATGTCCAAGACCACCTGCTCCTGCTCACTGTGATTGGGGTCAGAGGCGTCGATGACATGGAGCAAGAGGTCCACATTCATGGACTCCTCCAAGGTGGATTTGAAGGCGGAAATCAACTCGGTCGGCAGGTCCTGAATGAAACCGACCGTGTCGGTCAAGGTCACGTTGAACTTGTCAGCCAAGTTAATCTGCTTGGTTGTGGCATCCAGTGTGGCAAAAAGTTCATCAGCCTCATACTGCCGCTTGTCGGTCATGGCATTCATAATCGTTGACTTGCCAGCGTTGGTATAGCCAATCAGGCCAATCTTGAAGACACCTGATTGCAGGCGGCGTTCACGAACAGTCGCTCGGTTTTTTTCCACTGTTTTGAGTTGACGTTCGATGTCATGAATCTGGTTGCGAATGCTTCGACGGTTGAGCTCCAACTGGCTTTCACCTGGTCCACGAGAGCCGATACCACCTGCCTGACGGCTGAGCATGATGCCCTGACCAACCAAGCGTGGCAACATGTACTTGAGCTGGGCCAGATGAACTTGTAGTTTTCCTTCGTGGCTTCGTGCCCGCATGGCAAAAATATCCAAAATCAACTGCATACGATCGATGACCTTAACCCCCAGAATTTCCTCCAAATTGACATTCTGACGGGGTGTCAGTCGGTTATTGACAATGACGGTATCAATCTCATCAGCTTCGACCATCTGGGCAATTTCTTCTAGTTTCCCTGAGCCTACAAAGGTCTTGCTGTCGTATTTTTCACGTTTTTGAGTGTAGACTCCCTTGACCTGAGCGCCAGCCGTCTTAGCAAGACTTGCCAACTCCTCCATGGACATGTCAAAATTATCTGTCTGCTGTAGTTCCACTCCAACCAGGAGGGCGCGTTCTTGTTCTTTCTGGGTTTCAATCATTTAAAAATTCCTCCACTGCGGTGAAAATCTGCGACTTGTAGTCTGGCTCGCCTACTGAATAAAAGGGAACCTGCATCCGATTTCTGAACCAGGTTAATTGGCGTTTAGCAAAGCGGCGGCTATTTTGCTTGACCTTATCAACTGCTTCTTCTAGCGAAAGATCACCTGCAAAATAAGGGAAAAATTCCTTGTAGCCAATTCCCATAGCGGCTTGGGCTTGAGGGTGTTCTTGGTAGAGCCAACTAACTTCATCTAATAAGCCCGCCGCCATCATCTTATCCACTCGCTGATTGATGCGGTCGTAAAGAACCTGTCTGTCATCCGTCAGGCAGATGTAAAGAGGCACATATTCTGACTCTGTATTTTCCAAATTTTTGCCAAATTTTTTCAACTCCAACCCACGAATGATTCTCCGTCGACTGTTTCCCTCGACCATCAAACCTGTCTGCTCTGCCATTGTTTCCAAATCCTCGTCAGACAAGCAGTCGAGTTCCGCCCGATAAGCAAGAACTTGCTCCTGGTCAACCAGCCCGCCCAGATGGTAGCCTTCAAGCAGGCTCTGAATGTAAAGCCCCGTACCTCCAACGATAAGGGGCAACTTGCCACGACTAGTAATGTCTGCAATTAAGGCCTTGGCTTCTGCTACAAATTCATAAGCCGAATAGCCCTCGGTCACATCTCGGACATCAATCAAGTGATGAACCGCAGCAGCCTGCTCTTCAGGACTAGCTTTTGCCGTACCAATATCCAGTTTGCGATAGACTTGCTGGCTATCACCGCTGATAATTTCTCCCTTGTAGCACTGGGCCAAGTCTATGCCAAGGGCAGTTTTTCCTACCGCTGTCGGTCCAATGACCACAATAACTTTAGTTTTCATCTTTTTCCTTGAAAATATTTTGTTTTTTCGCTAAAATCTATTATAACACAAGTAAAGGAGAAATAACTATGGCTAAAGGTTTTGGTAAAGGTTTCTTAACAGGTGTTCTTTCTACAGTTGCTCTTGCAGCAGGTGCAGTCTTCACCATTCACAAAACAATCATTGAACCAGAAGAAAAGAAAGAAGCCTTCATTGAAGAAAATCGCAAAAAAGCTGCTCGTAAACGTGTAGCACATTAAAAAGCTGGCAGGAGTCCAGCTTTTTTGTTTGACAAAAAAGCCCTTAGAAGCTCTGCCATTTTCACAGAAAAATGTCAGCCTTCTTAAGGGATTATACTTTATAAAATAATATCTTCTCTTTCAATGAGAACAATAGTCCACATCATGGCAAGTGTGACGATAGCTAGAGCAAGAATCAATGGCATCCAGTTTCCGAAGATTGGATAGCTATAACCAAGAAGACCTGGTCCAAATGCAGCAATGAGATAGCCACCGGTCTGCACCATGCCTGATAACTGAGCAGTTGCTTGGCTGTTGCTAGTTTTCAAGGTAAAGCCCAACATCATATAGGGGAAAAGGGCAGCGTTTGAAAAGCTAAGAATAATATGGAGGATACTCCAAAGTATAAAATTACTTGGTAAGAATATCATCAAAGCAAGACCTAGAAGAGTTGCGGATGATGTTCCTAGCATAATGTTCCGACGCATTTCTTTTGTCTGACGGGAAAGAACAGCCGGGATAATCATAGACATGGGAATAGCTGTCATATTAAAGAAACCAGCCATTAGACCTGCTTCTGCCTTACTAAAGCCAACTGATTGAGAAATGGTTGGCAACCAGGTAATCTCTGTATAGTAGAGGACTGATTGTAGCCCACCAAATATCAAAAAGGCAATCGCTGCTTTATTTTTCCAGATAGATGATTTCTGTTTTCCTTGGTTCTCACTTGCAAATCGATGGTTATTTTTTACATTAGGCAACCAGATTAGGAAAGCCATAAACACCAATCCTGTAATTAACAGAATAAAAAATTCCCAAGAACTAGAGGATACAATTGGAACAGCAATCATGGATGCAACTGTTGCCGCAACCCCCATGAGAGTGATATAAATCGTCGTATACAGACCAATCTTCTTTGGAAAATTAGCCGCAACCAAACTTGGTAGCAAAACATTAATAAATGCTATTGTAGCACCAACAAGCATTGTACCAATGTAAAGGGCTGGTAAGTTGAGAACTCGCATTCCTGAACCCAGCACCATAACCAGTAAGACTAGGGCCATTAGTTTTTCCATGCCAAACTTAGCCGCAAGACGCGGTGCTAAGGATGAACAGAGAGCAAACATGATGAGCGGAATAGAGGTTAAAATTCCTAATGAACTCACTTCTACTCCCAGTCCTGCTGCCACATCTGTCAAAATAGCAGGCAAAGCTGTAAAGGGGGCACGCATCACGACCCCTAGCATGACGATTCCTGCAATTATAAAGGGTGATTGTTTTTTCATTTTTCTCCTAAGTCTCCTAATGTTCGGATTTCAGCACTTTCGATTATACCATAGTTGACAAATGATAGAAAGTTATTTCCGTCTATTTTTTCTAGTTATAGTTTTTAACTATGGATTTACCATGAAAATAACTATTTTTCAAATGATAGCTTATGAGTTAGAATAGGTTCATCACTAAAACGAAAGAGAGACACACATATGACAACTTCAAGATTCCAATTAGTCGGTTCACTTCTTCGACCAGCAAACTTAGGAGAATTTAAACGACAAATCGAAGCTCGTGAAGACATCAAATACCCATTCTATGATGACTTCGATGGTTACAAAGAAACTGAAGCTTCACTCATCCAAAAAATTGTTGCAGAACAAAAAGAAAACGGTTTGGATATTGTGACAGATGGAGAATTTGGTCGTTCAATGTGGCACCTAGATTTTCTCTGGGGCTTCGACGGTATCGAGCGTTACATTGCTGAGCATGGCTATCCATTTAAAGACCATGATGGACAGATTTTTGAAACACGTAAGGATATTGGATTGCGTATTACTGCTCCACTTTCTGCAAAAAATCACCATTTCATTGATATTTTCAAACAAGTGAAAGAATTAGCAGGAGAAACTGTAACCAAACAGACTATTTTCGGTCCAGCCCATGCCTTTAATGAATTGACAATTTTCAATGGACAAGTTGGACCAAATCAGGTCTACAAGACTCATGATGAATTAAAAGCCGGGCTCATCGCTGCCTATAAGGAATTTTTAGACCAGTACAAGGAAGCTGGTGGACAAATCGTTCAATTTGATGACTGCCTTTGGGAATTATTCGACCCTGCTAACCCTGTACCTTTCTTACCACAAGACGATTCTGAAGCATTGGCTGCTTTGGCTGACGAGTTTGTTGCTATCAATAATGCTGTTATTGATTACGGGCATGAAATTGGCTTGACCGTCTGGACGCACAACTGCCGTGGTAACTATGAAAGTCGCTCTGCAGCTGGCGGAACTTACGAAGCTATTGCTGAAAAATTCCTGCGTGACCAAAAATACGATCGATTCTTCCTTGAGTGGGATGATGAACGTGCAGGTGATTTAAAAGCTTTGGAAAGCTTGCGTGACAAGAATGTCGAAGTCGTTCTTGGTCTACTTTCAAGTAAAACTTCTGATTTGGATGATGAAGAACGTGTTTACAAATTACTCGAGGAAGCAAGCAAGATTATTCCAAAAGAGCGTCTCTACTTGTCACATCAATGTGGATTCGCTTCATGTGATTCAGGTAATGAATTGGCCATCCCGCAACAGTGGGCAAAGATTAAACAAGGTCAAGAAATTGCAGAGAAGTTTTGGTCTTAAGCCACTTCTTGTTATTCGTGCATAAAAGCCCCGCCATTTGGCAGGGCTTTTATTTGTTTATTAATCAATCCTAATATAGCAAAGGCGCCAACAGTAAAATCACAAGTAAGGCTAACAAATACCCAACTGTCACTAGGATAAATGAATACTTGAGTCCACGTTTCATACTTATACTCTTCGAAAATCAAAATCAGACGTTGTTGACTTGATTTGATGAACTTCAGTTCTATCTGCATCTGCGTCGCCTAGTCTGTTTTTGATTTTCATTGAGTATTAATTTCGAAAGATTGTGGAAGGTAATCATCACGCCAGACTGAGGCACAACTGTCAAGATAGCTGATGCAACAACTACTACACGATGCAGCAACTCTGGATTAATCCCCATTTCTAAATAGGCAGGAAGGAAATTACTTGAAGCAATACCTACCGCACCAGAAGAGGAACCGATAATACCACTAACCAATGCTGTCGAAACAGATAAACTAATCAGCGGCGATCCTGGTATTTGTTGAATCCATTCTTGAATGACTGCAAAACCTGCTGACAAGGTTAACACCGTCCCAAATGCTACTGTACTAGAAGTTGCAAAAGCAGGCACGATAGATGCCGTTGCCGCAGCATTCAAAATTTCTTTTTGATTTGGCAGATATGGATAAAAAATCAAGGCTGATAGAAGAATAGAGAACAACAAACCGATTGCTAGGACATTCGGCACCTTGTTCATAATGAAGATTGTTCCAATCAAACTAACGAGCGGTAAAACAGATAAAAATAGATTTGGAGTCTTATCAGAAACCACTACTGCAGTTTCATCCTCTTCTTCCGTATACGTCTCTCCATTTGCTAGACTTTTCTTGAGGCAGTAGGCCATGTAGAGCAAGCCAAATACTAATAGTGTCAAGCTGGCTGCCAAACTGATAATGGGTGCCGCGGTCAAGCTAGTTCCCAAAACTTTTGTCGGAATGACATTCTGGATGGAAGGTGCCCCAGGAAGAGTTGTCATCGTATAGGTACCTGCTCCCCCAAAGACAGGAATGGGAAAAGTGCCCAGTTGATATTCAACTCTTTAAAGAGGGGGCGTGAAAGGGGAAGCAAGGCAAAAATAACTACAAAAATACTGACACCACCATAGGTCAGAATGGAAGCAATCAAAGTGATCGCTAACAAGCCCTTATAGGGACTATCTTTTCCCATTACTTTCAAAATGCTATTGGCAATCGTCTGCGTAGCTCCACTTGCCTCCATATAACGTGCCAAGATAGACCCCAGCATAAAGATGGCAAAATTATTAATCAAAAAACCTGCTAAGCCCGCCATATAAGACTGCTCTTTACCCAACATAACTTCCAAAACATTCATCTGATTGGTCAGAATGATGATTAAACTAGCTAGTGGTGCCGCAATGATAACATGTAAATTTTTTGATGTCCAATAAATAATGGCTACAATAGCCAATAAAACTCCTAAAATTGCTAAAATATCCATAGTTCTCCTTATTTTCCCTTTTTAGTCAAGGGAGATTTTTTTAATGTCTGACGTATCTCCTAAATTACTTACTAGCTCTTCTACACTTTGACCCAAACTTGGATGTCGATAATCTGCTGCAATATCAGCCAGTGGTAAAAGAACAAATGCCCTTTCATGGGCATAGGGATGGGGAACAATGAGGTTTTCTTCCTCAATCACTTCCTCATCCCAAAAAATAATATCTAAATCGATGGTACGTTGGCCCCACTTTTCAATCCTGTTCCGATCCAGAGCCAGTTCAATCTGCTGGCAAAGGCCTAAAAAGTCTTGGGCAGATAAATCTGTTTCAACCTGACAGGCCAGATTGAGGAAATCAGCCTGATCTGTCTTGCCCCAAGCTGGTGTTTCATAGACGGGAGAAACCAAACCAAGTCGACAGTCAGGATGACGGTCTAAGGCTTCTAAAGCCGCCTTTAAATAAGCTTGACGATTCCCCATATTTCTGCCAATGCTGAGATAGGCTAGATGCTTCATGGTCGTTCACGCTCCAATTCAATCCCGACAGAATCATAGTGTCCAGCAATAGGCGGATTTTCCTTGTAAATGGCCAAGCGAACCTTCTCCGCCTTTGGAAATTGCTCAAAAATCTCTTGGCAAATAACACCCGCTACCTTTTCTATAAGGATGTAGGGCTTGCCTTCCACAACTGCTTTAATGGTTTCAAAGACCATACCGTAATGAACCGTATCTTCTAAATTGTCAGTTTGTGAAGCTGCTGTCAGGTCAACATACAAATCACAATCAACTGTGAAAATTTGACCGAGGACCTGCTCTTCTTTGAAAGCACCATGGTAGCCGTAAAAGCGGCATTTATTAAGAGAAATCTTATCCATGTTTTCCTCCCTGAGTCAACTGATCCCAGACCTTAACAATGTCACGGTTGGCAGCGACATTGTGGACACGGACCATTTTACAGCCTTTTTGGACTGCCCAGGCAGACAAGGCTGCCGTTGCTTGATCGCGGTCAGTCGGTAAGCTATTTCCCCCAAGCAGAAAATCCACCACGCGCTTACGAGATATTCCAAATAGAACAGGATAGCCAAGACCAGTAATGTGATCTAAACCTTGTAAGAGATCTAGATTATGTTGGACATTCTTCGAAAAGCCAAAGCCTGGATCCAACCAAATATTGTCTGCGGCTATACCAGCATCAAGTGCTGCTTGGGCACGCTCGGTCAGAAAGTTTTTGACCTCTCCAACAACATCCGCATAGCTTTCGTCTTTCTGGTTGTGCATGAGAATAATTGGTACCTTGTACTCCGCAGCTAGTGCTAACATATCTCCATCATAAAGACCCGCCCAGACATCATTTAATATATCTGCGCCTGCTTCAAGCGCTGCTCGTGCTGTACCTGTTTTATAGGTATCGATGCTGACAAGACAGTCATATTTTTCTTTGATAGCGCGGATAATCGGAACCACGCGAGCAATCTCGTCTTCTTCAGACACAAAGCTTGCACCTGGACGAGTGGACTCCCCACCAACATCGATGACAGTCGCGCCGTCTGCTAATAATTTTCCAACCTGAACTAAGGCTGCTTCTACTTCATTATAGTTACCGCCGTCAGAAAAGGAATCTGGGGTCACATTGAGAATTCCCATGATAGTCACTTGATTTGCTAAATCTTGAATGGACATAGAACCTCCTACTTATTGTGGATCATGGATAAGAGTTCTCGACGCAAAATTGCATCTTCCTTGTATTTGCCAAGGGCAACTGTGGTCACTGTTTTACTACCCGGCTTGCGAATGCCACGCATACTCATGCACATATGCTCTGCTTCTACCATGACAAAGACACCTTCTGGTTCAAGGGCATCTTGAAGTGCATGAGCCACTTGATGAGTTAAGCGTTCCTGTAATTGAGGGCGACGGCTTGCCACCTCCACTGCACGCGCCAATTTACTAAGACCTGTCACCCGCCCTTTACTCGGAATATAGGCAACATGTGCAATTCCGTAGAAGGGTACCAAATGGTGTTCACACATAGAATGAAAAGGAATATCCTTTACCAAAACAACCTCTTCATGTCCCTCTGAAAAGACAGCTGTAAACTGGTCCTTAGGGTCCTCTTGTAGGCCGTTAAACATCTCTATATACATTTTAGCTACACGTTTTGGCGTATCCAGCAAGCCCTCACGGTTTGGGTCTTCTCCTAATAATTCCAATAATTGGTAAATGGTTTGTTCGATTTGTTCTTGTTTTGACATAATACATCCTAAATAGTTTGATGCTCTTATTATACCGTAAAATCCCCTTTCAGAAAAGGGCTTTCAACTTCCGAATGCAGAAACTGTCCCCGACCAATTTTAATCTAGCCCATACCCATCGACTAGCTTTGTGATATAATGGAGGAAATGATTTTCAAGGAGCTACTATGACCAAAAAACCTGTCCAACTAGCGACGATTTGCTACATTGATAATGGCAAAGAATTTCTCCTACTCCATCGCAATAAAAAAGAAAACGATGTCCACCAAGGAAAATGGATTGGGGTCGGTGGCAAGTTGGAACCTGGTGAAACTCCACAAGCCTGTGCCATTCGCGAGGTCTTTGAAGAAACAGGACTGACCGTCACCAAGCATGCCCTCAAAGGGGTCATCACCTTTCCAGACTTTACTCCAAACACTGACTGGTACACCTATGTCTTTAAGATAACTGGCTTTGAGGGAAACCTAATAGAATGCAACGAAGGAGATTTAGAATGGGTTCCTTATGACCAAGTGCTCTCCAAACCAACCTGGGAAGGCGATCGGCATTTTCAAGAATGGCTCTTGGAAAACCGTCCATTCTTCTCTGCCTGCTTCCGCTATGATGGGGACAAACTGCTGGATTACAGCGTTGATTTTTATGAGGAGTAATTCTATAAACAGAAAAAGCCTTGGCAATCCAGGAGCCCACTGAAAAAGTCTCCAGTTACTCCGACTCTTATAAAAAATAGGAATTCTCCTAAATGATTGGGAGAATTCTTATTTTTCTACTCTTCCTTTTGGTTTATTAAGGTCATAATTCGCTTCATATTGACTATAAATATGGTGGTGGCTGCTTGTAATTCCATGTTGAAAACACCTGATGCTCTGGGACATCAAGACCGTGTCTTTGTTTCAATTCCGCATTTTTGGCTTCAATCTTGTAACGGTTTCTTGCTATTTCTTTGAAGTAAGGTGTTTCCTGGAATCGTTTTTGAAAAAGATGCTCATGACTCTTAATCGTAACGGAATAGGTCTTAGTCTGTGCACCTTCTTTATAACATCCCTCTTTACTAGGGCAAATCTTACATTTTTCCACATCAAAGTAATGCGTAATAACCTGATTACTATTTTGATTTTTCTTACCCGTCCGAGCTTTTCGAACAGCCATATGTCCTTGAGGGCAGACAAAAAGCCCCGCATCCTTGTTGTATTCAAAGCAATCGCCTTCCTTACGACAGCCCTTGGAAACAGAAGGATTTAGTTTTGAAACCAAATGAACGTTTTCTTTACGTGCCAGTTTTATGTTCTCTTTGCCCGAATAAGCCGCATCACCGATAATTGTTTCAACAGGAACTCCATTCCGCAGAGTCTTCTCATAAAGGTCTTTCAAATACTTACCATCACTCTTCTCACCAGAAGTTACGACACAAGCAGTAATAATTCGTTCATCTGTCATGGCAATATGCTCTTTGTAACCATAAAATGAGGTGTCCGCTGATTTATGCCCGATTCTTGCTTCCTCTTTCACAGAAGCTTCCATGTGTTCAATATCATCCTCGACAGCCTCTTTCAGATAGTTGAGTTTCTGCGAAATTGCAGGTAAATCGGTTAATTCTTGGTGTTTCTCGATAATTGAAATCAGTTGTTGAGAGTATTCCAACTCTTTTTCAAGATTATCTTCCTGAGGTTTTGTAGGAAATTCATCCTTTATTCTTTCGGCATATTGGTAAATCGTTTTCCGAAGTGCTTTCGACCGTTCCCTAAGGACCTCTTGAGGTTTCTTGTGACGATAATGGGATTTGGTATGTGTCGCATCTACAATGAGGATTTTTTGTTTAATGAGCTTGTGCTCAAGGGCGATTTGAACCGACTTTTGAATCAATACATCCAACAAGCGTTCATCTTTAATACGTAATTTTCTGAATTTGGTAAGAGAAGAGGCATCAATAACAGAATCCTCTGGAGCTAGACCAAGGAAATACTTAAAGGCCATATCCGATAACGAACGCTCGACAACATCGACATCAGATAAATGATAAATATCTTTCAACAAAAGGTATTTAAACATCATGATGGGTGAGTAAGCCTTTCGACCAAAGTCGACACAATAATGTTTCTCTAACTCATCATAGATAAAACTAAAATCACAGAGTTCCGTTAGCTGCCGTAAAAAATGATTTTTGGGAACAACAATATCATACAGGGGAGAATAGGAACTAAGATCTAACTGAATTTGATTATCAAGCATAGGAATCACCTCGACTCTAGTATAGCAAAAAAAGACATCAAGTTGATGACTTTTTCAGTGGGTTCGCAATTCAGGGCTTCTTTGATATTACAAATATTTCTTCTTAGGCATTTGCTTATTCAATACGACATCCAAGGGACCGGCTGATAGCACTGTATCGACCAATCGTTTGTCTGTAATTTTCTTATCAAGAAGGACTTGATATTCTAAGACAAGCGCTTCTTTTTTCTTTTTGTACTTGAGGGAAATTAAATCAGATTGCTTACAAGACTTACCAAATTGTTTTTCAAAAAATTGATCGTAATCAAAATTCATTGGTACAGTTACCAAAAGGTGACGACGATTTTGATTGACTTGCGCAAAACTACTATTTTCAAAGATAAGGATACATACCGATAAAACAAGAGTCATAAAGACCGCCAAACCTAGGAATCCCATACCCGTTGCCAAACCGATTGCCATCGCTAGCAAGATAGCCAACATTTCTTTTGATGAACCCGCAGCAGAACGGAACTTAATCAAACTAAAGGTCCCTGCAACCGCAACACCTGCACCCAAGTTAGCATTTACCAAGGCAATGATAACAGCAATTAGGGTTGGCATTAGGCTTAATGTAATGACGAATTCTTTCGTGTAATTGGCTTTGTATTTATACACAGCCGCATGTAGGATACCCATGGCTAGACTGACTCCAAAAACCATGGACATCTGCGCTAAGGTGATACTGCTATTGGCTGTTGAAAAAATGCTATTAAACAACTGCATGTTGATTTACTTCCTCTCCAGTGATGTTGTGGGCAAGTTTATAGGCATTGCCGTATTTTGAGAATGATTGTTTTTCAATTTGATATTTTTCAAGCAAGGCTACCAACCATTCTGGTCGTTCTTCAGGAACCTTTACTTCCATGATAACTTTTGTAGGATCCAAAAGGTCTTTACCAAACTTACCTTCCATGGCATCTACATCATAATCGCGGTAGAGCAAATTCTTGTCAATTGTGAGTCGAACTTTTCTATCTTCAATCCCTTTATAGGAAACACGATCATAGTAAATATACATTTTAGGTTTAATTGTGCCGTAGCGTTCTCTCAACATTTCGAGTTCTGAGGTTACCTTATCATCCTTGATTGTAGAATCAATCACCCCATTTTCGATATAATTTGTTACGGAAACTGGGTTTGAAGTTAGACGGTATTTATAGCCAATTTTATTTTCTTTTTTCTTGATTTCAAGAAAGGCTTGACTCGATTCAGATGGTGTCGCATCATAGACACGCATGCGAATCTTCTCACGTCCATTCTTTTTGGCAAGTGAATCTTGAATCATATCGAAATCTTCATTATCAAAGTAGATATTGGTAATCGTTGATGTCGCAAATTCATCTGCCATCATGTACTGACGAAGTTCCTTTTCTAAAAGTTCAAAAGTTTTTTTATCAACGATATATTTAGTCTCTTTACGCTTAAACTGCTTTTGTACGATTCTAGTTTTCATGTTTTTCCCTCTTTATCTCAAAACTTCTTAGCAGTTGCCTGCCTCATTTACAATACTTAGTTTACTGAACAACCTTTAAACGAAACTGAAAATAAAATTAAACAAAACTTAAACTGCAATTAAGTTGAAATTCTTTTGTCATATTTCGATCTGTGTTACAATTAGCATAATGATAACAAAGGAGAAAACTATGTACGAATTTGTCTTAGAATACGGCTCTTTCCCCGTAAAACTCATCGACGGTTTTGTTAACAATCGCTCAGAAATCCCTGATTTTCTAGCAGAAGATGAAGAAATGATTACCCGCTTGAATGAGATTAACGAACTCTTCCACCAACTTTTCTTAACAATCGAATGCAAGTTTGACTACATCGGCAAACAATTCCCTGACAAGATCGAACAACTACGAGAACTCTATCATCCCCTGGCAGACGATTTACTAGCTAAGTATGGTGAGGCAGTCGAATTGAAGATTGAACCTTTTATTTTGTAAGACAAAAGAGATGACCGCAATCATCTCTTTTCTTCTATTCTGTATTCCAAACCATACTGATCACGCGATAAGTAGCCATAATCCACCATGTAGCGTCTCAATATAGCATAGTCATCATAAATCTCAGCTAGAAAGGCGTTGACTTCTTTTTCAGTGAAGGTCGATCCTTTCTTAGCCAACTCTTCTTGTAAATAAGCAAACAAGACCTGCTTACTTTTCAACTTTTTCGGAATAACAATCAACTTCCCATCTCGGAAAAATTTTTCTTGAATATCTTGAGTGTTCATACTTCCCTCCAAAAAATCCTAGCCCACAGACTAGGATTTGACTAGATTTACAAATTATCGAATTTCAGCACCAAGCTCCACCAAAGCCTTACTAATTTTCTCCATATACTTAGCCACTTCCTCATCTGTCAGGCTATCCGCAGGATTTTGGAAGGTCAGGTTGTAAGCCATTGACTTCTTACCAGCCTCAATATTATTGCCCGCATAGACATCAAAGAGGGTCACTTTAGTCAAGCGTTTCACGCCAGCACCAGCAATGGCATTCAGGACATCCTGATGCTTGACATCGCTGCTCAAAAGCAGGGCAATATCACGGCTAACCGCTGGGAATTTAGAGATTTCGGTAAATGGCTGAGCAGGCTGGAGAGCTTCTTCAATCGCATCCAGATTGATTTCAGCCACATAGGTTTCAGGAATACCGTAATCCTTGGCCGTTTGAGGGTGTACCTGACCGACAAAGCCGATAACCGCCCCATTCAAATGAATTTCAGCTGTACGACCTGGGTGCAAGGCCGCAATCTCACTTGTGGCTACAAAGTCAACTGCCAACTTGTAATGACCAAAGATAGCTTCCAAAATCCCTTTGGCATGGAAGAAATCAACGGGTACAGCAGGTGTTTGGAAGTCTTTCTCAGCTACCAAACCAGTCAAGACAAGGGCAAACTTATTGATTTCTTGTGGCAGGTCCTCTTTTGGATTGCCAGACTGTTCAAAGATTTTACCGATTTCGTAAAGAGCCAAGTTCTTGTTCTTACGCGCTACGTTGTAGGCAACTGTGTCTAGCATACCAGACACCATGTTCTGACGAAGGGCAGAGCGATCAACGGTCATCGGCCACATGAGTTCGGTGACTGCGGTTGGACGAGCCGCAAACTCCACAGCCTTCTCAGGCGTTGTCAGAGCGTAAGAAATGATTTCTGTCAGACCTGCACCTTCTGCCAGGCTACGAACTTGGCGACGGATGTTCTGGGTCAGGGTCAGCTCACCTGCTGTTCCGTCCTCTTTCGGAAGAGTGGTCGGCAGATTATTATACCCATAAATACGAGCGATTTCCTCTACCAAGTCTGCTGGAATGCGAATGTCCCAACGACGACGCGGTACTGCGACTGTGAACTGACTTGCATCGCCAGTTGTTTCCATCCCTAAACGACGGAAAATGTCTGCGATTTGAGCATAGTCGAGGTTGGTCCCGAGCGAGCGGTTAACGTAATCAATAGTTGCTGTGACTGGGACATCCGATGTGTCCACGCTACCCGCAGAAATGATACCAGACAAGACCTGACCGCCAGCCAGTTCCGCAATCATAGCAGCGGCTGTATCCATAGCTTCCGTCAAGGTCGCTACGTTGATGCCCTTTTCAAACCGAGAAGAAGACTCAGAGCGAAGGTTGAGGCGACCTGAGGTCTTGCGGATAGACTTGCCGTCAAAGAGGGCAGCTTCCAGCACAACGGTCTTAGAACTGTTGTCAATTTCTGTGTTAGCACCACCCATGACACCACCGAGGGCAACCGCCTTGTCCGCAACGGAAATAACGATGTCATCGGTAATCAAGTCACGCTCTTCGCCGTCAAGAGTTACCAAGTTCTCACCCTCTTTTGCCTGACGAGCTACGATTTTCTTGCCGTCGAACTTATCAAAGTCAAAGGCGTGCATTGGCTGACCGAAGTAGAGCAAGATGTAGTTGGTGATGTCGACCACGTTGTTAAGTGGACGAATACCTGCGTTCATGAGCAGATTTTGCAACCACTG
Organism: Streptococcus suis; assembly: GCF_046032535.1. Lineage (GTDB taxonomy): Bacteria > Bacillota > Bacilli > Lactobacillales > Streptococcaceae > Streptococcus > Streptococcus suis_AK. The sequence continues at coordinate 104,328 of NZ_JARQPL010000001.1, read as the reverse complement.
CGGGCTTGGTGCGATAGTCACATTTTCAATGACACGAGCCGTGTAGGCAGTCACCTTGTCTGATTCAATGGCCACTTCAATCACATCGCTGGCTTTTTTATCGCTTTCTTCCAAGGCCACAGGCTTGAAGTTGACCTTGCTGTCATAGATAGCTGCCACTTCGTGAGCCACGCCACGCATGGAAAGGGCATCGGCACGGTTTGGTGTGATGGACAGCTCGATAATCTCGTCGTCCAGGTCCAGGTATGAAAAGACTGGCTCACCCACGACTGCATCTTCTGGCAGGTGGTAGATTCCGTCCGCATAGACCTTCGGCACAACTGAGTCGGACACGCCGATTTCGCTCAATGAGCAGAGCATACCCAAGGATTCAACTCCGCGGATTTTGCCTTTCTTGATCTTGTAGTTGCCAGCGATACGAGCTCCTGGCAGAGCGACGATCACCTTGATGCCTGGCTTGACATTTGGAGCACCGCAAACGATTTGCGTGATTTCCTCACCCACATTGACCTGACAAATATTGAGGTGAGTATCTGGAATTGGCTCAGCAGACACAACCTGACCAACAACCAACTTAGAAAGGCCAGCACTCTTTTGCTCAACACCTTCTACTTCAATTCCTGTTGTTGACATTTTTTCAGACAAGTCATGGCTTGTCGCTTCAAAGTCAACCAGTTCTTTTAACCATTTATAACTTACTAACATATTATCCTTTCTGGTGCAATGGCCGTTTCAGTAGCCAATCCACATCAATCTTATCACCGACCGCAAATTCATGCTGGCCAAATTTTTCAAATCCGTATTTGGAATAGAATTTCTGAGCCTTGTAATTATGTTCCCAAACTCCCAGCCAGACCCAGTCACAACTAGACTGCTCTGCTTTTTCCAAAGCAAATTCAAACAAGACCTTCCCAAGACCGCGACCTTGATAGGCCTGCAAGAGATAGATACGCTGGATTTCAAAGGCATTTTCCAACTCCTGCTCCGTCTGGGCAGAACCTTGGTTGAGCTTGAGATAACCAGCCACCTGTTCATCAACTCTTAGAAAATAATGCTGGCAATTGGGATCAGACAACTCCCTTGTCAAAACCTCCACGGAATAAGCCTCCTCGAAGAAAGCCTCCAGCTCTTCTGGATCATTATCATGGGCAAAGGTTTCAGCAAAGGTCTGCTTGGCCAACTCCTGCAAAACAGAAACCTCTTCTAATTGTATAGGATCAATTTTCATCTCATTGCCTTTCATTACCTAAGTGGACTAAGTAAACCGCTAGAGCAGCTACCGCTTCTCTCAATCAACAATCTACTAACTTTATCAGATTACGACGGTATTTCAAGCGAAACGATATTTTTCGCATGAAATCTTAGTAAGGTAGCTAGGAAAATCGCTCAATAGCGATTCCCCTTCACTTACTCGTGCGGAGTTACGACGCTCTAAGGTTGAAAACGACATTTTTTCAACCTTAGAGCTAGTGAGACGATTAGACAGTTCGCCATAGCGACTGTCGTCTCATAAATAGGTGCTTCAGCACCATTTATGAGTATCGGATTCCGACGGTTTCTTGTTGAAAGCGATACTTTTTCAACTCTAAACCTAGTGAGGGGAGTAGGTAGACCGCCATAGCGGCTACCCTTTCTCTCAATCAACAATCTACTAACTTTATCGGATTACGACGGATTTCAAGCGAAACGATATTTTTCGCTTGAAAGCCTAGTAAGGTAGCTAGGAAAGTCGCAGAGCAGCGATTCCCACACCTTAAATAGTGCGAGATTACGACGTTCTAAGGTTGAAAACGACATTTTTTCAACCTTAGAACTAGTGAGACGATTAGACAGTTCGCCATAGCGACTGTCGTCTCATAAATAGGTGCTTTAGCACCATTTATGAGTATCGGATTAAAACTGCTCCGAGAATCGTACATCGCCTTGATAGAATCCACGAATATCGTTGATACCGTAACGGAGCATGGCAATACGTTCCTGACCAAGACCAAAGGCAAAGCCAGAGTACTTGGTCGAATCAATGCCACTCATTTCCAATACTTGCGGGTGGACCATGCCGGCACCGAGGATTTCAATCCAGCCTGTTTTCTTACATACGTTACAGCCGTCACCACCGCACTTGAAGCAGGAAACATCCACCTCAACAGAAGGCTCAGTGAATGGGAAGTAAGACGGACGCAGGCGAATCTGACGCTCTTCACCAAACATTTTCTTGATAATCATTTCAAGCGTACCTTTGAGATCGCCCATGGATACATTTTCACCGACAACCAAGCCTTCAATCTGGTGGAACTGGTGGCTGTGGGTCGCATCATCCGTATCACGACGGAAAACACGTCCAGGCGAAATCATCTTCAAGGCACCTTTAGAAAAATCATGTTGGTCCATGGTACGCGCCTGAACAGGCGACGTATGGGTCCGCATAAGGATTTCTTCTGTGATGTAGAAGGTATCCTGCATATCACGCGCTGGATGGTCTTTTGGCAAATTCATGCGCTCAAAATTGTAGTAGTCTTTTTCCACTTCAAACCCGTCAACGATTTGGAAGCCCATGCCCAAGAAAATATCTTCGATTTCCTCAGAAGTTTGGGTCAAGACATGACGTTTTCCAACCTTGACCTGACGACCTGGCAAGGTCACATCAATGGTTTCGGATGCTAATTGTTGTTGAATTTTTGCGGCTGCAACCTTCTGAGCTGTCTCTTCAAAGGCAGCTGTCAGCACATCACGCACTTCATTGACCTGTTTACCAACGATTGGTTTCATTTCGTTAGACAGGTCTTTCAAGCCTTTCAACAAGTCCGTCAAAGACCCTTTTTTACCCAAAACCGCAACACGCAGGTCTTGTAGTTCTTTTTCTCCTTGGTGCTGGATTTCTTTTAACTTTTCAAGCGTGGTTTGGCTTAATTCAGCCAACTGTTGTTCAATGTTTGACATAATTCCTCCAATAAAAAAACGCTTGACACCACTCGTATCGGAGCGTTGTCACGCGGTACCATCCGTTTTCATCTGCAAGGCAGACCTTAGTTCTATGAACCTATATTCACAAGTGAAGTGCTTGCACATAAGAGATGGTTTTCCGCTAATCAAGGCAGTTTTTTGAGGGAATACTGACTGTATTTTGAAAAAAACTAACGATGAGTAGCTGAAAAACTAGCCTTAGATGGAAGTGCTGAACTGTGAATACAGGTTCTAAGTCCTTGTGTGAGTGAATTCGACCAACTTTCACTGATTGAGCTTGCAGTCACGGCTCAACTCCCTGAGCAGTTTCCATAGGTGTACTAGTCTCACAGACTTCTATTCAATTAAGAATATTCTATCAAAAATAAGAATGTTTGGCAAGAAATCTTCCTAGAAAACTCCCTCTATCTAGGATAGAAAGGAGTTTAGTTTTATAGTTTTGCTTGCCATTTATTGGCCCAAACATTCTCATTTGGCACACCATAGAAGTCATCTTTTCCTTCTAATTTATCAAGGAGGGATTCGATAGTATTTTTATTGTGATGGTAGGCATTGATAGCAGTTTTGACCATGGTAACATCGTGAAGGTGAGTTGTATAGTTTAGTGAAACGAAAACGGTTGGAACTTCATGTACATACCAAGGAACCTCATTGGACATGGCCGTTTTCCACTGGATGCGGTAATTATTCTGCGCTCCATATCCAATGACATTGGCAACAGTCAAGGCTAAATCAACTTCTTCTCGGTATTGCAGCGTTTTACCTTTGATTCGAGTCGTACCATCATTGACAGTCACTTCATAACCACGCGCTTCCAAGGCAGCTTTAAGGTTATCAACCACTTCTGTACTTGCCGCCATAATCCCTTCTTTTTCACCTTCTAAGTAATACAAACGGATTCTGCGGTGGGTTTCTGGACTAATTGGAAGATTTTTCTGGGTATCCTTCAACAGCGTAATTGCTTTATCTGCTGCTTCACGTTGCCAAGCCAAGTGTTCTTCACAGCCGATAATAGCCAATTCATCAGCTGATTTTAGTAAGGTTCCTTCCGCTTGCTTGACATGCAGATTGAGTTTGGCTTTCAGACCTAAAATGCGACGGAGAGCATCATCAAGGCGTTCTTCAGTAATCACTCCCTTGCGGTAGCCATTGAGCATAAATTCAAAATCTTCTTCTAAGTTATTGAAGAATAAGAACATATCGCAACCCGCAGCAATGGCTGCAGGTACGTAGTCTTCACGACGCATGGCTGCTGTCATCCCCAACATGTGGCTGGCATCGGTTATGACCAAGCCATTGAATTCCAATTTTTCTTTCAATAAATCTTGAATCAATTCAGGAGCCAGTGTTGCAGGCAAAATGTCTTCGTCCTTCAAAGTTGGGTTGAGTCGTTGTTGGTAATATGGCAAGGCTATATGACCCGCCATAATCATCTCAACACCAGCTTCAATATGATGACGATAGACACGACCAAAACTCTTGTCCCATTCTTCTGGAGAGAGCTCATTGACACCGAGGACTAGGTGCTGATCACGTTCTTCTGTACCATCTCCTGGGAAATGCTTGATGCATTGAATAACATCTCTTTCAGCAGTCAATCCTTCTAAATAGGCACTGGTATAGGCAATAACATCATCCGCATTTGTGCCGTAGGCTCTGGTATTGACGATGGTATTGCGCCAGTTCTGAACAATGTCCACGCACGGATCAAAGTTGACATTTACACCTAATGCAGTCTCCTCTCTCGCAGATACGAGACCTGCTAGGTAGGGAATACGAGGATCCCGACTGGCTTCCGATTGAGCACCTGAAGAAATATAGGTTCCGCCTTTCACAGCCCCATCTCCACCTGAGTCACAGTTCGCTGCAACCAAGAGAGGTACTTTTGAATAGCTTTGCAACTCGTTAATCAGTCCTTGTACCTGTTCTGGACTGCCGTTCATATAACGAGCACCACCTATATGGTATCGGTTCATCAATTCCTGATTACTCAGATTATTTCCACTAAAGGCATCCCCTCCGAAGAAGAATAGATTAACAAACAATTGACCGATTTTTTCTTCATCAGTCAGATGAGCCAAGGTATCTTCTACCCAGGCAATCTGCTCATCATTCAAACAATAGGGTTTCTTCCGCAAATCAACTAATCTAGGCATCTTTTCCTCCTTATTTTCCGCGCCAAATCTGTGTATCTACCAAGCCACAGTAGGCATCAACAGGCGATACTCCTGTAAAGTCTGACTCTCCTGCTAGTTTAGCAACCAAGGCTTCTAATGTGACAGGCAAGCCATCGTAAGCATTGATATAGGTTGCAACCTGTGGCATATCTGCAAGTGCAAATGGGTGCTGAACAGAGACAACAATGGTTGGAATTTCGTGAACATAGAAAGGCTGGTCTGGTGTTCCCTTGGCAGCTGGCCAAATAATCCGCTGAGTTGTCCCTCCTGAGTTGACATCGACTAAATTGATAATCAAATCATAGTTATCTGTGATTTCCGCAATAGGACGCTTGGAAGCATAGACATTTGCAATCGCTGCCGGTCTTTCTTCTTCTGGCAATTTAGCAATCCGTGCTTCTGTATTTTCCCAGATAGATACTTGGTGCCCTCGAGCTTCTAATAGTTCTTTCAGCGTATCGGCTGCTCTCTTCTTGCCAGCATTGATCATGGCGCCAAAACCACCCTTATAGCCATCTACTTCTACCAACAAAATACGTTTGTAGCGTTCTGGATTGACTGGGAAAATTCCTTCTTGTTTGGCTTTTACCAAGGTAATCGCCTTGTCAGCTACTTCTTTTGCAAGCTGTTTTGCCTCATCTCTACCAATCAAAGCCAGTGCTTCTTCTTTTGGCAACATGATTTCCTGACGACGACCTTCAAACAAGTGAAGACCGAGTTTAGCTTTCAAGCCCAAGGTACGACGAAGAGCATCATGGAGGCGTTCCTCAGAAAGCAGACCATTTTCCAATCCTTCTTTCATCCATTGCAAATCTTCTTCTGGATCGTTGAAGAAAAGGAAAAGATCACATCCTGCCTCAATTGCTGTAGGCAATAGCTCTCGACGCGGCATAGATGCTGTCATACCGATCATGTGACTGGCATCCGTTACAATGGCACCATTGTAACCTAACTCTCCACGAAGCAACTCATCCAAGAGGGTTTTATTCAGCGAAGCTGGCAACATGTCATCCAATTCACGTTCTGGATGCATTTCTTTCTCAACATTTGGCAAATGAATGTGCCCCGCCATAATACCTGGAAGACCTGCGTCAGCCATCTCACCGTAAATCCGTCCAAATGTTTCCATCCATTCAGACTTGGTCATGGGATTCGAAGCAAAAGAAAGATGATGGTCACGTTCATCAATACCATCGCCTGGGAAATGCTTAGCAAACGACACAATTCCGTGTTCCATAATGCCACGCATGTATTCTTTGGATAATTCAATGACTTGGTCTACATTAGCTCCCCAAGTTCGGTTTGCAATGATTGGATTGCGCCAATTACGGCTGAGGTCCATAATCGGTGCAAAGGAGGCATTGCAGCCTACCGCAGCTGCTTCAAGTCCTGCAACTTTCCCCATTTCATAAGCATAGCGGGGATCAGCTGTCGCAGCAATCTTGATTTCATCCCCAATTTTCGTTCCATCCGTAACAGCGCCATTCCCACCAGATTCGGTATTGGCTGCAATCAAAAGGGGAATCTTAGACTTGGTCTGCAAAATATAGTTTTGCTCCCAAATATCTGCAGCAGGTCCAGGATTGTAACGAACAGCAGCAATCTTATAATCATTTAATACTCCAGTCAGATAGTCTTCCGTCCGCTGGCTCCCCATGTTGACAAAGAGATGACCGATTTTTTCATCCAAGGTCATCTGAGCAATGGTTTCTTCAATCCAAGAAATAGCCTCTTCGTCAAGGCTGTAAGGTTTCTTCCGTAAATCTACTAAATGTGTCATATTTGCCTCCAAAAAAGAAACTGAGAAAAAGTCCTAACACTACTTCTCAAAGTTAGTGTCAACATCTCAGCGCAGTGGTTGATTGGCTTTAACAGTCCAGTGGACTGTTAAAGGTTGGAGATAAGATTTGCGAAGCAAATCTCAGCAATTCGTGTACTACACTCCAAATCTGACCATTACGACAGTTGCGAACAAAGTTCGCTCCATTTCCAACCTCAAACTGTCTCCCAGACAGTTTGAGCTGTGCGGGGGTGGGAGTGAAACAGTCTGGGGATAGACTGTTTCAGCTCAACAACTAGAAATAAAGACTTGTTGACGAACTCTTTTTTGAATGGTCGAGTTCTTTCCTGCTCCCCCTTCTCTCTAGTCGTCTAAATTATTCCAAAATGCCTGTGTCAATTTTGTTTCTTTCTCACCTGTGAATGCTTGATGAGCAAATTCATCTGCAATTTTTTCTGTCAAATCTGTCCAAGATTGCATCTCTCGTCCTACTAAAATAGGATAGAAATGGACACCGTTCAATTCCGCTGCCTTTAAATCACCAGGCGAGTCACCAATCATCATAATCTTATCAGGACAATACCCTTCCTCTATTAACAGTTTGATGACATCTTCTTTCTTACCACGGTCTTGACAGTACAATTCTGTAACATAGTCCATCAAACCTTGGTCTGTCCACTCTTCTTCTACTGCTTCCTTATTAGCAGAAGAAACAACGTAGACTTTTCCTAACTGGCTCAATTTTTCCAAGCCCTTGTGAACGCCGATGAAGGCTAAAACAGGACCGCTATACTGCTTAATGGCTTGATTGACTTGAGTGGACCATTTTAAAGCGAGTTCCAAATCTTTAGACGGCTGCTCCTCTATCAATCTTTCCAGAGAAGCATTTGACAAAGAATCTGTGGTCGCGACCCAATTTTTCAAGTTGTCTATACCCGTCACACCTGCAAATTCTAGGCCTTTGACTAAGCCTACAAAACGGTTAATGCCACGTTCTCGCGAGTACAGATTAACTCGATTCCATTCAGCTAAAAACGGTTCTTTATCTTTGACATCAAAAACATCTGCAGCCAAGGGGCCGAAAAAAAGTTTATGTTTGTAGGTCATGGTGTCCATGGCGCAGCCATCAGAGTCCACACAAAATACGTATTCCATCTTCATCATTAGACTCCTGAATAGGCTGAGAAGCCACCGTCAATCGGTAAAACAACACCATTGACAAAACTTGCCAAATTCTCATCTGCCAAGAAGAAGACTCCTCCGACCAACTCTTCGGCTTCACCAAACCGTCCCATTGGTGTATTGGTCAAAATCTTGTTGGCACGTGCGGTCGGTTGACCTGCCTCATCAAACAGCAAACCACGGTTTTGGTTGGTAACCAAGAATCCAGGCGCAATCGCATTACAACGGATGCCAACTTTTGAAAAATGGACTGCTAACCATTGGGTAAAATTACTAATAGCAGCCTTGGCACCTGAATAGGCTGGAATTTTTGTCAAAGGAGTAAAAGCGTTCATGCTGGAAATATTGATAATATTTGCTCCAGAGCGACCGATCATATCCTGTGCAAAGACCTGTGTTGGCAATAAGGTTCCTAGATAATTTAGATTGAACACAAAGTTGATACCTGCTTCATCCAAGTCGAAGAAAGTTTTGGTATCAGCTGGCAGTCCAATCTCATGGAATTCATTGTCCGTTGTCGCTTTGGGATTATTTCCTCCTGCACCATTGATTAATATATCTACAGGACCAAAATCTGCTAGGACTTGCTGGCGAACTTCTTCCAAATTCTCCTTAGAAAGAACGTTAGATTTATAGGCTTTCGCAACGCCTCCTGTTGCTGCAATCTCATCAACGAAGACCTGAGCCGCAGCCTCATTCAAGTCCAAAAGCGCAACCTTTGCACCTGCCTTAGCAAATTCTTTTGCCAAATAGCCACAAAGAACGCCTCCTGCACCTGTAATAACAACGACCTTATCCTTAAACTCAATAACACGTGACATATTAGCTCTCCTTATTTCCAACTGTTTTGACTGTAATTCCAAAATCTGGTGTCTTGCCTGCTGCTCGCATATTGGCTTCATAGAGACCGTTAAAGTAGGTTGCCCCAAGGGCTCGGTCATACAGACCATAACCAGGTGTCTTGGTCTGGTCTCCCCAGATACGACGACCGTGGTCTGGACGCAAGGCACCAGTCCAGTCATAGTCTACCAATAATTTAACAACAGCGTTCATGTCAATGTCACCAGCCTGTGACAAATGTGCAGTTTCTTGGAAGCCCCAAGCACCTGCCGTCACATTGCGCGTATGCATAAAATTGATGCGATTGCGTTTGAGAGCATATTCTGTCATGGCAAGGACATTATTTTTCGGATCAGAAGCATAGGATCCGACACACATGGTAATTCCATTGTGCTCTGAATCATAGAGATTCAAAAATCGTTCAACGGCTTCTTGACCAGTGATGATGCGCGGTAAACCAAAGATTCCGTAGGGAGGATCATCAGGGTGAATGGCCATTTTGACGCCAGCCTCCTCAGCCGTTGGCATAATCGCTTTGATAAAATACTCCAAATTCGCCCATAAATCTTCTTCGGAAATATTCTGACGATAATTTTCGATAATAGCCTTCATTTCTTCCTTGGAATAGGATGAATCCCAACCTGGTAAGTTCAAATCATCCGCCACAGGATCAACACCTGCTAAATCAGATTTAAGGAAAGCTAAAGAGGTCGATCCATCTGGAAGTGGGTGATGCAAGTCTGAACGGGTCCAGTCAAACACAGGCATGAAATTGTAGCATACAACGGGAATACCTGCAGCCCCGACATTACGGATGGAAGTTTTATAGTTTTCGATTAACTCATCACGATTTGGCTTCCCTTGTTTGATGTCTTCATGGACAGGAATGGATTCAATAACAGTAATTTCAAGTCCTGCCTCTTCTACCATTTTTTTCAGCTCTAGTATGTTTTCAAGGGGCCAAGCTTGACCAACTGGCACATCATAGACAGCAGTCACAATTCCCTGCATACCAGGAATCGCCTTAATCTCCTCAAGTGTCACAGGATCCTTTTTCCCATACCATCGAAATGACATTTTCATGATTTACTCTCCTTTATTGTTCAAAAAATTCTTTGGCATTGTAATAGGATATGGCTTCTACAAACCGCCCTAAACGATTGTAATCTTCAGGCACTTCTTCATCAACAATCCATTGTCCAACATAGGTCGCTAAAATGCGTCTGAAATAATCATGCCGTTGATAAGATAAAAAGCTACGCGAATCTGTCAACATACCAACAAAATTAGCAAGCATACCCTGTTCTGCATAGGCATTCATCTGGTCAATCATGCCCAACTTGGTATCATTGAACCACCAACCAGCACCAAATTGTAGCTGGCTACGAAGCCCTTCCTCATTGGACTGGAAATTCGCCAAAGTATTGGCCAGAGCAATGTTGTAACTTGGATTGAGATTGTACCAAATCATTTTTGGAAGGGCATTTTCCTTGACCAAGTTATCTAACAAACGATTCAAATTCACAGTCAGACATGTCTGGTCGCCAATCGAATCCACACCTACATCTGCTCCAAGTTTTTCAAACAGTCCTGTATGGTTGTTCCGTAAGGCACCAAAGTGAACTTGTGTCACAAAACCATGTTTCTTGTACAGTCGACACAGTTCTCTAAAGATGGCAGTCTGCCATTTATTGATACTGGATTGGCCAGCCTCTTTCCCTGCAAGTCTTGCTAGTAAAATATCATCAAGCTCTTCAAGGCTTGCTTCTTCGTATGAAATAGCCGTAAAGCTAATGTCACTTGCTCGGCAACCGTGTTGAGCAAAATAGGAAACGCGCTGACCAAGTGCCTCTACAAAACTTGCAAAGTCTCTTACTGCTATCCCTGTTACTTCCTCCAAGCGTTTAATAAATGAATTGAAATTTCGATGTTCTATAAAGGCTTCATCGGGACGAAAAGTTGGTGCCACTACAGTATCTATAGTTGGGTCCTCAGCCAAGCGCTTATGCCATTCCAAACTATCTAGTGGATGGTCAGTTGTCCCAATAAAGGTCACCCTAGCATCCGCAATCAGTTTCCGTGGACTCATTTGATGTTCTTGTAAATAGCCATTGAGCTGATGATAGAGTCGCTCTGCATTTTCTTCGGTCAACAATTCCTCAACACCGAAAACCTGTCGCAATTCCAAATGACTCCAATGATAGAGAGGATTTCCGAAAGCCCGTTCCAAGGTTCTTGCCCAAGCCTTAAACTTATCTAATTTACTTGCTGAACCTGTGATTTCTTCCTCTGAGATACCATTTGCCCGCATCAAGCGCCACTTATAATGGTCACCCCCCAGCCACAGATCAACAATATCTTCATAAACCTTATCTTCAAAAATTTCCTTAGGATCCAAGTGGCAATGGAAATCATAGATAGGAAGTTCTGCTATTTTCCCGTAAAGCTCCTTAGCAGGCTCATTTTTTAGCATAAAGTTTTTATCATTAAAACTCATTTCATCCCTCCAAAGCTGCAACAAAACTGCGAGCAATCGTCGTTACACTTTCATAGCCTTCAGCCTGCACTCGACTTGCCAGAGCTGAACCGACTCCAACAGCACAAGCGCCTGCCTTTTTCCAATCTGCAACATTTTCAACTGACACTCCGCCTGAAGGCATCAAATCTACGTCAGGAATAGGACCGTGAATATCCTTGATAAATCCAGGCCCCAACACGCCACCAGGGAAAAGCTTGATAATAGGACATCCCGCCTGACTAGCTGTGACAATCTCTGTTGCAGTTGCACAGCCTGGAAAGTAGAGTACCTCAGCCTCTTGCGCCAAGTCTTGAATTTCTTTATCAAAATGAGGACTAACCAGGAAACTAGTCCCTGCATCAATGGCCGCTTGTGCCAGCTTAAGATTCATTACTGTTCCCGCCCCGATGACTACGGAAGAATCGTCTGAGAACTCCTCTTGTAATTCCTTGATCACTGTCGCTGCATTTGGAGTCGAAAATGTAATTTCAATATTTCGAATACCTCCCAAAATCGCATGGCAAGCGATTTCTTTCGCATCTTCTTCATCTTTTCCGCGAATCACTGCGAAAAAGTAATTTTCTTTTAATTGCTTTAACATCTTGACCTCCAATTAGAAAGCGTTGTCATTTATAGTTTTAGTATACAATTCATCAGATGAATTGTCAATAAAAAAGCAAAAAAATACCCAGAAGAATTCTTCTAGGCAGTCTATTTTGTATTTCTATTTATGATCATTGAGACCATGCAAGGTCATATCTTTATCGAACCATTCGCTTAAAACAACCTGTCTTACCGATATAATATGTGCTAACATGCTGTCATAAGCCGCAACAGGGTGGCGTTGCTTGATAGCCATTAAGATGTTCCTGTGGGCCTGTAAACTATCCGATTTCATCTGACGATTTGAATAATTTTCATTGATCAGATGAATAGATTGATTAATGACAGGCATCAGACTAGTCATTGCCAGATTCCCACTCATCTCAGCTAGCATACAGTGGAATTTCACATCCAACTCCAGATGCTTCGTGTCTCCAGCTGCAACGGCCTCTTCAATAGCAAGGACAATTTCTTCTAGTCGAGCAATATCTTCGTCCGAAGCAAACTGAGCGACACGCTCCGCAATTCTCGGTTCAAGCAAATACCGCACCTCAAACAAATCCGTCGTCAACTTCACACGGTCTCTTACCAAAGAAAAACCTAAGGGATCCTCTGATACTCCTTTTTTAGAGCTGATATAGGTTCCCGACCCTTGGCGCACCTCCAGAATATTTCGAGTAGTCAAACTTCGAACAGCTTCACGAACAGTCGAACGTCCAACTTCTAAATCTTGGGCCAATTCATACTCATTTGGAAGCTTGTCACCAACTTCATATCCTCTTTCCAAAATCAATTCCAATAAGCGTTCCGATGCTTTTTCTACCAAGGGTTTCGCCATGTGCTTGGTCCTCCAATACAACTTTCTATTTGCTACTATTATAGCTCATTTCCTCTTATAATGGTAGTTTGGAATGGCAGTCCAACGTTTCTTTATTTCTCTAACAATTTGCTTCGGTTGACGATTCCGTGAGAATAACCCCTTATGATTTCCTTGAATCCGAATGATACCAACCGTGGTTTCAAAATCAGCAAAATTCCAGACCTGCTCACCAACCAAATTAGGAATAGAATCAAAGACTCGATGGTTCATCTCATAGTAATCCACCTGAAATTCCTCTGTATAAGGAATATCCCACATCGAATGCAAGCCTGGAAGAGTATCTGCACCATATTCCGTCATCAAAATCGGCTTGTCAGGATAAAGTTTTTGCCAAGTCTCCAACTCTTGACGGAGCCCTTTCTCTGCCGCCTTCAAGTCACCATGAGCAACATACCAACCATAATAACGATTGAGACTGACAACATCGACCAAATCCATAACCTCATCCTTATCAGGCGTTGCTGTCATAATATTGACCAAGGTCACAGGACGCTTAGAAGGATCTCTGTCCCTCATGCGCTGAATCAGAGGTTCAAAGTAAGCACGTGCTCCCTTTTCATGCCCTGCCGGTTCATTGGCGACAACCCACATCACTACAGATGGATGGTTCTTATCACGCGCTATCAATTCATCAATAACCAGCTCATGAGCTTCCTTGGTTTGCATAACTTCCCAAGTGTTTTTTACTTCTTCAGAATCACCTGTCAAATTCAAGGCTGCATTGAAAAGCTGGAACAGACCGACTGCTGGCACTTCATCAATGACAACGATTCCCAAGCGATCTGCCAGCCGCATCATTTCCTCAGAATAGGGATAATGGGAAGTCCTAAAAGAATTTGCTCCAATATCCTTCAGTAAGTTCAAATCCATCAGATTGGCTGCTTCATTGAAACCACGACCATTAATAAAGGTATCTTCATGTTTACCAAATCCCTTGAAATAGAACGGTTTTCCATTGATAAAAAACTGCCCATTTTCAACCGCAACACTACGAATGCCGAATTGTTCTGAGTAGGTATCTAGCAAGTTTTCTCCGTCAAATAATTCAACTTTAGCAGTATAGAGATAGGCATCCAAGACCTCCCAAAGGCGTGGATGTTCAATGACCATTTGTCCATTTTCAAGAAGACCTACTTCCTGTCCCTCTTGATCTAAAATAGACATACGGATGGAATCGTACTGCCCAATTGTCTTCACATCAACATTTACTACTGCCTGAGTCAAATCTTGATTTTGCTCAGTCCGAATAACAATATCCTCAATCCTATTTTTTGGACGTTTATAGAGATGGACTGTCCGCTGGATACCAGCATAGTTGAAAAAGTCAAAATTTTCCTTGACTGTCTTTACAATTTGACCATTCTCATCCACTTCTTCACTATAATTCCCTACTGGAAGGGTTGTGTAATTCAACTCATTATTTGCACAGACTGTCAAACGGAATTGGTCAGCGTCGTATAAGTTTGATGGAATCAAGCATTCAAAAGGTGTGAAACCACCCTTGTGCTCCCCGATTAGCTGACCATCTGCATAGACTTTGGCCTGATGTGTCACCGAACCAAAACGCACAACCAACTCTTCATCATCAGCTACTACTGGAAGAGCTACCATCAGTTCATACCAATTATCTCCGACAAAACGACGTTTGTCCTTATCAACAACAAGATCATTAAAAGAACTTGGTACAACCATTACTTCATCTGTATCTAACAGAGTATGAACATCATTGTTCCCTTGCTTAAATTTCCATATTCCATTTAAAGAATAAACTGAGCGTGTTTTTGTCTGTATTGGATACAACATACTTTTTCCTTCTTTCTATCGTTTTATTTCACGTGACCCTTTTTTCAATAGCAAATCAATATCTGATTGACTGATGACATTAATGTCCCCTTCAATGGTATGTTTGAATTGAAAACTAGCCATACCTAAGTCGAGTATTTCCCGTGGCGTTTTTTCCTGCAAATAGCCAAAAATAATTCCTGCTGTAAAGGCATCCCCTGTCCCAACTCGGTCCAGAACTTGAATGGATTCTTTTTCCGTTTCATAAAGAATACCATCTTGATACAAGTATGCCTTCAGCAAATACTCATTATTGTAGGTCATTTCCCTCTGGGTAAAAGCAAGACTTTGCAAAGAATAAGTCTCCGCCAGACCTTTAACCACCGCCAACAAGACTTCTTTATTTTCATAGGGGCGTTTCAACCCCAATTCATCCTTCACATCTTTTCCAAATTCATTGAAGAGTTGAATAGGCTCTAGACCAAAGCAAATATCTGCCAAACTGACAAAAGGAGACAATTTCTCCCTCGCTTCTTCAAAAGAAGACCACAAACTTTCTCGATAATTCAAGTCAAAGGAGACCTTAACACCCTGCCCCTTTGCCATTTCCATCAAACGAAAGGCCAGTCGATAAATATCAGGATTCAAAGCGACCGTTATACCACTCACATGAAACCAATCGACACCGTCAAACATACCTTCCAAATCATAATCTTCTTCCTTGGATAAGCTGAAAGCAGAATAATCACGGTCGTAGGTCACCTGGCTAGGTCTAAGAGAGAAACCCTTTTGATAATAATAAAGCCCCAGCCTTCCCTCTTTTCGAATCACATTTTTCTGTCCAATCTGTCTTGCAAAGAGAAAGTGTTCTGCCATTTTTCCCACTTCATTCTTAGGCAGTGCTGTCACCAACTCGACTGAGTGACCAAGCTGAGCCAAGCTGACTAAAACATTCAACTCCGAACCACCAAACTGACAATCTAAACTCGTGGCCTGTGTTAAGGTCTGATAATGAGGAGGAGATAGCCGCAATAAAACTTCTCCAAATGCTAAGATTTTTTTCATACCGCCTCCTAGATGAAAGACCCAGCTGGAAGCCTCCAACTAGGTCGTTAATGTATTATTTATCGTCGTACTGGTCAACCTTATATTGAGTTACATCCACATAATCCATATCAGATAATGGAACATTTTTTGCAATCGCACGCACACGTTCTTCATCTTTTGCCGCTTTCATAACATGGATTTTCTCTTGAATACGAGCCATTTCTTCACGGTCTAGTTTGTAGAATTTCATCAAGAACAAGGATACGCTCAATACCGCTGCTGGAATCACTGTCAACAGGACAATCAGTGCCATTCTCAAATCTGTTGAGAATGCTGTTTCAACAGTTGGGTACTCTTTACCAAAACCGATACCTGCTAATACAAATCCAACAACCATTGG
Source organism: Streptococcus suis (assembly GCF_046032535.1). GTDB lineage: Bacteria > Bacillota > Bacilli > Lactobacillales > Streptococcaceae > Streptococcus > Streptococcus suis_AK. Next base: position 88,158 of record NZ_JARQPL010000001.1, on the reverse strand, counting down.
AGCAAATGAAGAAGCGATTGAGTCTGTCAATGAGAAGATAGTCCCAATCATACCTGACAAGTAACGACCAGATACTGATGTTTCATAGTCTGTAATATCCGCACCCATGGTCAATACCAAACCAGATGGGGCACTAGATGCGTAGCGAGCAATGATATAAACAACAAAGAAACCGATTGTGTAGAGATTCCAATTTGACAAGTCTAACATCCCTGGTTTAGCAGAAAGAAGCATAACTGCTAGAACGATGAGACCTGTAATACCTAATTGCAGTGCAGTTACATATGCAAAACGTAAACCTTTACGACGAGCTAGCTGAGCTGCTCCAACAGTTACGAGAATACCAGGTAAAATCAGAAGCATAGACATCTTTCCTGAAAGGGCATAATCACCAAAGATGATACCATACAGCATAACCCCGATAACGGAATCTCCAAACAGTTGAGCAACAAATTTTACAAAGGCTGCAGAGATTGAAAGAACCTGCAAAGGTTTGTTTCCTTTGATAACTTTCCAGTAGTCTTTCAACTTCGTTTCTTGTGTCTTCTCACCAAGACCAAAGTATTTCTTATTGTCTTTCTCCCAAATACCGATAATAGCAAGAATACCCAGAACAGCTGAAATTACTACTACACCGAGGAACAATTCTTGGAAGAAACTTGGAGTGAAACCACCATGTTTCGGAACCAATGTCCCTGATACAACAACCTGACTACCAGTCATCAACACAGTTGTGGCAATACCATCAACAATATTAAAGATTGGACGTTGCTTTGGATCATTGGTAAGCGCAACTTGTCCTGCTTTTGTAATAGTCTGTTGCAATGAATAACCAATTTTATGGATAATCATTACAAGGATGAATAGAGGAAGACGGAGACTCTCACTAACTCCACTTAAACCTAACATCATAAAAAGAGAAGCTGCTGTAATGATATTCCCCAAAACCAAGATGGGACGATATTTACCAAACTTAGTATCCGTTTTATCAATGATAACTCCGATTGTAGGATCGATGAACCCATCAAAAATACGAATATAGCCCATGAGTTGACTAACAAACAGGGCTGCCAGACCAAGCACGCCTGTCGATAAATAAGTCACGAAAGTAAAGGCAACCAAGTAAATATTCGTCGATGAATTGTTCATCGCAAATAATATAATTTGCCATAACTTGGCTTTATTATAAGTAACGTCTTCGACACGTTGCTCAACATGTTTTTCCATTGGAAATTCCTCCTAAATGTTTTCTACGACAAAGTCGTAAGCGTTTTCTTTAACTATATTCTAATATTCATCAGATGATTTGTCAACTGTTTTTGTAAATATTTTTAATTATACGTAAAAAAAGACGATTTTATATGAAAATCGTCTGATATATTTGATCTAGCGAGGGAGAATTCGTCTGACTATTTATTGATTTACTGTAATTGCCCCACTATTGTAGTTAATACTGAGTCCGCTCTGCACGTTAGGTACAAAGACATTAAACTCCAAGCTGCCATCGGATGATTTTGCTTCCAGATGACTTCCGACTGGAAGCAAATCATCCTCATCAGCATAGATCAAGGTTACACGGTAGCGAACACGTTTATTCTTGTCTAAGGCTTTTCGTACTAAGGTTTCAAAATAGTTTTGCCCCGTCGAATCCTCAGCTCTTGCCTGATTGGCCCAAGCTGTTTGAACTGCGATATTTTTAGGATTACTAGTCGAAGCATCGTAGCCTTTTAAACCGCCAATCAAGGCATAGCCCAGCAGATGCCCTCTATCAATCGCATGATCATAGGCACCTTCCAAATCCTGCACCTGATGCCAACCTGCTGGAGTCCATGATGTAGTTCCGTTTCCTGTTTCGTTGCGGTCCTTGTACTGTCTCGTCGCCTTGGTCATCAGGGCATTTGCCACCGTTGGAACCGTTTCTCCTTGCACAGTCTTTGTCTTATTATCCGCATAGGGCTTACTTGTGACCGATGCATCTAAATCCGTTTGATTCCCGTTAATAATAAATGCTCCAGCACCATTCCATTCAATCGAATTACCCAGTTGTTTTTTTACACTCCCCGTCAAGACAGAACGAGCCAATTCCTGACTAGGTGTGCTCTCACTTGCCTTAGACTGATTGACATAGTAGGCGTGATTCGCTGTTGACTGACTATTTGAGTTATTGAGTAGATAGCCACCACCGACAACAACTATAGTAGCTATCAAACTTAGCAGACTCATTGCTTGTTTTTTTACATTTTTCTTCGCCATTTTCTCTCCATCAAAAAAGCAGGTCTAGCCTACTTTCCTGTAAATTTACTCATTAATTCTTGCCACTTAGCTGGTGACAACACCGCAAATACATTGTCTCCATCTCCTATGACACCGTAACCAACCATTAATCCTAAAATAAACACCAAAATAGCAATCAACAAAACAACTGCTACTAAGATTAAATTTTTACCAACATAGCTAAGATTATCCTTATCCATTTTCATCTTCTCCACTCACACGTTCAATCGTTGCACCTAAAGCAGCTAATTTCTCATGAAAACGATAGTAACCTCGGTCTAAGTGCGTTAATTTACCTACAATCGTCTCACCTTCAGCAACCAAACCAGCCAGAATCAAAGCGGCACTCGCTCGTAAATCAGTAGACATAACCTGAGCACCTTGCAGAGCTTGTCCTCCCGTGATGATAGCTGTATCTCGTAAAATTTCCGAATGCAAATCCATCCGACGCATTTCTTCCAAATGTTGGAAACGATTCTCAAATACCGTTTCAATCATGGTAGATTCACCCTTTGCAACTGCCATTAGGGCTGTAAATTGAGCCTGCATATCCGTTGGGAAGCCTGGGTGTGGCAAGGTTTTTACTGTTACAGGTTTAAGCTTATCCACTTGCGAACGAACTCGAATCCCTTCAGCTTCTTCCGTCACCTCAACTCCCATTTCCAACATCTTAGAAATGAGTGGACGGTTGTGCTCCCAGACAGCATCCTTCACCAAGACATCGCCGCCAGTCATTGCCGCTGCCACCATAAAGGTACCCGCTTCAATACGATCTTGCACCACTTGGTGTTCTGCACCAGTCAATTCTTCTACACCAGTAACCGTAATTGTCTCTGTGCCTGCTCCCTTAACTTTGGCCCCCATTTTGTTGAGGAAAATAGCCAAGTCAACAATTTCAGGTTCCCGCGCAGCATTTTCCAAAACAGTTGTACCCTGCGCAAGCGTTGCAGCCATCATCAAATTTTGCGTTGCCCCAACACTTGGGAAATCAAGATAGATATGAGCTCCCTGCAAGTTCTCCGCACTTGCTTCAATATATCCAGCTCTTTGTTTAATTTTAGCCCCCATAGCTTGCAAACCTTTCAAATGCAAATCAATAGGACGGCTACCGATGGTACAACCACCTGGCATAGAAACCTTAGCATAGCCATTACGTACCAAAATCGGACCAAGAATAACAATAGAAGCCCGCATCTGACTGACATATTTGTAAGGAGTTTCATTTCCAAGTTTGCCAGTTGCATCAATATCGATTGATTTGGTAGCTTCATCAAATTTAACCCGAACTCCCAGACCACGTACAACATTATTCATTGTATAGACATCAGACAAAATAGGAACCTGAGTCAATTTGGTTTGCCCTTGACTTGCTAGAACTGTTGCTGCCAATAAAGGCAGAACGGCATTCTTCGCCCCCTCAATCTCAACCTGTCCTTTCAAACCGTTTTTACTACCTGTAACAATAATTGTATCCATTTCTTATCCTTTTCTTACTTAAATCACATATTTGCAAAAGAGCGTCCCATCATCAACAATTCTAAAAAGAAAGTCGAGACCAAGTATCCCAGTGCTATTGCCAGAAAGAGAATCAGCAAATTGATTTTACGCTGATTGTCCCCAGTCACCTTCAACCACCGTGACCAATCAACTGTTGTAACCAAGAGATGATGAGCCAGATAGATAAACAATATATGACTAAAAAACTGTAAAATTGAAATTACCATGTTTCCATTATACCATGAAATTAAAAAATGGAACTGAACCAAGTTCAATCCCATATAGATTAATGTTTCCCAACACGAATACGATTTATCGCACGTTGGAGGGCGACTGTTGCACGCATCTCCATATCAATATTACGAGCAGTCTGTGCTTCTTCCAATTCACGTTCCGCGCGCAATTTGGCACGTTCTGCACGACTAATATCAATATCTCGTTCCCGCTCAGCGGAATCAGAAATGACCGTAATAATATCCTTGTTGACTTCAATGATTCCACCATTGACCGCAATCCAGTCTACATGGTTTTCATCATCAACACGACGCACTTTCATTTCACCGATTTCCAAAACTGCAATCAGTTCTTCATGTCCAGAATAGACACCCATCTCACCATCAACCGTTTTGACCAAAACAAATGCTGCATGATGGTCATATTTGATACCGTCTGGTGTTACGATTTGTACAGTCATTTGTCCCATAAGCCACCTCTAGAATTTCATTTTAGCAGCTTTAGCGACCACATCCTCAATTGAACCAACATTTCGGAAGGCATCTTCTGGTAGATGGTCGTGTTTGCCGTCCAAGATTTCCTTAAAGCCTTTCACCGTTTCAGCTACTGGCACATAAGAACCTGGCATACCTGTAAATTGCTCCGCAACGTTGAAGTTTTGAGAGAGGAAGAATTGGATACGACGAGCGCGACCAACCAAGGTCTTCTCTTCATCTGACAATTCATCCATACCGAGAATGGCAATAATATCTTGCAATTCTTGGTAACGTTGAAGGACACGTTTTACTTCCATAGCTACTGCATAGTGCTCTTCACCAACGATTTGTGGAGCAAGTGCACGTGATGACGAAGCCAATGGATCCACCGCAGGGTAGATACCAAGCTGAGTCAACTTACGCTCCAAGTTGGTAGTCGAGTCCAAATGAGCGAAGGCTGTCGCTGGGGCTGGGTCTGTATAGTCATCCGCAGGTACGTAAATAGCCTGAATAGATGTAACAGAACCTTTCTTGGTTGAGGTAATACGCTCCTGCAATTGTCCCATCTCAGTTGCAAGTGTTGGCTGATAACCAACGGCTGACGGCATACGACCCAAGAGGGCTGATACTTCTGAACCAGCCTGAGTGAAACGGAAGATATTATCGATGAACAGAAGAACATCCTGTCCTTCCACATCACGGAAGTATTCCGCAATGGTCAAACCAGTAAGAGCAACACGCATACGAGCTCCTGGTGGCTCATTCATCTGACCAAATACCATGGCCGTTTTTTCAATTACTCCTGACTCTTTCATTTCCCAATACAAGTCGTTCCCCTCACGAGTACGCTCACCAACTCCGGTAAATACAGAGATACCACCGTGTTCTTGGGCAATATTGTGAATCAATTCTTGGATAAGGACGGTTTTACCAACGCCGGCACCACCGAAGAGACCAACCTTACCACCTTTTAGATAAGGTGCTAGGAGGTCGATAACCTTAATCCCTGTTTCCAAAATTTCGCTTGAAGTAGATAATTCGTCAAAAGCCGGCGCTTTCTTATGGATAGGCTCACGTTCAAAATCTGCCGGAAAAGACTCTTCAAGGTCAATGGTATCTCCCAACACATTGAAGACACGACCCAGCGTTTCTTTACCGACTGGAACAGAGATGGGACGACCTGTATCGAGAACTTCCATCCCACGTGTCAATCCATCCGTTGATTCCATGGCAATGGTCCGTACAACGCCATCACCAAGTTCCAAAGCCACTTCAAGCACGACTTTTTGTTTGGAATCATCATTTTTATATACAACGAGTGCGTTGTTAATCTCAGGAAGTTTATCTTCTGCTGCAAACGCAACGTCTACAACTGGTCCGACAACCTGAGTAATTTTGCCTGAACTCATTCTATTTCCTCTATTTCTATTACTCAAGGGCTGAGGCACCAGCTACAATCTCAGTAATTTCCTGAGTAATCGCTGCCTGACGAGCCCTATTGTATTGGATTGTCAAATCGTTAATGACATTCTTAGCATTATCCGTCGCTGTCTGCATGGCTGTCATACCTGCTGCATTTTCAGCAGTTTTGGCATCCAAAATCGCTCCATAAATAGTTGATTCTGCATATTGAGTCAAGAGTTGTTCCAAAATAACCTCACGGTTTGGTTCCAACTCAAAGGTAGCTGTATAACCATCTGCTTCATTGTGGTCCAAATCTTCTACAGGAAGCATCTGTTGTACACGCACCTGACTGGTCAAACTATTGACATGGTGGTTATAACAAACATACAACTCATCAAAGAGTTCATTCTTGTACATCTCAACAGACTTAGAAATGATTTTTTGAACCTCTTCAAAACTTGGATTGTCTGCTAAACCACGCAATTCAAAGACAGGATTGATACCACGAGCACGGAAGAAATCAGCTCCCATACTACCAATAGCAATAATCTCATACTCATCTTTTGAGTCATGGTCCTGTTCAATCATTCCCATCACAGCCTTCAAAATACTGGAATTATAAGAACCTTTTAGTCCACTGTCAGATGTAATGACAATATAACCAGATTTTTGAACTGGACGACGAATCAGCATTGGATTGCTTGTATCTGAAGCCATCAATTCTCCACGCAAGAGATCCGTTGTAATCTGACGAACCTTACTAGCGTAGATCTGAAAGGATTGCGCTAATTGCTCTGATTTGGCTAGTTTAGAAGCCGAAACCATCTGCATGGCACCGGTGATTTGACTGGTTTTCTTAGTAGATGCAATTTTTGATTTGATTTCATTTAGAGAACCTGCCATTATTCACTCCTTTACTTAAAGACAGACTGGTCTTTGAAAGCTTGGATAGCAGCATTCAATTCATCTGTATCAGGAAGATCTTTTGTTGTACGAATAACATCCAAAAGACCATCGTAGTGCAAATCAAAATATGCGTACAGTTCTTCTTCAAATGCCAAAATATCATCAATTGGCACTGAATCCAAGAAGCCATTTGTCAAAGCATACAAAATCAAAACCTGTTTTTCAACTGGAAGTGGCTTATGCAATGGTTGTTTCAACACTTCCACAGTCCGACGACCACGGTTGAGTTTGGCCTGAGTTGCTGCATCCAAATCCGAACCAAATTGAGTAAAGGCTTCTAATTCACGGTATGAAGCCAAATCGATACGAAGGGTACCTGCAACCTTTTTCATGGCCTTAATCTGTGCAGAGCCACCTACACGTGATACAGAAGAACCTGCATCAATGGCTGGACGGATACCAGAGTTGAATAAATCGTCCTTCAAGAAGATTTGTCCATCCGTGATTGAAATCACGTTGGTCGCGATGTAAGCTGAAATATCTCCCGCTTGTGTTTCAATAAATGGTAGAGCTGTAATGGAGCCGCCGCCCAGTTCATCTGAAACCTTTGCTGAACGCTCAAGCAAGCGACTGTGCAAGTAGAATACATCCCCTGGATAGGCTTCACGACCCGGAGGACGACGAAGCAAGAGAGATAATTCACGGTAAGCTACCGCTTGTTTTGACAAATCATCGTAAACAATCAAGACATGTTTGCCTTCATACATGAACTCTTCTGCCATCGCAACACCAGCATAAGGAGCCAAGAAAAGCAATGGAGATGGTTGTGAAGCCGATGCTGTTACTACGATTGTGTAATCCAAAGCACCATATTGACGAAGCGTTTCAACCTGAGTACGAACAGTTGACTCTTTCTGACCGATAGCCACATAGATACAAATCATGTCTTGGCCTTTTTGGTTGAGAATAGCATCAATAGCTACAGATGTCTTCCCTGTCTGACGGTCACCGATAATCAATTCACGCTGACCACGACCAATCGGAACCAAAGCATCAATCGCCTTGAGACCAGTTTGAAGCGGTTCATTAACCGACTTACGTTGCATAACACCTGGTGCTGGATATTCAATCGGACGAGTCTTACTAGTACGAATTTCACCAAGACCATCTACAGGTTGACCAAGTGGGTTGATGACACGACCAATCAAAGCCGAACCAACTGGCACTTCCATAATTTTACCAGTACGACGAACAACTGACCCTTCACGAATATCGGTAAATTGTCCGAGAATGATGATACCAACATCGTTAGTTTCTAAGTTTTGTGCCATACCAATGGTGCCATTTTCAAATACCAAAAGCTCTCCACTCATGGCATTGTCAAGACCTTGCGCACGGGCGATACCGTCACCGATATAGGTTACGACACCAGTCTCTGTGTAGTCAAAGTCAGGCTGAAAGCCTTCAATTTGTTGTTTTAGTAAAGCGCTAATTTCTTGTGCATTAATCAAAAGAACACCACTTTCTATTTTCTAAAGTTTTTTTCTAACGTCCTTCAACTGTGTCCGAACGCTTGCATCGATTACCTTATGGTTAACCGTTACAATAAAACCACCGAGGAGACTTTGATCAAGTTCTTCCGTGATATTACGTACACGCAAGGAAAATCGTTGTTCTACCAAGTGACGGAGACGCTCTTTTTGAGCTTCTGTCAACGGATAGACTGAAACCACACGGGCTTCAAATTCATTTTTAAATTTACTGATTTGTAATTGGACACGCTCAAGGGTTTCAAGAAGCAAGTCTGCATGACCATCACGAATAACATCTTCAATCAAGTCATTGATTTGCCAGAAACTAGATTGACGTACCGTCCTTACAAAGTCAGCCTTTTCTTCTCTCGATACTGTCGCTGACAGCAAGATTCGATTCAGCTTACTATCATGAATGATGGAAATCAAGTCAGAAATCTGGTCATACATATCCCAAATATCTGCATGATCACTGACTTTTTCAACAAATGATAGAGCATATTTTTGCACGATGGCATTTTCTCTAGCGTTCATCTACTTGTCTCCTAGTTTGTCCAAATAACGGTCAATCAAGTTACTATGAGCTTGTTGGTCCAAATCTTCCAAAATAATTTTGCTTGCAAGATCAACTGCCAATTCAGCAACTTGAACGCGCAAGTTTTCCTGTGCCTCTCGTTTTTCAGCTTCAATTTCCATTGTCGCTTTTGTTTTTAGAGCTTGAGCCTCAACTTCAGCTTGTTCTAAAATTCGTTTTTTCTCTAGTTTTGCACGTTCAACCGCATCTTGAATAATCTTTTGACTTTCGATACGTCCCTGTACCAACTCATCTTCACGTTGTTGAACAAGGTTTGCTGCTGCTGTTAATTTTTCTTCTGCAGCATCAATATCGTTCGCAATCTTATTGGCACGTTCTTCAAAAATACCTGTAATTTTATCCCATGCAAAAACACGAATAAGAATAATAAGTACTGCAAATGAGACTGTTACCAAGATAAAGTTTCCAAGAATGGTACTAGATTGCATTGTAATAGTTGTTGCCATAGTTGTCTTTCCCTTTCCTATTCACTCTCACTACTGATTTTTTTATTTAAGTACATAGATACCAACATGATAAATACATATCCCTGCAAGCATGAAATGAATACAGAAAATGCTGTCCAAACAACGTTCAGAGCAAAGGCAATCGGATATGCAAGTGCACTTTGTTGAGATAATTGTAGAAGAAGAGAGACAAGCACTTCACCAGCATAAATGTTACCGTACAGACGAAGAGCAAGCGACACAAGGTTGGTCACTTCTTCCAAAATGTTCATTGGAGCCATAGCCCAGGGTGTCACAAAAGATTTGAGGTATGCCTTGAAACCGCGACGACGAATACCCTCAACATGACAAAATACTGTTGCAATTGTTGCCAAACCGAAATCGTAAGCCATATTGGCCGTTGGAGAAGTCCACAAATTATGTCCTTCTGCTGTTTCCAATTTGGTCATCAAACCTAGATTATTGGCAACCAAAAGGAAAGTAAAGACTGTAAAGAAGAACAAGGAATACCGCTTTGCTTCCGCATCGCCAAGATTCCCTTTTGTAAAATTGATGGTCAATTCGTAAACGTACTCCAAAACATTCTGTTTTCCTTTTGGCTTGAGCTCCATCCGACGACTAGCCCAAAAAACAAGTAAGAAAATAATGGAAATGGTAATGACAGAAACCAATACCATGGTCAGGTCAAAGGTTACGGGACCAAGGGTAAGGGTTGGACTTAAATGTTCTTCCAATGGAGGTTCCCCCCTTTTCTATTTCTCTATTTTCTACTATTTCAAGACAAATGTCATAGCCAAGGTTACGAAGAAAGTTCCCTCGATAAAGGCAACACCCAAAAATACACCAGCCATCAATTTACTTTGCATTTCTGGTTGACGTGCAGTCGAACTAAGGTATGAAGCCACCAACAGTCCCTCACCGATACTTACACCAAGACAGGCCAATCCAAGGGCCAATGCGCCTAAACTCATAACGAATTCTCCTTTTAAAATTTAATACCATGTAAGGATACTCCTAAAACATCTATTTGTCAAGAAAATACCGCCATTGTAAGCGTTTAATTCGTTTTTGTAAAATAAAAAGAAAAGAGTATTTCATCTTTTCTTCCTATTTAATAGCTTCATCAATATGGTCTGTTTCTTCAATGAATCGTTTGGCCATATCTTCTCGATTCATCTGATCAGTATCAAGAGTGATTGCATGGTCAGAAACCAGATCTGTATCTGCGAAAAACTCTATATGGTTTGATAGGTTGTACAGACGAACAGGGGCTTCCCCACCAAACTCTCCATCTAGATTGAGCAGTAGACGGTTATCCGGGTTAAGATTTTCGATGGATAGGCTCTTGGTTTTTATGTATTCAACTAAATCACTCTCAATGTGTTTGCCACCGTCTAAGACTTGACGAATCAGATGCAGAATTTCAAATAGATTCCCTGTTTTAACCATCAATAAGGTAAAATTACCATCATCTAACTTAGCATCGGGAACAATCTGTTCAAAACCTCCAATTGAATTGGTTAAGGCAACAAAAATCATTGAAACCGAGCCTTCAAACACGCCCTCATCATGCTCTACACGAACAGGTGTAAATTGTACTTGTGGCAGGAGTTCTGCTCCTTTTACTACATAGGCCAAATAGCCAAACATGGTCTTAAGTTGACTGGGAACACTGTAGGTCAACTCCGTAAGTGTACCTGCCGCAGCAATATTGATAAAATAATGTTCTTGATGAAAACCATTTTTTTGATTTTTGGCTAAACCAATATCCATTAAAATTGTCTGCTGCTTACCGATAACTTTAGCTGCTTCTACAGGATTTCCCCTAGGCACTTTTAAAGCACGCGCATAGTCATTGGTGGTGCCAGTCGGTATGATGGCCATCTGCGGACGTTTTTCAAGCGGAGCAATTCCATTGACGACTTCATTGATCGTTCCATCTCCACCAGCCGCGATAATCAAGTCAAAGCCTGCAAGCGCCGCACGTGTAGCTTCATTCTTTGCAGAGTCTTTCTCAGCAGTTGTTTGGAAAGCTGAAGTTTCATAACCGTAGCCTTCCAAAATTTCCAATACTTCGGCCACATTTTTCTTCATGATTTCTTGACCTGAGGTCGGATTATATATTAGTCTAGCACGTCTTCTTTCTTCCATCGTTTTACCTTTACAAGCTCTCTAACCAAGCCTCATCTTTAATTTCGATACCTAGCTCCTGTGCTTTGGTCAATTTACTGCCTGCATCTGTTCCGGCAACCACAAGATTAGTTTTTTTAGAAACAGAACCTGCTACATTTGCCCCTAAAGCTTCTAATTTGGCTTTGGCTTCGTTTCGTTTCATTCGCTCCAATTTACCAGTCAGTACAACTGTCATACCCGATAGCGCAGCATTTTCATCTACTACTTGTCCGAGATAGGTCAAGTTTACCTTAGCTTCCTTAAGTTCGGATAAAAGTTGTTGCGCACCCTCACTAGCAAAAAAAGTTGTCAAAGACTTAGCAATAACCTGACCAAGACCTTCTAGCGAAGCAATTGCTTCTTGATCAGCAAATGCTAGAGTTTCTAAATCACCAAATTTTTCTACTAAAATCTTACTTGCCTTACTACCTACATGGCGAATGCCTAGTCCAAACAGGAGGCGTTCTGCTGAGTTGCTCTTAGAAGTTTGAATGGCTTGATAGAGCTTGTCAGCTGATTTTTCTTTGAAACCTTCCAAGGTCAATAGGTCATCAACAGTTAATTTATAAATATCAGCAACATCGTGTACCAAGCCTGCTCCAAAGAGTTTTTCAACGATTGAAGACCCTAGTCCTGCGATGTTCATGGCATCCCGACTTGCAAAATGTTCCAACTTACTCATCAGCTGGCTAGGACAAATAGGGTTGATACAGCGGAGGGCAACTTCGTCCTCATAGTGTTGTAGGTCGCTCTGACAAGACGGACAATGACTAGGAATGGGCATGATTTCTTGCTCTTTTCGATACTTGTCCACCACTTTCAGAACTGCTGGAATAATATCTCCCGCCTTATAAACAATGACCGTATCGCCAATACGAATATCTTTTTCGGCGATATAATCTACGTTGTGCAAGGTCGCTCGACTGACAGTCGTTCCTGCCAGTTGAACAGGACTAAGATTGGCAGTTGGTGTCACAACACCTGTTCGGCCAACAGTCCAATCAACCGACAAGATTTCTGCTTCTTTTTCCTCAGCTGGAAACTTGTAAGCTACTGCCCATCGTGGCGCTTTTACTGTAAATCCTAGTTCTTCTTGTATAGCTAGGTCATTGACCTTAATCACGATACCGTCGATTTCATAGGGCAAATCTTCTCGCCGCTCTGCCATTTTTTCAATAAAAGCCCAAACTTCATCCATGCTATCGGCCAACTGGTAGTCGTGGTTGGTCACAAATCCCAGAGCATCCAGTTTCTCCAGTACTTGTGACTGACTAGTCGCTTCAGATGGACTAGCCTCTTGGTAGAGGAAGGTAGCGAGACCACGCTGGGCCACCACTCCCGTATCAAGCTGGCGGAGGGTCCCTGCTGCTGCATTACGCGGATTAGCAAATTCAGCTTCACCAGCCTCCTGACGCTGTTTGTTAACACGGTCAAAAGAAGCCTTTGGCATATAACACTCACCTCGGACAGTGATGTCCACAGCTTCGGGTAGGGTCAAAGGAATATCAGCCACTCGTTTGAGATTTTCTGTGATATTTTCACCGACACTACCGTCACCACGTGTAGCACCCACGACTAAATTACCCGCTTCATAGGTCAGGGAAATAGATAGACCGTCAATCTTCAATTCACAGATATACGTTGCTTGAGGAAATTCCTTGCGAACTCGCTGGTCAAAAGCTTCTAATTCTTCACGAGAAAAAGCATCCTGCAAACTAAAAAGAGGATAAACATGACTATATTTTTCAAATCCGTCTAGCACCTTTCCCCCGACCCGATGGGTAGGACTATCTGGTAAAATCAGTTCTGGATGAGCTGTTTCCAGTTCTACTAATTCACGATAAAGCGTATCATATTCTGCATCTGATACGCTAGGTTTGTCCAATTGATAATACTCTTTAGCGTATTGATTGAGCACGCTAACTAATTCTGATATTCTTGTTTTCATAAGAATATTATATCATGATTTGAAGGTGCGAACTATATTTGCGCTTCAATAAAAACAGATTCCTTTAGATAATTTTTAGTAAAAAATGTATAATGTGTATATAAAATTTTTGGAGGTGCCCTATGGCTGTAACCTATAAACGACAAGATGATTTAGAAAAGATGCTGGAAGAATTTGCTTCATTTGAAAAACTGGAAGAAATTGAGTATCCTGATCCAAAATCAAAAGAAAATTCCGAGAAAAACAACTTGAATCAGGATAAAAAATAATATGTTCGGTCTTGATCAATTACCTACCTCCGTCCTACAGGCGGGGGCTATTTTCCTGTCTATCATGATTGAAGCCTTGCCCTTTGTATTGATTGGAGCATTGATTTCTGGCTTTATTGATGTGTTTATCACCCCTGAAAAAGTCCATAAACTCCTTCCCAAGAACAAGTTTCTTGCCATTCTATTTGGAACCTTTATCGGCTTCATTTTCCCGTCTTGCGAATGTGGTATTGTCCCTATTGTCAATCGGCTATTAGAGAAAAAAGTACCTAGTTATACTGCTGTTCCCTTTTTAGTAACGGCTCCTGTGATTAATCCCATCGTCCTTTTTGCAACCTTTACTGCTTTTGGCAATTCCCTACTTTTCGCCTTCTATAGAGCCCTAGGAGCCATCATTGTATCCCTAGTATTGGGAATCATTCTTGGTTTTTTCGTAAAAGGACCCATTCTTAAAGGAAGCAAGTTTGACCAGCACCAGCATGATTATTCAGATAAAACCAGCTGGCAAAAAGTTGGCTTCGCACTTATTCATGCCATCGATGAATTTTTTGATACGGGACGTTACCTAGTCTTTGGTTGTCTCTTTGCCAGTCTCGTACAAGTCTATATTCCAACTGCTGTCCTGACTACCATCGGTCACAGTCCATTAACAGCTATTTTACTGATGATGTTGCTGGCCTTTCTACTTTCCCTATGTTCTGAAGCCGATGCCTTTATTGGTGCATCACTACTATCCAGCTTCGGATTTGCCTCAGTAATGGCTTTCTTAGTTATCGGACCCATGGTGGATGTTAAAAACTTGCTCATGATGAAACATTATTTCAAAGGGAAATTTATAGCCGGTTTTATCATTACTATCACTCTCGTTATTTTGGGATATAGTCTGATACTTGGAGGTGTAGTATGATTCGTTTTTTAATTCTTGCAGGCTATTTTGAGATGACCATGTATCTTTATGTCTCTGGAAAATTAGACCAATACATCAATCTGCACTATAGCTATCTAGCCTATCTATCCATGGTTTTATCTTTCATACTTGCCATCGTACAATTGTATGTCTGGGTAAAAGAAATTCGAGTACATAGCCATTTAAAAAGCAAAATTGCCAAACTATCAAGCATTGGACTATTGCTCATTCCTCTTGCTATAGCCTGGCTCTTTCCTACGGTAAGCCTGGATTCAACAACTGTTGCTGCCAAGGGCTATCATTTCCCACTAGCAGCAGAAAACGATGCTAATACACAAAACCAAGAAGGGACGACTGTTCAGTATCTCAAGCCTGATACTTCTATTTATTTTACGAAATCTGCCTATCAAAACCAGATGCGTGAAATTGCTGATAAATACTTGGCTGAAGAAACCATTGTCGTTACTAATGAAAACTATATGGAAGTGATGGAAGCAATCTACGACTATCCTACGGAATTTTCAGGAAAAACGATTGAAATGACTGGATTTGTCTACAACGACCCTGACAATAGCCAGCAATTTTTCCTTTTCCGCTTTGGTATTATTCACTGCATTGCTGATTCTGGGGTATATGGCTTACTCTCTACGGGGGCTACCACAGAATTTCCTAACAATACTTGGGTAAAAGCTAGAGGAACAATCAAGATTTCCTACCACACATCGTTGAAACAAAATCTCCCAACACTTGAATTACAATCGATGGTTCAGATTGAACAGCCAGATTCCCCGTATGTCTACCGCGTTTTCTAATAAATGGGATTTAAAAATGAATTTTCTGACAATTTATGCTATAATAGTTCTTATACTCAACAGAATAGGAATGAAATTATGTCATCACATGTATTGTTTACCATTTTTGGTGCCAGTGGCGACCTTGCCAAACGCAAACTTTATCCGTCCCTTTTCCGTCTGTATAAGGCTGGACATATCAAAGAAAACTTTGCAGTCATTGGAACGGCCCGCAGACCTTGGACCAAGGAATTTTTTGAGCAAACCGTCATTGAATCACTAGGTGATTTGCCTGACACACCACGTCAAGCTCATGAGTTTGCAAGTCATTTCTACTACCAAAGCCATGATGTCAATGACACGGAACATTATGTAGCTCTTCGGAAATTGCAGGACGACTTGTGTGAAAAATACGATACCCAGCACAACAAGGTCTTCTTCTTATCCATGGCTCCAGAATTTTTCGGAACCATTGCCAAACACCTCAAATCTGAACAAATCGTTGACGGCCAAGGTTTTGAACGCTTGATTATTGAAAAACCTTTCGGAACTAGCCTTGCTACAGCTACCAAACTCAATGATGAATTGGCAGCAGCCTTCAATGAAGACCAAATCTATCGTATCGACCACTATCTAGGCAAGGAAATGGTGCAAAATATCTTTGCGGTTCGCTTTGCCAATATCATTTTTGAGCATATCTGGAACCGCGATTACATTGATAACGTCCAAATTACATTTGCTGAAGCGATTGGTGTTGAGGATCGTGGGGGCTACTACGATCATTCTGGCGCCTTAAAAGACATGGTGCAAAACCATGCCCTTCAAGTTCTTTCCCTTCTAGCAATGGATAAGCCAGCCAGCTTCAAGGAGGAAGATGTCCGCGCTGAGAAAATCAAGGTCTTCCAACACTTGCGTCAGCCTTCTGACGAAGACCTCAAGCGCAACTTCATCCGTGGTCAATATGCAGCAGGTTCCATCGACGGAAAAGACTACGTTAGCTACTTGGATGAACCAAATATTGCCGAAGGTTCTCAGACAGAAACCTTTGCTGGAGGGGTCTTCTTCGTTGATACTGACCGTTTCCGTGATGTTCCTTTCTTCTTCCGTACAGGTAAACGTCTGACAGAAAAGGGCACGCGCGTGACCATCACCTTCAAGCATGCGGAAGATATTTTTGGTCAGCCTTCTGAAGCCAATGTCTTGACCATCTTCATCCAACCAACCGAAGGCTTCATGCTATCTATCAACGGTAAGGAAGTTGGTTCCCACTTTGCTCTTACTCCTGCCAAACTCAACTTCCGCCACAATGCAACTGCTCTTGGAAATTCACCTGAAGCCTACGAAAAACTATTTTACGATGTCCTAAATGGTGATTCTACTAACTTTAGCCATTGGGAAGAAGTGAAAGCAAGCTGGAGCTTGATTGACCGCATTGTTGATTTGTGGACAAGCAACCAAGTCCCACTCCACACCTATCCAGCTGGAACTATGGGACCTGAGGCAGCCTTTGATTTGCTAGAAAGCTACGGTTGCAAGTGGGTCTGGACGCCAGATGTTTGGTATCGTGAACGTGGTTTGTTGAAATAGTCATTTAGTTTATCTTTGATTACTTAGACGTATGAGGAAACTCCGTTTCCTTATTTCCAACTTCAAATAATCTCATCATTATTTGAACTCACTTTGCCGTACTCCACGAAAGTGACTTGCTTCGCATGTCTTATTTCCAACCTAGAACAGCCTCTAGGCTGTTCTAGCAACCTGCACCTCGTTGCCTTGTACTAAAAGCAAACTAAACGACTACATATGAAAACTGGAGCAATCCAGTTTTTTTCGGAGATATTTATGACTGAATTAAACACTATTCTCACCCAACTTGAAGCAGCCAGCCATGCTGGCACCCTCAAGCGTTATGAAAAAATTGGCGAAACTAAGCCCTACTACGGCGTTCCGATGGGAGCTATTTCTGGTATCGCCAAGGCCTATAAAAATCGACTGGACTTGTTTGCTCCACTCTGGCAAACAGATATCCTTGAAGCACAATATTTAGCTATTCAAATTGCCAAAACAAAACCTGACCAGCTGACTTCTACTGCTTTAGAAGCTTGCCTCAATGAACAAGTTTCGGTCAACGTCCTCGATAAGCTGGCTTCCATCATTCTTAGCAAACGAAAAGACAGCAAGAACTGGGAAGAATACTTACTCACTCAAGACCAAGCCATTTTTCAACGCATTGGCTGGTTCCTTCGTGCCAAATATTTTGCTGGAAAAACTGCCTCAAATCAAGAAATTGAAGAGACTCTAGACCATATTCGCCAGCATTTACAGAATGCAGACCCACTTGTCCAATGGACCATGAACCAATGCTTGGTGGAGATTTCCGTTGCTTACCCTGACTATCTAGAACAAGGCCTTGCAATCGGTAAAGAGTTAGCTGTCTATGTGGACATGAAAGTACCAAAAGGCTGTACT
The DNA here is from genome assembly GCF_046032535.1 of Streptococcus suis. Classification (GTDB taxonomy): domain Bacteria; phylum Bacillota; class Bacilli; order Lactobacillales; family Streptococcaceae; genus Streptococcus; species Streptococcus suis_AK. The sequence continues at coordinate 70,238 of NZ_JARQPL010000001.1, read as the reverse complement.
TCTGCCTACGCACCAGACTGGATTGAGGCTTTATTGCGGAAAAAATGAAAACACAAAAGTCGCTAGTTCATTGAACTAACGACTTTTTGCTTTTATATTTTCAACTAATCAACCGGCATATATTTTGCGAGGTATTCTTCCACCAGCATCATATACTCTTTATAGACAGCATCGTCATTCTGTAAACCGTGACCCGAATGCTCGGCTGTAAGAAATTGATAGTCAACTCCTTTTTCTTTCAAGGTTTCTTCCAATCGGATTGCTGCTTTATAAGGCTGGACCTTATCCTCCTTGCCATAAAAAACTACACTTGGTACAGTTTCTTCCGTCACCCAATAAACTGCAGAAATTTGGTTGACAATATCCTTGTAGCTACCATCTGCAATCATTTCCTCTGTAATTTCTTGACCAGACATGGAACTGGTAAGCCCTGCAGCAGCCTCAAGATTAGTATCCGCTCCGTAGATGCCCCAATCCTCCATGTAAAAACTAGAAGGTCCAACAGCTCCAAAAGTCAATACTACTGGAACAGGAGCTTCTTTGGCATCTCGATAAGCATAAATCATTGCCAAGGCATGTCCTGCCGAGCCTCCTGCAACTGTCATTTTATCAATGGAGTAACCTTCTTTTTTAGCCGCCTCAATCACATATGGAATACTCTCCTTGATTTCTTGAGCTTGTGATGTTACACTGGCACCATTTGTTTCGGTTGCCAAGGTATAGTTGATGCCAGCTGCTACATAGCCCTTAGAAGCAAGCCATTGCAACATCTGCTGGTCGTCTTTTTTATCGCCACTCGTAAATCCACCCGCATGGAGATAGACAACCAGTCCATAAGATTTTTTACTAGTATCAGCAGGCAAATAAAGGTCAAACTTCTGTGCTTCTTCCTCTCCGTAGGACAAATCAGTCACCATTCTCCCCACCTGGTCAGACCATTCCACCGTATATTCTTTAGCCCAAGCAGGTTTCAAAAAGTTTTTTGAAGCCACACCCGCAAGAAGAGCTATCACAAATACCAGAATTCCGAAGCCCACAAACTTTCTCCTTCTCATAAAAAATTACCTCCCCAAAGTGTTCCACCTAAGAGTAGGTTAAGAAAAATACGGACCAACAAGCGACCAATTAAAAATCCAACAACTGCGATAATCCCTAAGATAAGCCAACGTTTGATTGTCATTTTTACTCCTTGACATTTCAATTTATTTCATTTAAGATGTAACAAGTGTAACATAGTCTATTTTCTAAGTCAATACCACAGGACCACCATGTAACAAAAGGAGGGAGTTTGTAACATGACTGCACAAGATTATATCCAAGAAGCCTTACTGCAACTCATTCAACAAAAGGAGTATGAAAAAATCACCATAACTGACATTGCAAAACGGGCTGGGGTAACCCGAATTAGCTTCTATCGAAATTTTGACAGCAAGGATGCTATATTGGAGCTAGCCTTGAAATCTGCATTCCAAGCCTATCAAACAGAGCATGGAACCGACCTATCCTTCTCGGCACTGTTTGCCTTTTTCCAGCAGAACAAGAGCCTGATTGACTGCCTCTACAAGAGCGAAAAGGAAATTTTTATCGCCCAGCTTCTAACAGACAAGCAAAGCCTTTCTACATTACCGACTGAGGTTGCCTATTCCTATGCCTTTGTCGGCTATTCTATTCTAGGAGCCTGCACTGCTTGGTACCAACGGGGCATGGTGGACACTCCAGAAGAAATTACAAAGATTATGGACCAACACAAAAGTAGCTAACTGTCACAGTTAACTACTTTTTTCATTCTATACCAATCCCTCCAAGAGCCCACGCACGAACTCTTCGGATTTGAATTCTCCGATGTCATCGATTTTCTCACCGAAACCAATCAGCTTGACTGGAATATCCAGTTCCTGACGGATAGCGAGGACGACACCACCTTTTGCTGTACCGTCCAGTTTGGTCAAGACAAGACCTGTCAATGGGGTAATTTTAGCAAATTCCTTGGCTTGACTAAGGGCGTTTTGACCTGTGGAGGCATCAAGTGCTAAGAGGGTTTCATGCGGTGCATCAGGTAGAGTCCGTTTAATAATGCGACCGATTTTTTCCAGCTCTGCCATGAGGTTGTCTTTATTCTGCAAACGACCTGCTGTGTCAATCATGAGAATATCTACGCCTTCTGCCACGGCACGTTTTACCCCGTCAAATACCACACTGGCTGGGTCTGACTTTTCTGGACCTGTGACCACTGGCACATCGACTCGGTGACCCCACTCGACCAGTTGGGCTACCGCACCCGCACGGAAGGTGTCCGCTGCGACCAACATGACCTTCTTACCAGCCTGCTTGTACTTGTAGGCCAACTTACCGATAGAGGTCGTCTTCCCAACGCCGTTGACACCGACAAAGAGCATGACTGTCAAATCATCTTGAAAATTGATTTGCTCACTGAATTGACCATCTTTTTCGTAAATATCCACCAATTTTTCGATGATAACCCGACGGAGTTCATCTGTCTTCTTAGCTTTCTGTAGCTTAGCTTCATAGCGGAGCTCCTCTGTCAGAGTAGAAGCAACTTGCACACCTACGTCTGACAAAATCAGCATTTCTTCCAACTCTTCGAAAAATTCTTCATCAACCGAACGGAAATTGGCAAAGAATTCATTGAGCCTTGCCCCAAAGCCTGTACGGGTCTTTTTCAAGGTCCGCTGGTACTTGTCCTGCTCACTTTCTTGCTCGACTGGAGCAACTTCCTCAACAGGCTCTTCCTTGACCTTGGTTTGAATAGCAGGGTCAAAGCCTTGTTCCTGCGCTTCCTTCACTCGAGCCGCAGCGGCTTCTTTAGCTGCATAATATTGAGCCATCATGTCTAAGGTCCGTTGTTTCTGAGCTTCTTGCTCGGCAGTCAAGTCAGTAGGTGTTGGACTGTCCTGTTCGTGACTAGCTGGCTCTGTTTCAGATATTTCAACGTCCTCGCCAGTAACCAACTGTTCTACTTCAATTTCTTCAACAACTTCTTCTCTAGGCTCTTCTTGAGCCTTTTGTCCAAATAATCGATCAAATAATCCCATATTAGTCCTCATTCAATACATAGTGCTCGATGGCCCAAGCAATGCCATCTTCATCATTGGTTTTTGGCAAAACAAGGTTGGCCGCAGACTTGATTTCATCAGTCGCATTCGCCATGGCAACACCCAAGCCAGCCCATTCAATCATCGAAAGATCATTTCCTTCATCACCACAAGCCATAACTTCTGACTTGTCAATCCCCAGATGTCCAATCAACTTGGCCAAACCATTTGCCTTGTGAACACCTTTTGGACTCCATTCGAGCAAGATATCACGCGATTTGAAAATCTCGAAACGCTCGTGAAGTTCCGCAGGAATTTTTGGAATTTGTCCCTCCAAAAAGTCTGCTGCCACAGCTGAAACTGCCTTATTGTAAACAAAATCTTCTGGCAGTTCCTCATCTGTCACAGGGATTTTATTCAAAAGTGGATTGGCTGTTAGATAGAGAGATTCATGGGCAGCAGGTAGCGAATAGACATCGCCACCATAGAGAATATCCAGTGGCAAGTCCAAATCATTTGTCACACGACGGATAGCACGTACATCTTCAATAGTGAAGCCAACCTTATCCAAAACCCGACCTGTATTTTCCTGGACTAGACCACCGTTAAAGGTGATGGAATACTGGCTTTCACCTAGCAAATCCAATTCTTCTAGAAAAGTACCGATAGCTTGCAAGGGCCGTCCTGTTGTCAGAACTACATAAACTCCACGCTCACGCGCTGCCTGCAAGGCCTTTTTATTGGCTTCTGAAATCCGTTTGTCCGATGTCAGAAGTGTTCCATCCAAATCCAATGCAATCAACTTAATTGCCATTTACTTCCTCCTCTAAATAGGCTAATACTGCTCCATCATTGCAATGACCAATAATAGAATCTGCCTTGGCCTTCACGTCCTCTCTTGCATTTTCTGTCGCAAGAGCCAGACCTGCAAAGTCAAACATATCCAAATCATTTTGATTATCACCAAATGCCACTACATCCTGACCGGTAATTCCAAAATGAGCACAGAGATGGCTCAATCCAACTGATTTATTTGAACCATTTGGAATTATATCAATATTGTCAAAACCAGTTGTCATGGCCGTTACGCCTTCAAATGTATCATTTAACCATCGTCTGGCATCGTCCATTTCCTCAGGAGAAAATTTGGCATTGATTTTTATAATCTCTTCTCGAACTTCTTCAAATGTGTCTACCAATCGAAAATGTGCGTAATAATTCGTCATCGCTTCTAAAAACTGAGGCTCAGCATTTTTTAATAAATAAAAGTTTTCGAGTCCAGACAGCACCATGGAACGACTGCTACCAAAGGGACCTGCATCAATACCCGCGATAATCGGCAGATAAATTTCAGGACTAATTGGTTCATCCATAAAGATAGTCTGCCCCTGATATTCAACGATTGATCCATTTTCTGCCACAAAACCGATTTCATCTACAAAATCTTCAAAAACAAGTTTCAGGCTTTGCATAGATCGCCCACTTGCTGCCACAAATAAATAACCTTTTTCTTTGAACTGATTCAGTATACGACGAAACCGTTCCTTATCAAAACTATGGTCTTCTCGTAAAAAGGTACCATCCATATCACTGGCGTAAATTTTGTTAATCATAATTTCTCCACATCTTTCAGCTTAACGGAAACAATCTTGGACACGCCAGATTCCTGCATGGTCACCCCATACATGGCATCCGCTGCCGCCATGGTCCCTTTACGGTGGGTCACGACGATAAACTGACTCTCCTTATCAAAACGGTTGAGGTAGTCACCAAAACGTTTGACATTGGCCTCATCCAAGGCTGCCTCCACCTCATCGAGAATTACAAAAGGAATGGTCTTAACACGGATAATGGAAAATAGCAGAGCGAGGGCCGAAAGGGCTTTTTCGCCACCTGACATAAGATTGAGAGATTGAATTTTCTTACCCGGAGGTTGAACTGAAATCTCCACACCCGCAGTCAATAGGTCACCTTCTGTCAAAATCAAATCCGCTGAACCACCGCCAAACATTTGTTTGAATGTCTGCTTAAAGCTTTCACGAATAGCTTCAAAAGTAACCTTGAAGCGCTCTTTGACTTCATCATCCATCTCGTGGATAGTATCTAGTAGTAAATCACGCGCCGACAAAATATCTGTCCGTTGCTCATTGAGGAAGGTAAGGCGATTATTAACCTCGTCATACTGCTCAATAGCATCCAAATTGACTGGACCCAAAGCACGAATAGCTCTTTCTAGGTCTTTGAGGCTTTGTTCAGCAACTGCAAGATTCTCAACTTCCTTGGCCTGAGACTGGGCAGCTTCAAAACTCAATTTAAAATGCTCGGTCAAATTACCAAGTAGAGTCCGTAATTTATCGCCCGCTTGCTCACAATCCGCCTCTAACTTAGCCTGCTTACGAATCAAATCATCATTCTTAGTCCGAGCTTGTTGCAATCTTTCTTCCAAGTCTTCAAACTGCCCATCAATATCTTCCAACTCAAACTTTAAGCGAATTAGAATCTGATTGGTCTGGTTTTGCTTATCAAATGCCGCCTGCAATTGTTCTTCAAGAATCTCAATACTAGTATCTTCAAGAGCTTCTAGCTTCTGGTCAATCATATCCTCTAAAAGAGAAATTTCCTTATCTGCAACCACTTTTTCTTCTTGCAAACGTCTCAGATCTGTCTGTTCAAAACGAAGTTGGCTAGTGAGTTCAGCCTGTTCCAAAGTTAGTTGACTCTTCTGAGTCTGTAGTTTCTGCAAGCTTTCTTGAATACTGTCGCGATTATCACGGACTTGATTGATTTGTTGATCCAAGGCTAGTTTTTTCTCATTCAAGGCTTGGACATTTACTTCTTCCTTAGCAGCAGCCTCTTCTAGCTCAGTCAAAATGGTCGGACTAACCTGACTCATTTGCAGGTCATACTGGGCTGATAGCTGAGCCAGTCTATTTTCTGCCTGTTCCTGATGAATCCTTGCGCTCTGCTGGTTCAATCTAGCTTCTTCCCCCTCCGCCTTAATCGTTTCCAAGGCTTCTCTGGTCTGGTCTAAGCTAGTTTTCTTAGCTGCAACCAAGCTTTCTTGCTCCTGCAACTGGCTAGACAGCTCTGCTATTTCTCCTAAAAGAGCATCGAGTTCTGGTTTGATAAAGGTCGTGCTGTTATTTCGATTACTACCACCAGCAAAGGCTCCACCAGGACGGATTTCCGCTCCATCCATGGTCACCATACGCACTTGAAACTTGGTTGCCCGCGCCGCCTGATTGGCATGGTCAATGGTATCAAAAATCGCGATAGTGCCTAGCAAATTTTGGAAAATCGCATCTAAATTTGGCTGATAAGTCACCAAATCACTCGCTAAACCCAAAAATCCATCGGAAGATTCTAGCAAAGAGATTTGCTGTCCAGAAAGCTGACGTGGCTTGATAGTTGTTAGAGGTAAGAAGGTTGCCCGTCCTTGCCGTTTTTCTTTCAAAAATGCGATAGCTCGTTTAGCAGTCGCTTCATCTTCAACGATGACGTTTTGACTAGCACCGCCAAGAGCAATTTCCAAAGCCGTTTGGTAACGAGTATCAAAGGTCAATTGTTCACTGACTGCTCCAATAATTCCTCCTAAGCTTGGTGCCGCCTGTAAGACAGCCTTAACCCCTGCGTAAAAATTGGAATGATTTTTTAAAATAGCTTCCAAACTAGACTGGCGAGCCTGCTTGCCTTTCAACTGATCCAGCAAATCAAACAAGCGACCTTGCTCAGCCTGATAAGCAGTCTGGGTTTGATCCAATTCCGATTTTTTGGTCTGATAGCTCTCAAGTAACTGGCGTAACACGTGATCAGCTTCTTCTAAACTTTTCCGACTCTTATCAAGTACTTCTTGAGCTGTTTGTTTTTCCGTCTGCAAGCGTGCCAAGTCCTCAGATTTACTCTCAGAAAGACTGATTTGATTGGCAATGTCCTGCTGAAGCTTGGTCAAGCGGTTTGAAGCTTCCGCCTCTTCCTGCATGAGCGCAACATACTGCTCACGCAGATGGTCCAAAATCTGATCTGGATCTTCTGAGAAGTAGGAAATTTCCTTATCCACCGCAGCAATATCTTCTTTCAAGCTAGACAAAGAACGCTCCAACTGAGCAATTTTTTCTTGCCTTTGCCCAATCTGTTGTTCCAAACTAGCCCGCTTCACTAGCATGCTTTCCAAACGCTCCTGAGCCTCTTGACGACTGGATTCATTCTGACTGGATTCCAGTTTATGAACCTCAATTTTTCGCTCCAAGTCACTGATTAACTTGGTCAAATCCAGTAAAACAGCCTGTTCACGTTCCATCTGTTCAGATAAACGATGACGCTTTTCTTTCAAGGTCTGGTTTTCCTGTTCCAATTCAGACCGCTGTTGGTAATAGCTGGTCAATTCAGTTTTGACAGATTCTAGTTCAGCTTCTTTTTCCGTTAATTTTTCCTTACCAAGCGTCAACTGAGCCACCAAAACATCCAGGTAAAGTTCTTTGCGTTGCCCATCCAATTCCAAAAATTTCTTGGCTGTTTGAGCCTGCTTCTCCAAGGGTTTAACCTGATTGTCCAACTCGTAAATAATATCATCCAAACGGTCCAAGTTACCTTGAGCCTGTTCTAGCTTACTTTCCGTTTCTTTCTTACGGGTCTTGTATTTTAAGACCCCAGCTGCCTCTTCAAAAATAGCACGGCGTTCCTCTGGCTTGGAATTAAAAATCGCTTCTACCCGCCCTTGAGAAATAATCGAGAATGAATCACGACCCAAGCCAGTGTCCATGAAAAGATCATGAATATCCCGCAAACGAACCTTCTTTCCGTCAATGAGGTATTCACTATCACCAGACCGATAAATGTGGCGTTCTACCTTGATTTCTTTCTCTTTGTGAGCAATAAAACCCGAACTATTATCTAAGGTTACAACAACAGAAGCGTAATTGAGTGGCTTACGGCTTTCCGTTCCTGCAAAGATAACATCTGGCATCTTGCCTCCACGCAGGCTCTTGGCAGAAGATTCCCCCAAGGCCCAACGCAGACTTTCTGTAATATTGGACTTGCCAGAACCATTCGGTCCCACAACGGCCGTCACTCCACGGTCAAAGACCACCCTGGTCTTATCCGCAAAGGACTTAAAGCCCTGCATTTCAATCGATTTTAGATACATACCTATCCTCTAGCCTCCACAGCATTTTTTGCGGCGGCTTGTTCAGCTAATTTCTTAGAGCGACCACGGCCACGACCTATAACTCGGTGATCCGCAGACACCTCCACTTCAAAGGTCTTATCATGGGCAGGTCCTGACTCGGCTACCACACGATAAGTAATGGCGATTTCACCATTGACCTGCAGAATTTCCTGCAAGGCAGTCTTGTAGTCAGTCACGCGCTCGAAGTTCCCTTTTTCCAAGCGAGGAATCATGACCTTATGGATAAATTCCTCCACGGTCTTTTCACCCTTGTCCAATAGCAGAGCTCCTAAGAATGCCTCGAAAGCATCTCCTAAAATAGTATCGCGATTGCGTCCTCCAGACTTCTCTTCCCCCTTACCAAGACGAAGAAACCGATCAAAACCACAAGCACGTGAAAAACCAGCCAAAGACTCCTCACGTACAAAGGTCGAACGCAACTTGGACATCTCACCTTCGGGTCTATCAGGATATTTTTGATAGAGATATTTGGAAATCATCAACTGGAGAACAGCGTCTCCTAAAAATTCCAAGCGCTCATTATGTGAAATTTTTAGAAGGCGATGCTCATTGGCATAAGAAGTATGGGTAAAAGCCGTTTCTAATAAATTCAAATCCGAAAAATCAATCCCAAAATCAGCCAATAATTTTGCATGTAAATCTTTCATCTATATGCTCCTTTCTAACTTAAACGAAATAGATGGTTTACATTTACTCCGTCCTAACATTATACCATATTTTCCACTGGACTTCTCTTGTCAACTAAGTTTCAGCCAGCACCTCTCCACATCTTTTTGCAAACATTTACATATCCAGCCTTTTTCGATAAAATGGAAGAAAAAAGAAGGGAGTTAAGATGCAAAACAAACCAAAACCACTCAACACATCACTACTCTCCCTCCTACAATTCACCGGAGCCATTTTAGTCATCGCCCTCCACTGCCGCAGATTATTTGAAGCAGACCAGCTCCACTTCATCCAAAAATCAATCTTTAGCCGCATGGTCGTTCCCTACTTCATGGTCACAGCCAGCTTCTTCCTCCGACGCAACTACCCCAGCCTCTCCAAACAATACCTCATCCGCTACAGCAAACAATACCTGACCTGGTCCGCCCTCTACCTCCCCTTCTACCTCATCTACCTACACCTCCAGGAAATCCCCCTTTCCTACTATCCCCTCGCTCTCCTAGTCGGACTGACCTACACCGGCACCAGCTACCAACTCTGGTACATGCCCGCTTTCTTGCTTGGCCTTGTCCTCATCCACTATTCCCTAAAGAAATGGGGCTGGCGCGTCACAGTCAGTCTTGCCTGCCTTCTCTATCTCCTAGGATCTGTTGAAACCTACTCCTCCTACCTGGCAGAATCGGTTTTCCTGACCGCATTTGATAACTACAAAAACTTCTTTTTCACCAGCCGCAACGGCCTCTTCTACGCACCGATTTTTGTCCTGACAGGCTTTTATCTAGCCGACAAACTCAATCAACCCATTTTCCAACACCGACAAAAAAACAAACTACTTGTCTGCACAGCCCTTTTAGCCTTTGAAGCCACTATCATCTATCTCAATCAGGGCTACGACAAGAACTTTCTATTTAGCCTGATTCCATTCACAGCCTATCTAGTCGCCTGGACCCTAACCACAGACCTCTTCCGCAAGAAAAAATTTCAATTTCTAAAAGAATACGCCAGCTATTATTATTTTATCCATGTTATCCCAGTGGAAATCAGCTTTTTCTTCCTAGAAACTAGTTCCCTGACCAAAATACAGCAAGGTTGGCTGGTTTTCTTTATCACCATCATCACTTGCCAACTGCTCAGCTGGTTAATCATTAACACTCAAAGAAAATCAAAAACAGACTAGCTCCAACAGTCTGGGAATAGACTGTTGGAGGTCGGAAATTAGACGAACTTGGTTCGTGACCGTAAGATGCAGATAGAACACTGTTCCTTATTATATTTCAAGGGAACAGGCTGAAAAGATCCACTGGACCTTTTCACTCATCAAATCAAGTCAACAACGTCTGATTTTGATTTTCGAAGAATATAAGCACAAAAGAACCTTGTAAGACTTAACTTACAAGGCTTTTTTACAAATCAAAATCCTCTTTCAACTTATCAATCACCTGTTGGAGCAGGTCGCGATTGACACTGTATTTGACATTCTTGTCTTTAGCATTAAAGAGAAGCAGGTCGCCGTTAATCAGTTTCTGGGTGTGGAAAGACACTGCCGCCCCTGTAATAGCCAGGCGTTCTGCAATGTCCTTGCTCTTGGCATGAGGCTTGGTCAGCTCCACCAAGACCTGATAGCGCGTGCTATCGCTGATGACTTTAAGAGCCGTTGTCAAATCATCCAGATCCAGCTCGTCATTTGACAGCATAATCTGATCAATTCGACAGGACGCTAAAAGAGCGACTTTCATATAGTCAAATTGTTCATTGCCATAATAAGCAAACCAATAATTCCACGGACTGAGAACGAAGAAGTGGGCAGTTTCTACACCCAAGCTATCCAAGCTAGTCATGGCTAACTGCTTGGATTCTCTGTAGAGTTGTTCAATGTCAAAATCCCTAGCAAAGGCTTCTCGCTCAACTCTTGCTTGCTCAAAATAGGGCTGATAGATTGGGAGCATCTTATCCAAGAGATGGACAGACCGCTGAACTGTTTCTAAAGGATTGCGAATGGCCAGTGACCAGTACCACTTATCTGCCGGCTTTTTATCCGTTTTTTCCAAGAGTTCCATGAGGCTGAGAGTCTTCTCACGATGTCCGTCATTTTCAGACGCCAACATGGTTCGCATGGCATCTTCTACTTCTTCTTGAGACAGCTTTAAAATCAATTGACAAGCTTCCTCAACTGTCTTTGGATCCTGTCCATCATTCAAGAGATAGAAATAAAGACTATGCAAAATGTTGAAGATATGTCCCCAGATAAAGACTTGATTGACTTCCTGACGAAAATCTGCCAACTTTTCTTCCATCTCATCACGAATGTCCAAGGCATCTTTGAGAATGTCTTTTTCTTTCTGTGAAAAATCCGCCTCAAACGGCTCCTCACGCTCCTTGACAATCAAGGGAATAAAGAACTTTTCAACAATCTCGCTTCTATAATCTCGGTAATCTAATTTCATACGTATACTTTCTAAGCTTTAACAACTACTTCATTTTTAGGCCTACGCCCCACAAGAATAGTATAGCTTACTAGTCCCACAGAAAGCAAGAGGAAGATGAGAGAAATACTTGTCGCAGAAAGCACCGTCACCATAAGAGCAACCAAGGCTTGACCAGCTACCATACCAATCTGGCAGAAAGCATCAATCCCACCACCGACAGTTGCCAATTTATCCTCTGGCAGTTCATTCATAACCAGAGCACTCATTTTCGGGTTGAAAATTCCCAGTGTCACTGCCGTTACGAAGATCACTGCCAGCACCACATAAATATTGTGAAGAAAGAAACCTGAGAAAAGTAAAACAGGCATAAGAGTAGAAAACTTGAGGAGGTTGACCAAGCTAACATTTTTGAAAAGAGCCATACCGATACTTGACCCCAAGATACTACCAACTGAGAAGAGAATGGAAATCAGAGCCACCGTTGTCCCCGCATTGACAATCACAAAGTCTGAAAACTCCTTCATATTAAGAATTGCTAATGGTGAGAGGGCAGTAAAAATCGCATTCAAGCTTGCAATGGTAATGATTGACGCTTTAAGAACAGGAATATTCTGCACGGCTTGGTAGGAATCTTTGATACTCTGACCAATTCCCTTGATAAGTCCTGCTTCTGTTTCGGTTTGTTCAACTTCTTGGATAGGACTCTCTTTCAACAACTTGGCAAAAGCTGGACGGAGGGTTGCCATGATGGCAAGGCTGACCAAGAAGGTCCCTGCATTGAAGAAGGCGAGATTCTGGTAAGACATAAATCCGATCAGGATGGCACCACTGGCTTGAAAGGCGATCTGCAAGAGATTTTTAACAGTCATTTTAAAAGCCATAGCTGTTTCACGGTCTTCAGCAGCCACAACCCGCAAGCTGACTGGCATATAGAGACCGTTTTCGTATTGACCAGCAAGGTCAGACAGGAAGTTGATGACGCAGACCACTGCCACAACCCACAGGGCTGGGGTAAATCCCATGAGGAAACCAACCAAGGTATACAAACCAACACGAACCAGTAGGGTCGCTAGGATGGTATCCAATTTGTTTTTGGTCTTATCTGCCCAGATTCCGATGAAGAGGCCTGCCAAAATCGGCAAGGTTTCAGAAGCGGTAATCATGGCCAGAGCAAATTTGGTATCTGGTAGAAGCAATACATAGTTCATCAGGGCTAGATAGTAAAGCGTATCGCCAAAGTTGGAAATCAAGTCCGCTACAAAGCTGGACAGGAACAATTTATTGTTGACTAGTTTTTTCATAAGAAACTCCTTTTAATAAAATTAAATATTTGTTTAATCTTATTTTACACTTTATTTTAATAAAGTCAATATTTAATTTTATAAAAATTAAATATTTTTTAAACACTTGTTTAATTTTTCTTCTATCTGACTTTTTCTTGACAAGATTAGCACAGTTTGTTATAGTATTGTTCGGGCACCTCTTTTGAGAGGTCGGAGAAAAGGCTCCCTAGTTTTAGGGAGCTATTTTTTGTTTTCCCAGAGATTAATACACATTTGGAGGACATATTTATAATGAAGAAAATCGCATTTGATTCAACTAAATACTTGAATTTGCAACGTGACCACATTTTAGAGCGTATTGCCCAGTTCGAAGGCAAACTCTACATGGAATTTGGTGGAAAAATGCTGGAAGATTTCCACGCAGCCCGTGTTTTACCTGGCTATGAACCAGATAACAAAATCAAACTCCTCCAAGAATTAAAAGACCAAGTAGAAATTGTCATCGCCATCAATGCCAGCAACATCGAGCATTCTAAGGCACGCGGCGACCTAGGTATTTCTTACGACCAAGAAGTCTTCCGCTTGATTGATACATTTAATGATATTGATATTTATGTTGGTTCTGTGGTCATTACCCAATACCGCAACCAACCAGCCGCAGACGCCTTCCGCAAACAGTTGGAAAAACATGGTATCAAGTCCTATCTCCACTACCCAATCAAGGGCTATCCTTCTGATATTGACCACATCATCTCACCAGAAGGTATGGGCAAAAATGACTACATTGAAACTAGTCGCAACCTCGTCGTTGTCACCGCACCTGGACCTGGTTCAGGTAAATTGGCGACCTGTATCTCCCAACTTTACCACGACCAACTGCATGGCGTAACATCAGGCTATGCCAAGTTTGAAACCTTCCCAGTTTGGAACTTACCACTCCACCATCCCGTTAACTTGGCCTATGAAGCAGCAACTGCCGACCTAGACGACCTCAACATGATCGACCCCTTCCACCTGCAAACTTACGGCAAAACTGCGGTCAACTACAACCGTGACATCGAGGTCTTCCCTGTCCTCAACCGTACCTTTGAACGTATTTTGAACAAATCACCTTACGCCTCACCGACAGATATGGGCGTTAACATGGTGGGCTACTCCATCGTTGATGAAGAAGCTGCTATTGAGGCTTCCAAGCAAGAAATCATCCGTCGCTACTATCAGACACTCGTTGATTTCAAGGCAGAGCGGGTGAGCGAGCAAGCAGTTAAAAAGATTGAACTCCTCATGAATGAAGTCGGTGTGACACCAGCAGATCGTAAGGTTGTTATCGCTGCGCGCGAAAAAGCAGAGCTGACAGCCAGCCCTGCCCTAGCTATTCAGTTGCCAAATGGAGAGATGGTAACAGGTAAGACATCCGACCTCCTCAAGCCAACTGCAACTGTTCTCCTGAATGCCATCAAGCAAATTGCTAACATCGATGATGAAACACTTCTCATCGAACCAAACTACATCCGTCCAATTCAAGAATTGAAGGCAGATTATCTGGATAAGACCAATACACGACTCGATGCAAGTGAGATTCTTAACGCCCTTGCCATTACTGCACAAGACAGCCCTCTTGCTGCACGTGCCATGAAAGAATTAGGCCAATTAAATGGTAGCGAAGCCCACTCGACTGTTATCCTTTCTGATGAAGACAAGAGTGTCCTTCGTAAATTAGGTATCAATCTTACCTTTGACCCTATCTACCAACACAATAAGTTTTATCAAGCTAAATAACCAAATCCTGTTCTAATCTCATTTTGAGGTTGGAACTTTTTTCGTGAATGAGTGGTTGCCTGTATATAATAAAAAAAAGGCTGGGACAAAAGTCCTGGCCTCCTTAGTTTTTTTCAATAGTTAAACTTGACGCAGTGGTTGAGTGGGCTCTAATTAGGGAGTGGGAAAGAACTCGACCAGTTTAAAAAGAGTTCGTCTTCCCACCCCCTTATTATTTTATTGAACGTCAAATACCACTGACTTCACTTTAGTCATCGCTTCGATACTGTAACGGATACCTTGTACACCTGCTCCTGAACCCTTGACACCCAAGAACGGGAAGTTATCTGGACCACGTTGCGTCTTAGCATTGATATGAACCGTACCAACTTCTAATTTAGAAGCAAAATCAAAAGCAAATGGATAGTTGCTTGTAAAGATAGAAGATTGAAGACCATACTCAGATTGGTTACACAATTCCAACATTTCATCCAATGATGAAACACGAATAATTGGAAGAACTGGTCCAAATGGTTCTTCCCAAGCAATTTCCATATCTGGTGTAACATGGTCAAGAAGGGTTGGCCAAATCAAGTTTTTCTCACGTTTGTATGGTGTCAATTCCGTTGCACCTTTAGCCTGTGCATCTCGAACTAGGCCTTCAATAAATTCTGCTGATTGTTCGTCAATAACTGGCGTAATGTCCTTGTTCTCAAATGGATCACCGACAGTCAATTTCTCAACTTCTGCTTTCAACTTCGCAGCCAATTCATCAGCTACAGAATCCATAACAAGAACACGCTTAATAGCCGTACAACGTTGACCTGAATAGCTGTAGGCACCACTTACAATTTCTTTTGCAGTGTGGTCCAAATCCGCATCTTCCATAACAACTGCTGCATCCTTACCACCCAATTCAAGCATAATTGGACGAATGCCTGCTAATTTACCGACTTTTTGACCAATTGGCGTTGAACCCGTAAAGTTAATGAAGTTTACTTCTGGATGTTCAATGATGTAGTCACCAATTTCTGAACCGCGACCAGTAATGGTATTAAAGACACCCGCTGGGATACCAGCATCTGCAAAAGCTTCCGCCAACAATAGACCAGAAATTGAACCCTGTGTAGGTGGTTTAAACATAACTACGTTGCCACCAATTAAAGCAGGTGCAATTTTTGAAGCCGATAAGTTAACAGGGTAGTTATACGGTGCAATCGCCAATACGATACCTACAGGTTCACGACGAACCAAAGAAACCTTTGACTTAGCAGTTGGCTCGTAGGTTCCACCCTCTAAAGATGAACCATAAACACGCAAACCTTCTTCTGCAGCAAAACGAATGAGGTGGGCAGAACGATCCACTTCTCCGATGGAAGCCTTGATCCCTTTCGAAACTTCTTTAGCTAAAATTTCACCGATTGCATCTTTACGTTCTTCCAAAATATTTGCTGCCTTATGCAAATATTGAGCACGTTCAAATGCTGAAAGGGCACGCCAAGCAGGTAATGCCTTTCTAGCAGCTTCCATTGCCTGATCAACTTCTTCTTTTGACATAGCAGGAACTGTACCAAGTTTTTCTTGATTAATCGGTGAGTGAATCGCGATTGATTTTTCTGATCCAACCCAAGAACCGTTAATATAATTATTATACGCCTTCATTTCTTCCTCCTTTGAGTATAATGTGATTATTGTAACATAACAAATCTTATTTTGCAATAATTTTTAGAAAATTTCAAATTTTCTTTCAAATTAATTTCAATCTTCAAAGTATTTTAAGCCGTATATCTCAAAAAATATATAGTACTCAATGCTGGAGCATACAAAAAAAGTTTGAAGTAGTTTATCTACTCCAAACTTTAAATTTCTTATTAATCGAAATCAACATACTCTTTTTGAAGTTCAAGAACTTCTTCTGCCGTTGCACATTCTGTCAAGGCACGGTGAGCATATTCTTCCATCTTAGCTGTATCAAGTTTCTTCATAAGGCTACGTGTACGAAGTACAGATGTTGCACTCATAGAGAACTCATCCAAGCCCATACCTACAAGAAGTGGAACAGCTTGTTGGTCACCAGCCATCTCACCACACATACCAGCCCATTTGCCTTCTGCGTGAGCAGCCTTGATAACATTGTTGATCAAGCGAAGGATTGATGGGTTATATGGTTGGTAGAGGTATGAAACTTGTTCATTCATACGGTCAGCAGCCATTGTGTACTGGATAAGGTCGTTTGTACCGATTGAGAAGAAGTCAACTTCTTTGGCAAATTGGTCTGCAAGCATTGCTGCTGCAGGGATTTCAATCATGATACCAACTTGGATATCATCCGCGACTGCAACACCTTCTGCCAACAAGTTTGCTTTTTCTTCTTCAAGGATTGCTTTTGCTGCGCGGAATTCAGTCAACAAGGCAACCATAGGGAACATGATACGAAGTTTACCATGTACAGAAGAACGAAGAAGGGCACGCAACTGAGTACGGAACATTTGGTTACCAGTCTCAGAAATAGAGATACGAAGAGCACGGAAACCAAGGAACGGGTTCATTTCGTGCGGAAGATCGAAGTAAGGAAGTTCCTTATCACCACCGATATCCATTGTACGAACCACAACTGGCTTGCCATTCATACCTTCAAGAACAGCCTTATAAGCTTCATATTGCTCATCTTCAGTTGGGAAGTCTTGTGAGTCCATGTACAAGAACTCTGTACGGTAAAGACCAACTGCCTCAGCACCGTTATCATTTACACCTTCAACGTCTTTTGGTGTACCGATGTTAGCTGCCAATTCAAAGTGTTTGCCGTCAGCTGTAACAGTTTGAGCATCTTTCAACAGAGCCCATTCAGCTTTTTGTTTTGCATAAGCTTCACCAGCTGCTTTAAATTCTGCAATCACTTCTTCAGAAGGGTTGATAACAACCTCACCTGTGATACCGTTAACAGCGAGTACATCGCCATCTTTAACGATTTCAGTAATGTTATTAGTACCTAATACAGCAGCAATCTCAAGTGTACGAGCCATGATAGCTGAGTGGCTTGTACGACCACCGATGTTTGTTACAAAGGCTTTTACAAACTGTTTGTTCAATTGTGCTGTATCTGAAGGTGTCAAGTCGTGTGCGATAACGATTGACTCTTCATCAATTGTCGCAGGGTTTGGCAAACGAACGCCAAGCAAGTGAGCTAGGACACGTTTTGCAACGTCGCGGATATCTGCTGCACGCTCTTGCATGTATGGGTTATCTTCCATACCTTCAAAAATAGCGATGAACATATCCGTTACTTCTTTCAAACCAGCCTCAGCGTTTGTTTTCTTAGCACGAATAGTTTCCTTAATTTGACCAATCATTTCTGGGTCAGCAAGAACCATCAAGTGTGCATCAAATACGGCTGCGGCCTCTTCACCTAGGCTAGCTACTGCGTTCTCACGAATAAGAGAAAGCTCGTTTTGAGATGCTGCAAGAGCTGCATCCAAACGAGCTTCTTCTGCATTTGTATCTTCAACTGTAACAGTTTCGAAGGACAAATCTGGCTGAACGAGTAGATATGCCTTAGCAACAGCAACACCATCTGATGCTGCAATTCCTTTAAGCATTTCTGTCATATTCTTATGCCAATCCTTCTTTTTCCATTGTTTCAGTGATAGCTGCGATTGCGTCGTCAGCATCAGCACCTTCAGCAGAGATTGTTACGTCAGCGCCTTGACCAACACCAAGACTCATAACACCCATGATAGATTTAAGGTTAACTGATTTATCTTTGTAGTTCAAAGTGATGTCTGAAGCGAATTTGCTAGCAGTTTGAACAAGCAAAGTTGCTGGACGTGCGTGAATACCTGTTTCTGCCACAATGTGGAAATCTTTTGAAGCCATATTTGGATTCTCCTTTATTTTTACAAAATTGTGAGTTATTTGTGATAACCCTTACAAAAGACATTATACCACTTTTTGAAATCATTTTCAAGATTTTTTTACCTTTCTTTCATGTTTCCGTCATAAAAAGAGAGGTTCATTTTACTTTTTCTTCATTATAGAATCTATTAGAACTTCTGAAAATTGACTAGTAGATTGATGAGCAACGTCCAAAATTTTAGCAAAATCAAGCGTAACATTTTTATTTATAAAAGCGTCTTCCAAGGCCTGAATAATTAAAGCAGCTGCTTCTTTCCAGCCTATATATTCCAACATCATACAAGCCGAAAGCAAGAGGGAACATGGATTAGCCAGATCCTTTCCTGCAATATCAGGAGCAGTTCCATGTGTCGCTTCAAAGATAGCATGACCTGTCTGATAATTAATGTTAGCACCCGGTGAGATGCCTATTCCTCCGACCTGAGCCGCAAGAGCATCTGATGCATAATCTCCATTTAGATTTGTAAGAGCAACCACCTGGAAGTTTTCCGGTGCCAATAAAATCTGCTGCAGAAAGTTATCCGCAATAATGTCATTTACTACCAAAGTCCCCTCTGCAAGTTCTGTAGCAAATTCTTCTTTCGCCAATTCATAACCCCACTTGCGGAAACCGCCTTCTGTAAATTTTTGGATATTCCCTTTGTGTACTAATGTCACGGTTCTCAACTGATGTTTCAAGGCATAATCAATTGCAGAGCGAATGAGGCGTTTACTCCCTTCTTCCGAAATCGGTTTGATACCAATACTTGAAGATTCTGGAAAACGGATATTTACCACTCCCATTTCTTCTTGCAGAAAGGAAATGACTTTGGCAACTTCATCTGAACCAGCCTCCCATTCAATACCTGCATAAATATCTTCTGTATTTTCACGAAAAATAGTAATATCCGTCTTTTCAGGCTCTTTCAGCGGACTTGGCACTCCCTTAAAATAGCGAATCGGACGCACACAGGCATACAAATCTAATTCTTGACGAAGTGCAACATTAAGAGAACGATGACCTTTCCCAATCGGCGTCCCCAAGGGACCTTTGATTGCAACTAAATGCTCACGGATTATTTCCAGTGTCTCATTCGGCAAAGAAGTTCCTATTGATTCATAAGCCTTTTCTCCTGCCAAAACCTCCCTCCACTGAATAGAACGTTGACCTGCATAGGCTTTTTTCACTGCAGCATCAATAACTTTTTGACTGACTGACCAAATATCCCTGCCAATACCATCTCCTTCAATATAGGGAATAACGGGATAATCTGGGACAATTAACCGTCCCTCTCTCATCAGGATTTTTTCTGCCATATTTACCTCTTTCCAATCGGGATGTAAACCAAATTCCTACCGCCTAAGTAGGAAGAGCGCGGACGAATCAATTTATTATTTTTCCGTTGTTCCTGGACATGTGCAATCCACCCCGCCATACGGCTCATTGCAAAAATCAATGTAAAAATATCACTATCAATACCTAGTACATGGTAAACTGTCGCCGAATAGAAGTCTACGTTTGGAATTAAACCTTTTTTGTTTTTAATAAAGCTCTCTACTTCCTCTGACAATCTATAAAACGCTTCATCGTCTGTTCCGAATGTCAAATCACGCGCCATCTCCTTCAAATACTCTTGACGAGGATCAACCGTTTTATAGACTCGATGACCAAATCCCATAATTTTTTCCTTCGAATCCAGCTTCTTCTGCAAATATCTCTCGGTATCACCACTCTCGCGAATAGCTAACAACATGTCAAACACTCGTTCATTTGCACCACCATGCAATGAGCCTTTCAGAGTCCCAATTGCCGTGGTAACACAAGAATATAAATCCGTTAACGTTGATGCCGTGACACGCGCAGCAAAAGTAGACGCATTCAATTCATGATCAGCATGAAGCACCAAAGCTTTGTTAAAGGCTTTGATTTGCAAATCACTCGGCTCCTCACCATTCAGCATATAAAGAAAATTCGCCGCAAAACCCAGATCAGACCGCGGTTCAATTGGAACCAATCCGCGTCTCAAACGAGCAAATGTTGCAATAATCGTCGGAACCTTGGCCATAATCTGAATAGATTGTTCATACAAAGCTTCTAACGAATTCTCTTCAGCGTGTACATTATATACTCCAAGGAGAGATACTGTCGAACGCAACACGCTCATAGGATGCAAATGTCGCCGTGATTGAATCAGAATACATTGCTCTACCGCATCAGAAATAGCATATTCCTCACGCAACTTTTTCTCAAAATAATTCAATTCAATTTGCGTTGGCAAATGCAAATTCCAAAGGAGGTAAATCACTTCCTCAAAAGAAGCGTTATTCTCCATCAATTCAGCAATGTCATATCCTGCATAGGACAAGCGGTCATTTTCAATTGCACTGATTCGCGTATCACAGGCAATCGCATCTTTTAACCCATTCGTTTCTGTCATACCTTTCCTCCTAGTTTCTTTCTTACTACCATAGGTAAAATACCTCCGTGGCGATAATAACGAATATCCGCCTCTGCATCAAACCGCACCAGAGCTTGAAACTCCTTTGTAACATCGTCTGTTTGCGCATGGACTGTTACAATTTGACCAACACCGGCATCTTCTGGCAAGTCGATTGTATAGCTCTCATGTCCAGTCAAGCCAAGACTTTCTGCCGACTGACCTTCTAAAAATTGTAAAGGAAGAACACCCATCATCACTAAGTTTGAACGGTGAATCCGCTCAAATGACTCAGCAAGAACAGCCTTCACACCAAGTAAACTTGAACCCTTGGCTGCCCAATCACGGCTTGACCCCATCCCATAGTCTTTACCAGCAATAACAATACTACCGATACCAGCTTCCTTATATCTCATAGCCGCATCATAGATTGAAAGAATCTCATCACCAACTCTTGTCCAACCACCAATTTTTCCATCTGCCAGCTCATTCTTTATACGAATATTTGCAAAAGTCCCACGCATCATGACTTCGTGATTTCCACGACGACTTCCATAAGAATTAAAATCCTTATAAACAATGCCATTCTCTTCGAGATAACGAGCGGCTGGACTCAATCGCGCAATATTCCCTGCCGGGGAAATATGATCTGTCGTTACAGAATCGCCAAATTTAGCCAAAACAGATAAATTTTCCAGTGGTTTTATGGATAAATCTGCCTGCATATTTTCAAAATAGGGCGGATTTTGAATATAGGTAGAAGATGAATTCCAATTGTAATTCTTATCTGTCTTTGTTTCAATCGCATTCCAAGCCTGACTATCTGTAAATACCTGTTGGTATTCTTCCTTATAAAGGTCACGAGTCACATAACGCTCAATGTAGTCATCTACCTCCTCACGACTTGGCATGATGTCCGCAAGGTAGACAGCTTGTTGCTTCTCATCATACCCCAGCGGTTCCCTTGTTAAATCTACATTCATATTTCCCGCAATAGCATAGGCAACTACTAGCGGAGGGCTCGCTAAGAAATTAGCTTTTACCAATGGATTAATCCGTCCTTCAAAGTTACGATTTCCAGATAATACCGCAGAGACCAATAAATCTTCTTCCTTAATCGCCTCCGCTACTTCAGGACGCAGATCACCTGAGTTACCGATACAAGTTGTACAACCATAACCAACCAAATTGAACCCTAAGGCATCTAGATAGGTCTGCAAACCTGATTTTTTCAAATAACCAGTCACTACTTTTGAGCCTGGTGCCAATGACGTCTTGACCGTCTTAGAAACCGCCAAACCTTTTTCTACCGCATTTTTTGCCAGTAATCCTGCCGCCAAAAGGACATACGGATTGGATGTATTTGTACATGAGGTAATCGCCGCAATAGCAACATGACCTGTTTGAATTTGCTCCTCTCCTTCAACGTACTTAACCATGGCTGTTTTATCTAACTCTGCTTCCTCCAAACCAAATCCACGCACACCTACTTCACGTATTAAACTAGCCTGAAACTCTGCTTTTGCATCTGTTAGTTCTATCAAATCTTGTGGTCTTTTAGGACCAGAAATAGATGGAACTACTGTCGATAAATCCAATTCTAAAACCTTGCTATAAGACGGAAAACGTTCAGCATCATAGAATAAATAATTAGCCTTAGCATAGGCTTCTGTCAACTCCACGTGCTCCTCCGAACGGTTGGTCAATCTCATATAATGTAAAGTTTCTCCATCAATCGGGAAATAGCCACAAGTCGCACCGTATTCTGGAGCCATATTGGAAACCGTTGCTCGATCCGCTAATGTAAGAGAAGATAAACCTGATCCAAAGAATTCGACAAACTTCCCAACTACATTTTCCTGACGTAGAAGTTGAGTGACCTTAAGCGCCAAATCCGTTGCAGTAGCAACCTTAGGCAATTGCCCTGCTAGGCGAACACCAATCACCTCAGGGATAGGAAAATAAGATGCTTCACCCAACATTGCAGCTTCCGCCTCAATACCACCTACACCCCAACCAAGTACACCAATACCATTAATCATGGTCGTATGACTGTCTGTACCAAACATAGAATCTGGATAAAGCAAACCATCGTTGTTGATAATAACATCGCTTAGAAATTCAATGTTTACCTGATGGATAATTCCTGTCGCTGGAGGCACAGCACGATAATTTTCAAAGGAATTCTCTGCCCATTTCAGAAATTCATAACGTTCATTATTTCTCTCGAACTCTAAGTCAATATTTTTCTCCAGAGCATCTTCAGTCCCAAAAAAATCAACTTGAACAGAGTGGTCGATGACTAAATCCACTGGAATTTCTGGGTTAATCAATTCAGGGTTTCCATCTGCTTTCACCACCGCATCACGCATGGAGGCTAAATCTACCACAACAGGAACACCTGTAAAATCTTGCAAAATAACACGACTAGGTTTAAAGGGGATTTCTCCTTTAGGAGATGCAGCCTGATAATGAAGCAACTCCATTATGTGATTTTTTGTAACATCCATACCATCTTCTTTTCTTAAAAGACTTTCTAATAAAATACGAATAGTATAGGGAAGTGAATGAATATCCACTTTTTCTTCCGTTGAAATCGAATCCAATGCATAATATGAATATTCTTTCCCTTTATGAAACAAGCTTCTTCTATGTGATTTTTCCATATTTTATAACCTCTTTCAGCATTATTGAATAGTATAGTACAAAAGGTAATATATATTCAATACATGTATAACCATAAATGTTATATTTTGTGACACCGTATGTTTCCTTCAAAATATTATGACATTTGCAAAAAAGCTAATTTATATTTTCCCGAGAGATTGTTAGGGTTCTCAAACTAAATAGAAACAGCTATGTAGACGCTATCTTTCGACTTAGTGGCAATGAGCTGAGGTACAATATATGGTGTTTTATAAAAATATTATGCACTATATTTTGTGATTTTAAATAAACTTCCTTCTTGACTTTAACCTTAAAATCTTGTATCCTAGATTGGTAACAAAATTGGGATTTTTTATTAATCCCTTATGGACAAAGGAGAAATTGAATGGTAACGATCTATTCAAAAAATGATTGTGTACAGTGTAAAATGACCAAGAAATTCTTGGACCAACATAGTGTAGATTATAAAGAAATCAATCTAGATGAACAGCCTGAATTTATCGATCACGTAAAAGGTCTCGGTTTCTCAGCTGCACCTGTTATCGAAACTGAAAATGATGTTTTCTCAGGTTTTCAACCAGGAAAACTAAAAGCCTTGGTTTAACTCCCTACTGTTTATAGAAAGAGATTGCGATTATGAGTTTAAAAGAGCTAGGCGATGTGTCCTACTTCCGTTTAAATAACGAAATCAACCGTCCTGTTAATGGGCAAATCCCACTCCACAAGGACCAAGAAGCGGTTAAGGCCTTCTTTAAAGAAAATGTTATCCCAAATACCAAACAATTTGATTCCATTTTGGACAAGATTGCCTTCTTATTAGAAGAAAATTATCTTGAGAAAGAATTTTTGGACCAATACAGTCCAGAATTTATCATCAGGATTGATCAATTCTTGAAAGACCAAAACTTCCGCTTCAAGTCTTTCATGGCTGCCTACAAGTTCTACAACCAGTATGCCCTCAAAACAAACGACGGTGCCTACTATTTGGAGAGCATGGAAGACCGTGTTCTCTTCAACGCCCTGTATTTTGCAGAAGGAAATGAAGAGTTGGCCTTGAACTTGGCTAACGAAATGATTCATTTGCGTTACCAGCCAGCTACTCCTTCTTTCCTCAACGCAGGTCGTGCCCGTCGCGGTGAGTTGGTATCGTGTTTCCTCATCCAAGTCACTGACGATATGAACTCCATCGGACGTTCCATCAACTCTGCTCTGCAATTGTCCCGTATCGGTGGTGGGGTTGGTATCTCTCTCAGCAACTTGCGTGAGGCAGGGGCTCCAATCAAGGGCTACGAGGGAGCTGCTTCTGGGGTTGTTCCTGTCATGAAACTTTTCGAGGACAGCTTCTCTTACTCTAACCAACTTGGCCAACGCCAAGGGGCTGGGGTAGTGTATCTGGATGTTTTCCACCCAGATATTATTTCCTTCCTTTCGACTAAGAAAGAAAATGCCGATGAGAAAGTTCGCGTGAAGACCTTATCACTCGGTATCACCGTTCCTGATAAATTCTACGAATTGGCACGTAAAAACGAAGACATGTACCTCTTCAGCCCATACTCAGTTGAGTTGGAATACGGTGTCCCTTATAGCTACCTTGACATCACAGAAAAATACGATGAATTGGTGGCAAACCCTCGCATTCGTAAGACAAAAATCAAGGCACGTGACTTGGAAACAGAAATATCCAAACTCCAACAAGAGTCTGGATATCCATACGTTATCAACATCGATACTGCCAACCGTAGCAATCCTGTCGATGGTAAGATTATCATGTCCAACCTCTGTTCAGAAATTCTTCAAGTACAAACTCCAAGCGTCATCAATGATTCTCAGGAATACTTGACCATGGGGACAGATGTATCATGCAACCTTGGTTCAACTAACATCGTCAACCTGATGAAGTCACCTGATTTTGGACTTTCTGTCCGTACCATGACACGCGCTTTGACTTATGTGACGGACCACTCGCACATTTCTGCAGTACCGTCTATCGAAGCTGGAAATGAACGTGCGCATTCTATCGGTCTTGGTGCCATGGGACTTCATTCTTACTTGGCTCAGAACTTGATTGATTACGGTTCAAAAACTGCCGTAGAATTTACCAACATCTACTTCATGCTCCTCAACTACTGGACCTTGGTAGAATCAAACAATATTGCCCGCGAACGCAAGGCTACTTTCCATAACTTTGAAAAATCAAAATACGCAGACGGCACTTATTTCGATAAATACGTGACTGGTGACTACCAACCACAATCTGACCGCGTCAAAGAACTTTTTGAAGGCATTTTCATTCCAAGTGGACAAGATTGGGCGGAGCTTCGTGAAAAGGTAAAAGCTGACGGACTCTATCACCAAAACCGCCTAGCTGTTGCTCCAAATGGATCTATCAGCTACATCAACGATGTTTCTGCTTCTATTCACCCGATTACCCAGCGGATTGAAGAACGCCAAGAGAAGAAAATCGGTAAAATCTACTATCCAGCAGCTGGTTTGGCAACTGAAACCATTCCATTCTACAAGTCTGCCTATGACATGGATATGCGCAAGGTCATTGATGTCTACGCTGCTGCAACAGAACACGTTGACCAAGGCTTGTCCCTCACCCTCTTCCTCCGTAGTGAGCTTCCAAAAGAACTCTACGAATGGAAAACCGAGAACAAGCAAACCACCCGTGACCTCTCTATCCTCCGTAACTACGCCTTCAACAAAGGGATCAAGTCTATCTACTACATCCGTACCTTTACCGATGACGGCGAAGAAGTCGGCGCAAACCAATGTGAAAGTTGTGTGATCTAAGATGTGAGGGCGTCAAAAGGACACAGCAAAAATAGGAAATACCGCAGAGATGTCTTGCATCTCAAAGGGATTTATCTTTTTTGCCAAGTCCTTAGCCCGAACTCGATTTCGACGTAGCAAGTTTAGCTGTTGATAAATCAACTAGCTAATCTACGCCAACCGCTATGAGCGGATTGGCTAGCTACCTTACTAACTTCGAAACTGAAGAAATATCGTCTTCAGTTTCTACGTGTCGTAAGACATTGATGCTAAAGCATCAAATGAATGAACGGTACTGACTACCTTACGACACTGTCGTTCATGATGTGAAGCAACTAATGAGCGCTCGATTAAAAATCCCTTTTAGGGGATTTTTTTACAGGCTACTATCTATTTGTGATATAATATTTGAAGTATAAGAAAAAGAAAGAGAATATGATGGAAACCTACTACAAAGCCATAAACTGGAACGCCATTGAGGATGTGATCGACAAGTCAACTTGGGAAAAATTGACCGAGCAATTCTGGCTCGATACGCGGATTCCCTTGTCAAACGACTTGGATGACTGGCGTAAACTGACTGCCCAAGAAAAAGACTTGGTTGGTAAGGTCTTCGGTGGATTGACCCTCTTGGATACCCTTCAATCTGAAACAGGGGTCCAAGCACTCCGCAATGACATTCGTACTCCTCATGAAGAAGCTGTTTACAACAACATCCAATTCATGGAGTCAGTCCATGCCAAGTCTTACTCTTCTATCTTCTCAACCTTGAACACCAAGTCTGAGATTGAGGAAATTTTTGAGTGGACCAATAGCAACGAATACTTGCAGCGCAAGGCAAAGATTATCAACGAAATCTACGAAACAGGTACACCGCTTGAAAAGAAAGTAGCCAGCGTTTTCCTAGAAACCTTCCTCTTCTACTCTGGTTTCTTCACGCCACTCTACTACCTTGGTAACAACAAGCTGGCCAACGTTGCGGAAATCATCAAGCTGATCATCCGTGACGAGTCTGTGCACGGTACCTACATCGGCTACAAGTTCCAACTTGGTTTCAATGAATTGCCAGAAGAGGAGCAGGACAAACTCCGTGACTGGATGTACGACCTGCTCTACCAACTCTATGAAAACGAAGAGGGCTACACACGCTCCCTCTACGATGCAGTTGGATGGACTGAGGAAGTCTTGACCTTCCTTCGTTACAATGCCAACAAGGCCCTCATGAACTTGGGTCAGGATCCACTCTTCCCAGATTCAGCAGATGATGTCAACCCAATCATCATGAACGGTATCTCAACCGGTACATCTAACCACGACTTCTTCTCCCAAGTTGGTAACGGCTATCTTCTTGGTGAAGTAGAAGCTATGACAGATGATGATTATTTATATGGGTTGTAGATCTGGAAAAATATCATTTCTATTTTTCTGGTTTAGAAATCTGTTGAGTTTTAAATCATATGTATGATATCGCTATCATAATTCATAATATTGATATACCATCTTAAGAAGATTGGTATAAAAATAGGAATTCTCCCACCAGTTAAGGGAAAATTCCTATTTTTTTGTATATATTAGGCGAGTCAAGGAGGATTTCAGTGAGCTCTCAATCCGAATATCCTACTTCGTTCTGCTCCTCTTCCTAAGAAGTAAAATTTAACTTAACTTAGAATGTAGATTCTTTCCAATGAACTGTGCAATCTAAAACCTGTTGTCGTTCCACTTGGTTTCCACCCTCAATCTGATTGATCAGCATCCTTGTTGCTTGACACCCTTCTTCAAAGGCGGGTTGAACAATGGTAGAGATAGTAGGGGATGAAAAATTTGTCCATTCAGTATTGTCAAACCCCAAAAGACCAACCTGAGGAAAGTCATATTTAAGTTCTTTCATAGCATTAAAAACTAAAGGTAACGCCCAGCAATTCGGAACGAACACTAGGGTCTTTTCCTGAGGATTTACCACCCCTTGAAGAAAACGTTTAATTTCCTCTATGTCCGTATTTTCATCTGCAATTGTTAAATCTTGATAACTTTGTTTACAATCTAACAAAGCATCCATAAACCCTGTAGCTCGTTCAATCCGTGTACTTAAGCGACTAATGTCAGCTGTAATAAGAATAAATTTTTGATAGCCATTTTCTACACATAGTTGAGTTGCATCATAGACAGCATCGTAATTATTTGTCTTAATCCAACTGGTACGATGTTCGTAAAGTTGACTGTCAAAGAAAACCATATGCTTTTTCTTATCCTCAATAATGCGCGAATATTTTCTAAAATGCGATGTCGGCTGAATAATAAAACCATCTACACCCAACATCAGCATGCTCTCAATATACTTATCTTCGCTTTCTTGATTGTAATTGCTGTTTCCGATGATAACTTGATAGCCACTCTTATGCGCTTCTTCTTCTATACCTTTGACAATTTGATTGGAAAATGTATTTGTAATATCTCCAATCAATACTCCAATCAACTTAGTATTTTTTGAATTTAGGCTCCGCGCAACAACGCTGGGTTTATAGTCTGTTTCGCGAATGACTCTCTCAATTCTTTCGCGTGTCTCTTTGGACATCTTTTCATATTTACCATTTAAGTAAAAGGAAACTGTTGTTTTTGAAGTCTGAGCCAGTTCTGCAATATCTTTGATGGTAAACTTCTCTGACACCTTACCGATACCTCCTTTAATTACTTTATTCTATCATACTATCCGTACTTTATCAGTTATTTTGCACAGAAATGACTGTATTTTTCTGTCCCTTCTAATTTTTGAGTCGGACAACTTTTCTCTTATCCCTATCCACTACTAAGCACTTACCTCTCAACTTATAACCAGCCACTTGAAGTAATTTCTCTCCCTTATATATATCATTATCAGAAACCACTAACAGAATATTCAGTCCCTTTCCTTGACAGCTAAAAGCCAAACCACTTTCTATCAAATGATAGTCTGTTTGGTAAACTGGCAATTGCTTGACACGAATTGTTTCATCTGCTAATAGAGTAAATGTAACTAATCGATCTCGAAAACTCTCTTTTTTGACCAGTTTATTGGTCTCTACTAGTTGGTTGTATCGGGGAGAACGCACGGTTTTCTGGATTTCAAAATCCTTTTGACTATATAGCCGAAGATCATTTAACTGCTCTTCTCCAATCTTGACCTTTTCATCTAAAATCAATTGACTGGTCAACTCATGCTGGCCTGAGCAATCAACGCTATCCACTATCAGCAATAAATCGCCTCCAACCATAAGGAGCTGTCGTTTATGCCAGTAAGGCAAGCCTTGGCTGGTCTGAGCCTGATAAATGCCCTGCATCCAATGACAGCGGTCAAAACCCTTATAACTGTGACTAATAAACTGAGGATATGTGTCATATTCCCATGAACCCTTTATCTGCTCTGGAGCATTGTCATCAAGGATACAAGTACTGTGAGCCCAAGCACTTTTAAGCAAGTAGCGCTCCTCGCATTCACGGTAGCTGAAACGACCGCTGTCAATTACGATTGGTTGTCCTTTATGGTAAAAACACAAGCTATTTTGGTCAGAGTGGCTGTGGGCACTTCCCATGGGACCGGCCTTGAAACATAAATAGCTGTCCACTTCTTTGACAATACTGTGACCTGATTCAGAAAAATGTTGTCCCCCTGACAAGCTGAGTTGAGCGGTCAAGTGTTCAAATATGCGCAAGCCATTTTCTCCGACCAAGAAGAGAACGCCTAAATCTAGCTTGGAATTATCTACTAGGTAGGTGCCATCTTCAAAGAAAATCGCAGTCATCTGTAAGATGTCAGAAGTACAATGAACATCGCTATCGCCAAGAGCCACACTTTTACCATCTGGTCCCGTCATCTGTAAGACATAGTCTGCCATCTTTTTCAAAATAGGTGTCCACTGTTTTCGATAATCTGGCAAGCTGAAAGCTAGTCTTAGCAAGAGTTTATAAACTTCCACATGGTAGAGAAAAGACTGCTCAAACTGAGTTCCATCTTCCAATATCTGAGTTTGAATTTGCTCTTCGATTTCCTGACGAGCAAAATGGTGAAGCTCTACTAAATCCACCTGATCGCCGATATAAGCATGGGCCAAGAGCATTGCGCCAGTCTGGAAAATTCCCCAATTACTCAACGTATCTTTGGCACGGTAATGACTGTGAAGATAAAATAATTGTTTTTGAATGGATACTAACAGTTGGCTACGCTCAGCTTCACTTAGTCCGCCCCAATCAATTAAAAATGGGAGAATATTGAGCCAGCTTAAACAACGGATAGCTGTATCTAAGGTGCGACTGCTCGTTCTTTTAGGATACCAATCTGTCACTTGTTCTATCCAACTAAAGATAAACCGTTTAACCTGCTCCATGTAGCGCGAATCTTTTTCAACCAGATAGGCCAAAACTAATTTCCACAAGTATTCCTGCCGATTGAGCATAAAGGTCCATTCCTCATCCCTATGGCAGTCGGCTGTCCAGTCAAGAGGAGCAAGATGATACCCGACTGAACAAGGTTCCATATCCCAATTGTCTTCAAAGATAAAAATATCATTTAATAAATTTTGACAGGAAAGGAGAAGCTCTTTATAAGCTGCATCTTGTTGATTGAGAATATAGGTTTTGACCGACTCTGCTGACTGATTAGCTACTATTTTTTCGAATATTGTTTGCATAACAAGTCCTTTCTCTATTGCTTCTCCAAAAGAAGAGAGGCTGGGCAAAGCCCAGATCCACTCCTCAAAGTTCATATCAACATCTCAGCGCAGTGATTGTTCGGCTTTAACAGTTCAGTGGACTGTTAAAGGTTGGAGATAGGAGTTCCAAAACAAATCTCAGCAATTCGTATTTCATACTCCGAATCTGATCTAATCAACTATGCGGGGGTGGGAGTGAAACAGTCTGGGGATAGACTGTTTCAGCTCAACAACTAGAAATAAAGACTTGTTGACGAACTTTTTTATCCGTCGAGTTCTTTCACGCTCCCCCTTCACCCACGAATTTCATTTAGGAGTGCGATCTGCGACACTTGAAATCCACCACTGCCCCCAAGGTTAGCAAACCTAAGAAACCAAGACCTAGACTTGCTTCTTCTCCTGTCTGGGGCAGACGGGGCTTACTCGGCTTTGTTTTTTCAGCGGCATGATGAACCACTTGTTTCACCTCTGGACTTGGTTGGTTTTCCTTGAGTTGTTTTTCTTCTTTTTCTGTTTTTTCGACACTTCCAGTTTGTTTATCAGAACCTTCTGGCATAGTAACCTTCCAGACAGTGGATGGATAAGCCGCCGTTGGCTCCATCTCAACAGTCAGACTGGAACCTGCCTTTGTCAACTCAATGCCATTCTTTACGGTTCGGGTAGACGGATTGTAAAAGGCGATGCGATAGCCACCTTCGACTTTCTGAATGGTATACAAACCGGCATCTGTTAAGGTAATATCATCTGTCAGCTTGTAGGCTGTATCCGTGTATTTCACAACGCTCCAGACATTCTGTTCTTGGTCGTATACCACTTGCAAATCCCTGTCTTGATGAAGCAATTTCACACTAGCAGCTGCCTGATTTACTTTTTCCATAGATTGGTTTGGAACAAGGACATAAGCATAGTTACTTGATGTTTGTGCATGTTCATGCCATAGGCTAACAAAGGAATTGCTCACTTCTTCTTTGGACTGGTTGTGGTTGATGTCGCTCCATTTGCCGGTTCGCTGATCTAACTTGGCATGAGTCGGCAATTGGTTCAAGAAGACATAGCCTATGGACTGATTGTCCTTGCCATTGGTCATGTAAAAGGATTGAGTCTTATCTGTCACTACTTCTTTGGACAAATCAACTGGCTGGCCATTTATGTAATAGCTATATTTTTCTCCGGTCAAGAGTTTACGATTTTCAATCGTTGTCACGGCGCCTTGAGCAGATTGATGCTGTATATCAGTACCTAGGAAAACAATCTTATTTCCCAGAACAATCCAAGCCTTACGAGCAGTCAGACTATTGTTCCAGTTATTGAAATCCATTGCAATCGTCGCCAAGCGGTTGCCTAACTGGCTTGCTCCAACAAAGTCACTTGCAAGAGTTACCTCGCCACTGCCGTCTTCTCGTTTGTCCTTGGTCGTTGTCGTTCCCGGTAAGCGATACGGGTCAACTGTTGCCCAGTAGTGGTTACTGTAATGACTCAAATCATCATTGTAGAGGTAAAACATACCATCTGCTGTATACCAACCCTTGCGGTTTTCATTGTTCATATCTTCATAGTTTTGAGTTCTAGAAGAGTACATGGACAAAGCAAAGGTAAAGCCTTCTTGAGCACTTCGATAAACAAACTTATCCATATTGTTGAAGGCTGCAATATAATCTTTATCCACTTCAGCAGGGATTTGATTATCAGTTAAAAGCTTGTTGACCAAATCAATATCCTTATAGGATTTGAGGCTGCGGTAGCTGTCATAGAAGGTATCAGAGGTCAGCTGCGCCTTAACAAAGGAGAGAAGTTTGGTTTTTTGCTCAGGCTGAGCCGATTCTGCAATACGGACCAAAGACCTTAAAATCTCCATGGCCTGAACATGTGATTCACCAGTTGCCCGACTGATGGAACGACCGCGGGTCATATCCATCAATTCACCGCGAACCAATATTGGCATAAAGGCTTTTTCAATCCATTCATAAAGAATGTTGGTCTGTTCTTCCTTGAGGGCAAACTCCGTTGGCTGAATAACCGGTAGTAACTGTGAAAAACCTTCAATAAGGACATTCCCGTACGCTCCTGTGTAGGCAACATTGGTGTGGTCGATAAAGGAGCCGTCCTTGTAGAAGCCCTCTCCCTTATCTACAAATTTCATAATCGTTGTCAAACCTTGCGCACCAGCCCTCACACGGTCAGCATCTTCGCGAAGAGCTCCTTCCAAGATGGCCACCTTGCTCAAATCCGTCTGATTACCACCAACTGCTGGGACTGGATTGGTCAATGTTTTACGGATAGTGGTTGGATCTGGTACAAATTTCGAAATCGGTTTGGTATAGGTTATAATCTCCTCTTGACTAAAGTAGGGATACATGTAGATTAGTGTATTGACAACTGCACGTGGAGTCCCAATTTCATAATCCCACCAATTCCCATCAATTGACTTATTTTCATTATAAACATTGGTGTAAAGCCAGTTCATTCCTTTTCTGACCAAATCGATAAGTGAGCGGTCGTGGTAATAGGCTGAGTCTGGATTCTCAACTACTTGAGCCATCTGCTCCAAGCGGCGATAGACCGTTGTCAGGTGGCTGGATTTACTAAAGTCAATATCGTTGAAAATCGTTTTGCCCTGCTCTGTTGGTTCAACCCATTTTTTAAGAGAAGAAGCTACGCCGGCATCTAAACGCCCTAGAAAGGCTTTCATCTGAGTATCATTAGATTGGTAGCGTTTATTGGCTAAAGAAATATCTTCCCAGTTGTTCCTTAAGGTATCAAAGACTGTTGCTTGATGCTTCGTAACTGTCAGCTCGAAACTAGATAGTTTGGTGTCTTTATCATAAATATCTACCTGAGTTTTTCCAGCCACAAGCGGACGAATCATATTTTTCTCCACAGTGGCCACAGTCGCATCTGCAATACGATAGGTCAGGTCTGGGCGAACAGGCAGGTAAACCTTATTGCTAGCAAGGGTAATTTCCCCTGTTTCAGGTTGGACAAGTTCTGGGCTTGGCTCTGGTGTTTCTGGTGTTTTTTCAGCATATTCTACCAGCGAGATGTTATCCAGCCAGGCTTGGCCTATACCATTCTCAAAAAACAGCTCCACCTTCAATTTACGAGTTTCGGGAGAAACTGTTAACTCCTTCTCCACCTTTCTTTGTTGTGTACCAGCCACAAAATTTGTGAAAGTAAATTCTTGCGGGCTCAAATCCTTGCCTTCTGCAGTCAAACTGCGCAAGCGAACACGAACACCGCTTCCCTTCAGATCCTTGGTTTCGACATCATAGCTAAAGAGGTAGCGCTTGCTAGGATCTACATCCACTGTTTGGTGCACTGCCACTCGGTAAGTATTTGTTGAAGAAATATGAAGTTTCCCATCATCAATAGAAACAGCTCCATTTTCTTTTTTAATATCATTCGGAATCCACGTTTCCCAGTCTGTAGCAGCCGATTCTTTCCAGTTTCCTGATGGTGCCGTTGTACTGATGAACTCCCCATTGGCTACTAGGTTCTTCTCTTCTTTTGTCGCCTGAACAGCTTGCGGACTGGCAACAGTTTCTACAGCGGTGCTTGAAGGCTGGCTTTCTGTTGACGTAACAGGACTAGCTTCAGAGCTGACCTCACTTGTCGTTACTGGTTCTGTCGTATGATTAGCTACTTCTGTCGCTTCTGAAGTTGTTTCCACTAACTGACTAGTTTGTGGACTAGCTGTTTCTGTACTTGGCAACTGATTGGCTGCAACCCTTGTTCCCAATATAGACAGCGCAATAAGAGCTGAACAAACTCCAATTTTATATTTACGAATGCTATAATATCGCTTCGTTTGACTGGTAAAAATCCCCATTGGTATTTCCTTTCCTTTTTATACAGTGTAAAACAATGTTACTACAACATTTTTTATTTCGCAATCGCTTTTCTCTCTTAAAGAAAGAAGAACTACTTCGTAAAAAGTAGTTCTTTGGCTTTTCCCATAATCGACTCTTTTTCAACGTAAACAATAATGCCTTTTGCAATCTGTAGTTCTACCAAGCTATCTGTTAGTTTGATAATTTTACCATGCAGTCCAGAGAAGAGGATAACCTCATCTCCAGCCTGTAAGGTTGATAAGTAGCGTTGGCGTTTTTCCAGTTGCTCCTCAAGAGCTTTTTGTTGTCGTTTACGATTGACATAAGACGTAAGTACAGGAAGTATGGTCGATAGAGCTACTAAAATAATTAGTGCATAGTAGAGTGTTTGTTGATCCATAATTGCTTATGCAAGGATGCCTAGCCAGCTACCCAAAATACCGATGATAACTGTCAAGATAACCAATTTATAGGTAGTCCATTTCTTGTTCTTGATGAGATAATAAACTAAAATCGTAAACAAGGCAGGAAGCAATGCAGGGGCAATCTTGTCTAACATTCCCTGGATGGTTACAATTTTCTGATCTGCTCCTTCTGTTAATTCACCCGCCGCAAAGGTAATTGGCACCGAAATTTTTACAAAGGTTACTGCTAAACCAGAGATAACTGTCACACCGATGATATTGGCTACCTTAGAAATTGTTGCCATTTGGTCACTCAATTTATCAATCACGCTGGTACCAAATTTATAGCCATACAATCCAGTCAATAACTTGATAGAGGTCAAGATAATGTTCATTCCAAGGAAGAAAAGAATCGGTCCCATAACCAGTCCTTGACCTGCTAGAGAGGCAGCAATCGTAGATAAAAGGGGAGCTAATACAAATTGTGAAAGTGAGTCACCAATTCCTGCCAACGGCCCCATCAGTGCCATCTTAATCCCACGAGTCTCTTCTTCTGGGAGATCATTTTCTAACATGACCAAATGAAGACTAGTAATGAATGGAAGAAAATGTGGATTGGTATTGTAAAACTCACAGTTTTCTTCTAAAGCTTTAGTTAATCCTTCTTTGTCGTCACCAAAATGCTTCTTAAAAGCTGGATACATGACATTTGCATAGCCAATCCCTTGATAATTACTGTAATTGAAACCATTCTGCAAGAAGAAGGCCCGTAGAGATGTGTTGAGATAATCTTTTTTAGTTAGTTTAGATCCAGTCATCGTGTGCTTCCTCCTGTTTCACTGCCACTTGTTCTGGTTTATTAAAGAATTCTTTAAGTGCAAAGATACTACCGACAATTGCGATACCAATTACAGGCAGTTGTAGATAGGCTGCACAAACATAGCCGAGCAACACAAATGGGATCAATTCTTTCTTAGCCATTACAGACAAAATCATTGCAAAACCGATAGCTGGAAGCATCTTACCTGCTACACTCAATCCGGTTAATAATACTGGCGGAATCATTTCAACCAATTTCAAAAGAGTATCCATTGAATAGGCACCCAAGAAACCGAGAGCAAATCCTAAAAAGGCGAAAGTAATCACTGTACCATTTGCAACACGTTTAAATTTAGAAAGGTTTCCTGCACGAAGATGTTTGATAGCTGATTCTGGAGCACCCGCATGTAGAGTATATGCTGAAGTTTGTAAGAATTGAATACCTACCGCAATAGGTGTTGAAAGTGCTAAAGCTGCTTCTGGTGTTACTTTTCCAGCACTTGTAATAGCCATCAAAGTACCAAAAATACCAGGTCCGATTGGATTTGGAGGAACGGTCCCCCCAGCACCAACACCAAATCCCATGTATGCCAGCTCACTGATAGCACCCATAGCTAAAGCCGTTGGTAGATCTCCTAAAATGATTCCGACCCCAAAAGAAAGCACGATACATCGGTTTGTGTAAAGCCCCAATAATAGACCGCTAAAACAGAAAGCTGTCCACAGACCAATAAGAGCTGCTTGAATTAGACTGATCGTCATGATAATTCTCCTTATTTTTTAAATATAATCCAATATATTAACTTCAACTGCCCCATCATTACCAGAAGGCGTTGTCTTTGTGTTGAAGCGAATCTTATAAACATCGTTCAACTCTCTCACTATAGCCTTATCTTCTGAACCAAAAAAGATAGACCGTGTTACTTGCGTTTTTCCAGGCGCATTATGAATATTTCCAATATTTAATTCTGTGATTGGTACTCCACCTTTAACCAAAGTTAGTGCATCTTGCAAATCTTTAATAACTAAGAAAATAGTTTGAGCAGGATTAGCCTTATGAATCACATCAATCACTTTCTGCAAAGAGAAGAAACGCATAGCTACTGAATCAGGAATAACCGTTTTCATTAATGTCTGCTGAATCTTATCCTCACTAACCTTATCATTTGCCACGATGACAGTATTACAACCTAAGGATTTAACCCATAGTTGTCCCTGTCCATGAATTAGTCGCTCATCAATACGAGCCATTACAATATTTGGTGTTGCCATTTTAACCTCCTACCAATATAATTCCCAATCTTTATAAAAACGAAGCAAAGCTTCTAAGTAATAATAATCGCCCCAAGTATTTCCTTCATTGACACCTTTTCCTGAATGCCAAGAGTAGACCCCATGTAAAAGCAATGGGCGACCTGGAGCTAACTCACGATTAGCATAGTTATCAATCAAGGACCGTAGCATCGTGTGCATAGCGTATTTATAAGTTTCCTTGTCCTCATCAACTTCTGGCAAATATTTAAGCATCTCGTGAATACCACAAACCGCTATTGCTGTCGCAGAAGAATCACGAGCGTGACCACTACCATCATTAAAAATTAAATCCCAATAGGAAACGTTATCCTCTGGCAAACGATTAAGAAAGTAGTTGGTTACTCCTTTAAACAAATTTAAACATGCGGGATCTTTAATTTTACGGTAAGCTAACGGAATACCGTAAATACCCCAAGATTGACCACGCGCCCAGGAAGAGTCATCACTAAATCCTTGTCGAGTAACCCCTTTGAGCGGTTTTCCTGTTTCAGGGTCAAAGTAATAGGTATGGAATGTTGAAGCATCATCTCGAATAACTGTATTAACAGAAGCGTAGAAATGACTAAGAGCTACATCATAATATTTCTGCTCACCTGTCTCCTCATAAGCAAAGAAAAGTAATTGTAAATTCAGCAAACAATCAATAATCAGTCGATAATCTTCTGCTTTACCAAGTTGCCCCCAGGCCTGAATAAAACCTCCCTTTTCTTGATAGCGCTCCATTAATTTATCAGCAGCCAAGAGCGAAGCTTCTAAAGCCTCTTTACTACCTGTCAATTTATAATCAGCTACCGTTGATGGTGAATACAGGAATCCCAAATCATGATGATCCAATTCAATTCTTTGTTTGACACGTTCCAAGAAAGATGTCGTATTCTTTTTTGCCAGCGCTTTCATTTTGTTATTCAAAGAATACTCATGTCCTAACCAAAGCGCACCCGTCCAAAAACCATTTGTCCACTCTGTATTATCCATCTTTGGATAATGGTTATCAAATGTGGCCGGAGTTGGGAACGACTCACCAAAATATTCACAATTGATAACAAGTTGTTGAATCGCCAATTCTATTGCAGCCTCAACTTCTTTCTTACTCAATAGAGTGGAATTTTCAAACTCTCTTTTTTTAGCAATCGACTCAATCAAAACGTCCTTAATCATACATCTCTCCCTCATATACCATCTTCAAATAACTCTTCATCATGGTTATCCTCTGCTAACAGACTGACAGAATCAACGATTCCATCTTTAGAAGTGGTAATCAATTTACCAACCAATTGTTCTAAATCATCTGTTAACCGTGAAAAATTCGCTTCCAAAATCATCGCAAGATTTAAACCTGAAAGAACGACAACATTCTGCTCTTTCTGTTCTGTTGCTAATTCTACACTAACTTTAAAAGGTGTACCTCCTAGTAAATCAGTTAAAATCAAAACTTCTCTTTCGCCTAATATAGCTGCTTTGATGCGTGCTTTTAGTTCTTGCGCCGACATTCCTTCACTAAAATCAATTGCCTCAATATTCTCCACCTCTCCTGCAATTAAATTTAGTGAAGTAAGAATCCCACTAGCAAACTGTCCATGAGCAACGACAATCACTTTAATCATAATTCTCTCCTTTTAACTTTACCGGTTTACCTACACTTTGTATTGTAGACTATTGACAACCACTTGTCAATAGATTTTATAAAAAAATGTAAGCGTTTTATATTTTGTTGGACTTTTATTAAAAAAATATTCTCCAGCTCCCTCTTTTCATAAACAGGAGCACCAAATCTCTCCATGTTTCCGTTCAAAATTTCCCCTGTAACATCTCACTTTCTCCCACATTCAATCCCGTTGGAGGCAGGAGAAAGTGAAAACGTTAAAATACAGTCCTTATTTTGAAATAAACTACTTCATCTTATCTCTAACACTTGTATAAGAGGACGCTAATTCTTGAATTGTGCCGAACTCTCCTTTAGTAGCTAATTGATTAAATTCCCCACCAATACCAAGAACAGTTGCACCAGCGTTAAACCATTCTGAAACATTATTAAGCTTTACTCCACCGGTTACCATGATTGAAACATGCGGTAATGGTCCTTTGATTGCAGTAATATAGTTTGTCCCCAAAACACTACCAGGAAACAGTTTAACCATTTCACAGCCTGCTTCCAAAGCATTTGTAATCTCCGTTAAAGTCATACAGCCCGGAAGATATGGCACTGCATAAAGATGACAGATTTTTGCAACTTCTATATTAAAAGATGGTGAAACAATATAACTTGCTCCTGCCATAATGGCTTGCCGTGCCGTTACAGAATCTAGAACCGTTCCAGCCCCAATTAAAACAGAAACATCATCTTTATGGCATCGACTAAGTTCTGTAATAATCATATTCGCATCAGGATTTGTATAAGCAACCTCTATAGCTGTAATTCCTCCTGCAATACAGGCCTGTGCCGTCTTAAATCCGACTTCTTTGTCATCTCCTCTAACGACTACAACAAGCCCTTGCTCCTTCAATTTTGAAATAATTTGTGATGGACTCATTTTTTCTCCTTTATCGTATAATGTCATTTTTCCCCTCTAATAAAGACTCAACTTTGCTAAGAGATTGCCGCATGTGATCCCCTTCTATGCTGCATTTATAAGTTCCACTAGCAACAGCAAAATCTAAAATCGCCTTTAACGACGTCCTCTCTAACAATTTATATAATGCCCCAGCAACAAACGCATCACCACTGCCAACACGTTGTAACACCTGAGTTTTCAATTCTTGAGAGCAACAAAATTCATCAGCTAATCCGTAAGCCTTATATAAATTTCTGCCTAGTTCATCTGTCTGCCTAAGCGTATGGAAGATTGCTTGGAACTTATAGGCTTCCTTTAAAGTTTGCATCCGTTCTCTTATTGTATGGACAGTAGCCGTATCTCTTTCAAATAATTCCCAATCTTTTTCATTAGCCATAATAGGTTCCAGACCAAAACAATAGTCTGCATAGGTCGCAAATTGCGAGAACACTTTTTTTGCATCTCTTAATCCAATCATCTTAGAACGCCAATTAAGATCCATCGAAATCGGAATTTTACGACGCTTTGCTTCTTTTAATACTTGAACAAGCCATGCCCTAACAGCTGAACCAATGGCCACGGTGATACCACTAAAGTGAACCAACCCAACCTCTAAAAACAATTGATCCATATCAAAATAATCGACTTGAATAGCTTCCAAACTAGACTGCCCCCGATCATAGTAGACTTGACTAGAACGGCAACCAAATCCTGCTTCCATGTAGTATACTCCCACACGTTCCCCCTTACGTTGAACACTGGAAGTATCAATCCCTTTCCCATCTAAGAAATCTAAAAATCTATCACCTAGAGAGCCTTGTGGTAGTGCGGTCAAAAGCTTGGTTTCACATCCAAATCCTTGAAGATTACAAGCGACATTGATTTCTGAACCTCCAAAAAACACACGACTTTCTACACCATCTGTCAATTCTTGATAGTTTGTTGGTGTAATGCGAATTAAAGGTTCACCAATCAGTAATACCTTCTTCATAACCGCCCCTCACTCTTTAACTTTCTAATACTGTTTTTAAATATGCTGCAATTGACTCGTCCTGACAGTTGGCAAAGAAATATTCTTGGAAATGTTCAC
Source organism: Streptococcus suis (assembly GCF_046032535.1). GTDB lineage: Bacteria > Bacillota > Bacilli > Lactobacillales > Streptococcaceae > Streptococcus > Streptococcus suis_AK. The sequence continues at coordinate 29,408 of NZ_JARQPL010000001.1, read as the reverse complement.
CTGAAATAGTTTCTTTCAAAAAATCTTGATCAATTTCTTGAAGTACTGTCAGTAAGTCTTTATAGGTGACTGCTTTCATTTCATTCAAAATACGGGCATTTCGTTGTTCTGGAATAACGCGTTCACGGGGATAACCGCCCCCCATTTCCTCTGCAAACAGTCGCTCAAAAAGTAATTTGAGATTTAATTCAGCTCCCCAACCGAATCCCTTTGCAAATGGCAGAGACAAAGCATTTCCTCCATTTATCTGTGAAAAGAGGTATGCATCCGTCGGATCTACCGCGAAGCCACAAACTACCCCTGGAAAACTATTAGCCGCCAACATGGCACCTACCCCCGTGCCACAACCTGTAATAACAAAATCCGCTGCCTTACTAACTAGAAGGATTGAAGCCAGCAGACCATTTTGTACATAAGTCAACTGACTTTCTCCCTCTTTACCATACATTCCATAGTTAAAAACATGATACCCTTTAGCATCTGTTACTGACTTCAATGTTTCAAAAATAAGACTATTTTTAGCCGCCTGACTATTTTCATTAATAAGTGCAATTTTCATCGTTTTTTCCCTTCTTATATCAAAATTTGTTAAATTTGTTAATTCGTTTATTACGCTTCCGGCTGTTTACCAATGTAAGCTAGAATTCCTCCATCAACATAAAGAATGTGCCCATTCACAAAATTACTAGCATCACTTGCTAAAAAGACTGCTGGACCCATCAAATCCTCAGCTTCACCCCAACGAGCTGCAGGGGTCTTCGCGATAATAAATTGATCAAATGGATGACGAGAACCATCCTTCTGGAGTTCACGTAACGGAGCTGTTTGTGGAGTTGCAATATACCCAGGACCAATGCCGTTACATTGTATATTGGCTTCACCGTATTCCGAAGCAATATTCTTCGTCAACATCTTAAGCCCACCTTTAGCCGCTGCATAAGCAGACACTGTTTCTCGTCCTAACTCACTCATCATGGAACAAATATTGATAATTTTCCCATGTCCCTTTTTAATCATAGATGGAATAACCGCTTTAGAAACAATAAACGGAGCATTTAGGTCAATATCAATAACTTGACGAAATTGAGCTGCTGTCATTTCAATCATTGGAACCCTACGAATAATACCAGCATTATTCACTAGAATGTCAATAACTCCAACTTCTGATTCAATTTGAGCAACCATAGCCTGTATTCCATCCTCATCAGTTACATCGCAAACATAGCCATGCGCATTAATACCTGCTGCCCTATAGGCTGCCATTCCCCTATCAACCAACTCTTGATTAATATCATTAAAAACAATTGTCGCCCCTGCTTTGGCATAGGCTGATGCAATCGCAAAGCCAATCCCATACGATGCTCCTGTTACCAATGCAATTTTTCCTCTCAGAGAAAATTGATCCAATGAAAATTGCTGATTCATATTCGTAACTCCCTTGTATTTTATTTTGTAAAGCGTTTACAAATTGTATTGTAATATAGTAAACCGGTTTTGTCAACGATTTTTATCATTTATTTTAAATACTTTCAAAACGAATCTTGATATAATCTTATAAAATTCGAGTATCTTCATTCCCCAAGCAATAAAATATACTTAGCACAAATATGATTTTCTTCTTCGATTTTATCAATCATTAGTAAACATTTTACATGTCATTATTCATATACTATCCAAAATTGGCTATACTACATTCACGAAAGTAAACCATACAAAATGGGAGCGGGAAGTGATACGACAAACTCCCTCACTACCAATTTCCCACCTCAAACAATCTCCAGAATATTCGAAAAATCAACCACTCCTCCGAGATGTTAACAGGAACTCAAACACTAACATTTTTACCCTGTGTTTACTACTCTAAATAAAAAATACCCTATTGCAACGTGCAACAAGGTACCATCTATCTCAATCATATATTCTGTAATTCATTTTATATAGTCATATCAGTTTATCTTTGATTACTTCGACGAGCGAGGAAACGTCGTTTCCCTATTTCCAACCTAGAACAGATTTTAGGCTGTTTTAGCAACCTGTAGCTATTGAGGCGAACTTGTTTCGCCCTATCTCCAGCCTTCAAAGGATCCCGAACCTTTGAAGCGAGTACTAAAAGCAAACTAAATGACTATACCAAAAATACAATCATCAAATAAGAAATACCGTTGTTGAGCATATGTAGCGCAATCGGATAACGAATATCACGTTTGATCAGATAGAGCCAACCAAGATTGAGTCCCATCGTGAAATAAATCAAAAATTGGGGAAGGGTTGCCGGCATATGGACTAGACTAAATAAAGACCCCGTTACAACTAGAAATATTCCCACAGCCTTCATATCTGCTATTTTAGGGAAGAAATAGGTCGCTAAAAATCCACGGAAGATCAATTCTTCTAAAATTGGAGCAAAAACCACTACTGAGCTAAATGCAATCAAGGGATAAGCTGATACGAATTCGATTACAAGCTTTTGGTTTTCACTTTCTGGAACTGGTACAATAAATTGGAAGATAAAAAATGCAATATAGAGTAATATCGGCCATTGAATCTTATGGAACCATGAAGCTGTCACACGATAGTCAACAGAATGACGTGGATAGATATACTTCCATAACAGAATGATGAGCGCAATGGAGAGAACAAGACCAATTATCGCACAAATCCAAATTGTACTATCAATCAACTGGGCAGGAATGTCAGGAATCGTTTGTAAGGTTGGTCCTACCATGAGAAAACCTGAAGCAATTTGATAGGCAACAAAGTATAGAAATAGTAATGCAGCGTGTTTGATAAATTTCAACATAATCCCTCCCTAAAAGCTCAAGTCAACAATATTATCGACTCGTACCAACTTGGTTTCAAGCTCCCCATTCGCTAATTCACGAGAAATTTTAACCCATTCCTCATCAACTGCCAAAATGGTGTATTCATAAGTGATAGAAAATTCCTCATCAAAGCGGATTTTGGCTTTACTTCCGACCAATTCTTTCAATAAAACTGACATCTGATTTTCTCCTTTTGTAGTTTTCTGCAATTTTTTTACCCTAGCTTGCAATTGCTTCACTTTTTTCCTATCTAATAGAGAATTGAAAAATAGAAATCCTACTAGAATCCATAAAAATAATTCCATCCTATCCTCCTATATCAAGCCCAGACTCTGCATCAGTAACATCAACAAAAATCCGAGAAGATTATTCAGACTGTGTAGAATAAGTGCATTGGTATATTTGCCAGAAATACGAAAGGCAAGTCCAAGGACCAGGCCCATACCTCCGTAGACAACCCAAGATCCGATATTGGTCGGATTGTGAATAAGTCCAAACAGAAAACTCGATAGCAATAATCCCACAATCGAATCCTTACCAAAGACTTTCCCCATAAGAATCCCTCTGAAAAGCAGTTCCTCCAAAACTGGAGCAAAGAAAACTGCAAAGAGAAATAAAACTAAGGTTGGCAAGCCTGAATTGTTGATAATTTCCTGATTGGCAGTCGTCTGACCGTATCCCTCTTCCAGCATAATCAATTGCCCACCGATTATTTTCAGACCAAACATAACGATAAAGGCGAGGACTATAAAACCAACATTCGCACCCATCCCCCACTTCTGCTCACCTTTCCACAGACCTAATTTACCAGTCAAGATAAGACCAAGCAATACAGCAAGCAATATGAGCGCTGCAGCAATCAGTAGGTTAGTCCCATCAAAATTTGGTAGGGTAAACACAGCCATCTGGGTCAATACATTTAGTGCAACGACAGCCAGTCCCACAAAGAGAAATTTCCAATTTTTAACTACATTCCAATCTTTGACACTTCCAAGTCTATTCATAGCAATCTCCTTCACATACACTAAGTCAGTTTTCATTACTTTCTTTTTCGATCAATAGCAGAGCAGGCAAGCCCAAAACCATCGGCAAGAGGATATTCAGGGTTGACACATCAATTTGACCAGTAGCCAGCCACTCTCCGAAAATATAGCCAACTGCGTAGAGACCAAGGCCGATTATTAGGACAAGATAAATTTTCATAAACACTTTCATGTGCTAACCTCCATCTAAACTAAAAAAGTTTGATTTTCTTACGGTTAACAATATAGAAACTAAGGAATCCCACCAGGGTCAGAAGAACAACTGTCATGGGAGTAACAAACTGGAAATACTCCGCTGCAGATGTTCCACTTTCCTGTGGAATTTGTAACTGCCAGAGGCCAATACTAACCAGCAAACTCAAAACGGCAATCTGTAGGGCTTGAAACAGAGTTCGTTTCATCATTTTCTTCCGAGCCAATTTCACATCAGCCTTGGCAACCACCAATTTATCTAGACCCAACTGTTTGATAATGGCGTCCTGTTTAAATTGAGAATATACCAATGTCAAGAAGAGGCTGATTCCCATAACATCTTCTCCCAGCGCAAAGCTAACTAGGAAGCTCACCAGTGTCACTGTCATAAAGAGCATATACATATTGTTGCCGAAATTCGTCAAGGCCGCATAAGACACCTCGTCTAATTCACCAACAATATCGTAGAAATAACGAATTGCTCGAATGTGTAGATTATCCTTTTTCATAACTATCACCTAAAACTCTTTCATAACATTCTTATTTGAAGTAACGACGAACCATGCGAACCTGCATGACATTGATGTAAATATGTAAAAATGCAACTACAAGAAAGGCTGTAATTTGTCGTTCCTGCAATAGCATACTGAGTACAAATAGGAATAGATACAAACCTGGTAACACAATTTGGTTCAAGGTGAAGACGATTTGGAAACTCATTTCGTAGTTTGCTTGTTTCTCACCTTCGTCCATCGCCTCAGCAAAGTCCTTCATTTCTTTTACCGTAGCAAAAGCAGAAAGCTTATATTCACGAATTTTCTGAGTTAATTTCATGATAAAAATCTGAGAAATGAGAAGAATGACATAGAAAACTGCATCAAATATTGACCCGTACATGAGTGCCCCCTTTTCTAAGAAGGTAACTCCAAAACCTAATCCTAAATTTAAAAGAGTCAATGACGCAGCAACATTGAAAGATATGTTCGCGTATTCTAGGTTACGAAACATTTTCATATATGTCTCATCAACACGTTCTTCATCCTCATCTGAAATAGAATGGTAAAGTTTATGAGTTTGGTTAGCCTTAAGAATAAAATATACGGTTCCAGCGAAAATGACAAAAGTAACGATACGCAAACAAAATAGAAAGTTATCTAGATTGACAAAAGGCGGTAATCCAAACTTAGAAATCAATACTCCAAAAAATCCATAAAATGCACCGAAAATTGCTCCTAAAAACAAATAGGTAAGATTCCTCATCCATCTTTGTTTTGTCGTTAATTGTTTCCCCTGTTTCATTCTTCTACCTCCACTAATTGAAAAACATTTTCCACATTTTCGTTAAAAATTTGAGCAATTCGCATGGCAATGACCACCGAGGGCGTATATTCTCCCCGCTCAATCAAGCTAATGGTCTGTCGCGAAACTTCTGCTAATTTTGCCAACTCAGTCTGATTGAGGCTATCCCGTGCCCGCAACTCCTTGAGCCGATTTTTTAAGACATATTCCATAAATTTTCCTTTCTAGGCTTGGTAGATAATCAAGCTCTTTTCTGTTACAGCTACTTCTACCGCCACCTCTTTGAATTTTGCCATCAGTAAGTAGGTATAATAGAAATCCCCAATACAAGCTGCTGAATGCATGGTTGCTAGAATCTGATAAGCCCCTTTGTCAAGCCAACCAAACATTGCAGATGCTGTCAACCCCAAACTAATCAGAACGAAGGGGGCAAGGGCAATTACAACTGTTTGGAAACGATTATAAAGGGAGTTGGGACTGATTGCATAAGCCATCCCTGTTTTCCATTTAAACCCGTATTTGACAGGATTTTTGGGACAAAAAATTTTAAAAAACAGTCCATGAATCCATTCATGAATGATAACAAGCATTAAAAAAACAAATAGTGCTTCAATGAATTGCATCTCATTCATAACATTTTGAAACTCAACTTTAGAAGCTATGAATCCAAATAGCCAAAAGAACGGAAACACTAATAAAACTGTAGTTACATACAACCTTGTTGCCAACTTTTTATCGCTTCTAACATCTACTTCATATAATTTCTTTTTCGCTTCCATTTTTCTTCTCCTTCTATTTTCTGCAACCTAGACCAAACTATATAGTCCTAGAGCAACTCCAATAAATAATCCGACAATACAGGCTCCTGCAATCATAATCGCTGCCATATCTGCTGAAATGTGTCGTTTCATGGTCTATCTCCTTCTACTTATTTACTTTTTTCTCCATTTGTAAACTTGCTTCGATACAAGCAATTGAAGCAATTAGAGTAGTTATTAGAGCTGTATCCATATCGCTCCATCCCAGCAAATCAGAAAGAAGAATGTAAGCCAATAATAGAATGGACCCTATTTCGACTGCACGCGCAACGGTTGTTCCTGTAATCATAAAGGGTTGTTTCATTTGGTGACTCCTTATCTGTTCATCGTATTAGATGAATCCTTTTGATTTTTATCTTGATATCATTGTAACACTTCTTTTTCTTTTTGACAAGTATCTTTGTCAAAAAAATAATAATTTTTGTCAAAAAGTTTATGAATGTTGTCAAATTGACTAGAATGCCATACAAAAAACTCTTCTACCCAAAGGATAAAAGAGTTCATTTGTTATTCCAAGTGATCCACACCAGCTTGCATTCTTTCTTCACCCCACCAGTAAGGCATGAGTTCGCCTAATGTGATGGTTTCTCGTTTGTCAAAATCAACCATGATTTCTGTCTGTGCATTCTCAGCCGACAGTTGCATCAAAAATTCACGACAAGCTCCGCAAGGCATTCCTGAACCTTCTCCAAAGGGAGCTTGATCTCGAAAAGCAATAATGCGTTTTATCGTCGTCTGCCCACTATCCTGAAACATATTAAAGGCAGCTGCTCTCTCTGCACAAAGATGAAATACACCTGCTGTTGCCTCAAAGCAATAACCGGTGTAAATTTGCCCATCTTCTGCCTCAATTGCAGCAACAACATGGTTTGAATAAATAAAAGGCGAAACATAATGCGGAGCATAGTGGACTTTTGCCTGATCATACAACTCTTGCCAAATATCACTTACATGTTCCATTATTATTCCTCATTCCAATTTTGAAAGATATCCCCTTGCTAGTCACTCTAGCAAAGGGATATACACTGACTATATTATAAGTTTTCAGCTACGCTGTTCAAGAGGTTTTGGATTGCAGAGGCATCGCTACCACCTGCCATGGCCATATCTGGCTTACCACCACCACGACCTGCTACGATTGGTGCAAGGACTTTGATGAGGTTGCCTGCATGAACATCGCTTGATTTGCTGGCTACAAGGACATTGACCTTATCACCGATTGCCGCAACCAACACCAAGACATCAGAGTAGTCTTTCTGCTTCCAGTTGTCAGCGAAGGTACGGAGGGCACCTGCATCTGAAACTTGGACTTGGCTAGCAATGTAGCGAATGCCGTTAGCATCCTTGACCTCTTTGAAGACATCACCAGCAGCAGCTGCCGCTGCTTTTTCTTTCAGAGCTGCATTTTCTTTTTGCAGGTCACGAACTTGTTGTGCAAGACTTTCAACCTTGTTTGGCACTTCCTTGATCTGTGGTGACTTGATGGTTGCCGCTACTTCTTTGAGGGCATCTTCTTGGTCACGATAGGCAAGGAAGGCCTCACGGCCTGTTACCGCAATGATACGGCGAGTACCTGAACCGATACCTTCTTCTTTCAAAATCTTGAAGATACCGATTTCAGCGGTGTTGCTAACATGGGTACCACCACAGAGCTCCACAGAATAGTCACCGATAGTAACAACGCGGACTTCTTTACCGTATTTTTCACCAAAGAGAGCCATTGCCCCCATTTCTTTAGCCGTATCAATATCGGTTTCAACCGTTACAACTGGAATGGCATTCCAAATTTGCTCATTGACTTCTTCTTCAATACGACGAAGTTCTTCCGCAGTAACTGCCTCAAAATGCGTAAAGTCAAAGCGGAGGAAGTCTTGCTCGTTCAAGGAACCAGCCTGTGTTGCATGCTTGCCGATAATATTGTGAAGAGCTGCATGGAGCAAGTGAGTTGCTGTGTGGTTCTTCTCAACGCCCTTACGGCGTTTTGTTTCGATTTCAAGTGTGTAGGTTTGACCAACTGAAATGCTTGCGGACAGTTCAACTGTGTGCAATGGTTGACCATTTGGTGCTTTCTGCACATCGATGACAGTCGCAACAATGTCTCCAGCAGCATTTTTCACAAAACCATGGTCTGCAACCTGACCACCCATTTCAGCGTAGAATGGTGTTTGGTCAAAGACAAGGAGGGCTTGACCTTCTGAGACTGCTTCTGTACGCGCATTATCAGCCACAATGACAGATAAGCTTGCTTCAAGAGCTGTTTGGCCGTAAACAAAGGTCGACTCTTCTGTGATAGCAGCCAGGGTTTCATTTTGCATACCCATTGAACCACCTTTGACAACTGAGGCACGTGCACGGTCTTGTTGCTCTTTCATAGCCGCTTCAAAACCAGCAATATCAAGGGTCATTCCACGGTGCTCAGCCAATTCTTCTGTCAATTCTACTTGGAAACCATAGGTATCGTAGAGTTTGAAAATGTCACGACCATCAATCTCAGACTTACCTTCTGCTGCTAATTTATCCATCAATTGCTCAGCAAATTGTGAACCTGTATGGATAGTACGAGCAAATGACTCTTCTTCACTCTTAACAATCTTCTCAATGAAGGCACGTTTTTCAAGTATTTCTGGATAGTAGCTTTCCATGATATTGCCAACTGTCTCCACCAATTTGTACAAGAATGGCTCTGTAATGCCTAAACGTTGACCATGCATAGAAGCACGACGAAGCAAACGACGAAGGACATAACCACGGCCTTCGTTGCCTGGCAGGGCACCATCACCTATAGCAAAGGATAGAGCACGGATGTGATCTGCAATAACCTTGAAGCTCATGTTGTCGCCATCTTGGTCATAGGTCTTACCAGAAATCTTTTCTACTTCACGAATGATTGGCAAGAAGAGGTCCGTTTCAAAGTTGGTCTTAGCCCCTTGGAAAATAGCTGCCAAACGCTCCAAACCAGCGCCCGTATCAATGTTTTTGTTTGGCAATTCCTTGTACTCAGAACGTGGTACCGCTGGATCAGCATTGAATTGTGACAGAACGATATTCCAAATCTCAATGTAACGGTCGTTTTCAATATCTTCTTCCAAGAGACGGATACCAATGTTTTCAGGGTCAAAGTCAGTACCACGGTCAAAGAAAATCTCCGTATCTGGACCAGAAGGACCTGCACCGATTTCCCAGAAGTTATCTTCAAGTGGAATCAAGTGGCTTGGCTCAACACCAAGAGCAATCCAACGATTGTATGAATCCACATCATCTGGATAGTAAGTCATATAGAGCTTGTCTTTTGGAAAGGCAAACCATTCTGGGCTTGTCAAGAGCTCAAATCCCCACTCAATCGCTTCATCACGGAAATAATCACCAATCGAGAAGTTACCAAGCATTTCAAACATGGTGTGGTGGCGGGCTGTCTTACCAACGTTTTCAATATCGTTGGTACGGATGGATTTTTGGGCATTTGTAATCCGTGGGTTATCTGGAATGACAGAGCCATCAAAGTATTTCTTGAGGGTTGCCACACCAGAGTTGATCCATAAAAGAGTTGGATCGTTTACTGGGACAAGATTTGCTGAAGGCTCAACAGAGTGCCCCTTTGATTTCCAGAAATCCAACCACATTTGACGAATTTGAGCAGAAGATAAATTTTTCATAAGTTAAGATACTAAGGGCGTTAAGCGGACACCGTCAAAATAGGAAACCTGATGAAGACGCTTGCGTCTAGGAAGTGTTTCTCTTTTTGACAAAGTCCGTAGACCGAGTTCATTTCAGAATAAACTCGATGCCCTTTCCTTTCGTTTTTATTAGACTGGTTCAATTTAGCAAGCTAGCCAACTAAACCATTTTTTTAAAATTTTATGTTAAGGTTAAGTCGATGCATCTTCCATCATTTCGATGTAGTCAATTGCGACCACCAGGGAAATGACCAAATCTGCATAGGAGTCCTCCAATACAGTAACGGAGTAATGAGAAGTTAAATGAAAGAGTTCTTTGGAGATTTCAGCTACGAGCATACCATCTGGTCTTTTCAAGCGAAAATCCAAATCCCAGATATTTCCGTCTAGGATTAAACCTAGATTTTCCACAGTATAGCGATCCTTGAAAAAAGTAAATTCCTTTTGCAAGTAGAAAGAATGACCATCTGCCATATCAATGGTAAACTGGGGCAGGAAGGTCAAAAACTTCTTAGTAATCTGACAAACTTCCCCACCTCTAGAATTGGTCACGATAAATCGTTTTGGAATTTCGAGGAAAGAGCCCTCCACTTGATAAGCAAGATCCCCAAAACTATCACGAATATCAAATTTTTCACCACCAAAGGTAAAGCGCTGTTTTACTTGAAATTGCTTCATGATAACCTCCAAAAAAATAACAAGAAATCAAACGAAGGGCGAAAAACCGCGGTACCACCTTCATTCAATGACTTGTCATTCTCATTTCATAACCTATATTCACAAGTGAAGCACTCGTATATAAGAGATAGCATTTCGCTAATCAAAGCAGTTTTTAAGGTAATACGACTGTATTTTGAAAAAAAACTAACGATGAGTAGCTGAAAAACTAGACTTAGATAGAAGTACTAAACTATGAATACAGGTTCTCATATTCAATTGTTCTATTAAGTAGCAAGATACTTGGCCTAGATGGCTCGCAACAACCGCCAATTTTCTGAACTAAGTAATCAAGTATCTATTCTTAATAGGTAAAACGTCAATTATTGACCTGAAGAACTAGAAGATTCTGTTGTAGAAGAAGAACTTTCAGTCGACGAAGAGCTACTTTCCGTTGATGAAGAACTGCTTTCTTCTGTTGTCACATATTGTGAAAGAAGATTTTGGAAAGCACTGTCTTTAACCTTAACGTTTGCTTTTTGGAGCGCTTCTTTCAGCACAGTCGCAACAAATGTTGAATCACTTTGCTTTTGCGCCAAAATAATCTCTTTCAACTTATCTTTATAGTCTTCCCAGTTGGCAGATTTTTCTGACTTCGCTTCTAATTTTACAACATAGTAGCTAGTTGTATAAGTTGTCATATCTACTACTGAAATAACGGATGCCCCTACTTGGCCTGCATCCAAAGCAAAGACCGCGTTTTGAACTTCTGTAGGAACAGTTGTTGAAGTTGAATCGAATTGTACTTCGCCTCCATTGTCTTTTGTAGCAGTATCCGTAGAATTTTCCTTCGCCAATTGAGCAAAATCTGCACCTTCAGCTTGTGCTGCCGCTAAAACTTCATTTGCCTTAGCTTCGTCTGTCAATTTGATGACACGTGCTGTTACTTCTGGGGTATATGCATCATAAGCTGCCTTGTAGTTCTCATCAGTCAATTCCTTTTCAGCAGCCTGTTTTACAGCATACTCAACTAATTTATTAGTACGGATTTGTTCTTTGTAAGTTTCTTGAGTCAAACCAGCTGAAGAAAGAGCTGTTGCAAATGAATCACCATATTGCTCTGCCATTTTGTCATAAGCCTCATCGACTTCTTTTGCAGTCACTTTGTCACCATACTGGTCTTCAAATACATTACTAATAATCATTGACAATAGAACTTGTTGAGCTTGAGAGTTTGTTTTTACCTTCTCATAAAACTCAGACACAGTAATCGTATTACCTTTCATCGTAATGATATCTTTATCAGCTGCATTGGAACAAGCAGCGAGTGTTACTGCAGCAAAGAGTGTTACTGCACCCGCGAGAATTTTTTTAGTTTGCTTCATTTAAAGTTTCTCTCCTTTTTTTCGTTAACCCTTTCATTATAACACAAAAGCTTAAAAACTTCTTAAATTTCTGTAAGTTTTAAGTCAACATTTTCCCTGTTTTTCCTCAACATAAGGAGACCGTCACTCATGGAAACAAGACTAGCAGTCACATCTGGATTATCCAAAGTCGCATCGAATAAACGTTGCAATCCCTTATAAATAGTGCGCTGCCCTCTTCTGACCTCCTTGATGTCCTTGGCAACATCTCCTCCTTGGAAGATGTCATCCAAAATGATTAAACCGCCTACTTTGACCTTTTTCAAGACTTCTGGTAAAAATACAATATATTTTGATTTAGCAGAATCCATGAAAACAAAATCGTATGCGTCATCTGGTAAAGTCGGAAGAATGTCCATCGCTTCCCCTTCCAGCAATTCAATCTGCTGGCGCTGATCATATTTGGCAAAGTTTTCCTTTGCAAAGCTAATCATTTCTTCATTTCGATCAATCGTTGTAATCTTCGAATGCGGGCTATTGTCAGCCATCAGTAACGCAGAGAAGCCAATAGCAGTTCCAATTTCTAAAATACGTTTAGGTTGGAGTGTCTGCATCAGCAAGCGGAAATAAGCTACCGTTTCATGAGGGATAACTGGAATATTTTCTTGACGAGCAAACTCTTCCAGTTCTTTCAAAAAACCTGTATTTTGCGCCTGACGTGTTCGCATAAAATCCACAATTTCTTCCTTGACAACCGGACGGCGCATATTGTGATTTGCGTTTTTACTATATGATTCGACCATAGAATCCATTATATCATAAGCCGACAAGATTTTCTTCCTCAACACACTAAAAGGTAGGTTTCCCCACCTTTTCTTTACATATTTTTGGCGTAATCAATTCGATACCCTAAATTTCCAGCTAGTTCTTGAAGTCGAACAAAAGTCGCTTGCTTACTGAAAAAGAGATAGTAACTATCCGTGTCCATATCTACTGCCCCTAGACAAAAGTTTTCATCAAGATATTTGCTATCAACGACTCTTGCCCATTCTGAAATAGAGGCAGCTGGATTTAATCCATCTGAATCCAATTTGAGAGAAATCCCTGCATTGCGGACTTGATGAAGACGGTCAAAAAAGTAGATAAAATCTTCAAGATTATCCTTATAATCACGCGCACAAATATAATTAAAATGCTCTAGTAATTTTATCAAGATTAACCAAAGATTTTCCTTTTCAGACTCCCCAACACGGTCCAAAAAATCATCGAATGAATCTGGTTCTAGGATGCGTTCAATAGAGTCTAGAATCTGATTCGGATCACTAGCAAAAACCACATCCCTAAGTTGAAGAAATAGCTCCCTGTCACCATTTGACATGAGGTCTGCCAGTTCAAAAATGTCCTGTAATTGTTCTTCCGTTAACATAATACCTCCATTATGAATTTGAAAAATCCCATCTTATATGCGGTGCTACTTGCTCTACAAAATGGTAAATATCATTAAAATCTGCACCATCAAGCTTATTCAAATTGACGACTGCAAGTAGTGCTCCCTCATTTCCTACAATTCGCAAACGTTTCGACTGATAGCCACGATAGACAGGAGAAACCATGTATCGAATCTCCGCAATCTCTTCTAACGAATGGCGCTGGCGTTCACTCCAAAAGTGTTCTTGAAATTCTAGGTGCTGTTTCGTCAAGATAAAAACAGCCTTTTGTTTTCTCAATATATATAAATAAACCAGCAAAGGTTGTAAGAATATCAAATAGACGACACTTCCCATAGATGGCTCAGGTCTGGTCAAACCACCAAGACCAAGCAAGATTAAAACAAGGCTAATTACACCAGGAATGACAATCGAACGTTTATAGGAAATCATATTAGAGGTGCACACCTTTCTCAACGAGAGCTTCTAAGTCTTCCAAACGAGCTTCAAATACCTTGAAGGCATCATTGAGGTAATCTTCCTTGGTCATGTCTACGCCAGCCTTAGCGATGACATTGAGGGAATAATCTGAGCTACCAGCCTTCAAGTAGTTGAGATAGTTTTCTTTGTCTTCTGGGCTACCATTGACAATCTTATTTGCTAGAGCTGATGCTGCCGCGAAACCTGTCGCATATTGATAGACATAGAAATTGTAATAGAAGTGTGGAATACGAGCCCACTCAAACTGGATTTCTGGATTTTCTTCGGCAGAAAGTCCGTAGTATTTCTCGTTTGTCTGACCGTACAATTCATTGAGGAAATCAGCCGTCAAGACTTGACCTTCCTGGTCTGCCTTGTAGATAGCTTGTTCAAACTCGGCAAATTGGGTCTGGCGGAAGACTGTACCACGGAAACCATCTAAGTAATGGTTAAGAATAGCAAAGCGTTCCTTGTCATCTTCTACTTCTGCCAAGAGTTTTTCTGTCAAAAGATTTTCATTGGTTGTTGAAGCAATTTCTGCCAAGAAGAGGGAATAATGACCATAGACATAGGGTTGAGTCTTACGAGTCAACATAGAGTGAAGAGAATGTCCTGTTTCATGGATAAGGGTGTACATATTATCCAAGTTATCCTGCCAGTTGAGAAGCATGAAGGCGTTGGTGTCGTAGGCACCTCCTGAGTATGCCCCTGAGCGTTTTCCTTCATTAACATGGACATCAATCCAGCGATTTTCAAAAGCTTCTTTAACGATAGCAGAATAATCTTCACCAAAGATTTCCAAGGTTTCTTGGCATTTTTTTAGAGCATCTTCGTATGAAATCTTGGTACTGAAATCTGACAATGGAGTATACATATCGTACATCTTCAAATCATCAATACCCAGGAGTTTCTTACGCAAATTGATATAACGGTGCAAGAGCGGAAGGTGCTTGTTGACTGCCGCTACTAATGTATCGTAAACGGATTCTGGAATGAAATTAGCTGCAAGTGATGCGTGACGGGCTGAATCGTACTTACGCAAACGAGCTTTCAAGTTATTGACCTTGACATTAGACTGAAGGGTCTTAGCATATGTATGCTGGAACTGCTCGTAGGTACCGTACATAGCTTCATAGGCTTCTTGACGGACATCACGGTTTTTAGACTCCATAAAGTGAATGTAGTTTCCGTGTGAAAGTGGCACCAAGTGACCGTCTTCATCTGCGATTTCTGGGAAACGCAGACTGGCATTGTCCAAGACTGAGAAGGTTTCAGCAGGTGATTCGAAAATCTCGCTGGTCGCTGCAAGGACTTCTTCTACTTCTTGTGACAAGACATGGTCCTTAGCTGCCAGAAGCTTTTCAAATTGGTGGCTGTACTGAACAAGAGCAGGCTCTTCTGCCTTAAAGGCCTCCAACTGCTCATCAGTAATGGCCATAAATTCAGGCTCATAGAAGGCAAAGGCTTGTGAGAAGGCAGAGTAAAGCCCCATAGCCTTAGCCTGAAATTCCTGGTATTTTCCTTCGCGAGTATCTTGGTCGTTTTTCATAGACGCATAAACATAGAGCTTTTCAATGCGACGCATAAGACTAAGTTGCGTTTCGCTAATTTCTAAGAGACTTTTAGCTGAGTCCAGTAAATGACCTGCAAATTCTTTCGTTTTTTCAGTTTCAACTTGTAAATCTGCAAGTTCTGCTTCCCAGGCATCATCTGTTGGAAAAATAGTGGTCAAGTCCCACTGGTATTTTTCTTCAATTTCGTAACGTTGTTTAGACATAATAAATCCTCCGTATCCTTTATTCTAACATAAAAAATCCCCTCTTTCCAACGGAAAGTGAGGGCTTATTGGTTACTATTCAACTGGAAAACAATTTTTGCCATTCGCCATCGCAAGTCGCCACTAGGCTAACAAAGTCTACAACCTTCACCAACAGTAGCATGACTAACATAAAATATTGAGCATATTTTCAAAAGTAATATATATACCTCCATCAGCTATCTCTATTTACATTGGTTTTCTATAAATGATAGGTGGATACAAGATTTGTTTTCTCTTATCTTTTGCTTTGTCGTAAAACAGATCAAATGCTTGGTAAATCGGTGTCAGGTCTTGTTTGATTTGGGCAAAGCCAATAGCAGAGCTGGGTAGACGGATGTGTGGGTACCATTCTTCTGCCGTCTTTGTCAGCAAATTCTCCCCTCGGCTATAAGACTCTGCCTGCAGGGCTAACCAATTGGGGGATTTGTAATAAAGCTGTTGAGCAATGTAGCGAGGCAAATCCCTATCTAACGGGCATGTAAGATTCGATAAGGCTTGCTTGGCAAAAGGCAGACGCAAGATTTCCAATAAATTTCCCTCGCCAAATGGAAAAACCTTTGTCAGACAGTGGACCTTACCTCGTAAGTCTTCGTGAATAAGGTAACGAAGACGCAATTCTTTTTTCTCGTCATCCAATTCCCAGAGATGAAACCCCATGTTCATGCTAAAAGAGAGAAATTGCTTGTGTAATTTACTTAATCTTTCTTTTATCCATAGACCTTTTCCCAACAGCCATAGAACCTGTAGACCAGTTTCATGATAGGCTTGCGTCCTAAGCTGCAAGCGTGAAATTGGCAGACTGGAACATTGGACTTCCAAGGCTAAACGATCATTGACAAATAAATCAGCGACCTGCCCTATACTAGGCAGGCATTTTTCAAGTTCAACTTGTTCGGCTTTGATTAACCAACTATACAGACAAGACTTAAGTGACAGATGCTGGGCTGACTCATTCTCGGAAAAATAGTGGCAGTCCCGCAGGGTGACATGGGCAAAATGCGAACGCAGAACTTTGCCGGATTTGTATCGTACAGGACCTCTACAACCTGGACAGGAATAGCGACCTTGCGGCGCAGGATTTTCCAAGACATTAAAAACTTGTCCATCTTCATCAAGTGCAACTAACATAAAACCTCCTTTCTATATTAGTTCGCAAAAAAACACCCAGCTGTGCTGAGTGTTGTGAATTTACTCAATCTGACTGCCGTTTGGCACTGATGGGTCTACTGTTAAGAGTGTTAAATTGCCATCGTGTTCGGCTGAGAGGATCATGCCCTGGCTGAGCAAGCCCATCATCTTACGTGGCTTGAGGTTGGCAACGATTTGGACTTTCTCACCGACCAGCTCCTGCTCATTTGGATAGTACTTGGCGATACCAGACAGGATTTGGCGGTCTTGGCCATCACCTGCGTCCAGACGGAACTTGAGCAACTTGTCAGATCCCTCCACCTTGGCTACTTCTTTGACTTCGGCCACGCGGATTTCCACCTTGTCGAAGTCCTCGAACTTGATCGCAGCTTTCTCGTTTTTGAGTTCCACGTCAGCCGGGTCCCACTCTTTTTCTTCCTCTTGGGAAATAGCAGAGCTGCCACCCATTTGGGCTTGGATATAGGCGATTTCCTCTTCCATATCCAGACGTGGGAAGATAGGCGTGCCTTTTTCTACCACTGTCAAACCTGCTGGAAGACCTGCAAAGTCAAGATTTTCAAGGTCAAATGCTGTTCCCAAACCAAGCTGTTCCATAATAGCATTTGACGTCGTCATCATAAATGGTTGAATGAGGTGCGCCACCACACGAAGACCTGCTGTCAAGTGAGCCATAACCGCTGCCAACTTGTCACGGTCAGCTTCTTCTTTTGCCAAGACCCACGGAGCTGTTTCATCAATGTACTTGTTGGTACGGGAGATGATATTCCAAACAGCTTCCAAGGCGCGTGGATAGTCAACAGCTTCCATATATTTGTGGTAACTTGCCAAGTTTTCAGCTACTACTGCCGACAAGTCCGCATCAAAATCAGTCACGTTAGCAACAAAGGTTGGTACCTGACCGCCGAAATACTTGTTAATCATAGCAACTGTACGATTGAGCAAGTTTCCAAGGTCGTTGGCCAGTTCGTAGTTGATACGGCCAACATAGTCTTCTGGGGTGAAGGTGCCGTCAGAGCCGACTGGCAGACTACGCATGAGGTAGTAACGGAGCGGATCCAAGCCGAAACGCTCGACCAACATTTCTGGATAGACCACATTGCCCTTAGACTTGGACATCTTGCCGTCTTTCATTACAAACCAGCCATGAGCAACCAAGCGGTCTGGCAGCTTCATGTCCAACATCATGAGCATGATTGGCCAGTAAATGGAGTGGAAGCGAAGAATATCCTTGCCAACCATGTGGTAAACTGTTCCATTCCAGAAGGTGTCATAGTTGGCTGTTTCTTCTTGACCATAACCCAAGGCAGTTGCGTAGTTGAGTAGGGCATCAATCCAAACATAGACAACGTGTTTTGGATTGGACGGAACAGGTACGCCCCAAGTAAATGATGTACGGGATACTGCCAAATCTTCCAAGCCTGGCTCGATGAAGTTTTTCATGATTTCATTGAGGCGGCCGTCTGGCTGGATAAAGTCTGGATGAGCATTGAAAAACTCGACCAATTTATCCTGATACTTGCTGAGGCGGAGGAAGTAGGATTCTTCTGAAACCCAGGCAACCTCGTGACCGCTCGGAGCGATACCGCCTGTTACCTTACCGTTTTCATCTCGGAAGACCTCTTCTAATTGACTCTCGGTGAAGAATTCCTCGTCCGATACGGAGTACCAACCAGAATACTCTCCCAAGTAAATGTCGTCCTGCGCCAGCAATTTTTCAAAAACAGCCGCCACCACTTCCTCGTGGTAATCATCGGTCGTACGGATGAACTTGTCGTAAGAGATGTCTAGCAAGTTCCAGAGCTCCTTGACGCCAACCGCCATGCCGTCAACGTAGGCTTGCGGTGTTAAACCAGCCTCTTTTGCCTTCTCCTCAATCTTCTGTCCGTGCTCATCAAGCCCTGTTAGATAGTAGACTTCATGCCCCATAAGGCGTTTGTAACGAGCCAATACATCACAGGCAATGGTCGTGTAAGCTGAACCGATATGAAGTTTTCCAGACGGATAATAAATCGGTGTGGTGATATAAAACGGTGTTTTTGTCATGCTTTTTTCCTTTCAAATTCAGAGCAAATGAAACCCTGTTATTGACAACATCCTATTTTATCATATTTTCAGCTAAATCACAAAGCGGTTCTAAATACAAGTCTTCCTTCACATGCTATACATATGATATGATACAAGCCGAGTAGAAAGCTAATACTCAATGAAAATCAAAAGTAGCCTAGGAAACGAAGCCGAAGATAGAACTGGAGTTCATCAAGGCAAGTTGACAACGGATAATTTTGAGTTTCGAAGAGTATAAGGTCTATCTTCTCTATAAAAGTATAGATCTATTGACGAATAGCGAAAAACCGGAACCAGTTTGGAACTGTTCCCGGTGTTCTTATACGATATGGAGTTGTTCAAATACATTTCCCAAATCAGCTATCATTTCTCGATGAAAATCTAAATAATAGGTTTTCTGGTCAGAATCTGGCAGTTTTTCAATATCTGCTAAAATGTCCTGATAGCGTCGTAGAAGGTTCTTACCAGCCACTTTATCTATCTCATCCATTTCACCGATACCTGCTGCTATGTCATCTAAGCTGTCATATTTTGCAAGTACGTCCTCTGTCCACTCACGCTTGTCTTTGTTAAGTGTGACAATCTTTTCTGTTAACCATTCTTCAAATCTTTCCTCTTCTGTCAAAGACTGGTTAGTGGCGGTCTTAGTCTCTCGGTCAACACTGTTTGAACGTAAATAATTGCGATAAAACCAAACGGCAAAAAGAATGACTAGAATGATATTGACTGGAAAAACAAAGCTAAGGGTGAACAGTACGGTCAGCCACAAGATCAACTTGACATTTCTTGTCGCTTTCTCTGCCTGTTTGTTCTCTTCTTCCCACTCATCCAATATAGCCTGGGCTTGGGCAGCATAGGTTTCAACCAATTTTGCCAGTCGTACCTTTTTCTCTGGGTCATCTTCCAACTCCATAGCCAAATAGGCTTGATTCATGCGGGCCTTGGCCGCCTCATAGGTCTGAACTGTCCCCAAATATTCCGTACTGCTATTCATCTGATTCAGCAAGCGATCCGTCTCCCCTTTGATAAAAGTCCGATCTCGTGATGTTAATTTACGGTAAGGCATTAATTTACTCCCTAAAAATTAGTTGTGTGCTATAATATCCTAAGTACTATAGAAGACGGTCATCAGATATACATTTTCTTCCTACCCCCTCACCCTTCTCTCCATCTCCTCCATATCATAGTCAAAAAGCAGGTCATAGCAATCCGTAAAGAGCTCCAAACGTTTATCATCATCTAAAACAGCAATATCAACTCCCCGATCATCGTAGCAATGATAGATGATATTGTCCTGACTAGATAGGAAGAGAACGGAACTTGATAGATAGTTAAAACCTCCATGGTCGGCTTTGACAATCTCCCTCAACAAAGCGTTTAGGTCCTGGTCGGTAACTGGAAAGAGATAGCACTCAAAGACTAGCACATCTCCCGTCCAATCCTCCACTTCTATCAACTCAGGCTCAGGGACTTTGTCGAAGTTAAATTTCGATGAAAAATGCCAGAGGTAGGTGTCTATATCCCTATCTTCCTGTCGAAGGAGCGAAAGGAGCACATAGTCGTATTCTGAACTAGCCTGCTCAAAAAGTTCTACTGCACGTGCATAGGCTCTTTCAAGATAGATTGCTCTTGATAATTCTTCTGCTTCGTCTGCAGGCCCGATTTCAAATCTAAGAGCAAGAGGTGTGCCATAAAAGAATGGACCCACTAGTCGATTATCTTTCAGTTGAAAGGACTTCAGCCATTGATTCAATTCCATATACTATTCTCCTCTTATATAGCTATGTACTATTCTATCATATACTAGGAAATTAGGTCTAGTCTTCTTTGGAAAAATATTGTAGAATAGTGAACTAGTAAAGCATCTAGTAAAAAGAGGTCCTATGAAAACCGAATTTATCAATGAGAAGGCTCAATCAGCTTTCAATCTCAACATCATCACCTCTCCTATTATAGCTATTATTTTGTTGCTAGTAGGAGATTTATTTTCACTCCAATAAGCTTTTTACTCCCATTTAGCGAGACCCTTTCTGTAAGTTTTGAACTGTTCGCTTTCGCTTTTATCAGCCTGATGGTCATTTTATGGGCACGGTATATTGAAAAAAGCCCGTGGGTAGGACTTGGTTTTACTAAAAAAGGTGCGGGAAAAGATTTTCTACTCGGGTGGGGAATCGGAGCTGCAATGCTGACCACTTGTACACTCATCATGTGGGGATTAGGCGCGATTGAATTTACAAGCATCCAGTTCTCTACAAAATTAGTCGGAGAATTTCTTATCCTCGTACTTGCTTGGTCCATTCAAGGCACAACAGAGGAATTATTGACTAGAGGCTGGATGTTTTCATCCCTAGCTGCCAAGCACAATATCCCTGTCGGTATCCTTGTTTCCTCCCTCTTTTTTTCCTTTCTCCATCTTGGTAACGACGGGATTTCCCTCATTCCCCTTCTCGACCTAACGCTCTTTGCCATTTTAGCCTGCTTAGTCATGTTAAAAACCGGTAATCTTTGGGTAATAGGTGGTCTACATGCTGCCTGGAATTGTTTCCAAGGAAATGTCTTTGCCTTTCCAGTGAGTGGGACACAAGCTGGTCAAGCCTTTATCGCAGTAGAAACCTCTGGCCCAGACTGGTTGTCAGGTGGTGCATTTGGTGTGGAAGGCTCAGTTATCAGCCTCCTTATCCAAGCTGGTATGATTACTTGGTTGGTATACGAACTCTATTTCACATCACCATCAAAACAACTTGAACTTTAGCAATGATGATAAAAAATACAGACAGAATCTTGCTGATTGCTAAATCCAGCAGAAACTGTCTGTATTTTTATTTCAATGTAACTGTATAAAATCTATGCTTATCCTAGTTCCGAAGACCAAATGGAATCTACCCTCGAAAGTAACAAAGGATTTTTGGCAATTAAATCCTCATAAAACAGGGCTTGACAGGTCCAATAATAAGGATAAACATACAAGGCCAACAAACCAAAAGTCAGTAAAATACCGATGAACCAACCAATAAATGACAAGTCAAGCATGAATCGACGCCACTTATTGCCTTTCATCAATTGCCAGCTTTGTTTGAATAATTTAAACGGAGAAGAATAAATATTATTTTCCAAATGATCATAAAGAAGAAATTGAACCTGACTGAGACCATAATCTACTAATAGACCACAAACCAAGCCAATCACGACTAAGATTACTCCTATTTGAAAATAGGAGGAGCTAAAAAATCCTGAGAAATCAGGCTGATAGCCAACCGGAGCCCCAACAATGAAAACTGTACTGAAAAATGAAATACTAAGTAAAGCCATCCCAATGACAGCTGGGAAACCAGCTATATAAATAACGAGCATTTTCAAAAAGGTCGTGACCAGAATAGGTAAAAAATTCTTCCCATCCAGTAGACTAAAACACTCTGAAAAGCTGACCTTGTCTCGCTGCTTTCTTACGACTCTTATGAGTTGAAAACACGCCGTCACAATCAAACACTGGACAATAAAATCAAAGATGATTGACGGGTCAAGCGATATATAATTGTGACTCCATGTTACTCCATCTTTTACAATGGTACTTCCCCAAAAGACGATACCCGTTCGTCCCCAGATTTGTTTCAAGCCATAGTTAAGCATGCCTGACAGAAATGAAATCAAGACGGGAGCCATAAATAAGGCTAACATTCCCTCTGTATTCTCCCGAATAAGAGTAGCCCTTGCACGAATATCACTATTAGTCATAAGAAAACTCCTTTCTCTTTTGTTACATATATTATACTACTTTATTTAAAAATGCACCACAAATATATAAAATTGTAGAAAAAATCCCTTCAAATTACGAAGAGAAATCTATTATTTTGCTTCCGAATGACGATAGCCATAACAGAAGTAAATCAAAATTCCAATGACTAAGGATACTCCGAATGCTAACCAAGTATCTAAACTATATTGGAACATAAATGAAAGACAAATGATAATCGAGAGGATAGGCAACAAGGGAACAAGAGGTGTTTTAAATTGTCCATCTTTTGGCAAACCTTCGACTTGACGCAGACGAATAATACCCAACGCCAGCATGATCAAATAAGCTAAGGTACAGATATTGAGGAAAGAAGCAATACTTGCTAGTGGGAAAATACCTGCACAAATAGCTGCAAAAATCCCCACAAGAATGGTCGCATTTTTAGGAACCTTGCTTGTTTGTGTCAATCGGCTCAATGATTTCGGTAGCAAACCATCACGACTGATGGAATAGACCATTCTCGACAAGGCGTAGGTCATCGAAATACATACTGTAATCAATGTTAGGATTGCAACAATAGAAATATAACTCGCTGCCCAATCCAATCCAACTTCTCGAAGTGCAAAGGCTACCGCATCTGCCACATTCAACTTAGTATAGTGAACCATACCAGTCAATACTAATGTCACTACAATATAAAGAATTGTTACAATGGATAGAGACAACACGATTCCCTTTGGTACATTCTTCTCAGGCTTTTTCACCTCATCAATTGCTAATGAAATAGACTCAAATCCCAGGAAGGTAAAAAACATGAGAGACGCTCCCGCCATAATTCCCGCCTGTCCACCATAAATGGCACCAAAACCAAAAGGAGAGAAGTTCGACCAGTTTTCTGGTTTGATAAAGAATAACCCTACTAAAATAAATAAAGCCAACGCTGAAAATTTTAAAACTACCAAGGCTGAATTGAAACGAAGAGCTGCCTTAGAATTAAGCAAGACCACTCCTACCACAAAAATCAAGACGAGAACTGGTAAGAGGTCTACATAGGTACCTGCAGCGGGGTTAAAAGTTCCATTCAGAGCTGTCGGCATAGCGATACCAAAATTAGCCAGGAGTCCTTTCAAATAAGCTCCCCAACCAGATGCAACACTCGATACAGCAGTCAAGAATTCCATGATTGTCAGCCAGCCAGCAATCCAGGCAGGAAATTCACCAAAAACCGAGTATAGATAACCATAGGCACCACCGTTAGTCGGTATACGCGAGGCAAATTCTGCATAAAACAAGGCTGTTAGTCCGACTGAAATTGCTGCAATAACAATTGAGATGATCAGAGCTGGCCCTGCATACTGGGCTGCTGCCAAACCAGTTACCGTAAAGATACCTGTTCCAACCATCGAACCGATACCTAAAAATATCAAATCAACTAAGCCTAAATGCCGACGCATTTGACTATGGCGACCGACTGCTTGTTTTTTTCTAAATAAACTCACAAAATACTCCTTCAGAATAAGAATATGGATACTCGACAGAATAATCTACAGATTCCTGTCAAAGAACCACAACGCCCCATTATACCATAAGTTGAAATATCTCGCATGGGTGACGACAAGCAAAAGAGCAAGGCTTTTCTACCTCACTCTTTCTTCTTATTATTCTGGATTAACCTTAAAGTTTTTAAGATAATTTTTCTTATCTAACTGACCGCTAAAGTGATCTCCTACTTTGATAAATGGCAACTTGTCTGTACTATCTTCCGTTGCTTTGACTTTGTAAATCTTGCCCTCAGACTCAATATAGTAGATTGTCGCACCGCCAATTATTTGACTTGCTAAAGCTTCTACTTTTCCACTGATAACCTCAGTCTGTTCACCAACTTCTCCATTTTCAGTCACCGTCAATCCTGAAAGGCTAGAAGCATCCGTTCCTGTGACTTGAGAAATTAAGAGCGCAATATCGTTGTTAACAGTAACCTGTTGATAATCTTCGGCATCAACAAGAGCGTATGATTTAACCAAGCCGGCATCATCTTTCAAGGATACTAAATAGTAGGCTGTATCTGCCAACTTAACTAGGCTTGGAGCAGTGGCTTTATAGCCTTTTTCCTGCACTTCACCTTCTGCGGACTCTTGCGCTGCTGTTTCAGTCGCCGAAGCCAATTTGTAGTTGGTAATTTCACGAGTTCTCATATTGACAAGAATGAATCCAAGGTTGGATGAATCAGCAGTTGCTGAGGTGATACCTGTGTAGAGATAAATATCTGAGCCGATAGAAATATAATTATAGCTGTCTGTTGTATTTTTCACACCAGTTTGACTGAAAATGGTATTCCAGAAACCATTTTGATAAGTATAGTGGTCATCTACACGGCTGATAACATTGTTTGCCGAATAAACACGGTCTACCCACTCTGGAATATCTTCCAGACCATACTTCTTACTTTCCCCTGTTACTGCATCCAATACAATAGCACCAATCGGATCATTTGATGAAAGTCCAAATTTTGGCTCGTAAATCGTTGCAATATAATACGGATTTCCTTGGTCATCCACTTCGAAGGATGGTTTCCCAAAAATAGTTGTCGGGTATTGCAGGCGAAGATGACGCAAGGTATCATTCAGCAAAAATTCGGAATCTGAATAGTGCATGGCTTTGCTCAACTTGGCAAGTTCTGCCTTCCCTGTTGTCTGATTAACCTTCACGTAGTAACCAATCCCATCTTGATGGTTGCTCAGCCATTTCCAAAAATTCTTATATTCCAAAGGCGATACGCGAAACGGCTGCTGACCGATGGTAATCTGGCGATAATCGTCCGAAATGCCAAACTGAGAGACCTTGTCAATGGTACCTAGATAAGTATCTCCGATTTTTTCGGCTGAGGCGCGATCTAGGAGGGCCAATTTGGATATGTCTGTTTCAGGAAAATCTGCTTTAAAATCCGCATCCTTGACGCTTATGACAGCAGCATAATCCTTAGCACGAAATACACGTGAGTTGATAAGCCCCAGCCCTAACAAACCCAGGACAACCAATACCCAAATTCGTCCCAACCATTTTAAGTAAGCTGGTAGTTGTGAGGTTTTAATCTGATAGGTATCTACTTGTCTCTGACGACCGGAAATCTTGGTCACCTTTTGAAAAGCACCTTTGGAGCTGAACATGGAAAGTATGAGCCAAACCAATCCGACAGATTGAAGGAAAAATATCCAGAAGTCCACACTCAAAATATTTAAAGCAGGCAACTGGTACCAGTAGTAGATTAGCATTTCCAAAACTAGGGCTAACCAGGCAAAAACAAATAATTTTCTTTTCATAATAACCTCCTTGACACAGATTTCTTTGCTACTATTGTACCATACTTTTAATACTGTAACACAAAAATTGAAAATTTTTTTCAAGTTTCCATATTCGCCTGCAACTTTTATTTTTGGTATAATGTAAAACAGTAACAGACTAGAAAAGGAAAATTATGAAACTCATTTCTTGGAACATTGATTCTCTTAACGCTGCATTGACTGCAGAGTCTCCTCGCGCCCTATTATCACGCGCAGTCATCGATACACTTGTGACAGAAGACGCTGATATTATCGCCATTCAGGAAACAAAATTGTCAGATAAGGGACCGACTAAAAAGCATCTAGAAATTTTGGAAAGCTACTTCCCTGGATATGCCAATACCTGGCGTTCATCTGTAGAACCAGCTCGCAAAGGCTATGCTGGTACGCTCTTCCTCTACAAAAACCATCTAACTCCAACCATTACCTTCCCTGAGATTGGTGCTCCAACAACCATGGATTCTGAAGGGCGTATCATCACGCTAGAATTTGATGACTTCTATGTCACACAAGTTTATACGCCAAATGCTGGTGATGGCTTGAAGCGATTGGCCGACCGCCAAATCTGGGACGTTCAGTATGCTGAATACCTATCACAGCTTGACAGCCAAAAGCCTGTCTTAGCCACAGGTGACTACAACGTTGCTCACAAAGAAATCGACCTTGCCAACCCAGCCAGCAACCGCCAGTCACCAGGGTTTACAGACGAGGAGCGTGAAGGATTTACAAACTTGCTAGCCAAGGGTTTCACTGATACCTTCCGCCACTTGCATGGGGATGTCCTCAACGCCTATACTTGGTGGGCACAACGTAGCCGCACCAGTAAAATCAACAACACAGGCTGGAGAATTGATTACTGGCTTGTCAGCGACCGTATCGCCGACAAAGTAAGTAAGTCAGATATGATTGACTCCGGTGCTCGTCAAGACCATACACCAATTGTGATGGAAATTGAGCTATAAATAATACAGTTCACCAAACAAAAAGACTTAGAACAGCCATCAGAAACGGTTATCTAAGTCTTTTTCCTTTTATACCTATTACACTCTACCTATCGAACTTTAGCAACTAGATACTCTCTCACAAGCTTGCCCAACTTGTAGGCAAGATAGACAAACAAGAACCAGCCAAAAAGGGTCAGATAGGCGATGAAACTTACACCTTTCTTGCGATAAGATTCCAGCACTGCTTGACTAGACTGTGTTTTTTCTTCTGAAGCTGCTACCTGCTCGCTACTATCATGATGACGATAGGCATTGACCAAAAGACGATAATCAAAGGGCGGAACCAATGGATCACAGGTCAACAGGGTCAGGACATCTTGTTTTTCAATCGGAAGCAATTTTTGCCAATCGGTTGCCTTGATGATTTCTGTATTTTTGACCCGATAGGTGACTACTTTTTCACCAATTTCAACAAAAATCTCATCGCCTTCACGCATTTCATTCAATCGGAAAAAACGCAAATCACTATACCAACTTCTGTGGCCAGCCAGCACACTACGACGATCCCGACCTCCGAAAGGCAAGTCCGTTCCTGACACCACCGCTACACCCTGATCAAGATGGGAATCACTGGCTCCCACCCGAATAGGTTGGCGGATTTCAAGACTAGGAATACTTACATAGCCGATGATGGTATCTCCAAAATCAGATACGGACTGCTCATCTTTCCTAGTCTCAGCAAAGGGATCAACTGTTGCCAGTTGACCACTCCGCACCGCTTCTTGATAGTGTTCAATGACCTCTTCCTCTTTCTTTGAAAAGCCTGACTCCGTTTTTTTGTAGCCCTGGTAAGCAAAAAAATCCCGCACCTCATGAACTGTCATATTGCTGAACAATAATAAGGGCAACAATAATCCAACTATCATCAATAGATAGCCAACAATTTTCAACTTCATGACCATCTCACTCAGTTGCTCTTTGGATGCTCAACATTCAATTCTAGAAATCAGCTTTTGTCGCATCCAATCCTCCAGTCTTCAAACCATCCAAGTCTTCCTGGCTTAGTCCTGTCAGTCTCGCTATCATTTCATCAGCGAAACCTTCTACTAACATCTGCCGAGCAATCTTGAGCTGACCTTCTAATCTGCCTTCTGCCCGGCCTTCTAACCGACCTTCTAACCGGCCTTCTTCCTGACCACGTCTTCTTCCTAGTATGAACGATGTTTCCAATTCACCAAAATGATTGGCGGCACTATAGGCTAATTGATCAATCATTTATGTTCACCTTTCAAACCATCCAAATCTTCCTGGCTTAGTCCTGTCAGTTCCTTTATCATCTCATCCGTGAAATTCTTCACCAACATCTGCCGAGCAATCTTGAGCTGACCTTCTAATCGGCCTTCTGCCCGTCCTTCTAATCGACCTTCTGCCCGTCCTTCTAACCGGCCTTCTAACCGACCTTCTAACCGGCCTTCTTCCTGACCACGTCTTCTTCCTAGTATGAACGATGTTTCCAATTCACCAAAATGATTGGCGGCACTATAGGCTAATTGATCAATCATCTTCCTTTCCTCCTCTGTCCATGTATTTCTATCCAGCAGGTGTTCGGCCCTGCTGATAGCGTCTGTTTGTTGCTGGCTAAATTCACGATTGGCAAAAAATTCCATCCACAAGCGTTGGTTCTTAGCCAATTTCCCCTCACTCAGCTTGTTCAATTCAATAATAACCATTTCAAATGGTTTCTTCATCTCCCCTTGCTCTCCAAACGGAATTTCCAAAACCTGTCCATTTTCCTCAGCTGTCAAGACAAAGGAATGGATGGGCTGCTTATCGTCGAAATACTGGGTGGCGACCAAGGCGATGGAATAAACAGGCGAAATCTTATCATACATGTCATGGGTTCGTTTGACCTTGTCACGAACATTGGGCAAATCCTTGACCAAGTGCTGACAAGAGTAAGTCCAGAGACGTTTGATAAAGCTGTGTTGATGGACCACCTGAATTTCAATGATAACCTGAGTCCCGTCGTCCAATCTCGCTAAAACATCCACCGTGGTGCTAAAATAGCCCTCCCGTTCTTTCTTCAAATCAGCAATCGTTCCATTTAAAATCTGAACAGACTTGGGACGAAAGCCCAGAAATGTCTCAATGAAATCAATGGTAATTTCGTGGTCATTAAATATCTTTTTTGCCACGATATCAATCATGGGATTGATGCTATGTCGAAATTTTGTCAATTGTGTTCCTCCGATAAATAGAATTGAGCATGACTCTCTATCTATTAATTCGAAGTTCCTAGTAATATTATAGCACTTGAGAGAATTTTTTTCCAGAGACACTCGGTGTTTTCAAGAAAAAATACACCTGCTGATACTTGATTCCAGCAGGTGTATTCTGTCAACAATATGACCAAAGGTAGACTAAGTCTTTTCCCCTTTCTTGTATGTGACCAAGCGGTAGCCTAGCAAGAAGAGAATAATGCCTAGCGATAAAACCGCTATGACCACCGCATTTCCGGTATATGGGATTTCAATACCGGGAGGTGTGACGGGTTTGTTCTTTATGCGGATGACATCCGAAAC